>SCRI01000057.1 GCA_004298675.1 bacterium | reverse complement strand
CGCGGTCCAGCGCCCGAACGCTTCGGGCTCGCTCGCCGGACTGGCCGGTGGAGTGGGTTTCTTCATCGGACACCTTCACTTCGCTTCAGAGGTGTCCAGTCCCCGAGGGGGTCACTTCACCGCGATGAATTCTTCAACCTTCACCTCTTCCGCACGCTGCCCGAAGCTCGCGAACACGCCGACGACTGGCTCGAGGACTACAACCGTGTCCGGCCGCATAGCTCGCTCTCCAACCTGACGCCGGAGGAGTTCGCGGCGACGGCCACAACTATGCCACCCCCACAAGAATCGGTGGCCTAAAACGGGGGCTCAGGTCAAAGCCATGATCGGCTAGAGACGCTAGAACGCACTCAACAGCGCAGCGCCGGGCAAGAAGAGGAGAATCTCATCATGGCATGGTGAAATTCGCTATGTAGCCCAGGTTCCCGGAACGCAGCATGACAACGAAGTTGACTTCGTCGTTCAAGATGCACGCGGTCGCGTCGCCGGCATCGAGATTAAGGCGATCGCCACCGTCACCGCACGCGGCTTCAGAGTGCTGCGGGCGCTTGCGGATGCAACCGGCAACGACTTCACCCGCGGCGTCGTGCTCTGGCCGCGACCGTCCTCCTACGGGAGATCCGCGAACGAGGCTACGGTGGCAGATACTCGCAACTCACGAAGCTCGTCGCCTCATTGCGGCCGCCAACGGCACCGGAGCCATTGATACGGCTCGAGACTGAGCCCGGCAAGCATTCCCAGATTCATTTTGTGACCCTCAGGCGGTGCCCAACGCCCTTGACGGCCTTCACCGCATCACTCGGCCACTCGCGCTACGGCTATGCGGATCTCGCCAACAACGATCGCGTCGAAATCTTGATCGGCTACCCAGAGAACGCCTTCGCGTATTTCGGCAGCGTGCCTCTGACTTTGCTACCCCTGTTGCTCCTCGCTCATGGTCAAACCTTCGTACACATCAACGCGATCTCTACCCTCAATCGCGGAACAGCCACGGCCAACCTCCGAAGAGCCCAGATCCCTACCCGAGAGACAATTCCTCGCCAACCGGGAACTGCCGTCGCGATCACCGGCTCGTGCTCATACCAACAATTAATAACATGAAAACCGGAACGCTCAGCTGCCCGCGCTAGGCCAAGAGCGGAGTAGTAGACCTTATGCTCACCGAACATCGGGCATAAGTACGCGCTGTCGATCACTTGATCAACCGCGCGCTTACATTGCATGGTAATCTCCCCACAGTTCGGAACGCGCAGAACAAGTAGTCCACCTGCAACTAGACGCGCATTCACCGCGTTGAGCGCCGCAATACGATCGCGCACATGTTCCAGCACGTCCATCATCGTCACAACATCAAACGTACCACTTTCTATCGACTCAACACTCGCATGCCTGACCATCCCCCCGGCAAGCCGAACCGACTGTGCGTCCGAATCAATCCCGAGCGCGTCCCACCCATGGGCTCGAAGCGCGCCCACCAGTATACCGCGACCAGCGCCAATATCCAGTACCTTTCTACCTACAGTCGCCGCCTCAAGCCGCCGCACAATCTGCCTAGCCTGAGCGGCTCTGATAGTAGCAAGTCTCTGGTCGAATAACTCACCCCAGCACTGTTCATAGGTAACAGCTTCCTCAACTCCCTCCATCATAAAGAGTGAAGCGCACGAGCGACAGCGGCCGACCACGACACCTATGGACCGCGATACAACACTGAGCTCGATACCGCACCCATCACAGACTCCAGTATATTTTGCTCGGCTTATCATGAGCGTACCACCTTCTCGGCGATGTCACTTAACTACGGACTGCTCTAACTTCTTCGCTTTGCTTTAGTCCGAACGCCACGATGTCGTGCCTCCGCCCAAGCGAACACCCCGCCGGTCGTGCCCTTTCGGGCGACGGAATCTCTCGTTGATCAGTAATCACAGCAGAGAGCCGACAGAGTCAGCCATCGCTGACCGTCGGTCACCACTACTTACTCCCAGCCAGCTGTCTGGTCATACATCAGACTTTCTGCGACATGATTCATCTCCGCTTCCCCGTGTATCTCTCAGCCAGGTTTCCCGCTATATCGGCTCGCCATCTACTCGCGGGAAGCATTTGAATCCAGAAGATCAGGTAATCGGTGAGCAATCCGCTCGATTAACACGACTAACCGACAGTAGCAGCCACAGCGCCAAAAGGACATATCCCAACAACGACATCGCGCCAATGAGCAGGAACGCTCGCTGCGGAGCATAGTACAGCTTTAGGGAACTAGTAGATTGCTCTAGAAGCCAGGCGTTTTCGAAGCCGTTTGCCTTCCCGTGCCAAAGTACATGCGCCCCTGCAATTCTCCAGCCATCTGCAAACTTATCTGTAAATACCAGCAGGAACGGGGCACGACGTGGCTCAGCAAGCGTGACGCGAACGAGCCAAGGATATGGCCGCGATATACGCCTTATCGCGGCGGCCGTATAACTACCTTCCGGGATATTTCCACGGCTGCCCGATATCAAGCGATAAACGATAGTCCGCCCAGTGACGGGTTTGATTTCGACTGGGCCGGAAAGCGACCCCAGAAATATCCACTTGGGCTCTCTAGCCGGTAACGCAGTAAGCCTGTAGCTACCGGCAGAAACCACGACGGGACCTGTGTTGGACATTAAAAGCCAATAGGCTCTAGGCCTTCGTATATTCATCAGAAGAGGTCTGCGCGAAGATGTGTACACGCCGTTCGGTACTGCGGCCGTAGGGCATGGTAAGTCGGGAATGCGTGACGCAGCCGCCACCCAACCACTACTCGGATCGTCTGTCTCTCGATTGGGAGATGGTAAGAGGGACGCCGTTACCACCGCGAACCCATGCGGAGACGGTCCTTCCGCAGCCTCCAAGCCAACGCCGTGCGGAAGTAGCCTTTCGAACGATAACGGCATCACATAAGCGTATGACGGCGAGTACACGCTGCGGTTCGCCTTAAGCGGGAATAGCCCGAACGGCGGCGTCGATATGGCGCCCGGCGCCTTACCCACGCTTCGGCCTGCACCGACCGCCACGAGATCGGGCCGCGAAACGTAGGCCGTGATATTTGCGGAACCAGCTAGGCGCCTCCACCATTCGTCAGCCGGCCCCCCGGCCTGCGCCATGACAGTAAGCGGAAAGGTCGCAGGGTATTCCGTAACCGGCACATGTTCCGCGTCTGCAGGAGCAAACGCATCTACACCGCCGGTCGGGACACCATCATATCGCATCGGCGTCAGGACAGGTAGAGCCAGAACGCGCCCCGGCGGAATCCTTTTAATTCCTGCTATTGCTTCGTTGAACCACGAGGGTGGTACAACATTCGGCGCAACATACCGGATCCCACCCGCGAGTGCAGGCGACACGCCCACCGCTACTAGCACAACGGCAGCAGTTCGCCCGTACTTTTCAAGCCTTGAGAATACTAGCGCAACCCCTACAGAGTATCCCAATGAAACCATAGCCGACGCGTCATACAGCTCACGAAATACGCTCGCTGCACGGACGTGTATAAAGAGATATCCCCATATCCCGCCAAACGGCCCCAGAAGTCCACTCGCAAACGCAAGCCCGACAGAAATGAGAATCCCGATAGCGACCGAGATACGCCAATCTCGCGCTACAATAATCCCAAAAGCTGCTATACCAACAACGATCCACGAGCACAGGCTATAGGCACCAGCCATCTGCTCGAAATACGGGCTTAAGTAATGATTCAAGGTCAGGATCCCAGGGAATGCATTAGATTGCGCGATCTCCCAACTTAGCAGCGGTGGCGGAACCGCGGTCGAGAGGCTACCTGAGCCCGTATAAAGAGACCAAAGGGTAGGAGCAAAGGCGAGCACGCCACCGCACGCGGAGGCGAGCACTACCACAGCCAGCCTTTTTGTGCAGCATTTAACGGTGAGAGCTCCACAGGCAGCGGCCACTATATCAAAGAGGATAAACTGGGGCTGCACCGACGAGAGTGCAGCCGTGAGCGCGAGTCCCAGAACACTGGTCGCACTACCGGTCGCGACAACCGCTCGCCCTCTCTCAAAGACTAGTGGGAGAAGTGCATACGCAACCCAGAACCCAACGTGACCTGCTGCGATCTTATTGATAACAACGGGCGACGCAACGTATGCTAGCGTTGCAGCGACCAGTGCCGCATCACTCGAACCTACGCAACTTCGAACACATAGCATTACTGAAACGCCGGAAACGACGAGCGCCGCGACAAGCACTACGTGACCCGCTATAGTCGACGGGAGGACTAAACCGAGCCCGCTCATCAATATTATTATTGGGTTTACGGTCGCGAGAATATTCTCATGGCCGAAGCCGTTCGGATCCCACGTTGAAGCGTGGTTAATGAGACCGTGAAGGAGCTCTTCTCTCGTAAAAGGCCAGCTCCAGTCATGGTGATATGCAGGTAGACCTGGCACTAGAGCTATGGGCCAACAAACAGCAAGTGCAGCGCATGCGGCAACCACGAGCAGCCTACGCATCGGTGGGTTTAGCGACCCGTCATCTGGCCCCGATCGGCCCCACATCTCTGACCGCATTCAACAGCAGATGACCCAATCTTTCTAAAGTTGCGTACGCTTCTTGATCGGGCGGGAGGGCACGCCACCGACTATTGTAAACGCGGGAACATCGGAACGTACAACCGCACCCGCCGCGATAATGCTGCCTTGCCCGATAGTAACTCCTCGAAGAACAACCACGCCCGAACCAACCCAGCATCCGTTGCCTATATTGATGCTTTCCGAGATCACGCCTTGATCGCGGATTGGAACGTCGAGTCGCTCGAAGCGATGATCATCATCGACGAACGACACATTATTTGCTATTACGCAGTCGCGGCCAATCGAGATAGACTTCGTAGAATTCAAGCAACAGTAATGGCCAATGTAGGTATTCTCGCCAATCACCACATCACCTGGACCCTGGAAAACAGCGTAGCAGCCAAGATATGATCGAGGCCCAAGTAACAACAATCCTGGACCGACATAAACAAATCCCCGATCAATCGTAGCCAACTTACGCAGACGGACGCGTCCTGCCGAGCGAATTACGAAACCGAGGCTAAAGAGAAGACGCTGAGCGACGCGCATCGATCCGCCGAGCGTTGGCATCCTAGGGTGCCCCCGCAGTATCGGCTGACTCTGACGTCTCATACAAACCACTGGCGGCAGTCCTAAGCATCAGAGCCGCCACCGCAATAAAGACTAGTAGTCCAAATCCAATGATCAGCCAAGTTTTAGAATTCACCAGTGGTTCCTGTACGATTTCCATATCCCTGAGTTGCAGTCTGGCCTCTCGTACGCGTGGGCTCTGCAGAGTCAGCATGGCAGAAACCTTTTCGATTCGCCGAAGCGAAATGGGAAGGTGTCTCAAGGGGTATCGGTCCACGATAAAGTAATCGTTGCTAGTTGTGGCATCTTGCAGTACGACTGGAACGTTGCGGTGCACGCTTCCGTTTGCATCGACACCGGACACCCAAATCGAAAATGCAATCGCTGCCCCACCAAACGATGCGTCCGTGTTTGAACGTCGAACAATCTGAAGAGCACTCCAGTTATCAATGGGGATCGATCCTGTTCTGACTGCCCAGACGTACGGAGCCCAGCCATCTTGTGTGTGGTTAGGCCGCAAAACCGCGGATATGCCGTCTCTTATTGCGCGCGTACCCATTGTTTCATCGTAGTCCGGCGCGATAATGCTCGTGCTAGCGATTGTGCATCCGGCAGCACCAGGAACTTTAATAGCTAATACCTCTGATCCTGGGATAATGCTAGCCGGGAGTGCTACAATCCCGGTGTTGCCAATTATTGGTGCGCTGCCCTTCGATAAATGCGAAAGATTGCGCACCACGACCCGCCGTCCGAGGGCGCAATTTCCTTGCGTTCCCACGCGCAGAAACCCATCTTGAGCGCGCGGACTATCCAAAATAACCCGAATCCACCCGTCGCCCGAACCTGGTGCCCGAGACAGGTCGGCAGCACCGCCACTGCGGGAGCGCGAGGGACCTGGCCACTCCTTAACCTTCCAGCCCTGCAAGTTGACGTGATGCTCAGCAAATCCAAGCCTCGCAAATACAGCGGAAGGATAAGAGGCATAGTAGGCAAGGCAGCTTGCAAGGAGGCCGACACCGACCATATTCGGGATGACAAAAAAGAGGGGAATCAGCGGAAGGAGGTACCAACCGTAATCGTTGCCGTGGAGAAATATTGAGAGCAGGGAAATCGATATAAGGTGTACCGCAATTTTGCGCGCGCGGCTATTGCCAGCCGGGAGGCAATAGTAGCGAACAACCAGCACAATCGTACAAAGCGAAAATAGCAATTCTGCCCAGCCCCTTAGGGCGACGATCGGCGTCGGTGTCCACCATTTGTATAAGTACTGAGCCGCTAGCCATGGCGACAGCGCGTGATAACCACCAATCGCTGCAAACACGAGAAGCGCGGCACCAAGACTCAATCGCTCAGCGAGATTTCGCTTGTCGCAGAGCCATGCCAGGATCCGACCAGGAGCCTTGTCGACGTACCAGAGATCTACAATCGCTAGGATCATTGAGAGGGGCAACAGTGCCCCAAATATTATGTACAGGACTCGCAAGGCTGGAATATCAATAGTCAAGGCGCGAACCGAATTTTGCGCAAATACTGATGCGGTTATTGCGCCAGCGAGGGATCCGGCTCCCGGTACAGGCAGCAATGTATACCAGTATTTCTCTACAGCCGAAACGCCAGTTCCCAACAGGGCACTCGTGACGATCAGCGTAGCAATCAAAGCGATGGAATATTTCAGTACTCTTCGCGGCTCGCGGCATGCAAAGGCCGATAACGCAGCCAAGATCGCGGGCCAACCCTTTAGCAGCGCGCCAAATCCCCAGAATATGCCGGCCACAGTAAAACGTTCTCGCTCAAACGCCATATAGCCGGCGACTACGGCGAGCGTGAGCAGAACGTCGAGGTGTACGTTCATCCCAGATTCAAGCACTGTCATCGGCATTACCGCATAGCACGCAGCTGCGAACAGCGCGAACCCCGAAACAGCTAGACGCCTGCATACAAGCCAAATGGTGACAATCGAAAGTAGGTCGGCGACGAGGATCACAATACGCCATACGGCTAGCGGATCAGCCGCGCGCCGGATAATTGAAAAGATGAGCGCCGCCCCTTGGGGGTATGGAAAGAAGAATCCCGTATAGGGGGCAAGGCCACGGTTCATAAACGTCTCAAAGTCTCGGTACTGAAACTGATCAATGGATAGCGGCTGAGGGAAGCTCCAGAACAGGATCCGCGTAAGTGCACCAACGAGGACTATCACAATAAGCCAACGTAGATCTGCGTGCCCCCCGCCCTTATAGCGCTGCGCGTAAATCCTGCGTGCAGATAGCAACGCCAACACGGTAGCAAGTGAGCCAACAGCGTAGAAGACATAGAATTCCAACATCTGGTCGCCACAGAAGCGAATTCCGACCGTCGCCGCCAGAGCGACGCTCAATAGAACGAGGATCAGCACCGGACACCTTTCTATAGGCCTTGTTTTGTGTACTAGGATGGGACTATGCTGAGAAAGTTACTAGATCGGCTAAAGACACGGAGCTTCGGTCGAAGTCTCCAGCTAAACGGGCTTGACAGACCGAAATGCTGCACGACGATTCCAAGACGTCGCTGCGTATCGAGTGTCAGGGGCTACCCTGACGCCAGAGTCCGTAGACCGCGCTCGTTCATCCACCGGATGTAGCGGCCGACGCCTGTCGGCAGATCTATATTGGCGTGCCAAGCGAGCGACGCGAGCTTCGTTGGAGCGCACAGCAGGTAGTCAATATCACCTACCCACGACTTTCCTGTCGTTACCAGCTTGAGCCCAGGCTTACCCATCAAGCTGGCCATGCAGCCAGCGAGATCAACCACCGATGTCGCGCTCCCCGTCGCAACATTAAAGATGCAACCGTCAAGAAGGTTTGCGGTTAGCACGCTAATGGTCGCGTTAACGGCGTCCGAAACATAGACAAAATCGCGCTGCTGCATTCCGGATCCGAGAATTTCCAGGAAGTCATCTGCCCGCAAAATCTTACCGTAGAAGTCGAACATAATGTAGCGCGGCTGACGAGGCCCAAAAATGTTCGCATAACGCACGATACGGGCGTCGATGCCATAGGTTCTACGGTAGCTCAAAGCGACAACTTCGGCCATAAGCTTACTGGAAGCGTAGGGAGAGGCGGGGGCGGTTCTATCTTCCTCGCTAAACGCATACGGCTCCCCGGTCGTGCCGTATACAGAAGCAGACGAAGCCAGGAGAAAGCGAGCTGTCGCGTTATGACGCCTTATACACTCGAGGACCGCGATCGTACCTGAAACATTGACATCGTAGGCAGTCGCAGGATCGGCAGAGGCCCGAGGTACGCTAGCAACCGCCGCGTGGTGGAAAACAAGGTCGGCACTTGCGATAACGTTATCGATCGCGGCGGTATCTCTAACGTCTGCGACGATCAGCTCCGCCCCCGCAGGTACGTTTTCCCTGTAGCCGTCCACGAGGGAGTCGACGACGGTAACATGCGCGCCTCTCTCAACGAGCTCGTCAGCTAGGTGCGACGCCACAAAGCCTGCGCCGCCCGTAACGACGACATTCTTTTTCTGCACATTTAGAAAGTTGTTCACTCGCCTGATATTCTCCGATACAGTTCAAGGTGTTTTTCGATTAACCGGTTCCAATCTCGCTTCGCCGCCGCCTGCTGAGCGCGCGCGGCCTCCGCCTTGAGCGCCGCTGGCGACTGTCCCACCCTTAAGAGAGCTGTGGCCAACCCCTCGACATCCCCAGGAGGAACGAGCGTCAGCTCGTCTTGCAGCGCCGCGTTGTGCCCGACGTCCGTAGCTATAACCGCTCGCCCGACCCCCAGCGCGTGATGTAGTGGGCCAGACGCTCCGACGTTTCGTAGGTATGGCAAGATAATCACGGACGCGGCTTTTAAGAGGCCCTCCAGCTCAGCATCATCAACAAAGCGCTCCTCAACCGAGCAAAGCTTTGGCTGTAGTTTCTTTGCGAGCCCTAGCAGATGCCGCGCGTAGGGTTTGTCGCCATCACTCTGAGGGCGACCAACAATGAGCAATCTTCCGCGTCCGCCTTGTCTATTATATTTGTCAAAAGCCCGAAGAAGTATCTCAAACCCTTTGTCAGGTCGCAAGAATCCAAACGACAAAAAGAGGGGATCTTCGGTCCTCGGAAGATCGGTGAAACGAATGCCGCAGCCATGCGCCTCGACTCCTGTGTCGGAAAGTCCGTATGCTTCGCAGAACTCCCTCGCTATGGGCGAATCGTCGCCCGACGTGAGGCAGAGGAAGGCGTCGGAAGCCGCGCGGAGTCTTCGCATGAAGTTACCAAAATAGCTCACAGCAAGCGGATGCAGAATTCGCGGCAGCCCTGCGGCTCTTGCAGCATCAATGACATCTCGCGGCATCCAAAGACTATGCAGCGTAACGACAATGCGAACTCCGTTTTGCCTTAGCCGCTGCAGCGCACGCACTAGGGGCTCGCCCAAGCGTCCGCCGTAATCTTTATTGGGGCCATAATGCAAGTGCGCGATCTGCGCTCGCGAGGCTATTACTGCATCAGCTAGCTCTCTCTGCGGCCTATAGCTCATGCCCGAGACCGTCCGGTCACGGATGCGCCTCTCGACAGCGATTCCTCCCCACTCGGCCGACCCAGGCCGATCTGCATACTGGGAGATCACGGTCAATTGCTCTGCGCCTATACGGGCAGCAAGCGCGCGGGCGTACTCTCCCAGATAGTGAGCCTCTCCTTTCTCCTGCGGAGGAAAGGCGCCAACAAGAGCGATCCTCATCGAACCCCGACGGCTCCAATATGTTTCAGAGGCAGAGCCTACATCGTCGGTCATACTCAACCAGCGGTCGCAACATGTCGACCACAACAGTGGTCAGTTAGAGCATCGTTCACGAGATTGTCAAAACCCGATGCTACACTATCGAACGAAAATCTGCCCACCACAGAGGAGCGTGCCTCGACCGACCCGCGAACGAAGTCGTCATGCCGCTTCTCGAACATCGCTACGGTTCGAGTTAGTGCACCTACCCATGCTAACGGGTCATCTGGGGTCCGAATGAGTTCGCCACAGGTACCTCGCAAGACGTCTCGCACGCCCGGAACGTCGCTCGCGAGGACGAACAAGCCGCTTGCTAGGGCCTCCGCTGCAACTATACCAAAAGTCTCGCTTCGCGATGGCATGAGCAGCGCATGCGACCGCCCCATCAATTCAGCGCAGTCGCTTCGCGAAACTGCACCCACGAGCCGAACGCCTGGTACGTCCCGTACCGTTTCTAGCAGACGAAGTTCGGGCCCACCGCCGGCAACAATAAACTGGACTCGCCCCTCGCGCAGCATTTCGCGCGACCTCCCAATCAATGAGACCAACCGATCGATGCCTTTCTGTTTATGCAACCTCCCTACAAAAAGAATGGTAAACGTACCGAAGCGTTCTCTGGGTGTATAGCGCTCAATGTCGATAGCGATAGGCACCCAGTGGACGCCTTTCGCACCTAATCGTTGGAGGTAGGCTTCGTCGTCACTGTTAAGGACGTGGACCGCATTAAAATGCCGTACAACTCTTCTCCCCACGAAATCCCATATTATATTGTGACTCCACGAGGACCGAATCACGGAATGATGCCCTGAGATCGCTGCTACCCCGGCTCGCCTCGCCGCTGTCAATCCGACAACATCTTGAAACGCATAACCATTGTCAACGTACAATACGTCCGCGGACGACAGGCACTCAGCGAGCTCGCCAACCCGGGCAATGCGGGCCGCGGAGCCGGGAATCGCCCGCCCGCGAAGCCGGTAATAGCGAATCCGCCCAGAGCCTTCGTCGTCGGAATTTCTCGAAACCGCAGCCCAGGGACGGGTTCCGGTATGATATACATCGAGCGTTCCATCTCGTAGCGCGAGGTATTTCGTCCAGAAGCTTCCGATCCAGGAACGTAAGCCTCCCACAAATCCTGGGTCCAGCGGAGTGTATAGCGCAAATCGTCGTGCAATCATGCGCTCTTGGTTGCCGCGCCGTCGTATAGGTCTGCTTCCCTCCGCTCGTCGCCCGCCTCGAGTGCGGCCTGAGCCAGAGGATACTCCTCACCTAGCGTGAGGAACATCTCTCGCTCGAATCCCTGCGCAAGCCGATTCCAGCTGAAGTACTGCAGGACCAAGCGCCGTCCACCATTGCCCATTGCCGCGCAGCGCTCAGGGGATCTCAACAGATCGAGAATGTGATCGATGAGGCGTGGGTCGGTGATATCCTCAATGAGGATTACATGATCGGAGGAGACGGCCTCCCGAACTCCAGCGATATCCGTAGCGATAACGGGCTTCTTCATAGCGAGATATTCGAACAACTTAAGCGGTGACGAGAGGCTCGCCGTAACGGTGTTCGGAAAGGGGAGTATGGCCAGGTCACACTCCTCGATAAAACGCGGCATAAGCTTATACGGCTGAGAGCCGGCAAAATTACAGTAGCGCATGAGCCCGCGACTCTCGATATCACCGCGGAAACGAGTGGCGGCGCCACCATCGCCAACGAATATAAAGCGGATTTCATCCCCGAACCGATCGGACACGTTCTTTACGACCTCAACCATGTCATCCACGCCCGCCCACGACTCAAGTCGCCCTGCATATAGTATCCTAAAGGGATGCCCAGTCCGCGGTGCCTCAGCAACTTCTAGTGGTGAGAAGTGCTTAACATCAGCTCCATTCGGGATCGTCACAATCGGAGCGGTTACCCCAAGTTTCCGAATATAGGATGCAAGCACATCTGTTACCGAAACAATTCGGTCCGCACTACGCGCAACAAGAGATTCAATCTTGGCGAGCAGCCTAGACAAACGTCCTGGTTTAAGATTCGCCGTTTCCATGGCAAGCGGGGTCCAAGCATCAGGATAGTCCAGGAGAATTGGTATGCGGAGCAGTTTGGCCGTGATCGCGCCAACTACACCCGTAATATACGAGGGATGACCCAGCACCACGAGATCAGGCTTTTCGCGCTTGACGATACGAAGCGCCTGCACTGTTAGGTACATAAGCGCCAGCAAGTAGGACAATTGCAGCGGTACGCGGCCTCTGAAGCATCGATGTAGGAAACGGGGTAAGGAAAGATACGTGCACTCGAAGCCATGGACGACGCGAGTTTTAGACGGCGGGAAAAATGGCTCAATATATGGTTTGAGAACATCTTCGCAGCGCCCGGTCAACACGCGCAGCGGGGGGGTGACGACGACCTTCAAGCCGATGCGTTGAACCCCGTCGATGAGATGAAAGAGGCGCCGATCCGAGCCCTTGTAGGCCGGGAAATATTCGGCGAATACCAACGCACGTTTAGCGTTGCCCCTCAACCGACTAGACAATTCATCCTCCTTATTATATTCACCAATTGAATATAGAGCACCGAGTGATAGGTGTATTACGTCCGTCACCTTCAAACGAGTTGTGCGGTCAGCCGATCGGCGCTCCTGTCCCCTCTGCAGGGGTCGGCGTGCCTCCGCGCAGCTTCTCCCGGAGAAGAGCACGGGCGAGCTCGAACTCCGGCGCCCGAAGTATCCCGGCTACGGTAAGAAATGCAAACGCGCCAATAGCGATCTGACCCACCAAGAGCTCGATTCGAGAGAAGATCGCCGGCCCCACGTGGACGTCCAGGTGCCGAAACCATAATAGCATTACACCCATGGCAAAGGCAGCCCCTGTTATCCGAAGCATGGAGAAACTTACGCGCCGGATACGCAGCCCGCGGACTAGATGGCGCACCAGCAGCATCATCGCGATCATCTGCACGGTCTGGCTCACGCTGTTGGCTAGCAGCAGCCCGCGCGCCCCCAGCGTTGGCAGCCACGTGATCGACAGCACGATATTCAGCACCACGCTGCCCACTGCGAACGCCACCGGCCAGCGGGTCTCGCAGCAGGCGAAGGCGCAGCGCGTCAGCACGATATTGGCGCAGAGCGCCACCAGCCCAACCGCAGCAAACGGCAGCAGCCCCGCCGTCAGATCGGTCGCCGCCGACTGGAAGGCGCCGCGCTCGAAGAGCGTGGCCACGATCGGCCGCGCCAGGATGATCAGCGCCACCACCGCCGGCACGCTGATGAAGTTGACCATGCGCAACCCGGTCACGATGGTCTCGCGCAGCGTCTCGTTGTCCTTGCGAGCAAACTGTCGCGAGAGCAGCGGAAAGATCACCGTGGCGATCGCCGCGGCGAAGATTTGCTGCGGGAACCCCACCAACTTGGTGGCGTAGTTCATCCCGCTAATGTAGCCGGGCGAGAGCTGGCTCGCGAAGTAGCGGTCGAAGAAGAGCGCCATCTGCCCGGCCGCGGAGCCGATGATGATCGGCCCCAGCAGCTCGTAGATCTTCTTGAACGCGGGATCGCTCAGGTCGATGAAGAGCCGGTAGCCGGGCTTGGCCTGCAGCAGCGGCGGGATCTGCACTGCCAACTGCAGCGCCAAACCGATCGCCGTGCCAAACACCAACGCGAAGATGCCAAAGTGTCCGTGCCACAGCAGCACGCCGCCGATGGTGGCGAAGTTGATGGCAATGCCCTGCACCGCCGGCGCCTTGAAGCGATGGTGCGAATACAGGATCGCGGAGAGCACGCCCGCCAGGGACGTGCACATGATGGTGGGCAGCAGGATACGCGTCATGTGCACGCACACGCTCATCTGCGGTGCGGGGAAGCCCTTGGCCACCAGCGGCACGTACAGCGGCGCCAGTATCCAACCCACCAACACGCCGAAGCCCAGCACGATGATCAGCGCGTTGATCACGCTGCTGGCCACGCGCCATGCCCGCTCCTCCTCGCCCCGCTGCACCAGCTCGCTAAACACCGGCACCAGCGCGTTTACCAGCGCCCCGTTGAAGACCCCGAAGAGGATCGTCGGCACCACCGCCGCCGCCAGGAACGTGTCCATCTCCCAGGACGTCCCGAAGTAGCGCGCGTTGATGACCTCGCGGAAGAAGCCCATCACGGTGGAGGCCAGGGTGGCCCCGGCCACGAGGAGCGTGGAGCCGGCTACCTGCCGGCGGCTTGGAAGCGGGATGACCTTGCGGCCAGGCGTTGGGCTAGTGAGCGCCATCGCCCTTCACCACAGCTGGAATCGTCTTCAGCAGCAGCCTCAGATCACCCAGCGGCGTCCAGGCGTCCACGTAGCGGTTGTCCAGCGCCATCCATTCGTCAAACGTCACGCTCGAGCGGCCGTTGACTTGCCAATAGCAGGTGATACCCTGCTGCACCGAAAGCCGGCGCATGGCGAAGGCGTCGTAGGCTTCCACCTCGCACGGTAAGGCCGGGCGCGGCCCCACCAAGCTCATGTCGCCCTTGAGCACGTTCCACAGTTGCGGCAGCTCGTCGATGCTGGTGCGCCGCAGCACGCCGCCCAGGGCATGCAGGCGCGGATCGTCGATCACTTTCAGCACCGGGCCGTCCACGTCGTTGTACGCGCGCATGCGCTCGTGCTCCAAATGTGCCCCGTCGTACATGGTGCGTAGTTTATAGAAGCGGAAGCGCCGCCCGTTCTTCCCCACGCGCTTCTGCACGAAGAACGGATTGCCGGGGGAGACGACCACGATGGCCAGCGCCGCTAAGATGATCACGGGGAGTGCCAGCATGAGCGCACACGTGCCGATTGCTAGGTCCGTGGCGCGCTTCCAGGCCAGCCACGAGCGTGGAACGGCACGCGGACGCAACGCGGCAACCAGCCGCGCATCGGGCAATGTCTGAACCTCGTCAGCATACGACGTCCGCATTCGTCCAAACTCAGCGCTTAGAGAGTGGCGAAACCGGGAGCCAACGTCGACTTGACGATCTCGCCGACCACACCCAGGCCTTCGAGCACGCCGGCATCGCCGCGTCCCCTACCATAATCCAACAAGGGAACGTACTCTCTGGTATGGTCGGTTCCTGGGGCTGTGGGGTCACACCCATGGTCCGCCGTGATCAAGAGACGATCCCCTTCCTGTAGGTCGGCAAGCAAGCCTTCCAAGGCTGCGTCCAGTTGCTCCAAAGCCCGGCCGTACCCGCGCACGTCCCTGCGATGTCCGTACTTGGAGTCGAAGTCGTTGAGATTGGTGAAGATCAGACCGTGATCCATGCGGGCTAGGGCTTGGCGGGTCCGCTCCATGCCCTCGAGGTTATCCGCCGTCCGTTCCGACGACGTTACACCTCGCCCACAGTAGATATCGGAGATCTTGCCGATGGCATGCACCTTGACGCCGCCGGCAGACAGCTCGTCCAGCAGCATGGGCGGCGGCTCCAGGGCGTAGTCGCGCCGGTTGGCGGTGCGGTAGTAGCGGCCGGGCTCGCCGAGGAAGGGGCGGGCGATCACCCGGTTGACGTTGTGCGGCGGGGTGAGCATCGCGCGAGCCGCCTCGCACCAGCGGTAGAGCGTCTCTAGCGGGACGGTCTGTTCGTGGCAGGCCACCTGGAAGACCGAATCGGCGCTCGTGTAGAGGATGGGGCGGCCGGTCCTTTGGTGTTCTTCGCCCAGGCGCTGGATGATCTCGGTACCGCTAGCCGTCTGGTTGCCCAAAGGTGCTCTGCCGTCCGCGATGGCCGTGAAGCGCTCGATGACGTCAGCCGGGAAGCCATGCGGGTACGTTGGAAACGGAACCTGGGTCACGATCCCCATCATCTCCCAGTGCCCGGTGATCGTGTCCTTGCCTTGGGAGCGCTCCTCGAGACGGGCGTAGCGAGCGTCCGGCCGGTCGCCTTGGTTCTGGTTGCCGTGCGTCAGCACGGCGGCCAGACCGAGCCGGTCCAGGGTAGGGAGATGCAGACCACCTAGCGCACGAATCGTGTTGCCGATGGTGTTGGCGCCCGGTGCGTCGCCGAAGGCTGAGGCATCCGGAAGCGCCCCAACTCCCCCGGAGTCCATCACCAGAATCACCGCGCGAGACATGCACCCTCCTCTGGAAGTATGGGCGGGTTTCGCATTACGCGCGGCTACGGCCTCCATAGTGCGAATTTTTGTTCGGAGGAGCATCGCGGTGCGATGCGAAGCCGGTTGCGCGTGAAGTGCTGGGCCGTCGCGGCAATTCTGTCTATCATCACCGTTGCCGCTACGGGTCGCGCTTGCGCTGCGCCCTTGGCCACACCGGAGCCGTCGCCAACGCCCGCTGCCACCGCGCAGCCATTCCGTATCAGTGCCGATCGTTTGGCGTACTACAGCGATCGCTATGTGATCGCCGGTACCGGACACGTGCGCGTCGACTACGGCTCCGCGGTAATCACCGGCGAGCGCTTCTCGATGGACCTGCGGCTCAACCGCTTTCTCGTAGCCGGAGGCGTGCATCTGCAGGCACCCGACGGTTCATACGACGGTGCGGCCTTCGCGGAGTTCATCGACTTCCACCGCGCGTACTTCATTCCGGTCTCGCCGGAGCCGGACCGCTGGACGTTCATCGATGGCTCGTACGCCACGCACAACCCCGGGCGCGAGATGCCCGGCGACACGTTCCACTTGCCGAATGCCGAAGGCTCCACGCTCTTTCTCACGGCGCGCACGGCGCTGATTCGTCCGCGCTCGTCCGTGACGTTCCGCCCCGCCGCGCTGCTCTCCGCGGGCGATCGCACGCTGGTACCCACACCTTCCTACGTACTGAACTTCGCGGCCAACCCGTACTTCGGACAGAACTCGCTATCGGGCGCGCAGTTCGACGGCCCGTACTTCTTCCTGGGCGGACCAAACCAACTGGGTGCGCTGCATCTGCGTTACAACGGGCAAGACCGCGCGTTTCTTTCGTTCGAGGAGCGGCTGGTGGAGGGGCACGACGGCCGACGTGGCTATCTGGTCTTTTCCGGTAACCCGCTCACGCGTCCCGATAAACAATTCAACGTGGTGGAGTATCACAAGTTCAGCGATCGCACGTCGGGTCAACTGGTGACGCAGCTCTTCACGTTCCAGTCGGGGCTCTCGCAGCCGCTCTCCTCTTCCGGCTTCGCCACCTACCAGCTAGTCCATGCGCTGAGCGAATCGTTCGTGACGGTGACGGGCACGCAGAGCGAAGGCAACCTGCTGGCACCCAACCCGCTGGGCTACTACGGCGATCCCGCGCACGGCATCGTGCAGAACCATCCGTTCAAGGGGGCGGCGAGTTGGACGGGCTTTGCCCACAATCTGGACAAACACTACCTGACGTTCTTCCGCCTGCGCTCCGGGATGGATTACGATCACGACGCGTACGGCGTGCTGCAGGGCCACTACGGCGACGTCTATCCGACGCTCTGGGATCGTTACGTGGGCGCCACGCTCTACACCCAGTCGTTCAACGTGGGACGCGGCGTGAAGCTGAACGGATCGGTGGACCGGCAGATCATGTCCTACAGTTATCCGCACGTGAACACTTCGACGACCACCACGCTGACCGCCAGCAAGTTCTTTACCACCCATGAGGCGATGGTGGCGCAGGTGCAGTTCGCGAACTCCGTGGACCAATGGCCGCCCTTTTCGCGCAGCGGCGCCACACAGCGCAGCTACATCCTGAGCAACTACTTCACGCCCAGCCCCGAGTTTTCGCTGCAGCTCTCCTACCAGCACGACGCGGACACGCCGGCGGTGATGCCGCTCTTGCCGGGCCAGCTCTTGACCACGCGGCCTGCCGATCAACTCCTGGCGGATCTGCGCGTGCGCCTAACCCACTCGCTGAGCGTGGACATCGCGCGCACGTACTTCTTCAACTTCGGCGTCCAGAAATGGTCGCCGGGTTTCTCGATCACCTTCGGGCCATGAACGTGCGAAATTTGATGCGCGTGATGTTTACCTGGGCAGCCTTAGGCGCACTTGCACTCACACCGGCGCTGGCCCAAACGCCGGCACCGCAGATCGCCATCTCCGGGCAGATCCTGGACGTGCAGAACGGCTATCTCTTCTTCACCACCGGTGACGCCTTCAGGCTCGCCCAGGACGCCGCGGTGAGCGGCTACCACACCTCGACGCTCCCACCGTTCGCGGTGGGTACCTATGCCCTGGCCGATCTCGACACCGCCAGCAAGATCGTGGTGGGCGTGCAGCTCAGTACCAA
This sequence comes from bacterium, assembly GCA_004298675.1. Taxonomy (GTDB): domain Bacteria; phylum Vulcanimicrobiota; class Vulcanimicrobiia; order Vulcanimicrobiales; family SCRA01; genus SCRA01. The sequence continues at coordinate 31,706 of SCRI01000057.1, read as the reverse complement.
GCCCATCAAAGAGGGCATCGCCCCGGACAAAGTCGATCACGCGTACATCGTCGCGCTCTCGCCGCCCGTGGCCAATCCGGACCTCGTGCCCAAACAGGGCCAGTACGGCCACGCCGCCGGCTACACCGGCCGCGACGTGCTGATGACCTTCCGCGTGGAGGTACCGCCCAACACGCCCATCACCTCCAGCGTCTACATCGCCACCGACGTCAGCGACTGGCGCGCCGACGCCATCAAGCTCCATCGTCTGGACGGCCTGCACTTCGCCGTCACCGCACGCATGCCGTCCGGCACGATCATCCACTACCGCTACACGCGCGGCTCGTGGCAGACGGAGGAGCGCAACAAGGCCGGCCAGGAGGGTAACGTGCGCCGGTTCACGGTCCCCGAAGCCGACACCGCGCAGCGCGACGACACCGTGACGAACTGGGCCGATCTGCTGCCCGGCAGCGTGGTGCCGCAGATTCTGAGCGCGCCGCCCACTCCGGGACCGATCATCAAGGCGCCGTAGTAGCGGTGCTGCTCGAGACCTTCGCGGCGGCCCAGATCGCGCTCTACGTCAACGCCGGCGTGATCGAAGGGCGCGGCCCCGCGCAGGCGCAGTTGGGCGCTGGGCGGCAGGCGCAGGCGGATGCCTTCACCTACGACTTGCGCTCCGGGCGCCTGCTGCTGGCGGGTCACGTCACGATCACCGGCGCCGGCGACGGCGCAACGCTGCATGCAGCCGCCGTGGTGTGCACGCCCAACGGCACGCTGTACGCGCTGGTCACGCAGCCCCAACCCCTGCGCGAACGCCTGGACGCGCGCACGCTGCAAGCACTCGATAGCGCCGCGCCCGCGGACGCCTTCGCCTTTCCCAATCTCACCGAGACGCCGTGGATGGTGGCCACCTCCGCGGAGGTGGTGCCGGAGACGCTGGTCACGCTACGCCACGCCACCTTTCTCTACCCCACCCGCGGCGCCACCGTGCCTAGCTACGTCTACGTCTTCTCCTCCAACGCCTACTACGCCAACAACACGTTGCCGTACGCCAGCTTCGATCAGCCTTGGCCCTACCGCGGCGGCGCGCACGCACTGGAGACGCTGCACCTGCGCTACGATCAAAGCGCCGGCGCATCGCTAGGCTTCGACCATCGCCTGGTCTTCGGTAACCGCGCCTATGCGCTGCTCTCGGCGGCGCCGCTCACGCAAAGCAATCGTAACGCCTCGCTCACGCTCTACCAGCGCATGAGCCCCTCGCTCTACCAAACCTTCAGCGCCACCGGCTACCGTCAAGGCGAGCTCCTGCGCACGCCGCGGCAAGCCGGTGCGTTCTTCAACTACTCGCTCACCGCTGCGCTGCGGAGCTCCTACCTGCAACTTGCGCTGAACCAAAGTTACGACTCGCTGGTGGCCGACGGCGTTCCCAACCATCCCAGCGGCGCGCAACTGGCGTGGTACGGCTACGATCGCGCGCTCGGGCGCTCGAACTTCCACTACCGCCTGCACGGCACGCTCGGCTACGGTCACGACGCCTTTGGCCTGGGCGCGCAAGTCGATCCAGCCACGGCCACCAATGCCTGGACGAAGGGCGCGGGTTTGTCACTCAGCAGCCCCGTCTACACGCTGCCGCTGCACGTGCAACTCTCGGCCTACGCCGAACGCGATCTCGCCTGGTACTCCACGGGTCCGGGCCGCGGCGCGATTGGCGACGATCTGGTACTGACGGCGGCGCGGCGCATCGCCCGGCGCGTGAGCGCGGTGGCGAGCTACCAGCTCGTCGAGACCTCCAACCCCGCGCTGCTCGAGCGCACCAGCGCGCTCGGTCTCACCTACGACGGCCCGGCGGGCACGCAGTTTGCGCTCTCGCTGCAGCATGCCGACGACGTGAACGTCGTACGCATCCCCTACCAAGCCGCGCTGGATCTGCGCCTGCGCATCTCGCGCTACGGCATCCTGGAGCTGCAGCGCTCCTACTACTTCAACTACGGAGGGCAGACGTGGTCGCCACGCTTCACCATCTCGCTCTTGCCGTAGCGCTGCGGATCCACGCGCAGGTGCTGGCGCTCCAGGACGGTCTGCTGGTGCTGACCAGCGGCGACGCGCTGCGCCTCGATCCCGCGCTGGATCCCAACGTCGAGCGCCAGGCCAGGCCCGGGCGCTACGTGCTGATCGCGCTCGACGATCAGGGCGTGGTGCGCGCGCTGCGCGTGGCCGACCATCCCTTCAGCGAAGGGGAAGCCGCAAGCGCCGTCCCCGCCGCGCTCTTCGTCACGCCGCCGCACAGCGCGACGGAGCTTACGCAAGCAGCCAACGTCACGGTAGCGCTGACGGTGCAAGTGCCCTCCTCCACGCCCCCCGGCGACAGCGTGTACGTTGCCACGGCCGCCAGCGGCTGGAACGCGAATCAAGTGCGCTGCACGCAGCTCGACGGCATCACCTGGCGCTGCGCCATCCCGCTGCCCGACGGCGCCGCGCTGACCTACCGCTACACGCGCGGCGCGTGGAGCAGCGTCGAGAGCGACCCCGCGGGCGGACAAGCACCGGCGCGCACGCTGCGGGCACGGCCCGGTCTGAGCGCCAGCGACACGGTGGCGCGCTGGAGCGATCAGCGCTAGTGCACGCGGATGGGGAACTCGGTGCTGGCGGTGCGCCCGTCGGTGGTCTGGGCCACGATTTCTAACGTATAGCCACGCTTGAGGAAGAACGGGACGCGCGGTACGGTGTAACTCACCGTGAAGACGCCGGCATCTTGACGCTGAAAGCCGATCGTGATGCCCTGCAGACTCGCGTGCACCGCCGCGACGTTGGTCGTGGTGACGACTCTGCCGATCACGGTCTCGCCGGACGATGGCGCATCATCCGACACCTCCACGCTGAAGATCTTGGGCGGGTCCTCAGGGGAAGCGATCCGTCCGGCGTAGCGGCCGTCCTGCGGCACCACATGCACGCGCGGGCGCGCGGGCGCCGGCGGTGCGGGCGCCGGCGAGATAACGCGCGGCGGCAGCTCGTTGGCGGGCGCCAAGGTGGGCTTGGGGATCGGCGTGGCGACCTGTTCGACTAACTTACCGGCACGCGGAGTAGGCAGCGGCGACGGCGACGCGGTTGGGGGCGGCGCGGGCGACGGCGTAGGCGGCGGTGTCGGCGCCGGCGTTGGCGTGGGAACGGGTGTGGGCGTTGGTGTCGGCGGCGGGGGTGTCGGAGCGGCGGTGGCGGTGGGGGCTTGCGCGGGCGTCGACACCGCCACGGCCTGCTGCTTTACGCTATGCGCACAGGCGTTCAAGAGCAGGGCGGCGGCGAGGAGCGGCGCGAGCCGCGGCAGCAGAGACACGGCCCTCTAATGCGCGGCGAAGGGAGGCCGTCCCTCGTTGGTGCGCCAATGCTGTGCCGACGATGGAGTTCTCCCCACTCGACTTTTCGGGTATCGCCGTTACCGACTTGGAGGAGCGGCCGTCGAAAGTGTCACGCGACGACGTCGCGCGCACTGTCGGCGCGGATGCCTCGTTTTCCGAGTGGTGGGAGGCGCTCCCTAATTTCCTCGGCGCCACGGCGCTCAAGGAGTTGGCCGCTCGCACCGTCCAGGCGCTCGAGCGGGAACGGCCGGTACTGCTCGGGATGGGCGGCCATGTCGTCAAGGTCGGGCTGGCGCCGTTGGTCTGCGATCTGGTACGCAGCGGTTACATCTCCGCCATCTGTACCAACGGCAGCGTGACCATCCACGACGTGGAGCTGGCGCTGGTGGGCAAGACTTCCGAGGACGTGGACGTCGCGCTGCAGGACGGCTCGTTCGGCATGTCGGGACAGACGGCCGCCGCACTGCTGGAGTGCGTGGCGCGGCGCGGAGCGCAGGTGGGTCTGGGACGCGCGCTAGGCGAGATGTTGCTGGAGCGCAACGCGCCGTACGCCTCCACCTCCGTGCTGGCTACCTGTGCCGCGATGAACGTCCCCTGCACCGTGCACGTTGCCATCGGCACCGACATCGTGCACATGCATCCGCAAGCCGACGGTGCGGCCATCGGCGCCGCCACTCACTACGATTTCCGCCTGCTCTGCGGCGTGGTGGCGGAGCTGCTGGACGGCGGGGTCTATCTCAACTTCGGCTCGGCCGTGATGCTGCCGGAGGTCTTTCTGAAAGCCATCAGCGTGGCGCGCAACATGGGCTACCACGGCGACTGCACCACCGCCGACTTCGACTTCATCCGCCAGTATCGCGCCGCCACCAACGTGGTGCGCCGCCCGCATCTGGGCACGAACGGCAAAGGCTACTCGCTCACCGGCCATCATGAGCTGATGTTTCCGCTCTTCTGGCAGGGCGTGCGCATGCTGCGCGCGCGCACGGCGTGATCAGCGTCGTCATTCCGCTCTACGACGAAGAGGCGATCGTACCGGAGCTGGTGCGGCGCGTAGATGCGGTGCTGCGGACCGTGGACGACGCCTACGAGATCGTGCTGGTGAACGACGGCAGCCGCGACGGCACCGCGGCCGCCGTGCGCGCGCTCTTCGCGACGTACCCGGCGCTAGTGCTGGTGGAGCTCTCGCGCAACTTCGGCCACCAGATCGCGGCTACCGCCGGCTTGGACCGCGCGCGCGGTGACGCCGTGGTATTGATGGACGGCGATCTGCAGGATCCGCCCGAGCTGATCCCCGAGCTGCTGGCGCAGTGGCACGACGGTTTCGACGTGGTCTACGCCGTGCGCCGCACGCGCCGCGGCGAGAGCCGCTTCAAAGTGTGGACGGCCGCGCTCTTCTACCGCCTCACCACGCGCTTGACCAACGTCTCCATTCCGGTGGACGTGGGGGACTTTCGCTTGATGAGCCGGCGCGTGGTGGCCGCGCTCTCCGGCATGCGCGAACGCCATCGCTTCCTGCGCGGTCTGGTCTCGTGGGTGGGCTTCCGCCAGACCGGCGTCTCCTACGACCGCGACGTACGCTTCGCGGGCAGCTCCAAGTACCCGCTGCGCCGGATGCTGCGTTTCGCGCTCGACGGCATCACGGCGTTCTCCGAAGTGCCGTTGCGCGTGGCGACGTATCTGGGCTTTCTGATCGCCGCCTTCGCCTTCTGCTACGGCCTGGTGGTGCTGGTGCTCAACGGCTTGGGATACAATCTGCCCGGCTACACCTCGACCATGCTGGCGATCTTGCTGCTGGGCGGCGTGCAGTTGGTGACGATCGGCATCCTAGGCGAGTACGTGGGGCGCATCTACGACGAGATCAAGGCGCGTCCGCTCTACCTGATTGCGCGCGTCGATCGCGCCAGCGCGGAGGTCCCCGGCGACGTTTGAGAACGCCGGCGCGGGCGCGGGCCTACTGGCCACGCTGTGGCTGGCGTTGCTGTGGTTGGGCGCGCCGTTGCTTGGCGCCGCTTCACGTGAGGGCGCGACGTTGGCGGAGCGGGCCGCGTTGCGCACGCGCAACGCGATCGCGCTGGGCGTGGGGATCCCGTTTGTGTTGGGATTCGCGCACGCGCTCTACGGTGAGATCTGCCTGATCGCGGCACTGCCGTGCGTGGTGCTAGCCTGGCGCCCCGCCGCGCAGCGCACCACCGCTGCACGCCACGCGCCGCTGTCGCGCGCGTGGGTGTGGCTGACGATCGTGACGGCGGCACTGGTGCTGCTGCTTTGGCCGCAACTGCTGCGCCCACCGCTCGAGGGCGACACGCTGGCCTATCATCTGCCGAATGCGTTTGCCTGGGCGCGCACGCACACGCTCTGGGTCACCGGCACGCGCTACTGGTGGTATCCCGGCGGCTCGGAGCTGTTCGCGGCCGGCATGATCGCCGTGGGGGCGCGCTGGTCGCTGCCGCTGGCAGGTGGCGCGGCGGCGCTGCTTTTGACGCTGCGTATCGTTGCGTTCGCCGCACGGCGCTCTTCCGCCACCGCCGTCACCGCCGCCGGCGCGCTCTGCGCCGTGGCGCTGCTGACCACTCCGGTGGCGGCCGGGCAGGTGGGAACGCTGCAAAACGACCTGTGGCTGGCAGCGGCGACGCTGGAGGTGCTGTGGAGCCTGCTCTACGCGCGCTCTTCACGCGCGCTGCTGGTTTCGGTGGGGTTGTGCGCGCTGATCAAGCCGCTGGGAGCCGTCGTGGCACTGGCGGCCGGCGTGGCGTACTTCGTTGCGCGCGTGGCGGTGCAGCGCGGCGAGCCACCGTTCTCTTCGCGCGCGATCGACGTGGCGGGGGGCTTTCTGCCGCTGCTGCTGTGGATCGTACGCGACGTGCTGCTGGCACCCGGCGCGCTAAGTCCGATCGCTTCCAAGGCTTTGGCCGAGCCCTGGGGCAGCACCATCGCCGGACAAGGGTTGACCGGTCTCACGACGCTGCTGCGCGCGCTGGCGGCAGCGGGCGCGGCCACGATTGCGTTCGCGCTGATTCCGTTCGTGGCATTGGGCGAGTTTTTCGTGCGCTCGCTGCGTGCACGCTTGGGCGCCGAGGGGCTGGCCTTCGGCACGCTCTCTTTGACGGGCGTGCTGGTAAGCGGGCTCTACTTGGCGGCGCCCTTCGGCTTCGCGGGCAGCGTGCCGCAACTGGCCAACGGCGCCTCGCTGCGCTTTGATCTCCCGGCGCTGGCTTGTGCCTGCGCGGTAGTCGCGTTATTTGCGGCGCGCGCGCCGCTGCTGGTGGGCGGGTTGGCGCTGCTTTCGTCGCTCTTCGGCGTGGCACGCTTTCAAGCGCTCTTCTGGAACGACGCACCGACGCGCTCCGCGCTGCCGGCGGCGTTCACGTGCGCGCTGCTGGTGGCGGTGCTTGCGTGGGTGGTCTTCTGGCACCCTGACTGGAAGCGCTGGGCGGCGCTGTTTGGCACGGCCTGCGCGGCGGCGCTGCTCTGCGTGGGCGTCTGGCTCTCCAGCACGCGCGCCGTGGCGTTCTACGACGAAGGTATGCGCTCCGATCCGAGCGGCGTGCCGACCGGGTTGTTCTCGCGCTTAGTGCAGCTGCGTCCGCCGGCGCTCGTGGCGCTGGACGTGCGCGCAGGCTCGATCTCCATGCTGCTGCCGCGCACGACGGTCTACGATGCGCTGGATTCGCAGCCGTGCGCGCAGGCGCGGCGCTTAGGCGCGCTGCTGGTGGTGGGAACGGATCGCGACACGCCCGCTGCCGTGCGCGCAGCTCGCCGCACTTTGGCGCTGCACGCTTGCGGGCGCGTGGTCTACGCGGACCGTGCCGCCGTGATCGCCTCTCCGCTGTAGCACCAAGATGGGGCGGGGAGACGCCACGAACAGGCCTCCGGTCATCACGGCGCGTACCCTGCCGCGTGGGCCAGACTGCAATCCATCTCGCTTTCGCCGTGGCGTACGCCGCGATATTCCTGGGCACACTTGCGCTTGCGCGCACGCGCAAGCCCTGGGCCGCCGCCGTGCTCACGGGCAGCGTGCCCTTCGCGCTCTACACCCATCTGCGGCACACCGATCTCACGCTGGCGAAGTTCGCCCTACTGGGTGCGCTGGTGGGGCTGCTCAGCGGCGGCGGGCTACGTGAAGCCTTCAACACTCTACGCAACGGCATCGGCGCGCCCATGCTCTATGCCCTGGCGGCCGTCGCCGCCGTGGCTGCCGCCTCCATCGCCGTGGCCTCCTATCCTGCCGAGGCGCTGCGCCAAACCTTGAAGGATCTGCAGTACCTGGTGCTCTTCGCCGTCACCGCGCTGCTGGCCCAGGAGGACGCGGAGCCGGCGGTGCTGGCCGCTGCGGCAGCCACGCTAGCGGTAGCGCTTGCGGCCATCGCCCAACTCTGGACCGGCGCGCCGTCGGCGCTGCCGCTTTTGGGCGAAATCGTGCCGCGGGTAGCGGGACCGCTCGAAGGGCCCAACCAGCTGGCGGCTTTCCTCGACGTGGCGCTTCCGCTGCTGCTCGCATACGGGTTGCGCACAAGACAAGATCGCGCACGCAGCACGCTCTACGGCGCGGCGCTGGCCGCCGGCTGCGCAGCGCTGCTGTTGACGTTCTCACGCGCGGGCATCGCCACCGGTTTCGGCGCGCTCGTGCTGGTGCTCATCTGGCGCGGACGCGCGGGCGTAGCAGCGAACCAGACTCCGGCCAAGGCGGGCGCGCTCGGCATCCTGGGCGGGTTTGCGCTCTCGCTCCTCGCGCTCGCGCGCGCCGGCGTGATCGCACATCCGCTCTCCGCCTCCACGGCGCTGCTCGGGCGCGCCGACACAACCTACGTTGGCGGTATCGGCACGCGCAGCGAGCTCTGGCGCGCCGCGATCGCACTGTGGGGGCGCCACAAACTACTCGGGGTTGGCGCGGGCAACTTCGAGCTGGAGTTGGGGCGCGTGGGGCTCCACGGCGTCCGCACCCATGCGAACAGCGCCTACCTGCAAGCCCTCGCCGAGACCGGCATCGTGGGCTTGGCCGCACTGATCGCGCTGACGCTAGCCTCCATCTTTCCCTATTGGCTGCGCGCGCGCAGGAGCGCGCTCTGCGCGGGGATCGCCGCCGGCTCGGCGGCCCTGGCCGTGCACGGCGCCGTCGACCTGCTGACCTTCTTCGAAAAAGTCGGTCAGTTCTGGATCTGTGTCTGCGCGCTGCCGGCCGCGCGCGCAGGGCATGACCTGCTCGACCGGAAATGGCTGGACGATGGCACGAGACGTCGCTGATCGCATCACGGCGGCTGGTGTCGCCGTGGGATCCGCGTTCGTACTCGGCGGCATCGCTGCTTCATCGATCCTCGCGCACGCCCCATGGCAGGTGCGCGCCGGCGTCGCCGCCCCCGTTCCCGTCGTCACCTGGCAGGGAGACTGGGGCCTGCTGCTGTGGTCCGCGCTAGCGCTGGCCATCGCCGGCGGCTCCGTGGCTTACATCTACTTGCTGCGGGGACTGTGGGTTCACGAAGACGACGGCACGCCACACCGCACGCTGCTAGCGGCGATCCTCGGCACCTCGGGACTAGCCGCGCTCTGTGCCGCCTCGTTCCCGGTGCTCTTCTCCTCCGACGTCTATGCCTACGGCTGGTACGGCGACCTCGCGCTGCACGGTCTCAGCCCCTACGTGCACACCGCCGTGCAGCCCTTCGACGCGCTCATGCGCGCCAGCGTCCAGCAGTGGGGCAATCCACCGCCGATGAGCGTCTACGGACCGTTCTTCACCTGGCTCTCGGCAGGCATCGTCCATCTCGCCGCGCCGCTGGGCACCGCCGCCCAACTAGACGCCTTCCGCGTGCTGGCCTCGCTCTCGCTGCTGGCCTGCGCGGCGTTGGCCTTCGCCGCCACGCAGGGCTGGGAGCTGCGGCGGCGCCTGGTGCTCTCCGCCGGCATCGCCCTCAACCCGGTGGCGATCTGGACCTGCGCCGAGGGCCACAACGATGCGCTGATGCTGGCGGTGGTGCTGGCCGGAGCGGTATTGGCACGCCGCCGCCATCTCTTTGCCGGTGCCTGCACCATCACGCTCTCCGTGCTCGTGAAGGCCACCGGTCTGGCCGCGGCGGCACTGCTGCTGGTGGACGCCTCGGTGAAGCGCGGCAACGGCGGGCTGCGCCGCACCGCGCTGGGCGGCGCGCTCGGCTTAGCTGGAGTAGCGCTGCTCTCCATCCCCTTCGAGCACGGCGTGGCCGGCGTACTGGTGCCGCACGCGCACTACGCACCGGTCTTCTCACCGCAGTGGATGGCGTGGCAACTCACGGCCCTGATCCTGCCGGCGGGCGCCCCCGCCATGGCCGTGGGCTGTACGCTGGTGGTGCTGGGCGCGGGCGCGCTGATGCTGCGCGGCCTGCGCATGGCGCGCGCGGGCACGCGCAGCGGCTACGCGGTGATCGCGCTAGGCGCGTGGCTAATCTTTCCGAATGCCTACCCGTGGTACGTGCTATGGGTGCTGCCGCTGGCGCTGCTCGCGGTCGACTCGCGCGCGGGTCTGACGCTGCTGGCGCTCACGCTGACCAGCGCCATCCGCTACGTCTTCGACGCCGCTTACGGCAACGGCAACGTAGCCTATAACTTCGTGGCGGCGCTGCTGCAATACGCGCCGCCGTTGCTCTTGCTGCTCGGGCCGCCGGTTACGCTGCCCGCCGCGCTACGATCGGCGGTTGAACGAGAATGACCTACGAAACCATCCGCGTCGAGCGGGCCGAAGCTGGCCTGGCGACGCTCAGTCTGGCGCGGGCGGAGGTGTGCAACGCCGTCTCGCCGCGCATGATCGAAGAGTTGCGCGACGCGGTTGGCGCGCTGGCGCGGGATCGCGAGCTGCGCGCGCTGATCCTGCGCGGTGAGGGCTCGGCCTTCTGCTCCGGGGGCGATCAGAACATCTACGCCGAGCGCACCGGCAGCGGCGAGGCCTTCCGCATGTCGCGCGAGATGCAGAGCACGCTCGACGCGCTCTGGTCGGCGCCGCTCTTCGCGATTGCCGCGCTCGACGGCGACGCCGTGGGCGGCGGGCTGGAGGTAGCGCTCGCCGCCGACTACCGCATCGCGTGCCCCGGCACGCGCCTGGGCGCCATTCAAGTAAAGGTTGGGCTGATGCCCGCATGGGGCGGCCGCACGCGCCTCGTGCGTACCATCGGCCGCTCGCGCGCGCTGGAGCTGATGCTGACGGGGCGCTTGGTCCCGGCGCAGGAGGCCGCGGATTACGGGCTGGTGGACGAGATCGCCGACGACGCCTTCGCGCGCTCGTTAGAGTTGGCGCGCTCCATCGCCGCGCACCCCGCGGAGTGCACGCGCGCGATCGAGGAACTGGTATCGCTCGAAGAGAGCTCCAGCCACGCCGTCGATCTGGAACGCGAGGCGCGTCGCTTCGGCGAGCTGTGGGAGGGCCCCGCGCGCCGCGCCTTCGTGGAGCGCTGGCGTTCGGGCTGACGGCTCTTGCCGCATGTGGTAGACTCGGTGAGCCGATGCCCACGCTCGCGCCGGCCCTGCTTCGGGCCCTTCCTAGTTCTAGCCGCACCCTTGCCGCGCTCGCCGATCGCCTGCGCGGCCACCGCGCCCATTTCGCCCTCACCGAGACCGTCGCTGCCGCCCGGCCCTATCTGATCGGCAGCCTCTACGCGGCCTTGGGCGGGCAGATGCTAGTGCTGACGCCCACCACCGACGTGGCCGAGCGCACCTTCTCCGACCTCTCCTACTGGCTAGGCGACCAGAGCGAGCAGCTCGCGCTGCTGCGCCCTTACGACGAGCAGATCGGCACCCTGGACAACCCCACCGAACGCGCGGCGCGGATGGCGGCGCTTGCCCGCCTGGCCGCTGGGGAGCCGCTGCTGACGGTGGCCCCGCTGGCGGCGCTGCGCCAGGCGCTGGCTCCGCCGCAGGTCCTGCGCGAGGAGCGCCTGGAGATCGCCGAGGGGCAGCCGCTGGACTTCGAAGCGGCGCTGGAACGCCTGCACCGCCTGGGCTACAACCGCGTCGAGGTGGTCTCCGCCGCCGGCGAGTACGCCGTGCGCGGCGGCATCCTCGATCTCTTTCCGCCGGAGCAGCCGCTACCGGTGCGCGTGGAGCTCTGGGGCGACGACGTCGAGGAGATCCGCGCCTTCGAGATCGAGTCGCAGCGCTCGACGCAGCGCGTGCCGCGCGTCACGGCGGGGCCTTGGCTCGAGATTCTGCGGGATCCGGAGCTGCGCGAACGCGTGGCCGAGCGCGCCGCCGGAGAGGACGGCGTGGTCTCCGCGGTGCGCGCGTTCCTGGCGGCCGGACACGACGTGCCCGCGGCGTGGACCGGTCTGGCTTACGCGCAGCCCGCGACGCTGCTGGATTACCTGAACGAGCGCGGCGTGGTGGTGCTGGAGGAGCCGGCGGCACTAGCCTCGCTCGAGCGCGCGGTGGACGAGGAGGGGGCACGCGGGCGCATGCGCAGCATCGCCGAGGCCGACGCGCAGGGGCAACTGGCCGTCGACGAGGCGCTGGTGGGCGAGGCTCTGCTGACGGCGCTGGAGACGCCGCATCCCACGCTAGCCGGCAGCGCGGCGGCGCTGCGCGAGCGCGCGCTGCTCTCCATTCCCGGCGGCATCGAAGCCGAGCCGCCCCACTGGCTCCCGCCGGTGCTGGAGCGCCACCCCGTGGGCAGCGCCAACGCGGAGCACTTCAACCGCTCCATCGATCTCTTCTTGAGCTCGGCGCGCGAATGGCTGGGCGCGGGCGAGACGCTGGCCATCGTCACCACCAGCTCCGCGCGCGTGCGCGAGCTGCTGCGCGGCGCGGGTCTGGAGCCCGATCAGACGCCGGTGCACTTGCATCTGCGCAGCGTGGCTGGAGCGGGGGCAGCGCTGCGCGCGCATCTCTTCGTGGATCAGGGCAGCATCGAGCACGGGTTCGTCCTCCCCGACCAGCGCCTGCGAGTGCTAGGCGACCGCGAGCTCTTCGGTCAGCCGGTGCGCCGCGCCAAGCTGCGCGCGGTGAAGGAAGGCGTCCCCGTCACGCTGGCCGAGCTGAAGGTGGGTGCCTTCGTGGTACACGCCGTGCACGGTATCGGCCAGTACGTGGGCCTGCGCACGGAGACGGTGCTGGGGGCCACCAGCGACTATTTGGACCTGCGCTACGCCGGCAACGACCGGCTCTTGGTGCCGGTGCACCAGATGCACCAGGTTACGCTCTTCAGCGCCGCCGACGGCGCCGCGCCGCGCCTCTCCAAGATGGGCGGCGCCGATTGGGCGCGCACCAAGGCGCGCGTGGGCGAGGCCATCTCCAAGATCGCCGATGAACTGGTGGCGCTGTACGCCGAACGCGAGCTGGCGCTGGGCCACGTCTTCCCGGCCGACACGCCCTGGCAGACGGAGCTGGAAGAGGCCTTCCCCTACGAGGAGACGCGCGACCAGCTCAAGGCCGTCACCGACATCAAGAGCGACATGGAGCGCGGACGCCCCATGGACCGCCTGCTCTGCGGCGACGTTGGCTACGGCAAGACCGAGGTGGCGATTCGCGCCGCTTTCAAAGCCATCGCGGATCACAAGCAGGTGGCACTGCTGGCGCCCACCACCATTCTCGCCGCGCAGCACGAGCGCACGTTCAAGGAGCGCTTCGCGGGCTTCCCCGTGCGCGTGGAGCAGCTCTCGCGCTTCAAGACCAAGAAGGGGCAGCAGGCGATCCTGGCCGATCTGGCCGCCGGCAAAGTCGACGTGGTCGTGGGCACGCATCGCGTGCTGCAGAAGGACGTGGTCTTCCGCGACCTGGGACTCATCATCGTCGACGAGGAGCAGCGCTTCGGCGTCAAGCACAAGGAGCGCCTCAAGGAGATGCGCGCCAGCGTGGACGTGCTCACGATGTCGGCCACGCCCATCCCGCGTACGCTGCACATGTCGCTGATCGGCGTGCGCGATCTCTCGCTGATCCAGACGCCGCCGAAGAACCGCATGTCCGTGAAGACGGTGGTGGTGCCCACGGACGACGCACTGATCGTGCGCGCCATCCAATACGAGCTGGACCGCGGCGGCCAAGTCTTCTTCGTGCACAATCGCGTGGAGACGATCTACGGCGTGAAGACCGCGCTGCAGACGCTGCTGCCCAAGGCGCGCATCGCCGTGGCGCACGGGCAGATGAGCGAGGCGGAGATCGAGCCGGTGATGCAGGCCTTCGTGGACGGCGAAATCGACGTCTTGCTGGCCACCACCATCGTCGAAAACGGGCTCGACATCCCCAACGCCAACACGCTGTTCGTCAATAACGCCGATCAGTTCGGCCTCTCGCAGCTCTACCAGTTGCGCGGGCGCGTGGGGCGCTCCAACCACCAGGCCTATGCCTATCTGCTCTACCAGCCGCACAAGGCCCTCAGCGACGACGCCAAGGCGCGCCTGGAGGCGATCCGCGAGTTCTCCCACTTGGGCTCTGGGCTGCAATTGGCGATGCGCGACCTGGAGATCCGCGGCGCGGGCAACCTGCTGGGACACGCGCAGTCCGGCCACATCGCGGCCGTGGGCTTCGACACCTACTGCCAACTGCTGGCCGAGGCGGTGGCGGAGCGCCAGGGCAAGGTCCACGAGCAGGCGGCGCGCGAGGCCGTGCTCGATCTCAAGCTCACCGCGTATATCCCCGACGACTACATCACCCAGCCCTCGCAGAAGATCGCCGTCTACCAGCAGCTCGCGGCCGCGCGCAGCGAGAGCGAAGTGGACGAGATCGCGGCGGGCCTGCGAGACCGCTTCGGCCCCATGCCCGAGCCGCTACAGCATCTGGTGGAGATCACCAAGCTGCGCACGGTGGCGCTGCGCAAGCACGTCACGCGCCTGGTGGTGGACGACCACCGGCTGGTGCTGGGCGTGGGTAGCGGCTTCGAGCTTTCGCCCAAGGCCATCCCGGAGCTGCAGCGGCTCACCGGCGGGCGCTTCCGCTTCAGCGACCAGCGCCTGACGGTGGAGCTGCCCGACGGCAGCCCCGCCACCTGGCTGCCCCTGCTAGGCTCGCTGCTGGAGACGCTGTAGAGGAACGACTTCTCACCGGGCGAACCACCTTGCGCTGCCCCTCCCTTGGGGCGGTTTCGTTGCTATGGAGAATCGTACGTGAGCACGTGGACGAAGCACCGGCTGGCCCTCTTGGCCGCCGTCGGCGCACTCAGCCTCTCTCTGGCCGCTTGTTCGGGCGGCGGCGGGACGCTGGCCTCGGTCAACGGTCAGAAGATCACCAAGGCCCAGCTCGATTCCAAGCTGGAGGCGAGCCCCGGCGGCAAGCAGATGCTCGGACAGCTCATCCAGACCGCGCTGCTCGACCAGTATGCCAAGCAGAAGGGCATCACGGCCACCGACGCCGAGACTCAGAAGAAGATCGACGAGATCAAGAGCCGCTACCCCGCCGGCCAGTTCGACGCGCTCCTCAAGCAGCAAGGGCTGACGATGGACGACGTCAAGCAGATCGTCACGCAGCAGGTGCTGCTCGAGAAGGCGGTCGCCCCGCAGGTTCACGTGGCCGACGGCGACGTGAAGGCCTTCTTCGACAAGAACCACGCCTCGTACGACCGCCCCGAGCAGGTGCGCGCGCGCCACATCCTGGTGCCGGACCTGAAGACCGCGCAGGTCGTGGAGCAGAAACTCAAGCAGGGCCAGAAGTTCGAGGATCTCGCCAAGGAGTACTCAACCGATCCCGGCAGCAAGGACAAGGGCGGCGAGTTGGGCTGGTTCGGTAAGGGGCAGATGGTGCCGGCCTTCCAGGACGCCGCCTTCAGCTTGCCCATCGGCCAGACGAGCCAGCCGGTGAAGTCGCCGTTCGGCTTCCACGTCATTCAGGTCGAGGAGCGCCGCCCGGCGCAGAAGGCCACGCTGGCCAACACCTCCGATCTCATCAAACAGCAGCTCACGCAGCAGCAGGAGGCGCAACTCGTGCCGCCGTTCCTGAGCTCGCTGCGCACGGGCGCGAAGATCGAGATCTACGATCAGCGCTTCAGCGAACTGCTGCCGCCGACGCCGCCTCCGAGCGCTCCGGCCGCATCCGCTCCGGCACCGGCACCCGCAACGCAGGCGCCGGCGAAGTAAGCGGCCACGCTGCGCATCGTCGGACTAGGTCCGGGCGATCCGGACCTGCTGACGCGGGGGAGCCTGGAGGCGCTGCAGCACGCCCCGCGGGCAACCGTGCTCCAAGCGCCGCCGGAGCTGGCGAAGTTCCTGACTTCACAGGGGGTCGCGCTCGAGCAGGGGCTCGTGCGCGACCCCGCGCTCTTTATTCGCGGGAGCGCGCCGGAGATCGAGCACTTCGTCTCCGCGCTGCAGTCATCGGCGGAGCATGACCGCGCGTTGGGCGTGCTGGGCAACCCGCTCTCCGACGTGCCGGGGCTACCCTCGCTGCTGCGGGCGCTCGAGCACGCGCGGATCGCCGTCGAGCTGGTGCCCGGAATGCCGCGCGCCACGCTGTCCGCGGCCGTCTCGATGCCGCTGGTGCCGCTGCCGCCGGCCAGCGCCCACTACACCTGGGAGCAGCTGGTGGAGGTGATGGCGCGCCTGCGCCGTTCCTGCCCCTGGGACCGCGAGCAGACGCACCGCACGCTGCTGCCCTACTTGATCGAAGAGACCTATGAAGTGGTCGACGCCGTCGAAGCCGCCGACGACCACTCGCTGGTGGAGGAGTTGGGCGATCTGCTCCTGCAGATCGTCTTCCACGCCCAACTGGCTACCGAACGCGGCAAGTTCTCCGTGGCCGACGTGATCGACGCGCTCTCCAACAAGATGGTGCGCCGCCATCCGCACGTCTTCGGCGATACCTCGGTGAGCGGGCTCGACGAGCTGTGGCAGAACTGGGAGCGGTTGAAGTCCAAAGAGCGTGCGGGACGCCTGCGCAAGAGCCGGCTGGACGGCATCCCCAAAGGTCTGGGGGCGCTCCTGCGCGCGCAGCGCATGCAAGAGAAGGCCTCGCGCGTGGGTTTCGACTGGCCCGAGATCGGCGGCGTGTTGGAGAAGCTGGACGAGGAGCTGGGTGAGCTGGCCGCCGCGCTGCGTACCGCTGCCGCCCATCACACCGGCACGCACGAGGACGACGGCGTGCGCGACGAATTGGGCGACGTGCTCTTCACCGTGGTCAACATCTGCCGCACGCTCAAGATCGACGCCGAGGGCGCGCTGCGCGAAGCCAACGAAAAGTTCTACCGCCGCTTCGCCTTCGTGGAGTCGCGCGCAACGGAGTCGGGACGCGAGCTCTCCGACTTGACGCTCGACGAGATGGAGGAGCTCTGGCAACTCGCCAAGACCGGGGAGCGCGCATGAACGCATACGTCGCGCGACTTCGCGTGCGCATGAGCGCCCACGACGCGCACT
Source organism: bacterium (assembly GCA_004298675.1). GTDB lineage: Bacteria > Vulcanimicrobiota > Vulcanimicrobiia > Vulcanimicrobiales > SCRA01 > SCRA01. Next base: position 15,082 of record SCRI01000057.1, on the reverse strand, counting down.
ACGGCGGCAACCTCGTTGACGGCGCGCGCGTGTTGGCGCTCTTCGGCGACGTGGCCACGGAGCTGCTGATCGCACACGACGGCGACGAAGGCCTCTTCGTGGCCTACGACAACATCGAGTTTCTGGCCCCGGTGTACGCCGGCGATTATATCGAAGCCGAGGGGCGCATCACGCGCACCGGCAACACCTCGCGCGCGATGACGTTCGAAGCGCGCAAGGTGATCGCGGCGCGCTACGAACTGGCACCGTCGGCCGCCGACGTGCTGAGCGAGCCGATCGTGGTAGTGCGCGCCAGCGGCACCTGCGTCACCCCCAAACCGCTGCAACGCAAGCAGCCATGAGGCTGGATAAGTTCATGAAGGTAGCACGGTTGTCCAAGCGCCGCACCGTGGCCAAGGAGGCGCTGGAGGCGGGGCGCGTGCTGCGCGCCGGCCACACGCTCAAGCCGGGCTACCAAGTGAAGAGCGGCGACGAGTTGGAGATCCACTACGCGCGCCGCATCGTGACGGTGCGCGTGCTGGCGGTTCCGGAGCGTCCGGGCGTGCGCACCGATCCCGCCACGCTCTACGAAGTCATCGCGGAGCGCGCCGAGGACGACCTCCCGCCGCTGTAGTTCATGCAATGCTACATCATGTAGCTTTACATTATGTAGTACTACATGATATACTCCACGATCATGGCGTTTCCGTTCGTGGGGCGAGAGGCGGAGCTGGAAGCCCTTACCAAGCGAGCCCAACGGCCGCACGGTCAACTCCTCGTTGTCTACGGCCGCCGCAGAGTCGGCAAGACCTATCTGCTCGGACGCTTCGCGAAGAGCTACCCCAACGTTTTCTATGGAGCGAGCCAACAAGCCGCCGCCATCGAGTTGGCGGCCTTTACCGAGACCGTGCGCTCTGCGTTGGGCGACGAAGGGCTGCCGCCGGGTTATGCCTTTCCAACGTGGGACGCGGCGCTGACGCATCTCACGTCACGCGCCGGTGAGCGGCGGCTCGTCGTCGTACTCGACGAGTTCCCCTACCTCGCCGACTCGACACCTGGGCTAGAGAGCATCATCCAGCGTTGGTGGGATCACCACGGCAGCCGCAGTGCTCTCATGCTCATCCTGTGCGGCTCCGCCGTCTCCTTCATGCGACGCCTCGACGAAGCCGCCGCCCCGCTCCATCAGCGCCTCACCGGGAAGCTTCTCGTTCAACCGTTCTCATACCGCGAGGCCGGCCGGATGCATCCCGAACTTTCTGGAGAGCGTAAGGCCACGATCTACGGCATACTCGGCGGGACCCCGCTCTATTTGGAGCAGTGGAATCAAGCGCACTCGCTGCGGGAAAATCTCATCGAACTCTTCGCTGATCCCGGCAGCCTCATACTGAACGCCGCCGAGCTCACGCTCAGCAGTCATCTTGCGGAGGCAGAAGGCGCCCCGAGAATTCTCCAAGCCGTAGCTCTCGGCAACACGCGCACCAATCAGATCCACGACTACGCGCAGGTCGCCGTCGAACGCCCGCTCAAGCGCTTGGTTGAGCTTGGATTCCTCGAACGGCGGGTACCGGCGCTGCAAGATCCTTTACGAACCAAACAATCGTTCTATCGCGTCGCCGACCCGTACTTTCGCTTCTATTTCCGGTTCATCGCACCCAATCGGGTGGACATCGACCGCGGCCTCGGCAAGCAGGTGGTCGACGACAACATCCTCCCCCAGCTCGACGATCACATGGGCCCGGCATTCGAAGACATCGCACGGGACCACGCGCGGTATCTAATCCAAGCCGGTCAACTGCGAGCTGACGCCGTCTCCTCATGGTGGACACGCGACGGCCGTCATGAGATCGACATCGTCGGCACGCGCCACGCCGGCGTAAGTTTCATCGGAACCGTAAAGTGGGCTAAGCGTCAACTTGGAATGAGCGTCCTGCACAACCTCGACGAACATGCCAAAGCCTTGCCGGCGCTCGAGCCGCTGGCCCCCCGGCTCGTGTACGGGCGCGCGGGCGGAAATGCTGCATTACGCGCGCTCCCCGGCGTCCGTTGCTATTCGGCCGACGATATCTACCTGTAGCGCGCGCATTCCCATCTTTTTCGCGCGCTCTTCGTCGCCTGCTAGCGGGCGCACCGTACGCTCTCGGGCATGGAAACGAATCTGAAGACGACTTTTCGTTTCATGCTCGTCATGCTCGGCGGCTTCATCGCCGGTTGGCTCGCGCTGCTCTGGCTGTTTCAGGCACGGTGGTGGTAGGCGATGCTGAATCTGCCGCGCCTAGAGCGCACCTGGCTATGGCTGGGCGGCATCACGATGGCGTTCTTCTTCATCATCGTGCTGAGCCTGGCCGTCATGGCCGACATCGAGCCACCGAGCTACGGCCAAACCATCGACCCCACCAAGGTCTCGCAAACACCACCCTTTGACCACCCCGGACTGCATCAAACCGGCCCCAAGGCGTATGAGGCGTACTACGTGGGCCAGGTGTTCTCGTGGAATCCCGCTAGCATCACGATCCCCGTGGGCTCGACGGTGACGTTCTACGTCACCAGCAGCGATGTGGTGCACGGCTTCAGCGTGCCGGAGGCCGACGTCAATGCGGAGGTGATGCCGGGCTGGGTCAGCCGCGTCGAGCACACCTTCCTGAAGCCCGGCGATTATCCCATCATCTGCAATCAGTACTGCGGCATCGGCCACTCCGCGATGTTCGCGCACATCATCGTGAAGTAAGGAGCGACTCGTGGAACAGCAACGCGCCGAGAACCGGCTCGTTCTCGCGTACCTCTATGTGGCGCTGGTCAGCGTCTTCATCGGAACGTTCTTCGGACTGCTCCAGGTGACGTCGCGGGCCGGGTTCTTTCAAACACCGCCATGGTTCGACTACTATCGCATGCTCACCGCGCACGGCGTGCTGCTAGCACTCGTCTTCACCACGCTCTTCATCTCCGGGCTCTCCACCTACGCCACCTATCGCTCCATCGAGCGCCCCCGGCGCTCGTTGGCCCTGGGCTGGACGGGATGGTGGATGATGACCACCGGCACGGTGCTGGCCGCGCTCGAGATCTTAGCCGGCAACGCCAGCGTGCTCTACACGTTCTACGCACCGCTCAAAGCCAGCCCGTGGTTCTACGTGGGAGCGGCGCTCCTGATCGTCGGCACCTGGGCCGTGCTGCTGGACGTGCTGCTCGCCATCGCCTACTTCCGCCGCACCCACCCCGGCGAGCGCATTCCGCTACCGGTCTTCATGGTGGCGGCGAACTACCTGATGTGGTTCCTGGCCACGATCGGTGTCGCGATCGAAGTGCTATTCCAGTTGATTCCGTGGTCGTTTGGCTGGGTGCCGGGCATCGACGTCCAGCTCTCGCGCACGCTGTTCTGGTACTTTGGTCATCCGCTGGTCTACTTCTGGCTGCTGGGAGCCTACCTCATTTGGTACGGCGTGGTACCGAAGATCCTGGGCGTTCCGTTCTTCAGCGACGCCCTCACGCGCGTCGCCTTCATCCTGTTCATCATCCTCTCGCTGCCGGTGGGCGTCCACCACCAATTCACCGATCCCGGCATCTCGCATATCTGGAAGGAACTGCAGACCGGCTTCACGCTGATGGTGGTGATCCCGTCGCTGATGACCGCCTTCGCGCTCTTCGCCACCTTTGAGCAGGCGGCGGCCAAGCAGGGGCGGCACGGCTTCATCGGCATCGTCGCCGCGCTGCCCTGGAGCAACCCAACGTTCCTGGGTTCCGCGCTCGGCATGATCCTCTTCATCTTCGGCGGCTTCGGCGGCATCGTCAACGCCTCGTACTCATTGGACGTGTTGACGCACAACACGATGTGGATCGTGGGCCACTTTCACATTACCGTGGGCGGTCCGGTGGCGCTCACGCTCATCGCCGCAACGTATACGCTGATCCCGGCGCTGACGGGGCGGCGCTTCACCTCCGAGGGTTTGGCGCGCGCGCAGATCTGGCTTTGGTTCATCGGGCTTTCAATCATGTCGTTCGCGATGCATACGGCGGGGCTCTTAGGGGCACCGCGGCGCGAGGCGGCGCTAGCCTACGGCGGCAACGCCATCGCCGCGCAGTGGGTGCCGTGGACGATGCTGGCAGCGGTCGGCGGGATCATCGTCTACGCCAGCGTGATCTGTTACCTGATCGCGTTCGTGCAGATGGTCTTCGGCGGCGAGCGCGGCGAGACGCGCTTCGAGTTTGCCGATCCCGACCTCTACGCGGAGAAGACGCCGGCCATCTTAGACCGCTTGGGCTTGTGGACTGCGGCCGCCGTGCTCCTGGTGATCATCGCCTACGCCGGGCCGATCACGGAGCACTTCCACTACCACATCTATCTCGCGCCGGGCATGCGCACCTGGTAGCACTGGAGCACCGGTACGGCGCCGGAACGGGAGGGTGCGCGGATAGCACGCGAAAACTCGAGCACGATGCGCAGCACGCTCTCCGCCGACGTCAAGGATGCGCTCGCGCGTGAGGTCCCGCAACGTCCCTGCTGCCTGCAAACGTTGCTGCACGGCCTGGCCTACTACGGCGCGCCCGCGGGCACGTTCCGCACGCAGCGCCCCGCTGTGGCGCGCCTCTTCCATGCGTTGCTGGCACGGGGCCGGACCGGCCCCACCCCCATCACCACGCACAGCTCCAAACGCCTCTACCACGCCACCGTCTACGCTGCCGAGGTCCCCGCGCAGTTGCGCGCCCACACCGCCGCACCGCTCACGCGGCGCTGCTGCCGCCGTATGGAGCTGCGCGCCGCGTTCCTGACGTGCGGCTCGCTCGCACTTCCCGGCAAGGGCTATCACCTGGAGTTCACGCCGCCCTCGGAGGCAGCAGCCGCGCGCATCGAGCGCCTCCTCGCCGCCGAAGGCATCGCGCCCAAGCGCGGCCGGCGTCGTGGCGGAGCGCTGCTGTACGTCAAAGAGGCCGACGGCGTGGTAGGCGTGCTGGGCGCGATTGGCGCCCACGGCGCGGTCTTGCGGATCGAGGAGATCCGCGCCGTCAAGGAGACCAAAAACCGCATCCACCGCCTGGTCAACGTGGAGGCGGCCAACGTGGTGCGGGCGGTTGCGGCGGCCTCCCGCCAACGGCGGGCCATCGAACTGCTGCGCGATGCCTACGGTCTGCAGCACCTGACGCCGGCCCTGCGCGAGGCCGCCGAAGCGCGGCTGCGCCATCCGGAGCTGACCCTGGGGGAGCTGGCGGCGCTCTGCCGTCCGCCGGTCAGCCGGGCCACCCTCAACGGTCGCCTCCAAAGCCTGCTGCGCCTAGCGCACCGTCTTCAAGCGGAGCAGGCGTCCCCGGAGGGTACGAGGTAGTACCGCACGTTTTGGCCTACCGGGCTACCGGCTGCCAAGCCCGTAATCTCGAGAGGAATGGATAGGACGATCATGCGTATCGGCATCAACGGCTTCGGCCGCATCGGCCGCAACTTCTACAAGGCGTTGCGCGAACGCCATCCGGAGATCGAAGTCGTCGCGATCAACGATCTCACCACGCCGGCACAACTGGCGCAGCTCTTCAAGTACGACTCGAACTATGGCACCTACGACGGTAGCGTCGACTCGACGGCCGACAGCCTGGTGATCGACGGCAAGAGTCTGCGCGTACTCTCCGAGCGCGACCCCGCCAAGCTGCCGTGGGGCAAGCTCGGCGTCGACGTGGTGATCGAGTCCACCGGCCTCTTCACCGACGCCTCCAAAGCGCGCGCCCACATCGACGGCGGCGCCAAGCGCGTCATCATCTCCGCTCCCGCCAAAGGCGAAGACGTGACGGTCTGCCTGGGCGTGAACGAAGGCGACTACGATCCCGCCAAGCACACCGTGATCTCCAACGCCTCCTGCACCACCAACTGTCTGGCGACGGGCGTGAAGCCGCTCGTCGACGCCTTCGGCTGGAAGAAGGGCTTCATGGCCACGGTGCACTCGTACACCAACGATCAGCAGATCCTCGACGCGCCGCACAAGGACCCGCGCCGCGCGCGCAACGCCGCCACCAACATCGTGCCCACCTCCACCGGCGCCGCCAAGGCACTCTACCTCACCATCCCGGAAGTCAAGGGCTCCTTCGACGGCTTCGCGCTACGCGTGCCCACGCCCACCGTCTCGATGGTCTATCTGGTGGCGCAGCTCGGTCGCGAGGTCACGCGAGACGAAGTCAACGGCGTGCTGCGCACGGCCGCGCAGACCAACCTCAAAGGCATCGTCGAGTACACCGATGAGCCGCTGGTCTCGGTAGACTTCAAGAAGAACCCGCACTCGTCGATCGTGGACGGCTTGCTGACCAACGCCAACGGAGATCTGGTGCAGCTGGCGCTCTGGTACGACAACGAGTGGGGCTACTCGTGCCGCCTGGCCGACATCGCGGCCTACGTGCTCGCCAAATCACCCGCCGGCGTCTAGAGCGCAACGAACGATGGCCAGCTTCCTGACGCTGCGCGACGTGCCGCTGCGCGGCCGGCGCGTGCTGCTGCGCGAAGACCTCAACGTGCCGTTGCAGGACGGCGCCGTACGCGACGACACGCGCATCCGCGCGGCGCTGCCCACGCTGCGTTACCTGCGCGATCAGGGTGCGCGCACGGTGGTGATCTCGCACTTGGGGCGACCAGACGGCCGGCGCGTAGCGGAACTCTCTCTGCGGCCGGTGGCACAGGCGCTCGCGGCGGCGCTGGGCGCGCCGGTAACGTTCTGCGAGGAGGCGATCGGCCCCGCCGCCGACGCCGCCGTGGCGGCGCTGCGCGACGGCGAAACGCTGCTGCTGGAGAACCTGCGCTTCTATCCGGGCGAGGAGGCCAACGATCCCGTCTTCGCGGCCGCGTTAGCCAAACACGGCGAGATCTACGTCAACGATGCCTTCGGCACGGCGCACCGCGCGCACGCCTCCACGGCGGGCGTGGCCGCATATCTGCCGGCGGTGGCCGGCTTTCTCATGGAGGCCGAGCTGCACGCGCTCTCCGCGCTGCTGGAGCATCCGGCCAAGCCCTTCGTGTGCGTGCTGGGAGGAGCGAAGGTGGCCGACAAGATCGGTGTCTTCACCAATCTCATGACACGCTGCGACGCCTTCGTCGTAGGCGGCGGCATGGCCAACACGTTCTTAGCCGCGCAGAATGTGGACGTCGGCAGCTCGCTGCGCGACAAGGATCTGGAGCCTGCCACGCGGATTCTGGCGCAGGCACGCGCGGCCGGCGTGAGCATCGCACTGCCCGTGGACGCCGTCGTGGCTACCTCGCTGGACGCAGCCGAGTCTGAGACCCGAATCGTAGAACTCCCAGCGAGTTTACGAGCTGGGGAAATGCTGCTAGACATCGGGCCCAAGACCAGCGCCGCGTACGCCAAGATCATCGCGGGCGCGAAGACGATCGTCTTCAACGGGCCGATGGGCGTCTACGAGAAGGCGCCCTTCCAGGCCGGCACGGCGGCGGTAGGCGCGGCGATCGCAAGCGCCACGCGCGCCGGCGCACAGAGCGTGGTGGGCGGCGGTGATGCCGCGGCAGCGGCGCACGCCTTGGGATTCGCCGCTGCAGTCACGCTCGTCAGCACGGGCGGTGGAGCCACGCTGGAGTTCTTGGAGGGCCGCGCTCTGCCGGGCGTGGTGGCACTCGAGAAAGCAGCGGCACGGTGAGCCGGCGGCGCCCGTTGATCGCGGGCAATTGGAAGATGCATCAGACCGCGGCCTCCGCCGCCGTGCTGGTGGCGCAGATCCGCGCGGCGATCGCGCCGGAAAGTTACGCCGACGTGGACGTGGTGCTCTGTCCGCCCTACACGGCGCTCTCCGCCGTCGCGCAAGCGCTCACCGGCAGCGAGCTGAGCCTGGGTGCGCAGGACGTGAGCGCGCACGAATGGGGCGCGTACACGGCGCAGATCTCCGCACCGATGCTGCTGGAGTTCGGGACGCGCTACGCCATCGTAGGTCACTCCGAGTGCCGCGGCTACGCGCGCCTGGGCGACGACGAGATCAACGCCAAGGTGCGCGCCTGTCTGCAGCACGGCCTGACACCCATCGTGGCCGTCGGCGAGACACACGCTGAGCACGCCGCGGGGCAGACCATCGAGCGCGTCACCAGCCAGATTCGCGCCGCCTTCGCCGGCATCGAGAGCGCCGCAGTGGAGGGTTGCGTCGCGGCCTACGAACCGATCTGGGCGATCGGCTCCGGCACCTCCGATACGCCGGAGGAGGCGGCGGCGGTCATCGCCGCCATGCGTGCCGCCGTGCCGGGACTCGCGCGCGCGCGCTGCCTGTACGGCGGCTCGATGAAACCGGAGAACGCCGCCGCGCTCTTGGCACAGCCCGAGATCGACGGCGGGCTCATCGGCGGTGCCTCGCTGAGCGCGCAGAGCTTCGCGCAGATCGTCGAGCACGCACGAAAGGCCGTCGCCGCTTCATGACACCTCTGCCTCATCCGCTGGTACTCTGCATCCTCGACGGCTTCGGCTGTTCCGAAGATCCACACGGCAACGCCATCGCCGCGGCGAAGATGCCGTGCTGGCGCGAGCTGATCGGACGCCATCCGCACACCGAACTGGCAGCGGCGGGCGAAGCCGTGGGGCTGCCTAAAGGTATCATGGGCAACTCGGAAGTCGGCCACCTCAATCTCGGCAGCGGACGCGTGGTGCCGCAGGGCGTGGTGCTCATCAACGCCGCCATCGCCGACGGCAGCTTCGCGCGCAACGAAGTGCTGGCGCGCGCGCTCGCACACGTGGCGCGGAGCGGCGGCACGCTGCATCTGCTGGGCCTGCTCTCGCCAGGCTGCGTGCACAGCTCGCTGGAGCACCTCTTCGCGCTCATCGACGCCGCCGCCGGCGCCGGCGTGCGGTTCCAAGTTCAAGCCTTCCTCGACGGGCGCGACACGCCGCCCAGCTCCGCGCGCGAATACATCGCGCAGACGCAAGCCAAGCTCGACGCGCGCGGCGGCAGCTTTGGCTCGCTCATCGGCCGCTTCTACGCCATGGACCGCGACAAGCGTTGGGAGCGCACGCAGGCCGCGTACGACGCGCTGGTGCGCGGCGTGGCGGAGCGCACGGCGCCCAGCGCCCTGGACGCCATCGACGCCGCGTACGCCGCCGGCGAGACCGACGAGTTCGTGAAACCCATCATCATCGACGCTGCGCGCCCGTTGATCGCCAGCGGCGACGCCTGCATCTTCTTCAACTTCCGCCCCGACCGTGCGCGCCAGCTGACGCTGGCCTTCAGCGATCCCGCCTTCGACGCATTTCCCGTTGCGCAGCTGGAAGACTTCCTCTTCGCCACGATGACGAAGTACGAGGAGTACTTCGCTAACCCCGTGCTGTTCGAGCCGCGCCTGCAGCGCCAGACTTTCGGCGAAGTGCTGGCGGAGCAAGGGCTTTCGCAACTACGGTTGGCGGAGACGGAGAAGTACGCCCACGTCACCTACTTCTTCAGCGGCGGACGCGAGGAGCCGTTCGCGGGCGAGGATCGCATCCTCATCCCCTCGGACCGTAGCGTGCCCACCTACGACTTGGCGCCGCGCATGCGTGCGCGCGAGATCACCGATGCCGCGCTCGCCGATCTGCGCGCCTGCAAGCACGACGCGATCGTGATGAACTACGCCAACGCCGACATGGTGGGGCATACCGGTGTCTGGGACGCCACGCTGGTGGCGCTGGAAGAGCTCGACACATGCCTGGGACGCTTGGCCACGGCCGTGCTGGAGCGCGACGGCATCCTGGCGATCACCGCGGACCACGGCAACGCCGAAGAGAAGCTCGACGCACACGGCCATCCGCTCACTGCGCACACCACCAACCGCGTGCCCTTCGTGTTGATCTCGCGCGAGCCGCTGGGCACGCTCGAGGACGGCGGGTGCCTGGGCGACGTGGCGCCCACGCTGCTGGAGATCCTCGCCCTGCCGATTCCGCCCGAGATGACGGGGCGCCGGCTGCTGGCGCGCGTGAACGCGTGAGCGACGAAGCCTTAGCCGCGGCAGCGCAACGGCTGGGCGCGATCGACGCGGCGGTGATCCTCGGCAGCGGTTTGGGCGCGGCGGTCACGCGCGCGAACGTGCGCGAGAAAGTTCCGGTAGACCGGATCGCGGGCATGCCGAGGCCGCAAGTGACCGGGCACCCCGGCTTCGTGGCGCTGGGCGAGTGGAGCGGCAAGCGCGTCGCGGTCTTCGTGGGGCGCGCCCACGCCTACGAAGGCTACACGCAGCGCGAGGTCACCTTCCCCGTGCGTGCCGCCGCCGCCGCAGGGGCACGCACGCTCGTCGTCACCAACGCCGCCGGCGGACTGAACGAAGGCTTCGAACCCGGCGACCTGATGCTGATTGCCGATCAGGTGAACTTCACCGGCTCCAGCCCGCTGCTGGGACCACCCGCACCGGGCGAGACACGCTTTCCCGACATGACCGGCGCCTACACGCCGCACCTGCGCGACGTTGCGCGCGAGGCCGCGCTGCGCCTAGGGATCACGCTGCGCGAAGGCGTCTACTGCGGCGCGCTCGGGCCAGCCTACGAGACGCCGGCCGAAGTGCGCTTCTACCGTACCGCCGGCGGCGACGCCGTGGGCATGTCGACCGTGGCGGAGGTGATCCAGGCGCGCGCGCTGGGGCTGCACGTGGCCGGCGTCAGCGTCATCGCCAACGTCTGGCACGATTTCGCGGCCATCTCGCATGCAGAGGTGCTGGCCAGCGTGGCCGCCGCCGTCGATCCGCTCGGGCTGCTGCTCTCCGCCATCCTCGCCGCCGCATAACGCGCTCATCGCGCGGCCATCTCGCCGCAACATCGCGCCCGTAGAGTCGGGCCATGACCAGTGCAGCAGAGTGGGCGGCGCAGACGATGAGCGTGGCGCAAGCGCGCTTGGAGATCGCCGCCGACAACCTCGCCAACCTCTCCACCAATGGCTTTCGCCGGCACGAGGCCGCAGTCGAGCGCTTCGCCTCCACGCTGCGCTTGAGCTCGCGGACCGCGGAGGCACAGGGCGCGCTGCGCCCCAGCGGCGGCGCCTTCGATCTGGCGCTGGCAGGGCGCGGCGCCTTCACGTTGCGCGCCGCCGACGGCACGCTCGCGCACAGCCGCGACGGCGCCTTCTCCCGCACCGAGGACGGCCATCTCACCGACGCTGGGGGCCGCGTGCTCATGGGGCGGTGCGGCCCGCTCGTGGTTAGTTCGCAGGCGGCCTTTGCCGCCGACGGCACCGTGCGCGAGGGCGCACGCATCGTTGACCGGCTCGAGCTACCAGCCGGGACCACCGTGCGGCAAGGGGCCCTGGAAGTCTCCGGTGTGGAGGCAACCAGCGAGCTGTTGGCGATCCTCTCCGCGCAGCGCAGCTTCGAGAGCGGCCAGCGCGTGATCGCCGCCGACGACGCCATGCACCGCAAGAGCATCGACGACGTGGCGACGGTGCGCTGATGGATCGCGCGCTCTTCGTCGCCGCCACCGGCATGGCGGCGCAGCAACGCAATCTGGAGACCATCGCCGACAACCTAGCCAACGCCGACGTCACCGGCTTCAAAGCCTCGACGGCGCTGTTCGAGCGCATCCTCGACGGCACGAGCGGCGGGCCGGGGCTAGGCACCATCGCCGCCGGCGAGCGCACACGCTTCACGCAGGGCAAGCTCGAGCACAGCGGCGGCGCCTACGACTGCGCCATCGATGGCGCCGGACTCTTCGAGCTACGCGACGCGCACGGTCGTAGCGCCTACACCCGCGCCGGCGACTTCTCGCTGGACGAGCGCGGACTGTTGGGGCGCGCCGGCTGGCATCTGGTGGGCGTGCGCCTGCCGCAAGGCGCACGTGGTGCAGCCATCGCGCCGGACGGCACGGTGAGCGCGCAACTGCCCGGCGGCGGAAGCGCGGCAGCGGGGCGCATCCGGCTGGCGCTGTTTGCGGCGCCCGAGCACTTGCGCCGCGGCCCGGACGGCATGTTCCTCGCCACGCCACGCGCGGGGCACGCGCGGCTGGTGGCGCCGGCGCAGGGCGGCGCGGGAAGTCTGGTGGCGGGGTCACTGGAACGCGCCAACGTCTCGGTGATCGAGGCGATGATGGAGATCCTCACGGCCCAGCGCGCTTACGAAGCCAGCGCTAAAGGCGTGAGCGCCGCCGATGAAATGCTGCGCGTCGCCAACAACCTGCAGCGGAACTGACGCGCGTGCAGAGCGAAGGCGCACGCTTGTCCGCGCTGATCGAGGCGCTGCTGCTGCGCCCGCTCTTGGCTCCGCTGGAGCACGCGGCAGGCCCGGCAGGTGGACTGCTCGCGCAGAGCTTTGCCGATATCTTGGCGCGCAAGGTCGAGCGCGACGATGCCTGAGCGCGAAGCGGCGATACGCGCGCTGCTCCCGATGGTGCGCGGCATCGCGCGGAGCATCGCGTACAAAGTCCCCAGTTGCGAGCTGGAGGATTTGACCGCCGACGGAGCGCTGGGCGCCATTCGCGCCGTCGACTCCTTCGATCCGCAACGCGGCGTCCCGCTGCGCGCCTATGCGCGCCGCCTGATCCTGGGCTCCATCCTCAACGGCGTGCGGCGCATGGACGCCGTACCGGAGCAGGTTCGCCGCGAGGCGCGCATCGCGGAGCGCATTCGCTACGATCTCTACTCGCGGCTCGGACGCGTGCCGTGCCATGCGGAGATTGCCGCCGCCGGCGGCTTCGACGAGCGGCGCGTGCGGGCGGTACTGGGCGAGCCCGCACTGCAGGCCCCGCTCTCGCTGAACGAGCCGCTGCCGCCGGGACTGCACGAGCCCGCCTGCGAGCACGACCCGACGGCGGCGCTGCGCCTGCGGCAGCGCGTGCGCGCGGTGCTGGCGGCGCTCGAGGGACTGCCCGCGCGCGAGCGTGAGGTGCTACGCCGCCACTACTTCGCAAGCGTCACGTTCGACTTGCTGGGCCGGTGCATGGGCATCTCCCGGCAGCGCGTCTCGCAACTGCACGTGCGCGCGCTGCGCCGCTTGCGCACGCGCCTGCACGCGGAGCGGGCGGCGTGAGCGGGCTGCGCCTCGTCCAGCCCGACGCGGCGCAGACGCGCGCGCTGCGCGCGGGGGCGGCGGAGGCCGTCGGTGAGAGCGAAGAGCTGCGCACCCCTGTCACGCTGCCGCCGGGGCACCCGGCCTGGCCGCAGGACCTGCTCTCGCTGACGCGCCGCGCCCGCGCCGCACTAGCGGCGCTTCCGCGTGTGGTCATCCAAGTGCTGTGCCGCTGGGACCACCCGCTGCGCGAAGCCCTGATCGACGGCGCGCTCGTGGTGGTCGAAGCCGCCGGCACCTATCGCGTCTGGTGATGGCGCATTGCCACGAGTGCGGCGGCCCTGCTATGATGACCTTGATGACCAGTAAGACTACCGAGCGGCGCGGCAATCTCGCTGAGTTTCTCGCCGCGTCGCCGCTCAGAGGCGCCGGTATCGAGATCGGGCGCGTAAAGGGCGCGGCTCGCGAGCTCGATCTGTGAGGTTTCTCCTAGATACCAACGTCGTGGCAGAATGGATCAAGCCACGGCGCTGGCGTACGGTCTCACCCTCGTCACGCGCAACGTCCGCCATTTCAAAGCTGCGAACATCACGCTCCTCGACCCCTGGCACGCAACGGCCTAGGCCTTAGAGCCGCGCGGCCACCGCTTCGCCGAACGCCGTCGTGGAGAGGTAGGCTTGCCCTTCCGGGACCAAGTCGCGCGTGCGCGCACCGGAGGCAAACGTCGCATCCACGGCGCGCTCGATGCGCTCCGCCGCGGCGGAGTCTCCCAGCGAGTGGCGGCACAGCATCGCGGCACTGAGGATCGCCGCCGTCGGGTTGGCCAGGTTCTGCCCGGCGATATCCGGCGCGCTGCCGCTGATGGGCTCGTAGAGACCAAAGTGCCGCCCGGGCTCGCCGCGCTTGCCCAGCGAGGCGCTAGGCACGTTGCCGATCGAGCCGCTCAGCATCGCCGACTCGTCGGAGAGGATGTCGCCGAACATGTTCTCGGTCAAGATAACGTCGAACTGGCGCGGGTTGCGCACGAGCTGCATGGCGGCGTTGTCGACCAGCACGTGCTGCAGCTTGACGTCGGGATAATCGGCCGCAACCGCGACGACCGTCTTGCGCCACAGGCGCGAAGTCTCCAAGGCGTTCTGTTTGTCCACCGAATGTATGGACTTGCGGCGCCCGCGCGCCACTTCGAAGGCGATGCGCGCGATGCGCACGATCTCCGGCTCGCGATAGAGAATGGTGTCCAACGCGTACGGCACGCCGTCGCGCTCACCGAACTCCTTGGGCTGGGCGAAGTAGGCGCCGCCGGTCAGCTCGCGCACCACCACCAAGTCCAGCCCGCCCACGATCTCGCGCTTCAGTGACGAAGCCTCTTCCAAACCCGGGTAGATGCGCACGGGGCGGATGTTCGCGAAGAGCTCGTAGTGTACGCGCAGGAAGAGCAGTGAGGCCTCCGGGCGCAGCTCGCGCGGGACCCGCTCGCCGTCCCACTGCGGGCCGCCCACGCTGCCGAAGAGCACGGCATCGGCGCGATCGACCCCGCTCTTCGTGCGATCGGGAATCGGGGTGCCGTAGCGGTCGTACGCACCGCCGCCGACGGGATACTCTTCGCACGTGTCGCTCGGACGCACGCGGCGCAGGATCTCCAGCGCAACGCGCGTGACTTCGGGGCCGATCCCGTCACCGGGAAGCACGGCTATCGTCGGCATCACTCCCTGACTTTCTAGCTGAAGTGAAACGGGGCGCGCGGCCCCGCGTGGTAGACGGTCGTACCGGAGAGCGCGCACTCGTCCGCCTGGTGCAGGAGCACCGCGCGGAACGCCGCCGCGTGCTCCACGGCCACCAACAGCGCAGCAGCAAACGCCGCACGCGGATCGCGCGCGGCCACCAAGCGCCCCTGCGTGGCCGCGGCCGAGAGCGTCGCCCAGAGCGCCGCGAACGGCGCGGCCACCGCGTGGCGCGGAGAAAGCGTCTTGCCCAAGGTCGGCAGATCACAAACGGCGGGGGCTGGGTGCGGACGCGTGTAGCCGAGCACGAGCCACTCCTGCTTGCCGGCCACGCGCGCTAGCGCGCGGCGCCAACGCCCGTGACTCTGCCTCGCGGCGGCGTCCAACTCGCTGGACGAGGCGAAGATCGTTCCCGTCTTCGCCGGCAGCAACGCGGCCTTTACGGCGAGCCGGTCGCACAGACGGCGCTGCA
>SCRI01000056.1 GCA_004298675.1 bacterium | reverse complement strand
CTCGTTGAGGTAACGCAGTAGTTCTTCGGGCGCCAGGCGCTCCTGTTTCAGCGTGAAGTTCCACAGTCGCGCATAGAGGATCGTGGCGGTAAGCGAGCGCCCCTCCAGCGCACGTGCGTCCTTGCGCGCCAGCAATTCGTCGACGACCGCGGGCGAGAGGTAGCGGGCGAAGAGGGTGCGGATGCGCGCGTGCTCGCTCTCCGCGGTGCGAGCGCGGCGCAGCGCCGGAACTGCGAGGGCGATCCCCGCTGCCAGCAGGAGCAGGGACGCGATCAACATGGCCACGTGTCTTTCATCGGCCGCGGCGGGGCGCTTCCAAACCAAGGGCCACCAGCATCTGGACTCCGGTCTCCAAGGCGCGCTCGTCGATGGTGAAGGCGGCGTTGTGGTGTGGTTTAGAGGTCTCGGGGCCGCCGGCGGCTCCAATCAAAAAGTACGAGCCGGGCACGCGCTCGAGAAAGAACGAGAAATCCTCGGCTCCCATCGTGCGCTCTCCCTCGACCGAGCGCTCGACGCCGAAGAGTCCGCGTGCGAGCTCGTCCACCAGGCCGGTCTGCTCGCCGTCGTTCACCGTGATCGGGTAGCGCCAGACGTAGGTATAGTCGTACGTGGCGCCCGTGCTCGCGCAGGCAGCCGCGAGCACGCGCTCGATGCGCTCGGGCATCGCCGCGCGCACCTCGGCGTCGAAGGCGCGTACCGTGCCCAGTAGCGTGACTGTGTCCGGGATCACGTTGTGCGTGGTGCCGCCGTGGATTGCTCCGATCGTCACCACCCCCGGCTCCAGCGGCGAGATGTTGCGGCTGACCACCTGCTGCACGCTGGTGATGAACTGCCCCGCCGTGAAGATGGGGTCGACGCCCTCGTGCGGTGAGGCGCCGTGGCCGCCTCTGCCGCGGATCGTGATCTCGATGGAGTCGCTCGACGCGAAGAAGGGCCCACGGCGCCAGGCCACCACGCCGGCTGGGTAGTTGCTGGAGATGTGCAGCCCAAAGGCGGCGTCGACGTTGGGGTCGTCGAGCACCCCCTCGTTGACCATCTCGCGGCCGCCGCCTTTGCCTTCTTCAGCAGGCTGGAAACACAGGACGAGCGTGCCCGCAAGTTCGTCTCTGCGCTCCATCAGCACGCGTGCCGCACCCAGGAGCATCGCCACGTGCGCATCGTGGCCGCAGGCGTGCATCTTCCCGGGCACGGTCGAGCGGAACGGAAGATCGTTCTGCTCCTCGATGGGCAGTGCGTCCATGTCCGCGCGCAACAGCACCGTGCGCCCCGGCTTGCCGCTGCGCAAGATGCCGAGCACTCCGGTCTTGGCGATGCCCGTGCGCACGTCGTAGCCCAAGGCGCGCAGGCGCGCTTCGACGATGGCGGCGGTGCGCGTCTCCTCGAAAGCGAGTTCGGGGTGGGCGTGGAGATCACGGCGCGTGGCAACGACATCGTCGAGCACGTCTTGCGGTATGGCGATCGTCATGGGCGAGGATTCGGGGTGGGGCGCACAAACGCTTCCAGCGCCGCATTGACGAAGACCGGGGCATCCGCCTGAACTAAGTGGCCGGCATCGGGAACGGTGATCTGCCGCGCCCCTGGAATCGCCGCCGCCAATTCTTCCGAGCATGCACGTGGGGTGATGCGATCGTGCTCGCCCCAAAGCACCAGCGTGGGAATGTCCATGCTCGCCAGGAGGCCGCGATAATCTGCGGTCCAGGTCGCCAGCGCGAAGCGCGAATAGGCCCGCCGATCCTTCAGTGCCAGTTGACGCACGAGTCTCGTGCGCTGGAAGGCGGGGGCGCGCGGCGGCAACACGAGCTCCACGTGCCGCTCCGCGTATGCGACCATCGTCTTCGCTTCCAGTGCGTCTTCGATGACCGTCTTCGCGATCGTCTTCCCGTGGGGAAAGGCCGCGAAGCTGCCCAGCAGCGCGATACCGGCGATGCGTTCGGGTGCTCTGCGCCACAATTCCAGTCCGGCGATGCCGCCGAGGTCGCAGCCGATCAGGTGGAAGCTCGGCGCACCGAGTGCGTCGGCGACGGCGAGCACGTCGCAGGCAAAGCCTTCGCACGTGATCGACGAGAGTTTGACGGGGAGCGGTGCAACGCCGTTCCCGCGTAACTCCACCGCCGCGCAGCGAAAGCGTCTCGAAAGGGATGAGAGCTGCGACTCCCAGACCTCCGCCGTCGTGTCGAAACCGTGGACGAAGATCAGGGGGTCACCGGTGCGCCCGGCTACCCGCGCCGCACAGCGCACACCGTCGCTCGCCGTGCATTCCAGCGCCTCCATGTGGGGCGTGGCATTCGGCGGGCCCCGTGCGAGTTACTGCGGAGACTCCTCCGCGTAGCGGTACTCCTCGTGCAAGACTCGTGCCAGCGAGAGGATCAGCGCGGCGCCGCCGGCGATCTGTCCCGCCGTCAGCGGCTCGTGCAGGAAGATCACTGCCAACACGGCGGTGAGCGCTGGCTCCAGGAGCACGGCGAAGGAGACGGTGCTGGCGGAGAAGTGCCGCAGCGAGATGTTGAGGCCTGTGTGGCCGAGCAACTGCGGGATCAGCCCCATGCCGATGATTCCCAGCCACGCCTGCCGGGGGAAACCCCAGGCGGGCTGGTGGGAGAGCAGCAGCGCCGCCAGCATCGCCAACGCTGCGGTGGGATAGGTCCAGGTGATCACGGCGCGCGCGTGCAGGCGCGTGCGGATCGGCCGCACGATCAGGAAGTACGCACCGATTGCCATGGCGCCGCCCAGTGCCATCAGCCAGCCCAGCAGGTCGTGGCCGGGGTACGGCACCGGCGTACGATCGCTGCGGACCACCAGCCACATTCCCGCTGCTGCCACCACGAGCCAGCCCCAAAACGAGCGGCGTGGCCGCTCGACGCCGGTGATTGCGCCGTAGAGTCCGGTCCACACCGGTGTGGTAGAGACCAGCAGCGTGGAGGTGACGACGCTGACGAATTCGATGCTGCCGATCCACAGCGCGAAGTGTGCGGCAAGCGCGACGCCCGCGGCGGCAAGGCGCGCGCGGTCGGCTGGCTCCGTGTGCACGGGACGCACCACGCCCGGCGCGGCCAGTGCGAGTGAGGCGATGGACAGGCGCCACGCCGCCACCGCTAGCGGCCCCGCGCCGTCAAGCGCGATGCGCGCGAAGATGCCGCCGGTCGAGACCGCTAAGAGCGCCAGCAGGAGCATTGCAATCGCCGCCATGAGCAGTCGTCCTTTCCGTGCGCAAGGCCTTGCCCCTCGTCATGGGCGAAGCCAACTGCTATGCTGCATTCCGACGATCTCGCTCGTTTCTGCGACGAACACCGCCAAGAGGCACTCGAAGAACTTGAGACTTGGCTGCGCATTCCGTCCATTAGCGCCGACGGCGCCTACCGCGGCGACGTTCGCCGCGCGGCCGAGCACGCCGCCTCGCGCATGCTGGCGCTGGGCATGCAGCGCGCGCAAGTGTTGGAGACCAAGGGGCATCCCGTGGTCTACGGCGAGTGGTTGGGCGCGCCTGGAAAGCCGACGGTGCTGGTCTACGGCCACTATGACGTGCAGCCCGTCGATCCGCTCGAGCTCTGGACCTCGCCGCCCTTCGAGCCGCAGGTGCGCGACGGCAAGCTCCACGCGCGTGGTGCGGTGGACGACAAGGGGCAGGTGGTGATGCATTGGGCGGCGTTTGCCGCCCATCTGCGCACACGTAAGGCGCTGCCGCTGAACCTCAAGTTCATCATCGAGGGCGAAGAGGAGATCGGCTCACCCAACTTCGACGGCTTCGTCGCCGGCCACCGCGATCTGCTAGCCTGCGACGTGGTCGTGATCTCCGATACCCCGGTCTTCTCGGAGGACGTTCCTTCGCTCACCATCGCCATGCGTGGTTTGGTGAGTTGGGAGGTTCATGTCGACGGTCCCACGTTGGGCGATCAGCACTCCGGCCTCTTCGGCGGTGCGATCGACAACCCGATCAACGCGCTCGCGCAGATCGTGGCCAAGTTGAAGGACGAACACGGCCGCATCACGGTGCCGGGGTTCTACGACGACGTGCGCGAGCTGGGGCCGGCGGAGCGCGCGGAGATCGCCGCGCTGCCGTTCGACGAACAGGCCGAGGCCAAGCGCTTGGGTGTGCCGCAGCTGCACGGCGAGCGCGGCTATACGCCGCTGGAGCGCATGTGGTGGCGCCCGACGTTGGATTGCAACGGCATCTGGGGCGGCTACCAAGGCGAGGGCTCCAAGACGATCATCCCCGCCAAAGCCGGCTGCAAGATCACCGCGCGCTTGGTGCCGGATCAAGACCCCGCGCGCATCACCAAACTCGTCGCCGATTATATCCGGTCGGTCGCATCGCCTGGCGTGCGCGTCAACGTGGAGAGCCATGAGGCCGGCCGCGCCATCGTCACCTCACGCGAGCATCCCGCCACCAAGGCCGCGGCGCGCGCCATGGAGCGCGCCTTCGGCAAGCCAGCGGTGATGATCGGCATGGGCGGCTCGATCGGTCCCGTCGCTACGTTCGACCGCACCCTTGGGCTGCCGCAGGTGCTGGTGGGCGTCGGTCTTCCGGACGATCAGACCCACGCGCCCAACGAGAAGTTCACGCTCTCGCAGTTCTACGGCGGCATCAAGGCGATGGCGTTCCTCTGGGATGAGCTGGCCGCCGTGCTGTAACGGATGCGTGTAACCCGCGGGTAACTCGCGTCCGCTACCGTCTTCATCATCAAACTCTCATGCAGCAAGGAAGAAGATGATGAAGCACAAGCTGACCGTTCTGATCGCCGGACTCGCCTTCGTGGCCGGCGCCGCCGTCCCGACTCTGGCCGTCGAGCACCATCCCGACATGCGCGCCGCGCTGAACGCGCTCTTCAACGCGCGGGGGCATCTGCAAACCAGCAACCATGACTTCCACGGTCTGCGCGTGAAGGCGCTCGAAGAGACCAACGAGGCCATCCACGACGTGCAGGCCGCCATCGCCTCCGATCCGGGTTAGCGTCGCGCCGCTGCGCTCCGGAGGCCGCCTCGCAAGGGGCGGCCTCGCGTCTTGCGGAAGGCGGAGGCATGCGCGATACGCTGCGCGTCGGCATGACGCACACGCTCCGGATCACCGTCCCCGACCATCTGACCGTCCCCGGCATGATGCCGGAGGCCGGGAGCTGGCAGAGCATGCCCAAGGTGTTGGCTACCTCGATGCTGGTGGCGCTGATGGAATGGGCGGCCATGGAGATTCTGCTGCCCCACCACAATGAGGGGGAGCAGTCTGTGGGCGTCCACATCGACATGAGCCACGTGGCGGCGACGCCGCCGGGCATGGCCGTCGAGATCACGGCGAAACTGGTTGCCATGGACGGGAAGTTCTACGATTTCGAGATCGTGGGGCGCGACCAATTCGACGTCATCGGCGAAGGCAAGCACCGCCGCGCCGCCATCAAGCGTGCCAAGTTCGACGAGCGGTTGGACCAGAAGATCGCACGCATGAACGCGTGAAACTCTATACGATCGGTCACGGCACGCGCACGGCGGAGGAGTTTCTGCGCCTGTTGCAGGCGCACAAGATCGCGCGCCTGCTGGACGTGCGCACGGCGCCGGGCTCACGCAAGCATCCGCAGTTCGGCATGCTGACGTTGCAACGGATGTTGGAGCGCAACGGCATCGCCTACGAGCACCATCCGGAGTTGGGCGGCTTCCGTAAGGGCCTGGGCGCGCAGAGCCCCAATATGGCGTGGAAGAACGAGAGCTTCCGCGGCTACGCCGACTACATGCTGCAGGACGAGTTTTGGAAGGCGCTCGACGCTCTGCTGGTCAAGGCGGAGAAGGAGCCGCTGGTGGTGATGTGCAGCGAGACGCTGTGGTGGCGCTGCCACCGCCGCCTGATCGCCGACGCCACCATGGCACGCGGCGCGGACGTGCGCCACATCATGCGCGCCGACCTCGCCGAGGCGCACAAGCTGATGCCCCCTGCGCGCATCGTGGGCGACCGCGTGGTTTACTCCACGGCCTCCACAGCCAGTTCAGGCGCAAGCTCCGGGCGCGACGAGCCCAGCACGTCGTAGCCGCGGCGCCCCAAATCCCAGAGGATGAACCAGAGCGTGGCGGCGGCGAGCAGCAGCAGCGTGGTGCCTAGGAGCGGCGCGCCCAGCAAAATCTTGCCGACGCCGAAGATCGAGAGATAGATCAGCGCGCAGCCGGCGGCCCAATCCACGAGCGCCGGCCCGCGCGCCATGCCGTCTGCGACGTCGGGCGCCAGCGCCGCCACCGGCCCCCAACCGCCACGGCCCGGACGCACGCGACGGTAGAACGAGACCAGGCGTTCCATCGGCTCCGGCGGCGTCAGCAGCGTTACCGCGATCCACACCGCCGTCGAGATGCCGACGGTCCAGAGCATCAGGTAGGCGAAGCCTAATGGCTCATCGGGATTGACCAAGTGGAACTGCTCGATGACCGTCGAGACCGTAAACGACGCCAAGAGCGCGGAGATCTCGCTCCAAGCGTTGATGCGCCACCAGTACCAGCGCAGAATGAAGACCAGCCCCGCGCCGGCGCCGAAGGCCAGTAAGAACTGCCACGCGCCCGTGATCGAGTCCATGTGCAGCGTCACGATGCCCGAGAGCAGCATCAGCGCCAGCGTCGCCACGCGTGAAACGCCGACGTAGTGGCGCTCGCTGCGATCCTTGACGAAGAAGCGGCGGTAGAGATCGTTTACCACGTAGGAGGCGCCGAGGTTGAGCTGCGTGCCGATGGTGGACATGTACGCGGAGAGGAAGCCCGCCATCATCAGCCCGCGCAGCCACGGCGGCAGGTAGTCGATCATCGTCTGCACGTACGCCAGCTCCGCATCGGGCCGGTGCGTGGTGGGGTTGATCACGCCGTGCGGGTAGAGCACCAGCGCCGCCAGCGCTACCAGGATCCACGGCCACGGACGCAGCGCGTAGTGCGCGATGGTGAACCAGAGCGTGGCCAGCAGGCTGTGGCGCTCGTCGCGCGCGCAGAAGATGCGCTGCGCCACGTAGCCGCCGCCGCCCGGCTCCGCGCCGGGATACGACGAGGCCCACCACTGCACGCCGATGTAAACGAAGAACGTCAGCAGCGGCATCCACACGCTGTCGAGATTCGGCGCGAACGAGAGCACGGAGTCGGCCGAGCCCGGCACGGCGTGGCGCGCCAGGTCGACGGCGCCGAGTTTCATACGCAGCGCGCCTAGGCCGCCGACGGCGGCGACGGCCGCCACCGCCAGCACGATCGCCATCGTCATCTTGACCACGAACTGCAGCATGTCCGTGACCAGCACGCCCCACAGCCCGCCTACCGAAACGTAGATGCCGGTGAGCAGCAGACACGCGAAGACGGCCTCCAGCTTCGTGGTGTGGAGCGTCACCAGCAGGATCTTCGCCATCGCCAAGTTGACCCAGCCCATCACGATGGTGTTGAACGCTAGCCCCAAGTACGCCGCGCGGAAGCCGCGCAGGAACTTCGCGCCGGCACCCGCGTAGCGCACCTCTACCAGCTCCACGTCGGTCAGCACGCCCGCACGCCGCCAGAGTGCCGCGAAGAGGAACACCGTGAGCATACCGCTCATCACCATGTTCCACCACAGCCAGTTGCCGGCGATGCCGTTCTTCCACACGAGTCCGGTCACGACCAGCGGCGTGTCGGCGGCGAAGGTGGTGGCAACCATCGAAGTTCCCGCTAGCCACCACGGCACGCTGCGCCCGGAGAGGAAGAAGTCGCCGACGCTCCGTCCGCCGCGCCTCGCATACCAGAGGCCGATCGCGATGTTCACGGCAAAGAAGCCGACGATCACGGTCCAATCGATCGTGGTCAGCTGCATGGACGAAGGTTCGAGGGCGCGAATGGCATCTCATTGTGACGACCTCAAGCCTTCCGCCGCTGGCGCGAGAGAGCGCGCAGACGGCCCATTCCGGGATACGCGAAATCGCGAACCTCGCCCTGACGATACCAGGCGCGATTCGCCTTGAAGTCGGCCAGCCGAACTTTCGAACGCCCGAGCACGTCGCCGCGGCGGCGCGCCGCGCGGTCGACGAGGGCTGGACGTTCTACACGCAGACGCAGGGCCTGCTCTCGCTGCGCGAAGCGCTGGTGGAGAAGTTGGCGCGCGTCAACGGCATCGCGGCCACGCCCCAGCAGATCACCTGCGGCGTGGGCGGCGTCGGCGTAATCGCGGCGGCCTTCGCCTCCGTGCTCGAAGCCGGCGACGAGGTGTTGCTGCCGGACCCGGCCTGGCCCAACTATCGCATCATGTGTGCCTGGGCGCACGCGCGGCTGATCTCGTACCGCTGCCCCGCGCAGGCGGGCTACCAACCCGACGTGGAGCACCTGGCGTCGCTCATCACGCCGCGCACCAAACTCATCGTCGTCAACAGCCCCAACAATCCCACCGGCGCGATCTGGAGCCGTGACGCGCTGGTGCGCATCGCCGAGCTGGCGCAGCGCCACGGTGTCTGGATGCTCAGCGATGAGTGCTACGACCAGATCGTGTTCGACGGCGAGGGCTGGAGTGCGGCGGCGCTGGCTCCCGGCGTGCCGATCATCAGCGCGTTCACGTTCTCGAAGACCTATGCGATGACGGGCTGGCGCCTCGGCTACGCGGTCGCCCCCGAGCCGCTGATCGACACGATGGCCAAGGTGCTGGAATCGACCTGCTCGTGCCCGCCCACGCTCTCGCAGAAGGCGGCCGAAGCCGCGCTGGCGGGGCCGCAGGCGCCGGTGGCGGAGATGGTGGCAACTTATCGCCGTCGCCGCGATCTGGTGGCCGAAATCTTGCGCGCGGATGGTCTGCTGGCGGCATTGCCCGCGGGCGCCTTCTACGTGATGGCCGACGTCTCGCCCAGCGGCATGGAGTCGCGCGACTTCGCGCTGGCGCTGCTGCGCGAGCGCGGCGTGGCGGTTGCACCCGGCAGCGCCTTCGGCAGCGTTGCGGCGGGAGCGGTACGCATCAGCCTAGCCAGCTCCGAGGACGACCTCCGCACGGGCGCCGCGCGCCTCTGCGCGTTCGTGCGGGAGCGTGCGGGGGCGCGTGGCTAGCGGCCATGCCGCGCTCGCGGTGTTGCTGGCCGCTGCTGCATTGATGCCGCCTCCAGCGCAGGCGAAGGTGCTGCCGCAGCCGCGTGAGGCCGCCGTCGGCGCGTGCGTTGCGCCGCTGCACACGTACGAGGTGCGCTTCGAAGGTGTGGCGCGTGAAGACGGCGCGCTGGAGATCCTGGGCGAGCGCTGGCACGCGCTGGGCATCGCATCGGGCGCGCCCGCGGGCGTGGTGGTGCGCGTCTCCGAGCTGGGCGCGGGCGAGCGCGCCCAGCACGCGCAACTGGGCGAGGAGGGCTACGTCCTCCGGGTGGAGCGCGGTGGAGCGGAGATCCTGGCCGATACGGCGGCGGGGCGCTTCTACGGTCTGATGACGCTGGCGCAACTGCCGATGCGCGACGGCGCCGGCTGGTGCCTGCCGCAGGCGCATATCGTCGATCATCCGGCCATGCGTTGGCGCGGCGTCTCCGACGACGTCTCGCGCGGCCCGATTCCCACGCTGGCATTTTTCAAAGAGCGCATCCGCACCATCGCCGCGTTCAAGGGCAACCTCTATTCGCTGTATTTCGAGAGCGCCTTCGCGGATCCGCATCTGCCGTTGCCCACGCCGCCGGACGCGATCACTCCGCACGAGTTACGCGAGCTCTCCGAGTACGCCGCGCGCTTTCACGTGGCGCTGATGCCGGAGCAGGAGACGCTTGGCCACATGCACCGTCTGCTCTCCGTGGAGCAGTACTCCGGCTTGGCGGAGCTACCGCACGACTACGTGTTGGCCCCCGCCGTGCCTGAGTCCGGGCAACTCATGCGCGGAATCATCGCAGACGAGGCGGCGCAGGTGCGGGGGCGCACCCCGTTCTTCCACGTGGGCGGTGACGAGCCGAACCTCGTGGGCACGGGACGTTCCGCCGATCTGTTGAAGCGCGAAGGCAGCGAGGCGATGTACCTGGGCTACTACGCCCCGCTCTTCACGACGGTCACGTCGCTGGGCATGCGCCCGGTGATCTGGGGTGACGTGCTGTTGGCGCACCCGGACGCCGCCGCGCGCCTTCCGAAGAATGTGGTCGTGGCGAACTGGCACTACGCGCCGGAGGCATCGTACGAAAAGTATCTGACGCCTTTCGCGAGCGCCGGCATCGAGCAATTCGTCGCCCCGGGCGCAGCCGACTGGGGAGAGATCTACGCCGGTCTCTCGGCGGCTACCGAGAACGCCGCGAGCTTCGTGCGCGACGGCCAAGCCACGCCGCACGTGATCGGCATGCTGGAGACGGTCTGGCACGACGACGGCGAGAGCCTGTTCGCGAACACGTGGTATCCCGTGCTCTTCGCGCTCGCCGCGGCCTGGCAGCCCGCGCCCATCGACGAGCGCGCCTTTCACGCGCGCTTCGATTGGGCGTTCTTCGGCACGGACGAGCCGCGCTGGGCGGATGATCTCGACGCGCTACGCGCGGCGCAGGATGCCCTGCGCACCACGCCCACCGATCCCTCCAACTATCTCTTCTGGAGCGATCCGTTCCGCAATCAGCGCCGCGTCTTCGCCCAAATCGACGTGGCCAAGGTGCGCGTCGAAGCGGAGCGCGCGCTGCACGATCTCGAAAGCGGCGGCGCGCCGCCGCCGCTGCATGCCGACGCGCTGCTGGCGCTGCGCCTGGCCGCGCGCCGCTACGATTTCTTAGGGCGTAAGTATCAGATCGCCCGTGAGTTCGACGCGTATTACGCCGACGCGCTGGCGCACGCGGGCAAGGACGACGAGCGCGTCTTCCACGATCTCTTCCTGGCGCGCTACCTGCTCTGGGAGTGGCGTGACAATCTCAGCGTCATCCGCGAAGAGTACGCGCGTGCCTGGCAAGCCGAGTGCCGCCCGGCCTACCTCGCCAACGTGTTGGCGCGCTACGACGAGTGGCGCGCCAACGTGCTGCGCATGGAGGACCGCCTGCAAGCGGTGACGCGCGAGCGTTACTACCGTGAGGATCACCGCCTTCCCACGCGCGAGGAGTTGTTCTCCGGATTGGGCGTGGGGAGCGAGTCACCGTGATCGCCGGCCTCGCGCTGATCGCCACCTTTCTCTTCGCCGCGCTGCTCATGTGGCGGCGCCTGCTGCCCGCGCTCCTGGCCGTGCCGCTAGTGGCGGCGTTGGCGGGCTTAGTTGCGGGCGTGCACCCGCAGCAGTTGCTGCAGGCGTTGGGCGAGGGCACGGCCGGACGCATCGCTCCAGCCTATGCGGCGGTGATCTTCGGCGCGCTGCTGGGGCGCGTCACGATGCGCACGGGGATCGCGGAGCACTTGGTGTCGCGCGCGGCGGAGTTCGGCGGCGACCGCCCCTACTCCGTGATCGTCTCCGTCGGCATCGCGGTGGCGGCGCTCTTCACCACGCTGACGGGCTTGGGCGCGATCGTGATGGTGGGCGGCATCGCGTTACCGGTGATGCTCTCGGTCGGCGTGCGGCGCGAGACGGCCGCCTGCGCCTTCCTGATGTTCTTTGCGCTGGGCGCGACCTTCAATATCGCGCTGTGGACGCTGTACGGCGGGATCATCGGGAGTCCGAACGCGGCCTTTGCTACGCTGGCTCCGCCGGTCTTCATCGCCGCCGCACTGGCGCTGGGGGCGTTTCTGCTGGTGAGCGCGCGGCGCGAGCGGGGCTTTGCACGTTTGGCGCTCGACGATCCCTTCGCCGACGTCTCGCCGCGCGTGCCGTGGCCGGCGCTGCTGGCTCCGGTGCTGCCGCTGATTCTGATCCTCGTCTTCCACTGGGGCGCGTGGGGACCCGTGCCCGCCTTTCTGATTGCGGCGGTCTACGCGGCGCTGATCGTGCGTCCGCGCGATGCCGTGCAGACGCTGGTCTCCAGTGCTGTGCGCGGCATCGAGGACGTTGCCCCCGCGGTCTTTCTGATGATGGGCATCGGCATGCTGCTGGCGGTAGCGGCGCTTCCGCAGGTGCATGGTGCGCTCGCGCCGGTCATGGCGCGCCTCGCGCCGCGTCAGCCGCTCGCGTACGTGCTGCTCTTCGGCCTGCTCTCGCCGTTGGCTCTCTATCGCGGTCCACTCAATCCGCTGGGCGTGGGCGTCGCGGTCTTTGCCGTGCTTGCCCAGCAAGCCACGCTGCCGCCGCTGGCGCTGGCGGCGGCGGTGTTGGCCGTGGTGCAAGTGCAGAACGTCTGCGATCCCACCAACACGCAGAATGTCTGGGTGGCCAACCAGGTAGGCGTCGAGGTGGAGGCGATCACCAAGCGCACGCTGCCGTTTCAGACGGCCGTGGCCGTTGCGGTCGCCGCCGGCGCTGCCTGGGCGCTGCGCCTGTGATCGCCGCGCTGATGCTGGCGGCGTCCGCGGCGCTGATCGCGCAGTTTCCCGGGCTCTTTGCGCCGGTGACGGCGGCAGGCACCATCGCGGTGATGCCCGCTGAGAGCGACGACGCGCGCGTGGCGGCGCGTGAGACCGGGCGTGCCATCGAACAAACGTGGAGCACTCTGCGTCCGATCAGTCTTGACAGCGAGGCCGCCCCAAGTGATTGCCGTGTCAAACCGTATGCCGCCGCCGCGCGTATCGATGCCGATGACGTGCCGTACGCGGACGGCGTTCTGGTGGAGGTGACCTTCGATCTCGTCGATTGCGCCGGCTGGGAGGTGGACCGCTGGACCGAGCAACGGCTGCTCCCAACCAGCGCGCCGCGAGCCGGCGTGGTGCATGCGCTGCGCACGCTGGCCAGGCACGCGACGACCGACGCCGACGTCTGGGCGCACCTGCAGCGCGAGCGTGCGGCACGCCTGTTCAGCGTTGGGCTGGCGCTGCTGCCCGGCGATCCGCCCACCTATCTGTATGCGTTCTACAAGACCAGCGATGGCAAGATGCGCGTGGCCGTACGCCCGGGCGGTCCGGCCTGGGAGGCCGGCGTTCGCGACGGCGACGTGCTGGTGCGTTTGGACGGAAAGTTCTGGTGGGAGTACGGAACGTTTCAGACGCAGCGGCGCGCGTACGACGGATTGCCGCATACCTTGGGATTAGAGCGTGGGGGGCGCACGCTGGAGGTGCGTCTAGGCCAGCCGTTGGAGCTGCCATGACCGCGCTGCCGCGTGGCACGCGCGTGCGCATCGGCATCGACGTGGGCGGGACGTTCACGGACGTGGTGGCCGTCGATGCGGGCAGCGGTGCGCTGCTGGGCTCGCTAAAAGTTCCCACGACGCACCGCGCCGCCGAAGGCGTGGCGCGCGGCATCGTGGAGGCGCTCGAGCGCGCGACGCAAGCGTGGGGTGTGGTAGCGGACGACGTCGTCTTCCTCGCGCACTCCACCACGCAGGCTACCAATGCGCTGCTGGAGGGCGATCTTGCGCGCGTCGGCGTGCTGACGCTGGGCAGCGGTTTCGAAGGCGTCCTCGCGCGCATGGCCGCGCGCGTCCCGCCGCTGCGTCTGGCGGCCGGCGTGGAGTTGAAGCCGCTCTACGGCTGGCTCTCCACGCGCCGGCCGGAACGCTTGGAAGCCGCGGTCGACGCGCTGCGCGACGCCGGTGCCGAGGCGATCGTGGTTGCGGACGCCTTCTCGGTGGACCGCCCCGCGCGCGAAGCCTACGTCGCCAAGGTGGCGCGCGAGCGCATGGGCTTCGCCACGGCCACGCACGAGGTGAGCACGCTGTACGGTCTGCGCGTGCGCGCGCGCACGGCGGCGCTCAACGCCGCGATGCTTCCCACCATGGTGCGCACCGCGCGCATGACGGGGGAGGCGGCGCATCGCGCCGGCATTCCCGCGCCGCTGATGATCATGCGCAGCGACGGCGGCGTGATGGACGCGCGCGAGATGGAGCGCCGTCCGGTGGCCACGATGCTCTCCGGCCCGGCGGCGGGCGTGGCGGGTGCGCTCTTTCACGAGCGCCTCTCGGAGGGCATCTTCGTCGAAGTGGGAGGCACGAGTGCGGACTGCAGCGCCGTGGTCGACGGCCGCCCGCAGACCAAAGCGGCGCTGCTGGGCGGAGCACGCACCAGCGTGGAGGCACTCGACGTGCGCACGCTGGCGGTGGCGGGCGGAAGCCTCGCGCGCTTGCGCAGCGGCTCCATCGTCGAGTTGGGGCCGCGCAGCGCGCATATCGCGGGAATGCGCTACGCCTGCTTTGAGCCGGCGGATGCGTTCGCCGAGGCGGTGTTTGCACCGGCCGAGGACGGCTATCTGGCCCTACGCGGTGCCGATGGCACACGCTTCGCGCTCACGCCCACCTGCGCCGCCAATGCGCTGGGCTGCATCCCCGCCGGTGCCTTTGCGCGTGCCGCCGGCGCTGCCGCGGCGCGTGCGGCCTTTGCCTGCGCCGCGCACGCTTTGGGCGGCGAGCCCGACGCGTTGGCGCGCGCGATTCTCGATCTTGCTACCGAGCGGCTCGCGCCCGTCTTCGCCGCGCTTACCCGCGCGTATGCACTGCGCGCGCCGGTGGTCATCGTTGGCGGCGGCGGCGGCGCGGGCGCGTTGATCCCGTATGTCGCGCAGCGCTTGGGCCAGCCTTGGCGGTTGGCACGCGATGCCGAAGTGATCTCGCCGATCGGCGTGGCGCTGGCACTGGTGCGTGACGTGGTGGAGCGTACCGTCGTCGATCCCACACCCGACGACGTGGTGCGCGTGCGGGCCGAGGCGGAGGCCGCCGCCGTGCGTTCCGGTGCCGACCCCGTGAGCGTCCAAGTCGAAGTGGAGGTGGATGCGCGCCGCAACTGCGTGCGAGCGGTGGCTACGGGGGCGACGGCGCTCGGCGGAACCGCCGTGCCGCGTGCCGCCGGCGAGGCGGTACGCCGTGAAGAGGCGGCGCGCGCACTCGGCTGCACGCCGGAGTTGCTGCGCGAGGTGGCGCGTACGGGCGCCTTCGCCGTCTTCATCAACTCGGAGCGGCGCGTTGCGGCCGTCGACTATGCCGGCGTGGTGCGTCTGCGCAGGTCCGAGGCCTGGGCGCGCGCGCTCCCCGCGGGCGAGGCCGTGGCGCAGCTGGCACGTGCGTTGGAGCGCTGGACCACGTTTGGCGACGTGGGGCGCGCGCTGCCGCGCTGCGCGTTGTTGGTGGGCAGCCGTATCGCGGAAGTCGGGGACGTCTCCGCAGTTGCGCAGGCCGTGGCCCTTGCGCGTGAAGAAGTGCGCGCCATGCCTGGCGAGGAACGGGTGGGGATCGTGCTCTCCCGCCGGCGCGCATGAGCGCCTACGCCGCGGACGTTCTGGTAGCCGGCGGCGGTAACGCCGGCTGCGTGGCGGCGTTGGCGGCCGCGCGCCACGGCGCGGCGGTGCTGCTGATCGAACGCTATGGTTTTCTCGGCGGGACGGCGACGGCGGCAATGGTGGGACCGTGGATGACGTTCCACGCCGGCGAGCGCCGGGTGGTTGGCGGTATCGCGCAGGAGATCGTGGAGCGGTTGCAGGCGCGCGGCGGCTCGCCCGGACACCTTCCCGACGCCTCGAGCTACGTGCCGACGATCACGCCCTTCGATCCGGAGATACTCAAGGTTGTGCTCTTCGAGCTGCTGGAGGAAGCCGGCGTCCAACTCGTGCTCCATGCTTGGCTGCTCGATGCGCTGATGGACGGAGCGCGCGTGCGCGGCGCACGCTTCGCGACGGTAGGCGGAGTGCGCGAGGCGCGCGCAACGGTCAGCATCGACGCAACGGCCGACGCGCATCTCTCCGCCTCCGCGGGCGTGGCGATGCAGCGCGGCGACGAGCGCGGACGCGTTCAGCCGTGCACGATGATCTTCCGCCTCTCGCACGTTGACCGCGAGGCCTTGGCGGCCTACATTCGCGCGCATCCGGATCAGATGCGCACGCATCTCGACGCACGCGGCGTGCGCGCTGAGGATCTCACGGCGGTGGCCGGGCTCTACGACATTTGGGAGCGCGCCCGTGCGGCCGGCGAAGTGAGCGTGCCGCGCGAGCTGGTCTCGCTCTTCGCCACGCCCTACGGCGACGAGGTGACGGTGAACATGACGCGCGTGACCGGCATCGATCCGCTCGACCCCGACGAGCTCACGCGTGCCGAGATCGAGGGGCGCCGCCAAGTGATGGAGTTGACGGCATTCTTCCAGCGTCGCGTACCGGGGTTCGAGCGCGCGCGCCTGGCCGCGGTTGCCGTCCAGCTGGGCGTGCGCGAGACACGGCGCATCGTTGGTGAATACGTCCTGACGGCGGAGGACCTCTTGACGGCCCGGCGCTTCCCCGACGCGGTAGCGCGCAGCGGTTATCCCATCGACATTCACAATCCAGCCGGTGCGGGAACGATCACCAAGCGGTTGCCGCCCGGCGAGACGTATGAGATTCCGTATCGTTGTCTCGTGCCCGCGGGTATCGACGGCCTGCTGGCGACGGGACGCTGCATCTCCACGACGCACGAGGCACTCGCCTCCACGCGCTTGACGCCCACGGTCATGATGCTGGGGCAGGCGGCGGGAACGGCGGCGGCGCTCTGCGCGCGCGAGCGCATGCAGCCGCGCGCTCTCGACGGGCGGCGCCTGCGGGGCGTGCTGCAAGGCGATGGTGTCGATCTCGCCGCGGAGGCGCCGCACTAGTGGATCCGCTCGCGCAGGCGGCACGTTTGGGACTGCGCGTCGAGATCGAGGATTTCGGCGCGGCCGCGCGCTTCGTCGCCGCCGAGTACGATCCGCACGCCCGGGCCATCTACGTCAATGCACGCCTGCTGTGCGGGAGCGCCGACCGCGCCGGAGTGCTCGCGGCGTGCGTCGCGCACGAGCTCTACCATCACCTGGAGCACGCCGGAGCGGTGCCCTGCGAGCCGGACAAGCGCCGGCGTGAGGAGCGTGCGGATGCCTACGCGCGCCGTAGTTTCGCTCTCACGGTGGATCCCGCCAGCGTGCGCAGGCGACTCAGGCGATGAAGCTCTACGCCGGTGTCGACGGCGGCCAAACCGCCACCCAGGCCGTGGTGGGCGATGAGCGCGGCACGGTGCTGGGGCGTGGCGGCGGCGGCCCCGCCAACCACGTCGACGAGCCGGGGGCGCAGGAGCGTCTGCGTTCCGCCGTCGACGATGCCGTGCGCGCCGCGCTGCGCGCCGCCGGTCTCCCCTCCGCCACGCTCTTCAAAGGAGCGCACGTCGCGCTCACGGGCGAAGTTGAGGAGCAGCGCGTCGCCGTGGTAGGCAGCGTCGTGCGCGCGGAGCGCCTCACGGTGGGTCACGACGCTCCCGCCGCGTGGATGGGGGCATTTGGCGGCGCCCCCGGCGTGGCGGTCATCGCCGGAACGGGCTCGGTGGCTTTTGGCTGTAACGCGGCGGGCGACGAGGTACGCGTGGGCGGCTGGGGCTACCTGTTCGGGGACCGGGGGTCCGCTTTCTGGATCGCCGCCGAGGCCATCCGCCGCGCGCTAGACAGCGCGGATCGCGGCCGCGACTCCGCGCTCGGGGAGGCGGCTTGCCGCCACTTCGGCGTGGAGCGGCCGGCACAGATTCCCGCCGCCTTCTACCGGCGCGCGCTGGCGCGGGACACGCTGGCGGGGTTCGCCCCCGTCGTCACGGCGCTAGCGCTGCAGGGCGAGGTTGCCGCTATCAGCTTGGTGGAGGAGGCAGGGCGTGCGCTGGCCGAGTTGGCGCTGGTGGCGTTGGAGCGCTTGGGGCTGCGGCGCGGCGAGGTGGCCGTGGTCGGCGGGGCCGCCGTGGACCCGCTCTTGCGCCGTGCCATGGCCCGCGAGCTGACGCTGCAAGGGGTAACGCTGCGAGAGCCGCTGGCCGAGCCGGTCATCGGTGCGCTGTGGCTGGCCGGAGGCAGAGGGGGAGGCGAGCGTGCTTGAATACGGCGTTCCGTTCGCGCGCGGGCTGGTGGTGAGCGTGCAAGCGGAAGATGGAAGTGCGCTCGACGACCCGCGCGTGCTGGCCGCGCTGGCGCGGGTCGCCGAGTGCAGCGGCGCCGTCGCGCTGCGCGCCCAGGGTGTGGCCAACGTTCGCGCCATCCGCGCGCGCTGCGGGCTGCCGGTCATCGGACTGATCAAGCGTCGCGTCGCCGGCTGCGAGGTCTACATCACGCCCACGCTGGACGATGCGCGCGCGATCGTGGCTGCGGGGGCCGACGTCGTGGCACTCGACGCAACCGCGCGCCCCCGCCCCGGCGGCGAGCGGCTTGCGGATCTCATCGCGGTAGTACGCAACGAGTTGGCTCGCCCGGTCATGGCGGACTGCGCCACCTTCGAAGAGGCGCTGGCGGCGCAGGGGCTTGGCGCCGATCTGCTCGCCACCACGCTCTGCGGCTACACCGGGCAGACGCGCGGCACTCCGCTGCCCGCGCTCGAGCTGGTGGCGCGCATCGCGCACGCCGCGGATCGGCCGGTGATCTGCGAAGGCGGGGTTGGTTCGCCGGAGGAGGTCAGCGGCGCGCTTGCTCGCGGTGCTTACGCGTGCGTGGTGGGCACCGCGATCACCAACGTCGACGCGCGCACCCGCACGTTTGCGGCGGCGGTCGTAGGCCAGGCCTAGCGATTCGCGCGCGCGAAGCATCGCAGCCTCTTACGCGACGGAGGACCAGATGTTTAGACGAGCCCTACTTGCCCTCGCCCTCGGAGCGATCTCGGCGTTGCCGGCGGCCGCGCCGGCCGCTGAGCTATCGGCGCCCGTGGAGGCGATCCCTCCCATCAAGGTGACCGTGCTGCCGGAGGCCGGCGAGCCCGTGGTGCTCGACCACGTTTACGCCAAGCGCGACGTGGACGGAGATATCGACATCACGACCGTGTATCACAACACCGACCGCAAGGCGGTCAGCGCGGTGCGCGTGCGCTTCGACGTCTTCGATCCGTTCGGCGGCGATTTGGGCTATTTCAACGGCGTGTCGCAGGATCCGCTGGCTGCGCTCAAGGAGGCCACCATCGACTTCAGTGGGGATCAGCCGTATCCGATCTCGGCGAGCCTGCGCGCGCGCGTCACCGCTGTTGCCTTTACTGACGGCACGTTTTGGCAAGCCTCAGACGTGCCCAATGCCGTGATCGGCACCGAGCATCGCCGCCTGCTCCAAATCTACAAGGATAACGGGCTCGAAGCGCTGCTCAAAGCACTCAACGAGTAGCGAACGGCGTGTCTTCGCAGCGCGGTACTGCGACGTATGTCGCAGTACCGACCCTTCTCAAATGAGAAGATATAGAGAAAAGACGAGGAATCAAGTAGCCGGCGCCTAAACTTCAGGGGCACCTTAGGAGTACGACAGCATTGGCTCATCAAGTCAATACGATTGATTTCCGACGCCACCTCGATCGCTCATTCTGGTCTGTGACTTTAGTCATGGCAGCGATTAGCGCGATTCTCATCGTGCTGATCGCGATATGGCCGATCAACAATACGCTCGCGGTCGCGGCCACGTCGGACTACGGGATCGACGCGCTCTTCAAGTTCATGCTCTACTTTGCCGCGCCAATCTTCGTGTTCGTCAACGGATACGTGCTCTATTTCGCGCGGCGTTACAAGCATCGCCGCGATGAGCCCGCCGATGCGGTCGGTATCCCGCTCTACGGAGTGGTGCCGCTCGAGATCTGGTGGACGGTTCTGCCGGCACTCTTGATGGTCGTACTCGGGATTTGGAGCGCGGTGACGCTGTTCGGACTGTACAAGCCGCAGGCCGGCGCGCTCAACGTCGAGGCGATCGGGCATCAGTGGAAGTTCGAGCTGCGCTACCCCGGCTTGAAGAGCTCCTTCTACGGAGATTTCTACCTGCCGATCGACCGGCCGGTGACGATGAACATCACCAGCGCCGACGTCGTGCACTCGTTCTGGGTGCCGCAGTTCCGCGTGAAGTTGGACATGGTGCCGGGCATGGTGCAGCAGCTGCACTTCACGCCGACCCAGATCGGTAACTACCCGCTGGTGTGCACGGAGTTCTGCGGCATCGGCCATGGCGACATGCGTACCACGGTGCACGTGGTCTCGCAGGCCGATTACGACAAGTGGTTCTCGGGTGAGCAGCAGCAAGTGGCGGCGGCCTCGGCCTCGGCTGGAGCGCTGAACCTAGCGGCCGGCGTGGTCTCTAAGGGGCAGGCGATCTTCGAGCAGAAGTGCGCGGTCTGCCATAACATGGCCGGTTTCGCCCAGAAGAAAGTCGGCCCGGGCCTACAAAACATCTTCAGCGATCCGGCGCATCCCAAGCTGGTCGACGGCAGCGCGCCCACACCTGAGGACGTAGCGGGAATCATTGAAAAGGGCTATTCCGGAGACATCGGCGTCATGCCGAACGCTCAGGCAAACGGTCTCTCGAGCAGCGACGTGGCCAACCTCGTCGCCTACTTGAAGAGTCAGAGCAAGTAAGAAGCAACGGGAGCCAAAGGTATCATGAGCACGGACACCATCGAAATCCTGAGACGGACCGAGGCGCCGATTCACCCGGCGCCGGAGTCGTTCGTCAGGAAGTACATCTTCTCGATCGATCACAAAGTCATCGGCGTCCAGTACTTCATCGTTTCGGGATTGATGATTCTGCTCTCGGGCCTCTTCGCGGAGGCGATCCGGGTACAGCTCACCGCGCCGCACAATACGTTTCTGACGCCCCAGCAGTTCGACGAAGCGTTCACGTTCCACGGAACGCTCATGGTCTGGTTCGGCGCCATTCCAATGGTGACGGGGGCCTTCGGAAACTTCGTGATGCCGCTGCAGATCGGCGCGCGCGACGTGGCCTTCCCTTGGCTCAACATGTTTAGCTTCTGGACGTTCCCGCCGGCCGTGCTGATCCTGCTCTCGAGCCTTGCCTTTGGTGCCCCCAATTCAGGCTGGACCGAGTATCCGCCGGTCTCACTGCAGGCCGGCGTCGGTATCGTCTTTTGGACGACCGCGGTCTTCACGGTCGGGATCGGCGCTACGCTGACGGCGCTGAACTTCCTAACGACGGTGATCAAGATGCGCGCGCCGGGCATGACGTTTACCCGCATGCCCCTCTTCGTGTGGGCATCGGCGGTAACGGCCGTGCTCTCGCTGGTGGCGACGACGGCTCTAGCCTCCGCGCTGGGATCGCTCTTCCTCTCGCACGTCTTCAACGTGCCGTTCTACGATCCGTCGCGCGGCGGCACCGTGGTGCTCTTCCAGCACATGTTCTGGTTCTACTCGCACCCCGCGGTGTATATCTTGATCATTCCGGTCTTCGGCATCGTGTCGGAGATCATTCCGACCTTCGCGCGCAAACCGATCTTCGGCTACAAGTTGATCGCGTTCTCCACGGTCTCGATCGCGCTGCTCTCGTTCATGGTGTGGGCGCACCACATGTTCACCTCGGGCCTGGGACCGTGGGTGACGCTGCCCTTCATGATTCTGAGCATGCTGATCGCCGTGCCTACCGGCATCAAGATCTTCTCGTGGACGGCCACACTCTTCGGCTCGAACTTACGCCTGACGACGGCGATGCTGTTCGTGCTCGGCTTCCTCTCCACGTTCACCATCGGTGGCATCACCGGCATCATGCTCGCGTCGGTCCCCGTGGATTGGCACGAGCATGCCACGTACTTCCTGGTGGCGCACATTCACTACGTGCTCTTCGGCGGCACGCTGATGGGCGTGATCGGCGGCGTGTACTACTGGTGGCCGAAGGTGACGGGCCGCCTGATGAGCGAGAGCTTGGGTAAGTGGCATTTCTGGCTGACGTTCATCTTCTTCAACGCCACCTTCTTGCCGATGCACTTCGTGGGCCTGCTGGGCATGCCGCGCCGCGTCGCCTACTACGATCCGGCCTTCCAAGGACTCAACCTGTTCATCAGCATCAGCGCGTTCCTGTTGGCGGGCTCTTTCCTGCTGCTCTTCGTCAATGCGTTCTGGAGCTTGAAGAAGGGCGCGGCCGCGGGTCCCAACCCATGGGGTGCGCGTACGTTGGAATGGATGATCCCCTCGCCGCCGCCGTACTACAACTTCAAGGAGACACCGGAAGTTTACGCGACGCCGTACGGGTACGGGGAGCCGTTGCCCTATAGCGCACCCTACAACAGCGTCTCCACGACGCCGACGTACTAGGGAGAGGCCAGAGCAGATCCATGACAGTTCATACGGAAGCCCTCGGCCACGAGCACGGTCACGGCCACGGGATCATGACGCAAGAGGAATATATCGAGCAGCGCGACACGCGCTTCCTCGGCTTCCTCTTGTTCCTGTTCACCGACTCGATCTTCTTCACGGCCTACATCTTCGCCGCGCTCTACCTGCGCAGCGCCGCGCCGGTGTGGCCGCCGGTAGGTGTGGAGCGGCCCGACGTCAACCTCGGCGCCGTCAATGCGATCCTCCTGTTCGGGTCAGGCATCACGGCGCACTACGCGATGCACCGCCTGAAGGAAAGCCGCATCGCGGGCTACATCTGGTTCACGATCGCGACGATCATCCTGGGATCGCTGTTCTTGGGCGGGCAAGCCTACGAGTACGCTCATATCCACGCCACGTGGTCGGGCAGCTCGTTCGGTGCCGCGTTCTTCACGTTGACGGGCCTGCATGGGTTCCACGTCTTCGTGGGCGTCATCTACCTGATCGTCACGCTGCTGCAGTCGCTGGGCGGCACGTACACGCCGGAACGCCATTTCGGTCTCACCGCCGCCACCTTGTACTGGCACTTCGTCGACGTGATCTGGGTGGTGCTCTTCTTCCTGTTCTACATCTACTGATCGGCGAGGCGTAACGAGGCAATGGATACGGCACATTTGGCGGACACCATCGGGGCGATCGGAGCGATCGTCGTGGGTTTCTTCGCGGTACGCTTCCTGCGCAAAGAGTGGAAGCTGAAGGGCGCCGACATCGGCATCACCAAGGTCATGTTGACCTTGCTCGTCATCGGCTGTGTCGAAGCACTGCTGGTCGGCCTGCGTATCGTCGGCCAGACCCCGCTGAGCACGCACTAGGAGTCAGAGATCGTGGCTTTGGATCAACGGCATTTAGGAGACGGCGACTACGGGATGCGCGACACGGGCGGCGTGCCGCGTGCCGTCGTTTGGCTTGGATTCGTCGGCCTGATCGTGCTCTTCTCGGTGGGGGCGTTCGCGGCGTTCAACTCGAGCACCGGCTTGATGTGGCCGCCCGATCAGACGCTGACGATTCCGCTGCAGTAGCCCGCTAGCCGATCATCCGCTTGCGGGAGTTGAGCCCGACGCCCAGCGCCGGGAACCCCTGCGGCAGCGCACCCGTCGGCGCCCCGTCGATGCTGTGAACGCCGCCGTACTCGCTGAACTCGATCAACGCGGGGCCGATGTCGTACGTCTGCGGCTGCTCGCCGCGCATCGGCCACTCGCCCGCTACATCACCGGATTCCGACAGCACCGCCAAGTAGCCGCTTTCATTGGGTGCGTTGCGAGCGTCGCGACCGCGCAGCCGGATGTATCCGTCGACGATGAAGATGGGGCGGCGCGTGGCCAACACGGCGGCAACCGGTCGCACGAGCAGGGCCACGGCATAGGCAGCGAACGAGAGCGCCATCAACAGGATCAGCGGCGCCCAGATCGGCTCGTGCCGGAGCTGAAAGTACGTGAGGATGCCGCAGCCGATCGCGAGCACGCTCGACTCTATGGCGATCGTCGCCATGCCCAGCGCACCCTGAACCACCACGCGACGCTCGTCGCGCCGCCAGGCGCGGTGGGGGAGGGACTCGCGCAACTCGCGAGGGCTCAAACGTCGCTCGGTCACGGAACCGTTGCCTTCGCGTGCGCAGGAGGCTGCTCCTCGCAACCATAAGGATTCCATGTCATGACCCTGCGGCCGTACCTGTTGGCTCCACTCGCCTCGCTGCTCCTCGCGGTCTTGACGGTGCTGCCCGCCGGCGCCAATCCCACGCTCGTGCCGGTGCATGGCGTGATCATTGCGGTCATGCCGAACGGCGACCCCATCCTGCGTAACGACGCGATCCCCGGCACGCTCGATCCGCAATCCATCGAGTATCACGTGGTCAATGGTCCCAAGCTGAGCGCGGGCGAGCAAGTCGACGCGTTCATCGACATGACCACGAATCCGTGGTCGTTGCGCCACGTGCACGACGCGAACGATTTCGTGGCCGGTGATGCCAACGCACGCGTCACGCGCATCCTGGGCGTGGGTGACCGGCTCCCGGACGTTCCGCTGGTGGATCAGCGTGGGCGCTTGTTGCGCTTGGGCAACACCTTCGGCAAGACGACCATCGTGAGCTTCATCTATACGCGCTGTAAGGACCTAGGCGAATGCCCCGCGGTGACCGCGAAGTTCCATTACTTGCAGGAGCAGTTTGGAAACGGACCATTTCATCTCGTCGAGATCACGATCGATCCGAAGTATGACACGCCGGCCATCATCGCCGCCTACGCCAAGAAGTTCGACGCTAACCCCGTGCGTTGGTCGATCTTGACCGGCGAGCCGTCGACGGTCAAGACGGTGGGCGACGATTTCAACCTCTCGGTTGTCGAGGACAAGCCCGGCAACTTCCTGCACAACGACGTCACGCTGCTCGTGGCGCCGGACGGCCGCATCGCGCAGGTGATTCAGACCGATGCCTGGCCGCCCAAGGACGTGCTGGCCGCGGCACGCAACCTCGCCGGTCTCTCGTCCTCACCGCTGCGCCGCCTCAACCTTTGGCTGATGTCGGGCGTCATCGCGCTGTGCGGCGGCAGTCAACAAGTTGCCAGCGGTCTGCTCAGCCTCGCCTGGCTGGTCGTGGGCTTGGGAGTCTTCGGCTACCTCTTCTACTGGTCCGCGCGCAAGATCTTCATCGAAAACGTCTGAACGCTCTCGCGTCAGGGCGGTGGGGTTGCCCCCGTTCGGGGACGCTCCTCGCTCGCATCACGCTCGCTCGATCGCTTCCTTCGCCGCGCCTCCGCTCATCCATGAGTTCCTGGCGCGGCTCAGAGACCCCTCAGGGGACAACCCCACCGCCCTAACGCAAGCGATCGCTTCGCGTGCCGCGCCGCTTCGATTGGCGGCGACGAATTGTTCGCCGATCGCTAGCTGCGAGGCGCCGGGGAGGCATTGACCCCGAAGAGGGCCTCCGACGTCCGAGCGGAGCCAGGATGGCGAGAGCGAGGACGCGGTGGAGCAGGAGGCGCGCAGGAGCGCGCGCCGACGAGCGTACCGACCCGCTACGTGGTGGCGGTGGCGCGCTTGGGGATGCGGAGCGTGGCGATCATGACGATGACGGCGACCACGGCAAAGAGCGCGTATGCGTGCACGTAACCCGGGATCGACGCGATGTGCAGACCCACGAGCGCGCCGGCGAGCGCGCTGCCAACGATCTGTCCGAAGATCAGGAAGATCGAGAGCAGGCCTACGGCGGTGGCGCGCATCTCCTCAGGCGCGGCGTTGGTGACCAGGTAGCGCGTCGGCGCGCCGAGCAGCGAGCCGAAGCCGAAGCCGGCTACCACCAGCGAGACGATCGCTAGCGGCAGCACCGCGACGAACGCGGCAAACGCGGCCATGCCGATGGCCACGAAGAGGCTTCCGGTGAAGAGCACCGCGCGTGCGCCAACCTTGTCGAGCGCGCGCCCCGCGACGGGCACGACGACCACGAAGCAGAAGGCGGCGAGGGCGGCGAGTCCACCGGCGGAGATGGCGCTGAGCCCGTCGGCCGCCATCAGTGCGGCCGGCACGAAGAAGAGCGAGCCTTCCAGGATGCCGATGCCGATCTCCAATAGGTTCGCCAACCGCAACGTGGGGATGCGCAGCAGCAGCGGCGGCACGACGGGATCGGCGGCCTGGTGCTCCACCGCCGCGAACGCAGCCAGCAGCACCGCCGCGATCAGCAGCTCCCACAGCGAGGGGGCATTGGCGGCGCTGAAGAGCTGGTTGCTCTGCAGACGCGTGAGCCCAGCCGTCGCGGCGAGCAGTGCCGCGCCCAGCAGAACAATTCCGGCGAAGTCGAGCGCACCGCGGCGCGGTGTGCCGCCGCGATGCACGTGGCGTGCCGAGAGTGCGATGACGATGACGGCCAGCGGGAGATTGATGGCGAAGACCCAGCGCCAATCGAGGACGTGCACGATCGTGCCGCCCAACGCGGGGCCGACGATGCCAGCCAGACCCCAGATCGCGCCCAACATGCCCAGCGCGCCGCCGCGGCTCTCCTCCGGAACGCGATCGGCCACCGTAGCCGTGGCCACCGGGAAGATACCGCCTGCGCCCGCGGCTTGGACGATGCGGCCGATGATCAGCACTTCGTACGTGGTGGCAAGAATCGCGATGAGCGAGCCCAGCGCGAAGAGTGCCACGTCGAGCACGTAGATCGTGCGCCGTCCGTAGACGTCGGAGAGCTTCGACATCACCGGAATGGCCACGACGTAAGCGAGCAGGTAGGCCGTGAAGATCCACGAGAGCGCGCGCGCCCCGACGGCAAACTGCGCGCCGATCTGATGCAGTGCCGGAGAGAGCGCCGAAAGATCGAGCGCCCCCATGAAAACACCGAGCATCAAGGTGAGCAGCAGCGGCATGACCTCTCGCACGCCGCGGTGGCCGAGGACCGGGCGGTCCTCCGTTGTCGAACTCATGAGACGATGACCTCTAGACGAGCCGATCCGCCACCATCGCGGCGCAGATCAGCGCCAGGTAGAGGAGCGAGTACTTGAACGTTGTCATGTAGAGCGGCCGCGCCGGCTGCACCAACATGCGCACCGCCAGGTACAGGAAGTAGCCGCCTAGCAGCGCCGCAGCGACGAAGAAGACGGCGCCCAGCACGTGCAACGGGTAGAAGAGCAACGTCGCCGCCGCCAGGATGATCGTGTAGACCAGGATCTGGACGCGCGTGTGCTGCTCCCCCGCGACGTTGGGCAGCATGGGTATGCCGGCCTTCGCGTAATCGGTCTCCACTGCGAGCGCAAGCGACCAGAAGTGCGGCGGCGTCCAGAGGAAGATCACCGCGAACAGCGCTAGCGCCGGCAAGCCGATCTGGTGTGTTACCGCAGCCCAGCCTACGAGCGGCGGAATCGAGCCCGCGCCGCCGCCGATGACGATGTTCATCGGTGTGCGCCGTTTGAGCCAGACCGTATAGATGACGCAGTAGTAGAACTGGCCGAACATTGCCAGCACCATCGCGGTCACGTTGACGAAGAGGCCGAGCACCACGTAGGCCGCGATGCCCGTCGCAACCGTGAAGGCCAACGCTTGGTGCGGCTGCAGACGCCCGGTCGGGAGCGGGCGCCCCGCCGTGCGCTTCATCTTCGGATCGATGTCGCGGTCGTACCAGCAGTTGAAGGCTCCCGAGCTAGCCGACGAAAGTCCCCCGCCCAAGAGCGTCCAGAAGAGGATCTCGAACGAGGGCATGCCGCGCGCCGCCATGATCATCGCCGCTGCCGTGGTGATCAGCAGCAAGACGATGATGCGCGGCTTGGACAACTCGAAGTACGCGCCGTACACGGCGGGATCGAGCCACGTGGGACGCGCCGTCGAGCCTTGCGTCTCCGAAATCATGTGCGTACCGCTCGCGCCTGCGGTAAGAACGCCGCGCGCACGAGCAGAACGACGTAGGTGGCGTAGAGCAGCGCCGCATTGGCGGCATGGGCCTCACGTAGCGGCGTCGGGAGCCGGCCCAGCACGTTGGCTACGCCGAGTCCAATCTGCACGACGACCAAGAGGGCCGCGATCAACGCCACAGCGCGCAAGTCGCCGCGCTCGCCGCGCAACGTGGCGACCAGCGCGAGTAGGGCGGTGAGCAGCACGGCGTAGGCCAGCGCGCGGTGCGTCATCTGTGCTCCCTGCGGCCACGCGAGACCGAACCAATGTCCGTTGCAAGACGGGAAGCCGGCGCACGTCAAGCCGAAGCCGCTCGAGCTGACGTAGGCACCCATGGCGGTCGTCACGAGCGCCGCCAACGCAACCAGCCATAGCCACGGTGTCGCCGCGACGGCATGGCGCCGCTCGCTTTGCTCGAAGGCCGTGGGACCCCAAGCCAGCACCGCGACGGCGATGATCGAGCCCAGTAGCAGCATGCCCACCGTCCAGTGCGCCGTTACCGAGGGCGGATCGTTGCTGGCGAAGATGGTGACGCCGCCCAGTGCGATCTGCAAGACGAGGAAACCGATCACGGCCCAGGCTGCGCGCGCGGCTTGCGGCAGCTCGCGGCGGTTGATCCACGCCAAGGCCAGCACGACCAGCGTCAGCGGACCGACGATGGGCCCTGCAATCAGCCGGTGTAACGATTCGAGAAACGGGAACCCATGGAGTGTGAGCAGCGAGTTCGCGCTGCAATTGGGCCAGGTTGGGCAGCTCATCCCGTCGTTGTTGATGCGCACCCAACTACCCAAGGTCGCAAGCAGGTAGACGCAGACAACGAGAAAAGCCGCGAGCCAGCGGAAGGCCACGACACGCGGCACCGCCGATCGCACGCCGGAAGTGGCGGCGAAAGAGGATCGGTATTGAGTTTCCATGAGCTCCTAGGTTGATTGGCTCGGGAGCAAGGTCAAGATTAGGCTTCGCCGCAACGGATGACATCCCCGCAAGGGGCAAGTGACAGGCGGCTTCCCCGCCGTGCCGAACCTTGGCCCGCGATGAAATGGGGGCTCTGGCTGGCCGGTGGGCTGCTGCTCTTGATCCTAGCGGGGTGCCGCGACATCCGCGTGCGCACGTATGCACAAGGGTTTTCGTTCGTTCCGGCCACTGGACCCCAGATTACCGTAATTCGCAGTGCCGGCGAAATGGAGCGCTTGGGAATCGATCTGCGCGGGATTGATTACCGTCACGTCTTCGCCGTCGTGCTCTTGATGGGTCCCCATGACGTCGAGGGCTTCCATCAAGTCATCGTTTCGATCAAAGCCAACGATACGCGGGTGCGCGTGGTAGCTTTCGAGCAGCCGTCGGACAAGCCGGGCGTCGACCGTCCCAACCGCTCCTACACGGTGTGGGTCATACCCAACCTCGTCTACCGCCCCGGTGCGCAAGTGCAAGCGGTCACGCCGGATGGCGCGCCCTTTGCCTCGACTACCCTACCCTAGGACGTGAGTGTGCTTAGGCCGGCAGACGCCGGCGTGCGACCGCTCCGGCGGGCGTGCCGTCGAGCGCGCGGAGCTCCTGTTCGTCGAGCAGACGCGGGCGATCGCGCTCGGCGGAGACGACGCAGTAGAAACCGAGCGGCGCAGCGGCTCCGGCAGCGCAGATGAACTGGTGAGCCGTGCCGGCGGGCACGTAGATCACGTCGCCTTCGTGGACCTGATGCGCCTCACGGCCGACGACGGCCGTGCCGCTGCCGTGCGAGATGATCACGTAGTGTTCGTGCTGATGGCGCTCGAGGCTCGAGTAGCCACCGGGGGCGACGTCGAAGTGGCGCACTTGCATGGTCGCTCCCGTCACGATGGTGTGTCGCGTGACGCCCTCGAAGTCGCCGTCGCG
Organism: bacterium; assembly: GCA_004298675.1. Taxonomy (GTDB): domain Bacteria; phylum Vulcanimicrobiota; class Vulcanimicrobiia; order Vulcanimicrobiales; family SCRA01; genus SCRA01. The sequence continues at coordinate 6,008 of SCRI01000056.1, read as the reverse complement.
CTTGTACTCGCGGGGCTCGACGCCGAGCCAGCCGCCGGCGGTGCGGGGGGTGAACGTGCGTGCCTGATCCACGGGTTCGCGCTTCTAGGCGGCGGAGGCTGCGGCCTCTTCGCCGAGCATCAGACGTGCGTGCCCGATGCGGGCGTCGGCCATGCCGTAATAGACGTCGAAGACGCGTCCGCCGAGATCGGTGCGCAGATCGAGCGCGGTCGGGAAGACCACGTTGGCAACGATGCCGTTGCGCTCGAGCGGCGTCTCCGGAGTGAGCACGGGGTTGGGGGAGCGGTAGAGAATGCGGTCGGGCCGCTCGATATCATGGATCAAGATGCCCGCGCAGTAGCGTAGATCGTAGCCGCCGTTGCACGGTACGGCGTCGACGCCATGGTAGAGGCTGAGCCAACCTTCGGCCACGCGCACCGGCGGCGTACCCGCACCGACCTTCACGTTGCCCCAGTTCCCGTCGGGCGACGCCACGCGCACGCTCTCGCGCATGCGCAACAGATTCGCACGGTCGGCGAGCACGTCGTCCAGCGGCACGTAGGCGATCTCGATCGACTCGCGCTGCGCGGGCTCCAGCGTCAGCAGCAGCGGGATCGCATCGCGTCCGTCCACCACCGAGAGATGCAGCATCGGGCGGTGGTACATTGCCAGCGAAGGCACGCCTGCGGGCGAGAGCACGGGTTCGGGGAAGAACGCGGCATCCTTGTCGTCGCCCGCGCGCGCGTTGAAGGCGGAGAAGTCGACCAAGCCCAGGCGCTCCCAGCGGTAGGCGTCGTCGGACAGCGCGAGCGCAATGCGCGGCCCCGCTGGGCCGAACGCCGTGTAGGCCATCACGTACCGGTCGATGGCTTGCACGAAGGTGACGCGAGGGTCTTCGCAGCCGTAGCCCGGCTCGGGACGTATTTCGTACGCTGCGCTAGGCTCGAGCGCGTACCCTAGTCGCTCGTAGGCTCCGCGCTCCGCGCGCACCACGGCGATACGCGAGATGTTGCCGGCGGCCACACAGCGCGGATAGATGAGCAAGCGCCCGCTGCGATCGCGCGCGCAAGCCGGATTGAGAATGCCTTCGCTTTCATAGGGCTCGCCATCTTGCGGAACTAGTGGAACGCCGCAGCGCACGATGTTCGCGTCGAAATCCATCTCACCGTACCTTTCGGTCGTCTGCGGCCTGGGCACGCAGCTGGAAGCGTTGAATCTTTCCGGTAGCCGTCTTGGGGAGTGCCTCGACGATGGTGACCCAGCGCGGATATTTGTACGGCGCCAGGCGCTCCTTGACGAAGCGTTGGAGCTCGCCCTCCGCGGGCGCGCCCTGGGCTGATTTGAGCACGACGTAGGCGTGTGGCTTGACCAGTCCGTCGTCGTCCTCGCAACCGATGACGGCGCACTCCAGGACCGCCTCGTGCGCGGTGAGCGCGGCTTCGACCTCGACCGGCGAGACCCAGATGCCGCCGACTTTGAGCATGTCGTCGCTGCGTCCGGCGTGCCAGAAGTAGCCGTCGGCGTCACGGCGGTACTTGTCGCCTGTTCGGATCCACGGGCCCTCGAGCACCGCCTTCGTGCGCTCGTGCTTATTCCAGTAGAGCGCCATCGTCGAGTCGCCCTCCACGAGGAGATCGCCAATGGTTTCATCTTCGACATCGTGCCCAGCTTCGTCTGCGATGCGCACACGATACCCCGGAACCGGTTGGCCGCTCGATCCGGGGCGGCACCCGCCGGGCCGGTTGGTCAGGAAGATGTGGCAGATCTCCGTGGAGCCGATGCCGTCGAGGATCTCCAGGCCCGTACGCTCCTTCCAGCGCTCGAAGATCGGCGCGGGCAGTGCCTCGCCGGCGCTAACGCAGGCACGCACGCTGGAAAAATCGGCTTTCTCGCCGGCATCGATGGCCGCTAGCATCTGCGCGTAGGCCGTGGGCACGCCGAAGAAGAGCGTGGGGCGGTGGCGCGCCACTTGCGCGAAGACGTTCGCCGGAGCCGGACGCCCGGCGTAGAGGATGCACGCGGCGCCCACGTCCATGGGGAAGTATTGCGCGTTGCCCAGGCCGTAGGCGAAGAAGAGTTTGGCGATGCTGAACGCGCGATCGTCCGGGCGCACGCCGAGAATCTGCTCGCCGTACGTGCGCGCGCAGATCCAGGGGTCGTGGTGCAGATGCACGACGCCTTTAGGCTCTCCGGTGGTGCCGCTCGAGTAAAGAAAGAAAGCGAAGGCATCGCGGTTGGTCTGCTCGTAGCCGGCGCGAGGTGCGCTGCGCGCCGTCTGCTCGAGCATGCGGGCGGCATCCCATACCACGCAGTCCTTGGGAGCGGTCTGCGCGCCGTCGACGAGCGCGAGGTCGGCGATGAGGAGGCGCGCATCGCAGTCGGCCAGGATCGCGCGGTAGTCCTGCGGCTTGAGGAGCGTGTTCAGCGGAACCGCCACCGCTCCCATGGCCAGCGTCCCCCAGAACGCCACCGACCAGGCATGCGAATCCGGCAGTGCGATCGCCACGCGCTCGCCGCGCTGGACGCCTGCGGCGGCCAGCGCGGAAGCTAAGCGCCGTACCTCTTCGTCGAGTTGTGCGTAGCTCACGCTTTCGTCGTCGGTGAGCAGCGCCGTGCGGGCGCCGCGGCCTTCGGCAACGTGGCGCTGCACGAACCACTGTGCCGCGTTGAACGTCGCGTCGAGGCTGTCGGCGGCTCTCATAGCTCTCTCTCTTCCAACTCACGCAAACCGGCTCGCTGCTCCGCGCTCCACGGTCTGCTACGCTGTGCATCGAAGTCGTACGAGACCATCACGGTGCGCGAGAGCGTGCGCAGCGCCCGCTCGGAGCTCACGATCGCCTGCTCCAACTCCAGGCTGGAGTGCCCCAGGCGCAGACAGCGCGTCAGCACCCGTAGGACCTCGTCGTAGAAGCAGGGCGCGACGAAGCGCGTCGTGATCTCCGCGGGCAAGTGATCGAGGCTGAGCCGTCCGGCTGGGTCGTCGACGCGCGCCGCGCGCGCATACGCGAGACGCGCTTGCTCGAGGTAGAGCGCGTAGGACGTATTGCTGACGTGGCCGACTTGGTCGGTCTCGCAGTAGCGCGGGCGGATCTCGATGGCGTGACGGAATGTGGCGAGCCAAGCCTCGTGGCCGCCGGATTCGGAGGGCTGAAGCATGCCGATGCTCACCAGGATTTCGTTCTCTGTGACGCGCAAGCGAGCCCTCCATGCTCGAGTTTCACGAGGCCTTGAAGATCTTCGCCGTAGCCGTCGCCATCGGACTGGACGTGCTGGCGGTCTCCACGGGTATCGGCATCTCGGGTATCCCCTGGTCCGCCCGGATCCGCATGGGCGTGGCCTTCTCGGCCGCCGAGATCTCCATGCAGATCATCGGCGTGGCCCTGGGCACGGGACTGGGGCGAGTTGCCGGTGAGTTCGCGGCCTATACGGGCTTCGTGGTCTTGGCCGTACTGGGCGTCGTGATGCTGAAGGAGAGTTCCGTCGAGCGCGAGACGAAGGCGTTTGCGGTCGATACGGGCTTCGGCCTCTTCGTCGCGTCGCTGTCGATCAGCCTCGACTCGCTGGGCGTAGGCTTCTCGATCCCGGCGCTGCATCTGCCGGTGGTGGCCTTGGTGAGCGTGGTGGCCGTAACCACCGTCATCTTCACGTTGACCGGCTTGGCCTTTGGGGCGCGCCTGGGAGAGCGCTTCGAAGATGCCGCGGAGCGCTCGGCCGGCGTGGTCTTGATCGCTTTGGCCGTCTTGTTTACGGTTCAACATCTGCTTCGCGGAGGTCATTGAATTCATGGCGCAGGCTCAGTATGCAATCGGCGCCGAGGACGTGCGGGCGGCTGCAAAGCGCCTGGCGGGCGTGGCGCATCGCACGCCGGTGGTGCGCGTGCACGCGCTCGACGAGCGTGCCGGCGCGCAGCTCTTTCTAAAATGCGAGAACCTCCAGCGCGTGGGCGCGTTCAAGTTCCGTGGAGCCTACAATGCGCTCTCGCAGCTCGACGCCGGGGAGCGTGCCAAGGGCGTGCTGGCCTTCTCCTCGGGTAACCACGCGCAAGGTGTGGCCCTGGCGGCGCGGCTCCTGGGCATTGCCGCCACCATCGTGATGCCCAATGACGCCCCCGCCTCCAAGTTGGCGGCGACGCGCGGTTACGGTGCCGAGGTCGTGCAGTACGATCGCTATCAGGTGAACCGTGAGGAACTGGCGCACGAGCTGCAAGCGCGTACGGGGGCGACGCTGATTCCGCCCTACGACGATCCGCGCATCATGTCCGGCCAAGGCACGACCGCGCTCGAGCTGCTGGAGGAAGTGCCGGACCTGGACGTGCTGCTGGTTCCCACGGGCGGCGGCGGTCTGCTCTCCGGCTGTACGGTGGCGGCAACGGCGCTGCGCCCCGGCATCGCCGTGTACGGCGTGGAGACCGAGGCCGGCAACGATTGGTGGCAGTCGTGGCAGCGCGGCGAGCGGGTGGAGATCGGCGTCCCCAAGACCATCGCCGACGGCATGCAAACCACCTCGCCGGGCCGGCTGACGTTCCCCATCGTGCGCGCGCTCGCCGCGGGCATCGTGCTGGTCTCCGATGAGGAAGTCACGCAGGCGTTGCGCTTGCTGCTCGAGCGCGGGAAGCTGCTCGCCGAACCCTCGGGCGCGACGTCGCTGGCGGCGGCGCTCTACGGCAAGGTCGACCTCGCCGGCAAGAAGGCCGGCATCGTGATCAGCGGCGGCAACGTCGACATGTCGCGTCTAGCCACGCTCATCGCGTGAGGGCCTGGTACGCGGTGCAGGGCTGATCGCGATACGGGCAGGTTGCGCAAGCGGGGCCGGGGCGTGCCGGGTACTCGTTGCGTGCGATCAGTCCGGCGATCTCGCGCACGCGCTGCGCGGCGTCGGCTTCGGCCTCGGAGGGATGGACCTCGCGTACGGTGCCGTCGCGTATCAACAGCAGCAACGTCTCCCACGGCCGCCGGCCGAAGAGACGCGCGGCGGCCTCACGGTAGATGGCGAGCTGCAGACCGTAGTGCTCCAGGTCGCCGCCGCCGGTCTTGTAGTCGATGACGAGCGCCCGCCCGTTCAGCTCCGCGACCAGATCGATCGCGCCGGCGAGCGTGACTCCGCCCAACTCGAGCGAAAAGGGAACCTCCGCGCCCAGTACCTGTGCCTGCGCGATGGGGTGACGCCGGTAGGCTGCGAGTGCTGCTCGCGCGGCGGCGAGACGCTCGGCTCCCAGGCGTCCGCGCAGCCCGAGTTCCTCGAGCGAGGACTCCAGAGCCGCGGGGAGATCGCCCTTGCCGCCGTCGAGCTGCGCGAGATTGTAGCGCTCCAATGTCACGTGGATCAGCGTGCCGTATTCGGCGGCGTTGACGTCGTCGTGCGCGCCGGATACGGCGCTGCGTGCCAGGCCCGGGAGTCTCAAGACCTCTTCGTATGAATAGCGCAACGGGCAGGTGGCGTAGGCGTCGAGCGCGGTGAACGAGAGCACGCGTCCGCCGTCGGCGGAGCGCTCCGCTGTGACGGTTCGGCTCAGCGTTGCCTCGCGCTCGTCCTGCTGCCGGAGCAACGCCACGAGCGTGCCGTCGTCACGGCTGCCGTCCGCGAGCGTCACGGCTGCCGTCCGCACCTCCGGCGTGGATGGTGCTGCGATGCTGCGCGTGCCCGGGAGGTTGCGCACGGCGCTGAGGAACTCGGAGCAGCTCTCTTCACCGTTGCCGCGTTCGGTCACGGTGCCGCAGACGTAGACGCGGTCGCGCGCGCGCGTGAGTGCCACGTAGAAGAGCCGCCGCTCTTCGGCTAGTTCGCGCGCCTTCCAGGCGTCTTCGCCGGCATCGCCGCCCAGACCGAAGCGCGCCCACAGAGCGTGATAGGTGGGAGCGCCGTCCAGGTCGCGCGTGATCAGCGGCGCCCGCTCACCGTGATCCCAAACGATCGTACCCGGCGAGTGATAGGCGGGGAAGACGTTGGTGCTGACGTCGGCGATGAAGACCGCCGGCCATTCACGGCCCTTGGCCCAATGGATGGTCGCGATCGTGACGGCATCGCTCGCG
>SCRI01000055.1 GCA_004298675.1 bacterium | reverse complement strand
AGCAGCGAGAGGCCGTCGACGGCGCCGATCAGCAACGCGGGCAGCACGGCGGCCAGCGTGGCCAGCGCCACGCGCGCAAGGCGGCGTCTTGCGCCGTCGCGCAGCGCCAGGGCGAGGAGCGCGGCGGCTAATGGCGCAGTGCTGACGAGCCAGATCACTATCCGCGCAGCCTCCGTAGCGACTCAACGTCGAGCAGTGGATTGTGGGCGGCGAACGCACGTACCAGGCCCAGCCCGATGAACGTTGCCACGAGTGCGTCGAAGGTGGCCCCGAGCTCGATCGACTCGGGAAGCGCGGGTGCCAGCACGGCGCCCGCCAGCGTGATGCCCGCTCCGAGCGCCAGAAGACCAACGACATGAGCCAGGAGATTCCGATGGACGATCAGCGTGCCGATTCCGCACAAGATCACGTACGCGACGAGCCCCTCCAACGCCACGGCGTGCAGGGACGGGGTCTGCGCGGCGACCCGTACGATGAGCGCGAAGATAACGACCAAAGCTAAACGCGCCGGCATGGCTAGCGAAGGCCGCAGGTCGTCCGCGGCGGGATTCGCCCGCAAGAAAACCATGATTCCGACGGGCACCACGACAACCTTGAGCACGGTCGACAGAATGAACAGCGTGAGAGCGAGCGGCGACTTCGCCGCAAGCGGCGCGATAAGCGCGCTGACCGTGGCGGCCAGAGCGACATATGCGATCAGGACCTGCCGGGTGCGCGTGTTCATGAGCAGCACGGCACCGGCGATCAAGAGAACAAGCTCGATCATCACACGGGCACTCCAAGCAGACGTAGCCCGATGCTGGTCACGGCCAGAAGCAAGGCGGTCACCAGCAACTGCGGGATCTCGAAGAGCCTGAGCTTCGCGAACGCGGTCTCCACCACGCTGATGGAACCGGCGAGTACAACGATCCAGACGACGGCGGCCCACGGGTTGAAGCCGCCGGGCAAAAGGATGGCGGCGAGCAACAAAAAGCACAGCTGACGAACGTAGGCGGCCGCCTGGAGCATCGCTAACTGCCAGCCTGCGTACTCCAAGAGCAGGCCCTCGTGAATCATCGTCAGCTCGTAGTGCGTCTCTTGATTGTCGATCGGAACGCGCGCCGTCTCCGCCAGCAGCAGCAAGAAGAACGCGCCAAACGCCAGCGCGCCGGCCAGGCCGAACGGCACCCCGTGAAGCGAGGCGAAGGACGTGCCGCGGCCGAGCGCGGCGCCGCCGAGCAACGCGATCAGCAGCGCGGGCTCCACCAGGCTCGCGAACGTCATCTCACGGCTAGCCGCCATGCCGGTGAACGCGCTGCGCATGTCGAGCGCCGCCAGCGCGAGCACAAATCGCCCCAACCCCAGCAGAAAGGCCAGCGCCACGATATCGACGATCGATCCCGCGGAGCGATCTACGAACGGGAGCGCCGCCGCGAAAGTCAGCGCCACCCCGAGCGAAACCCCGGGGGCGCAGAGCGCGATGATCGAGACGCCTTCGGGCAGTACGGCTTCCTTGGTCCAGAGCTTCGCGAGATCGCGGTACGGCTGGAGGATCGGCGGGCCGGGCTTCTCCTGCAGACGCGCTCGAAGGCGCTTCATCGCTCCCTGCACCAAGGGCGCGAGCACGACGATGGCCAGCACCTGCATTGCCGCCGGCATCAGCGAGCCACCACGACGACGAGAACGACCGCAGCCACGGCGTACGCGAGGTAGATCCGCAGGCTCCCGCTCTGCAAGGCACGCGCGCGCCGCGTCAGGCGCAGCATTGCCGCCGCGAAGCGGCGCGCCGCCTCGTCGATGAGATACCGGCTCTCCGTACGATAGCGGATCTTCTTCGGAAACCAGGACGACGCACCGGCATCCACCACGCGTTGGCGCTCGGGCAGCAGCACGAAGGCGAAGACGGTCCGCAGGGGCTTGGAGAACGCGGTTGCCGTGTATTGCGCCGCCGCAGTGACAGGCGAACCGCAGGTCCACGCCGGCGCCTTCCTGACCCCACGTTGTGCTGCCAGCACCACGGCGTACGCCGCACCGGCCAGCGGGAGCAGGACGAGGGCGGCCGGGAGCACGGGCAGCGACGGCAGCGGCATCGGGGCGCCGCCGACGGCGCCGGCGACGATGCGGCTGAGCGGGCCCACCACGAGCAGCGGAACGAAACCGAACAGCGTACACAGCGAGGCGAGCCACGCCAACGCGAACGCGGGAGCATCGAACTTCTCACGCTGCGGCGTTGCGCGAGAGCGGCGCGAGCGGCCCAGGAAGACCACGCCGAAGACCTTCACGAAACAGGCGGCGGCCAGACCCCCAGTGAGCGCGAGGCCGGCGATCGATCCCAGCAGCACGAGCTTGGCCATCACGTCTCCATCCGGTGCGAGGGCGCCGATGAGACTCTGAAACGTCATCCACTCGGAGACGAATCCATTGAACGGCGGGAGCCCCGTGATCGCGGCGCAACCGATGAGGAAGAGCGGCGCGGTCCAGACCAGATGCCCCCAAAGCCCGCCTAGGCACTCCAGATCGACGGTCCCTTCAGTGTCCGCAACGGTGCCCGCGCCCAGGAAGAGCAACCCTTTGAACAATCCATGATTGATGGTGTGAAAGAGCGCGGCGGTGAGCGCGAGCGCGGCGAGCGCCGAAGAGCCGTGCGACTGCGCCAGGAGCGCCACGCCGATTGCGATCACGATGATGCCGACGTTCTCGACCGAATGGTAGGCGAGCAGGCGTTTGAGGTCGTGGTCGACCACGGCGTAGAGGACACCGCCGACGGCGCTGATCGTGCCGATCACGATGAGCACCAGACCCCAGAGGGCCGGTCCCGGCGCGGCCAGCTCAAACGTGACCAGAAGCAAGCCGTACAGGGCGATCTTGAGCATCACGCCCGACAGCAGTGCCGATGCGTTTGCCGGCGCAACGGGGTGCGCGCGTGGAAGCCAGAAATGCAGGGGCAGCAGACCGGCCTTCGAGCCGAAGCCGAGCAACGCGAAGAGAAAGACCGCCGTTCGCAGCCCGGGGGGCAGGGTCGCGGCCGCCCCGGCGATGGCGCCGAATGACGGATCGCCTGCCCACGCGGCCAAGAGCACGAGCGCGACTAGAACGCATGCCGCACCCGTTTGCGCCACGATGAGATAGACGAAGGTCGCGCGACGGACATTGCGGCGCTCGTGGTGCGCAGCGACGAGGAATGCGGAGATCAGCGACATCGCTTCCCACGCGAAGAAGAACGCGACGACGCTCCGAGCGATCAGAACGAGCAGCATCGTCAGCGTGAAACCGGCGATCAGTACCGCGTCGATCGGCCGGCCTCGGCGCAGACTCCACGCACCGACGGGGATCGCAAGGAGCGCGAGGAGCACGAGGAACGGTGCGGCCAAGGGCGTGAGGCCGAGCGCTATCCGCAGCGCCGGAGCCGGCGCCGCGAGCGTCACAAAGGAAACGGGAGCGTGATGCAGGCCTGCCGGCACGGCCAAGACCGCGGCACACAAGGCGACAGCCCAGGTCGCGCAGACGCCGATGAGACGAAGGGTCATGCTGTCGTACGAGTCCGCTCTACCGCAGCGCCTCGAGCATCGCCCGGTTGCTGGTAAGCTGGCGCTCGTAGATCTCACGAGCGATGTCGAGCAACTGCCACGTCGCAGGGTCGGTCACGGCGTACCACACGGATGTCCCCTCGCGCCGCGCTTCGACTAGGTCCTTGGTTCGCAGGGCAGCCAGATGCTGAGAGACGCTCGACTGTTCGACGGAGAGCCGCTGCTGAAGGTCTCTCACCGTCAGCGGTCCCTCGCGTAGCGCGTCCAGAATACGGATGCGCGTAGCGTGAGAGAGCACTCGAAAAAGCTCGGCCTTGAAATGTCGAACCATGGTCTATGTATTAGCATATAGTCATATAATGAGTCAAGCGCCGCCCAGGTCTGCCCGATCAGCGAGCCGCTGCAGGCTTCGCAATGGCGCGTGCCTTGGGCGCGAGGTAGCCGGCCGCGGCCGGTGGGTATCATCGCACGAGATCACCTACCGGCACGATGGGAGTCCGACATGAGCGACACGACGACGGCTGCCACAGCGATCACGG
>SCRI01000054.1 GCA_004298675.1 bacterium | reverse complement strand
GCAATATGCCAACGGAAAGTTGCCGGAGTACTACCATGCGGTCAACGGGGAGGTCGAGGACGACGGGCTGAATATCAATGACGACACGCCGCTTTACATCCTCGCGCTCACTCACCACGTGCGAGCCACGGGCGATGTTGAGTGGCTGGCTTCGATGTATGAGTCAGTTCGTGCCGCCGCTGACTACATCGTCTCGCAAGTAGACGAGCGGGGCCTGGTGTTCTGTTCCGCGAAGGATCCGCGCGGCGGTGTCTGGGCGATCGCCAGCTGGCGGAATATCATTCCGTCGTATACCGTCAATGGTGCCGTCACGGAAATCAACGCGGAATGCGTCGCGGCGCTGCGCGAGGTGGCGCATCTGGCAACCGAACTGGAACGTGGGGATGACTCCGCTCGCTTCGCAGCGTTTGCCGAGCGTATCGCTGGCGCGATGAACACATATCTCATCAATCCTGAAAACGGATTGTACTACTTGAATATCGACGCCGACGGCAACGTGCACACAGACGTCACCGGGGACGAAATCTTTCCGGTGATGTTTAGGATATGCGACGAAGAGACGGGCTTCCGGGTCATCAGCCGGCTGAACGCACCCGACTTCTGGACCTCCGGGGGCTTGCGCACGGCGTCGCGGAACGATCCATGTTACGATCCGTCCAACTATTCCGGGCTGCTCGGCGGCGTCTGGCCCGGGCTCACTTGGTGGTACGCGTTTGCCGCCGCGCGATACCATCCGGCCTTCATGGTACGCGCATTACGCTCGTCGTTCGAACATTACGCGGCAGATTCCAAAAAAAACAGCACCGTCCCTGGGCAGTTCAGCGAGTGGTTCGACGGCGAGAGCCTGACGAACAAGGGCATGCGTTTGAGCCCTTGGGAGCCTCCTCGTTTCCTCTGGGCCGTTGTAGAAGGGGTGTGCGGCTTGACCCTCACGCATGGACTGCCTTGTATCTCTCCGCTCATCCCGGAGCACTGGACATGGGTGGGACTACGGAGAATTCCATACCACGGCGGCGAGTTCTCGTATGCCGCCGTCCGCCAACGCGGCGGTTTCCATATCTACTCGACTGTGCCCGTACAAAGCGAGTCGGAGGTTCACGTTCTGGAAGAAGACGTGTCGGACCAGATCGCTATTTTCGCTGAGGCCGGGGTAGCAGTGGCTCTGCGAAGTAAGGAGCAGGCCGTCGTCCTTCTCGGTAATGTTGGATTGACCACCGCGAACGTCGCGATGAATATGGCGCCACTCCTAGATGCTACGTCGGTCTATCGGCTGCGCGTTTACGACAGCGAACGTCAGGATTGGGAAGAGTTCGGAAAGTCGCAAGGGTGCGAGTTGGCGGGACTGGCATTTTCCGTAGAGACGCAAGGCTTCCGGCTGCTCGAGTTCACGCGTTCGATATGAAGGGCATCTTTCGACGGACTATCTATCTTGCACCGCTGCCGGCGCCCATTTGCGCGCCTTGAACGCGTCGTCCAACGGCGTCGCGAAAAGATGGTTCGAGTAGTTGCTCAGTGTCTTGACCGCGATGGCGAGGATGACGTCGAGGACCTGCTTCTCGCTATACCCAGCTCGCAGGAACCCGCGCACATCGGACTCCGTCGGGCGTCCACGCGTAAGGAGCATGGCGCGCGTGAACGCTGCGAGCGCCGCGAGCTTTGCGTCGGGGATGGGCGCGCCGTCGCGGATCGCTTCGGTCACCGGTTGCGGGACCTTCGACTTCGCCTCGGCGATCACGCTGTGAGCGGCCATGCAGTAATCACAGCCGTTCTCGTAGCTGATGGTGAGGAAGACGACCTCCTGCTCCGCCGGCGTGAAGCCGGAGAGCGAGCGGAACTTTTCATATCCGGCGAGGTACGTCTCGAGGGCCTCGGGAGCGTTGGCCATATACGCATACATATTCGGTATCATGCCGCTGCGCCGCCGCACTTCGGTCAGCACGGCTCGGACGCGCTCGTTCGGGGCGTTGGTGTCGTGCTTCGGTAGTTGAAGGCGATAGGTTGCTTCGCTCATCGGATGCCGTCCTCTCTGATGAATGTGGTTTAGGGTATGCGGGGATCGCGCGCACCGGGCTCGCGCAGCTCGTCGATGAGGTGTAACACGCCGCGCAACGAGTGCACGACCAGGTCGCGCGGCGCAGGGGAGCGCATCAGCGACAGGAGGCCGATGAGCGCTCCCAGCAGCAGCGCGGCAGTCTGCTGCACGTTCACGTTCGCGCGCAATTCGCCGCGCACCGCGGCACGGTCGAGCGCGGCGGCAAGCGCCGCCTGCAGCTGCTCGAAGTGCGTGGAGACCCGTTTACGCGTCGCGGTCTCGAGCGGGGCCGCCTCCGCGGAGGCAACGACCATCAGGCAGCCAAGGCGGCCCTGCGGCCGGCCGATCTGCCCGTCGAACTGCTCGAAGAAGGCGCGGATCTGCTGCAGCGAGGCGTCGGGGCGCTTCAGGGGTGCCATCCAGCGTCCGGCCACCTCGTCGCGATAGAGGTCGAGCGAGCGCCTGAATAAGCCCTGCTTGCCGCCGAAACTGCTATAGAGCCCATAGCGCTGCACGCCCGTGCTCCGCACGAGCTCGTCGATGGAGGTGTGGCCAAAGCCCCGTTCCCAGAACAGCTGCATGGCCGAGCGTAGAGCCTCTTGAGGTTCGAATGTCTTGGTTCTCGGCATGGTCTCGCATACCAGAATAAACGTTCTGCTTCAAGAAAGCAAGCCCCCTACGGTCGAGTTCTAGTGCCGCAACTCACTGCGTGCCAGCAAGAGGTTCGCGTATGAACTCGTGTCCCCGCCGGGTATCTGCTGCAGGTACTTCTCCAGCATATGTGCGGCATCTGCCGATTGGCCGAGCCAAAGGTCGCTGACGCCGCGATAATACATCGCGAGCGGCTGCAAAAGGCGAACCGCAACTTGGTCCAAGAGCTGCGTCCGTTCCGGCTGCGACAACACGCCTTGCAGCGAGGGATCGTGGAGCATCTTGATGAGCGATGCGACGATGGGCTTCCCGTCGTCGCGTTCGAGCCGGCGGCGCAACGCGGTCAACAAACGCCGGAACTGCCTCGTCGCGTCCCTGGAGCCCTCTCGCCGGCCGATACGATCGGCGACGACGGACCGTAAGTAGGCTGCCACGATAGCGCGTGCGGAGTCGTCGTTCTCCGGCAGTCGATGGAGATAGGCCAGTGCTCGCCCGTTCTGTCCTCGATGCATGGCGATCAGGGCTCTGATGTACGTCACGCCGGCCGGCTCGAACCAACGCGGCAACTCGGCCAGGTAGCGAGCCGCGACCTGCCATTCCTGCCGCTCGACTGCGAGGTTCGCGAGCGACGCTCGGGCTTGAGGGGTAGCGGCCTTGCGCCAGAAGTCGCGGGCGCTGCGCCATGCGCTTTTGCGAGCAGCGACTTCTCCTAGGAGAAGGTCCGCGGCTGGAGAGGGCTTGCGGGCCAACGCTTCGCGTGCAAGCCACGCTGCACGCCCGAAGTGATCGTGCGCGAGATAGGCTCGGGCGAGCTCTAGGGTTCGCTTCGTGTCGAGTTCGACCGCCAGCGCGCGAAGGTCTGGCTTCCAAGGGGCCGAGAGCAACGCCCGCCGGTTTGCACCCAGCGTGTCGACCAGGAGGTAGCGCGGAGCGCCGAACTCGAGGAGGCCGTCGTCGTCGGTGTTGAGCTGCCCGCTTCCCGCCCAACGCCCAAGCCCGCGCGTTCCCACGAGGAAGCGACCCATGAGATCGTCGGACCCGCCTTGGACTCGATGGAGGTCGCTCGATACAGCCGGACGGGCTAACTGCTCCGCCATGCGCTCCGGCTCGTAGCGTATCGGAGATGCACTGCCCAAGAGCAGCACATCACCCTGGGCCACTTCAAAAAGCTCGACATGCGGGAAGACGGACAAAAACGTTCGTACTTCACTCTTCAGGAGCTCGGTCGATAGACCGTACAGCGGGAGCCATTGCGCGTAGATTCCCCCTTCGGCCAAATGGTCTCGAACCTCCTCGAAGTAGTCACGCGTGAACAAACGGGTGGGACCGCTCATCCAGGGGTTCGATGGCTCGGAGATGATCACGCCGAACCGCACGCGAGTCAGCCGCAGAAAATGCCGTCCGTCGTCGAGGACCAACCGCACGCGCGGATCGGCGAGTGCATCATGATTGAAGCGCCCGAAGTAACGTGCTGCGCGAACCACCGATGGCGAAATCTCCGCCACCGTGATCCGCCGTGCCTGCGCATATCGCTCGACGGATCCAACGGTGATACCGCTTGCCAACCCGATGACCAGTACACGTTGCGGGTCGCGGGCGAAGAGCATCGGCAGGTGCCCGGAGAGGATCTCGGTGCTCACGTCGGGCCCGGTCGACGCATCTACCTTGCCGTCGATGGCCAGGGACAGATCCGGGGAGAGCCCGAGGGTCGGCGTCTCCATGACTGACACGACGGCCTCGGGGCCTTCCCGATAGAAGAGGAGGCGATAACTGCTGAGGATGTTGGCGAGCGTAAGCCGGCCGCCTCCGATTGCCAGGTAGAGCGGTGCGTTCTTATAGATGCCGCTCGTGATGTGGAGGGGGTTCCAGTTCGAATGCACGCCCACGGCGATCACCAACAGAGCTCCAGCGGCGCCAAGGGTGACACGACGCGCGATCCGTTGGCCCGCGGCGAGCGCTACGACCAGCACGGCAGCAAGCGCGCTCATCGCGGCGAAGAGCTTGAGAGACCCAGCCAGGCCGAGGACGGCGATCAAGAGCGTGCCCGTCGCGAGTGCCCCAAGGACGTTGCCAAGACCGGTGCTCGCGTAGGCAAAGCCCACGGCGCCACCGATCGTGGTTGTTGCGCCTCCGGCAAGTCGCACAGCGACCGGGAAGGCGGCACCCAATAAGATGGTTGGTGGAACGACCAGAAGGGCGGCGACAACGGCGTCGAAGACCAGGGAGGTGGTAAAAGTGGTCCCCATGGCGCGGAACCATGCAAATGCGAGCGCCGGCGCGTCGCCAAACAGCCCGAGGCCAATGAGCGCCGTGACGGCAACGCCAACCTGGAGATGCGCGAAGACCATGCCCGGCGACCGCAGGCGATCGACCCACCGACTCGCCCACCAGCTTCCGAGCGAGAGGCCCGAGATGTCCGCACCGAGCATCAAGCTGAAGGAGTAGGTGGACGACCCCGCCATCAAGATGAGCATCCGCGTCCAGACCACTTCGAAACCGAGCGCGGCGAAACCGGAGAGCAGGAGCACCGGTACGATCGTGCGTCTCGGAGCAGCCGCCGCGCCGGCGTCCTCGTCACCGTCGCGGGCGACATCGCTTGTCAGCGGTAGCGGCATACGTTGAGTCAGCCAGATTGCCAGGACGGCGGCGCCCACGTTCATCGTCATTGCCACTGCGGCCGTGCCGGCCTGGCCAATGCGAGGCAGGAGCGCGAACCCCGCACCTACCGCACCGGCAGCGGCGCCCAGCGTGTTCGCGGCATACAGCCAACCGACTCCGCGGTGAACTCTGGCGTCCCAAGCGCCGAGAATACGCGCCATGAGCGGCAGCGTCCCTCCCATGAGCACCGTCGGCACGACGAGCACCGTGAAGCCGATCGTCTGCCGCAACGCAGCTCCGAGCAGCGGGCTGTCGTTCACCGCTCGCCATGCCGGGCCGTAGATACCATCGTCCGCGGCATTCAAGAGAGCGGGGAGGAGCAGGGCATAAGCCGCCACGCCGGCCTCGAGCACGACATAAGCGAGAACGGGTCGGCGCAGGTGCCGGCTGTAACGCCCGAACAACCAAGCGCCGAGCGCGAGTCCTCCGACGAAGGACGCCACCACGCTCGACGTTGCCGCAGTGGTCGAGCCGAAGAGATCCACGAAGAGGCGATTCCAGATCACCTGATAGATGAGCGATGCCGCCCCAGAGAGCCCGGCACATGCCAGCAGCACACCGGTTGACGCACGCCTGCGTCGATCCTGTCCCTCGGTATTCCTCGTCCTCAAGGCCGCTCGGCTCGCGTTCGGGCGCCAATGCCGCGGCCGCGGCATTGGCGCCTGAACCGTCCTCCGCTACTTCGTCGCCGCGGCGACGATAGCAGCGAGAGTCGAGTCCAGTTGACTGCCTAATCCACCCAATCCTGAATACGACGCAAAGAGAGCGGAGGGTTTGACGTAGTCGACCATGACCTTTCCGCCATCTCGCTGAACCAGGATGCGAACTGGGACCATCAACAAAGCGCCACGGTCTGCGCTATAGATGGTGGCGCCGAGGCGTGGTTGAAACACTTCTAGGGCCATACTCGGTTGTGCGTGAACGCCCACCATCGACAGCATCTCGGTATGGTTGAGCTTGTTCACGACGACCATGCCGTGGGCGACGATCTGCTGATTGAGCGCCGCCACGGTCTGATCGAAACTCTTGTCCGAAGCTGTCTGAACGACGTCGGACGGTGCGGCCGCGACTCGTCCAGGCACCACTATGAGCAACGAGACGAGTAGCGCAAACAGCACCGGCCAGTGTGCCCACGCGGCGGAAGATCTTGTATGATTCATGAGGGTCTCCTTTTCGTTGGTGATCGTGCAAGGTTACGCACCGGACCGAGAGGCACCGATGGTGGACTCGGCTATCAACGCGGAGCGGTCTCCGGCTCCTGTGCCGGGGTAGGCGCCACGTCGGGGCGAGCATGTTGGAGGCTGAACCGCTCATCGAGGTAGAACGCCCGCAGCCACGTCATGAAGCTGTCCATCACCAAGTAGGCTGCTGGAATCACCAGTAGCGTCATGAGCGTGGAGGTGACCAACCCGCCGGTGATTGCCGTGGCGATGTTCCGAAACTGCTCGGTCGCCGGCGGCGGCTTGATGGCCACCGGGAACATGGCGATGCCGGCGGCGATTGCCGTCATCAGCACCGGACGCAACCGCAGGGCGCTCGCAGAGACAATGGCCTTGGTCCGCTCCACCCCCAACGAGCGGAGGTGCAAGATCTTGTCCACCAAGAGGATCGAGTTCGAGAGTACGATGCCTGCCAGGAGGACCATACCCCACAGGACCGGAGGCGACCACTTCATATCGCGTATCCAGAGGGCCCCGAGGCTGCCCACCCCTTCCAACGGGATCGCCAGCATCAACACGAGCGCGATGCCGAAGGAACGGAATTGGACAGTCAGGAGCAAGAACACGGCTATGAGCGCGACTTGCAAGCCTGTGTTGAGCTGGTTGAAAGCCGTGAGCATGGTGCCCATGAGGCCGGCGGGCCCGATGCTGTATCCCTTCGGCATCGCGATCTGCATCTTGGCAGGCACGAGCAAGCTCATCGTGGTCTCCTTGAGCCCGAGCTCTTGGTAGTAACCCAACACGCTCGCCGCGTAGAGAGTATCGTACGTGTGGATCCGGTTGTAGCCGATAGCCTGATGAATACTGGCTACCGACTCCAGTGGCACCTCTTCTCCGCTTGGTGTTGCGATCAACACGTGCGCAAGATTGGCTTTCGTCGCCCGCTGGTCTGCGCGATAACGGATCAAGATGCGGCTATGGTAATTGATGCCAGGGTTGAAGAAGGCGCCCGTGAATCCACCGTTGACGGCATAGTAGACTTGTCCAACGACGTCTTGCACCGTAAGACCCAGTGCCCGGGCGCGCGCTTCATCCACGTCGATACGGTATTGCGGCACACCTCGCACGATGTCCAGATACGGGTCGTGCAGCCCTTGGGCGTCGGTGTGCGCCATCTGCTCAACCTGCCGCCCGTACTGATAGACCTGATCCAAGTCGGGGCCCTTGACGAGCACTTCCACGGGGGCGCGTGCTGCAACGACGGGCGTGGGGTTGAGCGGCTGGAGGAAGAACACGCCGAGATCCGGGATGGTGCCTTTGGCTTCTTTGACGATCGAAGCGTCGATTTGCCATAGGGTACGCTTGCGCTGCTCGCGCGCGACCGTGAGCTTCATGTAGAGCCTGGCTTCGTTCGTCTCGTTCACACCGTAACCGTTGAAGTAGTCGCCCCACGATGGAGCCTCTCCGGTGAGAGCGCCGACGCTCAAGACGTTCTTGTGCTCCTTGGCGATACGCTCGATCTGTAAGACGATTTGCTTCATCCGGTTGAAGCTCGTCCCGGGTGTGGCGCGAACGTAGCCGAGTACAAAGGAGGTGTCGGTCAGCGGCATCTGTTCCTCGCCAAGGATTCCGTAGATGCTGCCGGCCATGATGAGGGAGCCGAACGCCGCAGCCAGCACGATCCAGCTGTGCTCGAGCGACCAGCCCGCAAGCCGCGTGAAGAAGCGCTCGAAGCGATGGAAGTGACGCAGCAACACCCGGTACATGAAGCGTCCAACTTCGCCGGGCGGGGGCTCATCTGAGAGCGTTAGTTCGTCTTCGATGGTCGACTCGCGGCCCTCGACAGCGCCCGGTTTAGCGGCAAAGAGATGCGCGGCCATCAGTGGGGTCAAGGTCAGCGCGAGATAGAGAGAGGCAATCACCGAGGTGATCATGGGAACTGTCATGCTGAAGAAGCCGGCCCCCATGTCGCCGGTCAAGCGGGTCATTGGGAAGAGCATGACGACGAATGTGAAGGTAGCCGCCGTGATGGCTTGCTGCACCTGCTCGGCGCCCAAGACCGCGGCGGTACGCGGATGAATGCCGCGTTCGATGTGACGCCGAATCGACTCCACCACCACGATGGAGTCGTCCAACAGCTTCCCGACCACGAAGACCATGCCCAACATGATCCCGAAGTCGCGCTGAACACCCAAGTTCTTGATCAGGAAGAAGCCGAAGGCCACGGCCGACGGGAGGATGGCCGCAGCGATCAGCGTACCCCCGGCCTCGCCGAGAAAGAGGAACATCACGAGGCTGGCCAAGATCACCGCGAGGAAGAACTCGTGGAGGGCGTTCTTGTCATCGAGCCCGATATAAAAGCTCTGGTCGAAGACGATTTGTGCCTTTAACCCTGGATACTCGCTCTCCATCTGCGCAGCCAGCGCTTTGGAATGTTTGATGACGTCGAGATAGTTCGTCTCGTTCTTCGCCTGCACGCCCAGCCAGATTGCCGGCTGACCGTTGAAGAAGAAGTCGCCGTACATATGGGCATGGGCATCCGTGACGTGAGCGATGTCACCGAGGTAGATGACCCGCCCGTCATGTGCAGCGATCGGTAACCTCGGCAGACGTTGCAGAATGTCGCTCGCGGTGAGCTCATTGTTGACGTCAACCTCGATGGTCTTGTCGCCGTTGAGTAACGGTCCGCCGCCATGATTAAAGTCAGCCGCGTCGATGGCGTTACGGATAGCGAGAATTGGTATCCGGTACGCTGCGAGCTTGTCGCGATCGACGATGATCTGGACGTGGCGCTCGGGGCCGCCAAAGGTGGATGCGGCTAGCACGCCGGGAATCTTCTGGAACTGCGTCAGGACGACGTTGTCGACCAGTTGCTTTAAGCCCGTGCGACTCTCGCCTGGGCGGGTGATGGCAAACTGGATCGCGGGACTGTTCTGCGTGTTGACGTGGACCAGCCTCGGCAGCGTGAGGTTTGGGCCAGCCTGCGGCAGTTCGTTGCTGACGGTGTTCAGCAACGCCTGCATCTGTCCCCACTTCTGCTGGAGATCCACGCCTTGATGGAAGTATACGACGATCTTGGAGTAGCCCGGCTGAGAGACGCCGAGCTCGTAGTCCATGCCGCCGGCGATCTGAATACGCTTCTCCAGAGGCCGCGTGATGTAGCGCTCCATGTCTTCCGCGGACATTCCGGGGAACTGGGTCACGATACCGATATCGGGCGAGGGAACTTTCGGAACCATGCGAGATGGGATCGTCGCGTACGAGTACAGGCCGAGCGCCACCATCAGCAGGGCAACCACGATCGTAAAGTGCGGGTGCTCGATCGCGAACCTCGGGAGGCTGAAGTGCAATGCGGGACGGCGGCTCAGTGTGCCGTTGGGCGTTCGTCGTCCCAAGAGCCTCATGACGCCGGCCCCTTGTCGGAACGCCTCATGACCTGGACGGTTTGGCCATCCGTGAGCTCACGGTTGCCGAGCGTGACCACCAGCTCGCCGGGTTTCAACCCAGACAGCACCTGGACGTACCGGTCCGTTTGAAGCCCGAGCGTCACGTGGCGCATCGACACTTGCCCCTGGGCGGAGAACTGTGGCGCAACGAAAACGACCTGCTTGCCATCCGAGGCATCCGTCAAGGCCGCGGCCGGGATGACCACAGCCTCCTTTAGGCTCTGTTTCACGACGTCGCCGACGACGTACGTGTGCCCTTTGAGCAAGAACCTGGGATTGGGCAGCCGGACCTCGACGGTCCCGGTTCGCGTCGCGAGTCCCTCGGTCGGGAAGACCACTGCGACGGTGGCCCGTGCCGTCGGCTCCCCGTGTGGCCCCGGCGGTCCCAGATCGGTGGCGAACGCCTTGCGGATCATGCTAGGATCGATCTGCGGGAAGCGGAGATAGATCACCGAGCCGGGATGGACGTACGGCAGATCGCTCTCCGCGACATCAAAGTGGATCCGTACGTTGCTGAAGTCCCCGATCTTCAACAACGGCTCGCCGGCCTTCACGTATACCCCTGAGTAAATCTTGCGCTGCGCGACCCAGCCGCTCATTCGCGCGCGGACCGTCGCGTAACCGAGTTGCGTGCGGATCAGCGCAACCCCAGCTTCAGCCTGCTGATGTTGCTGCTCGGCCTGTCCAACCTGCGCGTGCGCCTCCACGAGCTGCGCACGAGCCTCTTGTCGTACCCTTTGCAAGGCACTTGCTTCTGCCCGCGCTTGTTCGAACTGGCTGCGTGACAGATCGAGATCGGAGGCACTAACTGCCCCCGCTTTGAAGAGTGCGCTCTCGCGCCCAAATTCGGCCTCCGCGTAGGTTGCCTGAGCCGCGGCCTTCGCGATCTGCTCCTCCGCTTGCGCGATTTGCTCCTGCGATTGCGTCACTTGAGCTTCTGCCTGCGTCACGTGCTCATCCGCCTGCGTGGTTTGGGCCTCCGCCTCGAGGAGTCGAGGTTCGAGCAATGACGTGTCGAGCGTCGCCAAGACCTGGCCCGCGTGGACATAGTCGCCGGGATAGACCGCCAAGCTCGTGACAAAGCCGTCCACCCGGGCATAGACCGTATTGTCTTGGTACGGTAAGACGGTGCCGGTATACGTGGCTGTCTCTTGGAGCGCGCTCTGCTTCACCATCGCCACGTCGACTGGCTGCGGCCCGACCATCGGAGACGTGACGAGCATCGATGCCGTGAGCGTCGGCTGAATCCAGAGAGCGAACGTCTTGGCACCCCACAACATGAGCAAGACGCCCAGGACGTTCACGGTGACCTGGCGTGCACGGCGGTTTCCAGCATACCAGGTCAACGGAGTGATCAACCTGGCTCGCGCTTCCGGTATAGGCGCGCGGCCGAGACGAAGCGCGAGCGCCAACACGAGGGCGACAGCGACGCCCACGACGAACCACGAAGTATTCAACGCGATGAAGGAGAACAGTCGCTCGACGAACCCGATCATGCTCGATCACCACGTTCTCTATGCAGTGCGCCTAGGTCTATGTTACACATCATGGTTACAAATCACGCGCTGGCCGCGAAGCTGGCACGTGGGGGGCTTGCGGCGGCTCGAGGGCACCGCTTGCTCGTTGAAGCTGTACCAACGCAATTCGATGGCTCGCGAGCGCCGCCTGATATCCCAACTGCGCCTGCAAGGAGTCGGCCTGTGCTTGCAAGACGTCGGTGATGACGCCCTTGCCTACTTTGAGCTTGAGGTGCTCGATTCGTAGGGCTTCATCTGCCTGAGCGAGGCCGGCCTCGGCGGCGCTCACCTGTGCCGCAGTATCACGCACCGCAACCGCAGCCTTTTGAACGTCGAGCTCGACCGAGAGGCGCGTCTGCGCAAGCCGGCTGCGCGTAGCCGCAAGCGCCGACTCTTCCTGCCGAATATGCTCATGCACGGTCT
Organism: bacterium; assembly: GCA_004298675.1. Classification (GTDB taxonomy): domain Bacteria; phylum Vulcanimicrobiota; class Vulcanimicrobiia; order Vulcanimicrobiales; family SCRA01; genus SCRA01. Next base: position 2,067 of record SCRI01000054.1, on the reverse strand, counting down.
GGTCGAAGATCGGGAACCTTGTCGACAGCATCACTTGACCGACGCCTTCGTTGACGGAACCTCCGGACGGGATATCGCCGGCGCTCTGGACTCCGTACTCGGCCGTGAAGGAAACGTTGGGGCGATATGCCGCCCGCGCCAACTGCACGCGATCCTCTTGCGCTCGCTCCTCGGAAAGCATTGCGAGATACTCCGGGCGCCGCTGTAAGGCTTGGGCGAAGAGCGAAGGGATGTCGAGTTGCTCGGGCAGGGCAGTCGCAAGAGCGTCGTCTACTCCAGCGACGTCGATTGGCGTGTCGGCCGCGAAGCCCATAAGTGTCGCGACGCTCTCCAGCGTCACGGCACGGGCGTTCTCAAGGCCGACGAGCTGCGCGGATACATCGGCAAGCCGCGCCTCGACCCGCAACACATCGACCCGCGGCTCCTTGCCTACCGTGAAGAATTCGCTGACGACCGCCCTGGCGCTCTCAAGGCTCTGAGCCGACTTCTTCGTCGCGCGGACGGCGGCATCCAGTCTGAGCGTGGAATAGTAAAGGCTGCTGAGGTTGAAGATCAGGTCTTGCTCCGTTGCGTCCAGTCGGTGCTGTGCGGTGAGAACGCCAAGGTCACTTACGTGAACATGAAGCGGAATGCGCCCGCCGGTGTAAAGCGGGATGGACAGGCCCAGCCCCACAACTCCGCCCGTATATGTCGGTACCATGATCTGCGGAGTCATGACGAGCGGCCCGATAATGGCCCGGCGTGGCAGATACTCGTAATCGCCGGTGATTGACAACACCGGTAGGCTTTGACCGCGGTTGACGTCGACGTTTCGCAACGCGGTATCGACGTCGTAACGCGCCGCCGCGACCTGCGGATTATGTTTGAGTGCCGTATGTATGATCTCGCCCAGCGAGAGCGGTGGGGCAGGCGGCGGCGCGTCGGCCGTTGCCGGGAGTCGAACGCTGGCGACGGCGGCCGCGAGTACCAGGAGCGCCACCACCACTTGCCACGACGCGACGGATTCGGATGCGTTTCGGAAAGCATGGCGTTCGCACGAACCTCGGTCATCCACGTGTCAGTAACTCCGTTCGGCTCTGAGCTCCTGATGTAGGTGCGTCATTAGATCAGGATATCATGATAAATCATACAGCGTTACGAGGCTCGCCGTCACGTAAGCGCGCTTACCGAATCGGTGCCGTGGCGCGCGCTGGCTGTAAGGTGGGCTACTGACTCGGCCTGTTCCCGTCTGTAGCATACGGTGTAAGCGAGCACCCAAGTATCGTGACGCTCGATCAGAGGGGAGTCATGCCGAAAGATCGACCAATTGTCGGTTTTCCAGCTGCCGTGGCGATTCCGCAAGGACGCATGCTCTACGAGTTAGCCCTCTTCGCACGCGACAACGAGGCATTACCTCTGAATCGCACGTTCTCCGCGGCGATCGAACGCATGGCGGTGTGGTTGAGAGCCGATTTCGTGTGCTTGCACTTCGTGAACCCAGAGGAGCTCGACGAAGCGGTCGACATTGAGTGCCTGCGTCATTGTGCCGGCGGGCTTTCGACCGACGCGCAGGCTATCGAGCGGACGCTGCTTCGCCGCGCGCTAGAGGCCTCCGGCCCCACAGACACGCGACAGCGCAGTGGCGTCTTTCATCGCGCAATCGCGGTCCCGCTGCGCTACGGAGGCGAACTGTACGCGGTGATCAACGCATACTACATGCGCGAAGACACACCGCCGGCCAGCATGGCTCTCGATGCTGTGACATTCCTCGGCCATTATCTCTTTGCGGGCGTGAAACGGCGCGTGGCGTCGCGAGACGGGCGCGACTACGGCACGGTGATTGCATTGTTGGCCACCCTGCTGAACACGCGCGGCAACGGGCTCGGCAGCTTCACGCGTCGCACCATGTATCTGGCTGAATCGCTCGCACTCGCTGCGGGTGTGGGGCCCGATGAGCTACGTGTCGTACGCCGCGCCGCTCTCGTGCACGACATCGGGATGATCGTCGTCCCGGAGGCCATCGTACTGAAAGCCGGCCCCCTGACGGACGACGAGCGCATGACGGTGCAACGACATGCCGCGGTTGGC
>SCRI01000053.1 GCA_004298675.1 bacterium | reverse complement strand
CCCCGCTCCGGGGACGTTCGCCTCCGCGTCCTGCTCCGGCTCACTCTCACGCTCACTCGCTCCCTCATCCTGAGTGCGCTCGTTCGCGAGAGCCCCTGCGGGAGATAACCATCCCCGAACGCTCCGCCGCTATCCCTCGGCGCTAGGTTGCGAGAGTTGGAGCATCCTGCGGGGTCTCCGAGGTCCGAGCGGAGCCATGGATGGCGAGAGCGAGGACGAGGGAAGTAGGAGCGGCGCAGGAGAGCGCCGCGACGGGCGTCCCCGCAGGATGCTCCAACTCCGCAACCACGGCATGCTAAATTGCACGCGAGCGGAGCCGATACACCAAGAGACAACGGCTGGACTGCCCTCGTGGCGGAAGCCGTCCGGGACCCGATCGATTGAGGGTCCTAGCGTGGAGACTTTCGCTTAGGAGGGCAGCGGCGCGTGATACGCGGGCTCTACTCGGCGGCCAGCGGCATGCTGGTTGCGCAATCGCAGGTGGACGCCACCGCGAACAACCTCGCCAACGTCGACACCAGCGGCTTCAAGCGCGCGGTGCTGCAAGTGGAATCTGCGCCGGTGCTCGACCTGTACCGCTATCAGGTGGAGCCGGGCCAGGTGCAAGGTCACGGTACGCGCGGCGTTCCCGCGCGCGAGCACGTCGGCGTGCTCGGGCTGGGAGCGCAAGTGTACGACACGCCGACCAGCTTCGAACAGGGTGCGCTGCAGAAGACCGGCGATCCGCTGGATCTCGCGCTCACCGGTCCCGGCTTCTTTCGTGTCGCAACCCCCGCCGGCGATCGGTACACGCGCGACGGAGGCTTCGCGCGCAACCCGCAGGGTATGCTGGTGACGCAAGCGGGGCAGCCGGTGCTCTCGGCCACCGGTGCGCCGATCGTACTCGCGCAGGGCCCCTTCAGCGTCGACGGCGACGGCACGGTGCGCCAGAGCGGCGCGCCCGTGGGGCAACTCTCCATCGTACGCTTCAATAGCCTGCGCAATCTGCGTCCACAGGGTGACAACCTCTTCGTGGACGAGGGTGCGGGTGCCGCGCCGGATACGGCCACGGCCGTGCAACAGGGATACCTCGAGAAGTCGACGGTGAACGTCGTGCGCTCGATGGTCGATCTCATCTCCGCCGAGCGTTTCTTCGACGCGAACAGCAAGGCGGTCACACTCGAGGATCAAGCGCTGGGCTTGGCCGTGCAATCGGTCGGCTCCGTGCGCTGACGGGCGACCAGAGAGGAATCCACCGCTACCATGATGCGAGCACTGTACACCGCAGCCACCGGGATGATTGCCCAGCAATACAACATGGACACCATCTCGAATAATCTGGCCAACATCGATACGCAGGGGTTCAAAGGAAACCAGGCACGCTTCCAAGACCTGATCTACGAAACGCTGCGCGCGCCGGGTGCGCCCGTTGGCGCCTCCGTCGTACCTACCGGGCAGGACGTGGGACTGGGCGTGAAGATCGCGTCGTCGGAGAAGAACTTCAACCAAGGCTCGCTGCAGCAGACCGGCAATCCGCTCGACGTGGCGATCGAAGGCGACGGCTTCTTCCAAGTGACGCTGCCGGAAGGCACCGCTGCGTACACCCGCGACGGTTCCTTCAAACGTGATGCCAACGGCACGCTGGTGACGGCGGACGGCTATCTGCTCTCACCGCAGATCACCGTTCCGCAGAATGCCACGCAGGTGAACGTGGGTGCTGACGGCACGGTCACGGCGCTGATCCCGGGGTCGCAGTTGCCGCAGACGCTGGGGCAAGTCTCGCTCGTACGCTTCACCAATCCGGCCGGGTTGTCGCCGCTGGGGAAGAACCTCTTCACGCAGACGGGGGCGTCGGGCGCGCCGGTGATCAGCCAGCCAGGTATCAACGGCGCCGGCACGCTGCAGCAGGGCTTCCTCGAGAACTCGAACGTGCAGGTGGTCAACGAGATCGTCAACATGATCGTGGCGCAGCGTGCCTACGAAGCGAACTCGAAGGCCATCGCCACGAGCGATCAGATGCTCTCGACCGCGGTGCAGATCGTCCGGTAATCGAATGATCCGCTGTCTGCTCGCGGCCGTCGCGCTGCTCGCGGTCTTGGGGTTGGGGAGGCCCGCATCGGCGGCGGCGCTGCAGCATGTCTCAGGGGCACGCATCGCGGCCTTTGCCACACGCATTGCCGAAGCTACCGCAGGCGGACCGGATCGCAAAGTCGACCTGGCCTCCGGCGTCCCGGATCTCGAGCTGCCGGCGGGAGCGGTGTCGCTCTCGCGCGGGGCACTGCCGGCGCCCAGCGCCACCTACGTCTCGATCCCGGTTGTCGTCAGCGTCGATGGGAGGACGGCTCGGACCGTCTTCGTGGGGTATCGCGTGACGACGTTCGTGACGGTGCCCGTGGCCGCCCGCAGCCTATCCGCTGGGACCGTACTCGCCGCCGGCGATCTCGTGCTGAAGCGGCTGCCGGCACTTGGGCGCATCCCCGCAACGGCCGATGAATTACTTGGACGCCGCACGCTGGCCGGGGTCCCAGAGGGGACGCCGGTCTTCCTCGAGATGACGGCGGCGGTCCCGCTGGTTCGCGCGGGGCAGCCCTGCATGCTGATCGTGGTCGACGATGGCATACGTGTGACGGCGGAGGCGCTCTCGCGTCAGGACGGAGTGCTTGGCCAAACGGTGGCGATCTACGTGGAGCAGACCAAACACGCGCTGAGCGCAATCGTCGTCGCACCCGGGCGCGTGGAACTGGACGTCAGTCTAAACGGAGATGCCGGAGGGCAACATGTGGCAGCGAGTTCGTGAGATCGCCGCGGCAGCCGTCATGCTCGCGGCGACGGCGTTGGCTCTGCCGTCGGCCGCCGATACGCTGTATCAGCCGGGCCCGCAGATCGGCCCTGCGCGCCCACTGGACCTGTTCAGCGACCATCGCGCGCGCGCCGTCGGCGATCTGGTAACCGTCATCTTCAATTTCTCCGTGGCGAGCAACTCGGTCAACACCGCCACGGACAAGAAGGACTATGCGCTCAACCTTGGACAGGGCTTGGGCAACCTTGCGCTGGGGCCGTTGCGCTTTGCCACGGGTACCAGCGGCAATACCGCCGCGGATACCAGCCAGAGCCGCGTGGGTCAGCAATCGCTCAACGCGGTGATGGAAGCGACCGTCGTCAACGTGCTGCCCAGCGGAAACCTCGAAATCAAAGGGCGCCAGGGCTTGATCGTCAACGGTCAGCCGCAGACGCTGGACATCTCCGGCGTGGTTCGTCCCGAAGACATCGACGGCACCAACTCCGTGGCCTCGAGCAAAGTCGCCGACGTGGACGCGAAGTTCGAGGGTCAGTTCCAAGAGCCGCATCGCGGATTGATCCGTAAGCTACTCTACTTCCTATTCTAGGATGCGATGATGATGATGCAGCGGTTTGACGTGATGGTGATGCGGGTGGTCGCGGTGCTCTGCGCCGTGATCGCGTTCGCGGCCATTGCTCCGGCCGCACAGGCGCAGACCGTGCGCGTCAAGGACGTCGCCAAAGTGCAGGGTGTGGCGAACAACCAGCTGGTGGGCTATGGCTTGGTCACCGGCCTCGCCGGCACGGGAGATTCCACGTCGGTCGTCTTCACGAGCAAGACCATTCAGAATCTGCTGACGGAGTTTGGGCTCTCCACGAGCTCGCAGGACGTGCGTACGCGCAACGTTGCCGCGGTCGTCGTCACGGCTTCGCTGCCGCCGTTCGCGCACTCCGGCGACAACGTCGACGTGACGGTCAGTTCGCTGGGTGACGCGACCTCGCTCCAGGGCGGGACCCTCGTGCTCACGCAGTTACGGGGCGCCGACAATCAAGTCTACGCGACTTCTCAGGGCGCGGTCTCGATCGGCGGCTTCTCCGTTCAGAACCTCGGCGCCGGCGCGAACTCCGTCACTCAGAACCATCCCGCGGCCGGACGCATACCCGGCGGAGGCCTGATCGCGCGCACGGTGACCACACCGTTGCAGCAGAACGACGGCTCGTTCAACTACGTCTTGCTTCAGCCCGATTTCAACACCGCGGCTAATCTTGCGCGCGCGCTCAACCGGCGCTTCGGCGGCGGCACGGCCCATGCCGTGGACGAGGGCACGGTGGCGGTGCAGCTCCCGCCTCCGTACCGCAGCGATGAGGTCGAGTTTCTGGCACAGGCGGGAGACCTCGACGTCAGCGCCGGTCAGGTTGCTAAAGTCGTGCTCAACGAGCGCACCGGTACCGTGGTCATGGGTGGCGATATCACGCTGGCGCCGGTGGCGATCGCTCACGGCAACCTCTCGATCACGATTACCACCACCAATACCGCCGTCCCGTCGGGGCCCTTCTCCAATGCCCCCGGCCAGACGCAGACCAATACCAAGATCACCGTCAACGAAGAGAAGCGTCGCTTGGTCTACTTTAACGGGGAGCCGACGCTCGCGCGCGTGGTCCGCGCCCTCAACACCTTGGGTGTCTCCCCGCGCGACCTGATCGCCATCCTGCAGGCGCTCCACGCCTCCGGTGCCCTGCAGGCCGATCTCGAGATCATCTGATGGATATCAAAGCAACCGGCCAACCGTCGCAAGCGCTGACCACCGAACAGCAGCAGGCTCTCTCGCGTCTGCATGCGGCGGCAAAGGCGTTTGAGGGGGTCTTCGTGGGGATGTTGATGCGCGAGATGCGCAAAACGGCGCCAACGGACGGAATCTTCGGGAAGGCATCCGCCTCCGAGCAGACTTTCTCCGAGATGCTGGACCAACAGCGGGCCGATCAGATCGCCTCGAGCGGTAGCCTGGGCATCGCCCGGATCGTCGAGCGTGAGCTGCGGGGAGCCGTCCTCTCGAATGCCCCTGCTGAGGCGAAGGCCAAGCGCGTAGAGGGGGAATTCTAATGGATAGGAGAGGCACGCACCTCCCTAAACTGGCCTCCTCGGGGAGCCGATGGTCCCAAGTATGGAGAGGCGGTTCTCGAGAAGGGTGGCGCAACGATGAGGATCAGCGCTACGGAGCTGCAGAGCGTGATCGCCGTCTACAAGACCGGTGGTATGCTCCGCTCGCGGGGCGGCGCGGTGGTGGCGGATGCGGCGGAGATCTCGCTAGACGGAGCCGCACTCTTGGCGATACGCAGGGCCTACGACAGGCTTCCCGACGTGCGCGACGAGCGGGTGCGCGAGTTGCGCCGTCGCGTGAGCGAGGGCAAGTATTACATTCCGACGGAAGAGATCGTCGAGAAGATCCTCGGGCGGTTGACCGTCGACTCGATGATTTGAGAGACGCTAAACCCGGCGCGAGTGCGCGGGAACCGTTCAAGAGTCGGGGCCCCCACGCCTGGAGCGCAGCGCAATGAGTGGGGACTCATGGGAGGCGTTTGCGGCGACGCTCGACGCGGAGTGCGCCGCGATGACGGCGCTCGCGCAGCAGACCCGCGTGCTTACCGGGGCGTTGATCGGTAACGACCTCGAGCACGTCGAGGCCGCGCGTCGTGTGGTCGAGGATGCGCGCATTGCGCACCAGAGCGCGCTGGGGCGCCGGCGTGCGATGCAGCAGCGAGGCTTCGGCCAGCGCACGCTGCGGCAGGTGGTGGAGTATGCCCCGCGTGCGTTGCGGCCGCGCTTGCGGCAGCGTATCTCCGAGCTGGCGGTGGGCGCGGCGGGCTTGGCGATCAGCAACAACAACAACAAAGCGCTCATCGCACAGGGGCTGCGGCGCTTGGTTCGCATCGCCCAGATCGCACAAGCGGCGCAGGAACACGAGCTAGGTACTTACCAGCGGCGCCGCCGCCGTAACGGCGGCAGCTCCTTCCTCGTGAGCAGCAAGGCGTAGAGTATGAGTTTCTTTGGCATTAGCTTGTTGGGGAACGCCCTCGAGAGCGATCAGACCGCGGCCAACGTGACCTCGCAGGACATCAGCAACGCGAACACGCCGGGCGCCTCCCGGCAGATGGTGCAGCTCGTGGAGTCGACGCCGATCGCGCAGCCCGGCTTTCCCATGCACTTTGGACCCGGCATGCTCGGGGAGGGTGTCTCCGTACAGTCGATCCAGCGCGTCCACCAGGATTCCTACGACACGCTCTACCGTAACTCCAATTCGATCGGCGGCTTCTTCACGGCCGAACAGAACATTCTCAACGTCACGCAGGCGAACTTCAGCGAGCCCGGCGGTCTGGGCATCAATGCCGCGCTCTCGAGTTTCCTCTCGTCGCTGCAGCAGTTGGCGGCACAGCCGACCTCGATCGCGCAACGCTCGGGCGTGCTCAGCGCCGCGCAGACGTTGTCCGGAACGCTCAATGCCGCCTCTCAAGCGATCTTGACGCAGGAGTCGCAGGTCCAGGGTCAAGCCGCCAATGCCGTGGCGCAGGTCAATACGATCCTCGATCACATCGCCTCGCTCAATGGGCAGATTCGTGCATCGACGGCGGTCGGCGACAATCCCAATCAACTGCTCGATCAGCGCGACCAGTTGATCGATCAGCTCTCCGGCTTCCTCAACGTGCAGACTTCCGTGCAGGCTAACGGCTCCACGCTCGTGACCGTCGGAGGGCGGGCGCTGGTCAACGATACCGTTGCGTACCACCTGGCGGCTCCCGTGGTGGCCAAGCCCATGGCGGCGGGAACGCCGCTGCAGCTCGTCATCGGCTTCGCCAACGATCCAAGTCCCAACAATCCCTCGCAGGTACCGATCAGCGGAGGCGAGCTAGGCGGCTTGCTGGACGCGTACAACGCGAAGCTGGTGCCCTATCTCCAGAATTTGGACGACGTCGCAAATGGGCTCGCGAACGCCGCGAACCGGGTCGCGCAGTCGTCGTATGACGCGAACGGCGTCGCGGGAGCGGCGCTGTTCATCCCCAGTGCTCCGGGCAACCCCATTACCGCGGCCTCGATTCGCGTCGGGATCACGAGTCCGGCGGCGGTCACGAGCGGTCTTACCAATACGGCGGCGGGGACGCTGATCACGGCGCTGAACTCGGCCAATAACGTGGTGTCGAGCTCGCAGACGATCGAGGGGAACAGCTCGTACGCCAGCGTCGTTCCGGCGGGCGTTTACAACGGTATCATGACGGTCAGCGTCGACGGTCAAAAGGAAACCTTCAACTACACGCTCAACGCAGCGACGACGCTCGATCAGTTCATCTCTCAGTTCAACGCAGCGCAGTTGGGCGTTTCCATGAGCTTCGACGCAACCTCGCAGCGGGTCGTCTTCCAGCGCGATCCCACGAGCGAGAGCCTCGTGCTGGGAAGCACCTCCGCCTACGTCCCCACGCCCGATTTCACGATTACCGACGCCATTACCGGAGGTGGCCCGCCGCCTTCATTCTTGAGCGCGATCGGGGCCGGGGCGATCAACGGCGTCGATCAGAACGCCGGCAACGCGCTGGGGAAGGCCGACAATGCCGGCACCAACGCCATGCTCGCAACGTTGCAGGCGCCGGTACCCATTCCGTACTTCACGCCCACGACCATCGGCACGGTGGTGGCGGGAGCGGGCACGTTCAGCGTGACCCCGGGTTCGCTCACCGGCATCCAACCCGGAGCGACGCTGACAATCGACGCCGGTACGCCCAATCAGGAGAACGTGGTCGTCCAGAGCGTGAACTACGCCGCGGGCTCGTTTACGGCGGCGTTTACCAAGCCGCATGCCGCGACGGCGACGGTTCAGGCAACGGCCACGACGAGCTTGGGCGCCTACTACTCCAACGTGGTGACGCAGATCGCATTCGACGCGCAGACGGCGATCAACGGCGCCAAGGGCCAGGCAACGGTGACGCAGCAGATCGACAGCGCGCGTCAGAGCATCGACGGCATCAACGTCGACGAGGAGACGCAGAACTTGATCAAGTTCCAGAACGCCTATCAGGCCGTGGCCAAGACGCTGGGCGTCATGGAACAGATGATCCAGACCGTACTGGATACGGTCAAGTAGGGCACGGAGGCAGCATTCGATGCGTATCTCGACCTCGGAGGTCTACAATCAGCAGACGCTGGCGATCGACGATCTCGCGGCTCAACAGATGCAGTTCGGAACCGAGCTCTCGACGGGCAAGCAGGTGAACCTGCCCTCCGACGATCCGGCCCGGATCGGCCAGGATCTCCTGGTACGGGCGACGCAGGCCTACGATCAGACCACGAGCGCCACGCTCACGAACGCGCAGTCGCAACTCTCCACGTTGGACGGCGCGCTCTCGGGACTAACGAGCATTCTCCAGAGCGCCCGCCAGATCGCCGTGCAGGGAGCCGACGATACGCTGAGCACGCAGCAGCGGGCCAACCTCGCCACGCAGGTGGATAATCTGCTGCAGCAGGCCGTCGGCATCGGGAACACTGAGGCGGGGGGCGCCTATCTCTTCTCGGGGACGACGCAGGGGGCGGCTCCGTTTCAAACCGTGGGCAGTCCTATCACCTCGGTGGCGTTCGGCGGGAACGAACAGTCCACGAGGCAGATCTTCATCAACGGACAGAGCTACACGGTGGGCGTGACCGCACAGCAGGCGTTCAACTTGAATTCGACCGATGGCTCGCCGGACGTCTTCCAGATGCTGATCGCGCTGCGCAACACGCTCAGTGGTCAATCGATCGTCGACCGGAGCGCGAGCCAGCTCAACGTGCCCGGTGCGGTGATCTCCGCCGCAACGATCGTCTCCTCAGCCGCGTTCGCCACCCCGCTCAGCGCTGATTCATCCGGATCGGCGAGCTTCCAAATCAACGGCGTAAGCGTGTCCGTCAACCCAGCCGTTGCGACGGTTGCCTCCGTGGTGGCCGCGATCAACGCGGTTTCCGTCACGAGCAACGTGAGCGCCGCCTTCGATTACAAGCAGGAACGTCTGACGTTGACCTCCACCAACGGCAAGCCGTTTACCGTCGTGGACTCCTTGACTCCAGGGGCCGTGGGCAATCCCGGTAACTTTCTCAGCGCGTTCGGTCTGCAGACCCAGGGCAGCGCAGCCACCGACGTCAGCACCCAGATCGGCGACGTCGACCACGTGCTCACCGCGATGCTGAATGCCCGCGCCATGGTGGGCTCTACGCTCCAGTCGCTCGCGCAGGTCGAGACCCTCAACAGCGCCGCCGTCGTCCAGAACACCCAGACTATCTCGGGGATCGAAGATGCCGATGTAGCTAAAGTAGCCACGCAGTTTACCCAGACGCAGGCGGCGTTGCAGGCCGCGTATGGGACGACCACGCGGCTGGAACAGCACTCGCTCTTCGACTATCTCCAGTGATGAGGACCACCATCGTGCCGCATCAGGTTGTCCTGCCCCGCTTCGGCGAGGCGACCTACGCCGACGACGACGTCATCGAGTTTCCGTGGGGTCTGCCCGGCTTTGCCGACCACCGGCGCTTCCTGGTCCTGGCGCTCGACGAGCAGGCGCCGTATCTCTGGCTTCAGAGCCTCGACGACCCCAAGGTCGCCCTTCCAATCGTCGATCCGTGGCAGATCTTCGCCGACTACAGGCCGGCGCTTCCCTACTACGCGCGGGTGGCGCTCGACCTCGTGAACCCCGCCGATTTCGCGATCTACTGCGTGGTGGTCTGCACGGCGGGAGCCGAGGACCTCACCATCAATCTGCTGGCGCCCGTGGTCATCAACCATAAGGCACGACGGGCCCGCCAGGTGATGCTCGAGGGCTCTCCCTACTCCGTGCGCCAGCCGATTCCGCGCAGTGCAGCCCCCAAGGAAGCCCTCCACTCATAGCCGAAGGCCCCCGCGCCGGCAGAGCGCTGCCGGCTTCGTGCCAGGGAGGGCTGTGGCATGCTCGTTCTCACGAGGAAGCCAAATCAGGCGATCATGATCGGTGACAACGTCCGCATCGTGGTCGTTGCGATCGACGGGGAGCAGGTCAAATTGGGAATCGACGCGCCGCGCGAGATCCCCGTGCACCGCTCCGAAGTTTACGACGAGATCCAGCGCGTCAACCGTGCCGCGGCGGGTGAGGTGGTAACCCCTCCTCTTGCGGAGAAGGCCCGTACACGCCCCGTGCGTACCGTTTCCCCCCGCCCGAGTGGGGTGCGAGAGCATGGGCGCGAGCCCGGCGACGTCTAAAGTACGCGAGTACGCCGCCGATACCCTGAGCATGGGAGAGACAGGACGTCTTTCTCAGCCACACGTGTGCTAAACCATCAAGGAGGATAACCGCACATGTCCCTCTCGATCGCCAACAATCTTCTGGCGAATACCGCGAATCTCAATCTTTCGCGGAACCAAGACGCCCTCCATACGTCGGTGAGCCGCCTCTCCAGCGGCCTGCGCATCAATACCGCCGCCGACGATCCGTCTGGTCTGGCCATCTCCGAGGCGCTGCAGGCACAGGTCAACGGCTTCCAGCAGGCTGTCCAGAACGTCCAGAACGCCAACAACGCCGCGCAGGTGGCGGAAGGCGCCCTGCAGACGACCACGGATATCCTCCAGCGCATCCGTTCGCTGGCCGTCGAGGCCGCGAACGACACCTCGTCGCCGACCGACAAGGCCAATCTGCAGACCGAAGTTCAGCAGTTGATCCAGGAGGTCAACACGATCTCCGGCAACACGAACTTCAACGGGCAGAACCTACTCGACGGCACCCACTCCGGCTTCCAGCCGGCGCAGTCCGCCACTGCCACGCTGACGGCCGACTCGTTCTTGACGGCTAGCCCCGGCCAGCTCGTCACCACCGTGGCCCTGTCCACGGCGGCGCAGTCGTCCGCGGCGGTCGGTGTCTCGGCTAGCGACGGCACCATCGAGCTGCAGGTCGTGACGACCGGCACGACGCTCGTCACGGTCAACGGTCAGTCGGTGAGCGAGCCGACGATCGCCATCCAAGTCTCGGAGTTCGACTCCTCGACCAACACGACCACGGTGTTGGGTCTGGTCTCGACCAGCGCCACCAGCAATCAGGTGAACGCGCAGACGATCAAACTGTCGGCGTTCGCGGGTAGCCAGGAGCAGGCGTTGAGCATCAACCTGAACACGGTGACCTCGGGCGACGTCGGTGCGACGACCTTCGTCAAGGTCTCGCAGTTCGTTGCCGCCTCGAGCAACCCGGTGTTCAACTTCCAGTCGGGTGCCAGCGAGGGCGACGTCGTTCAGCTCGGCCTTCAGGCCACTAACGCCTCGACGCTGCGCATCGGCAACATCAACCTCGCCTCCGGTACGTCGGTGAATCCGTCGATCGGCGCCGAGGACGCGATCGGTCAGGTCGACCACGCACTCGACTCGCTGCTCTCGCAGCGCGCCGCACTGGGTGCGACCATCGTCCGCCTCAACGAGGACGCGGGTAACGACCAGATCACCCAGACCAACCTCCAGGCTTCGGAGTCGTCGATCCGCGACGTGAACGTCGGTCAGGAGACCACGAACTTCACCCGCTTGCAGGTGCTCGTCCAGGTTGGCACGGCCGTCCTGGCGCAGTCGAACCAGCAACCGCAGAGCGTGCTGACACTGCTCCGCTAAACGCTGCGTTCGTAGACAGCAACATGAAGAGGGTCGCTACGGCGGCTCTCTTCTCGTTCTAACATGGCTGCCGTGGCCGGCCGAATATTCTAGAGATGCCGGTTCATTTCGTCGGCGCAGGTCGCCCCGCGACGGGATCGCGCCGCAACCCGCAGCCGGGTCTCTCGCTCTGCATGATCGTTCGCGACGAGGAGGCGCTGCTCGACAGGTGTCTGAGCAGCGTCTGCGCGGTTGCCGATGAGATCTGCATCGTCGACACCGGCTCCGTCGATCGGACCATCGCGATCGCGCGCGCTTACGGCGCTAGCGTTCGCGAGGTGCCCTGGGCCAACGACTTCTCCGCCGCACGCAACGCCTCGCTGCGGCTGGCCACGCGGCGTTGGGTACTCTTCCTCGATGCCGACGAGGTGTTGGAGCAGGAGAGCATCCCGCTCGTGCGGGCAATCGTAGCCAGCGAGCCACGCGGTATCGGCTTCAATTTTCACTGTATCAACGAGGTCGATGAGAACGGCGGCCTCGGGCAGACCTCGCACTTGGTCTTGCGTCTCTTCCCCAATGATCCTGAGGTTGAGTTCGTCCAGCCGCTCCATGAATATGTGAGCGACCCGCGCAGCACGCTCCCGGGGAAGGTCTTGCGGTCGGCAACGATAGAGGCCTACATTCGGCACAGCGGCTACCTTAACTCGATCGTTCAACAGAAGAAGAAGCCCGAACGCAACCTCGCCATCGCGCTGGCGGCAGTCGAGAAGCATCCCGATGATCCCTTCCACTGGTACGGCCTTGGACAGACCTACGCATTCATGGGGCGGCGCGCGGAGGCCAAGGAGCCCTTCGAGCGCATGCGCACATGCGCCTTACCCGGCGACAAGCGCGGCATCATCGCGCACGGCTTGGCGGTCCTCGCCGAGATCTACGGTCAGGAAGAGCAGTACGAGCTGGCCGAGCAGCGCGCGCGCGAATCGCTGGAGCGTTCTCCCGGCTATCCCAACGCGCTGTTCTCGCTCGGACAGGCGTTGCGCAAAGCAGGGCGGGCGGAGGAAGCGATCGCGGCTTTTCGCGCCGCCTGCGCCGAGGGGGTCGATCCCAAGAACTTCGCGGTGATCGACGATCAAGTGTACCAGTGGAAAGCACGCTGCGAGCTGGGCGTCTTCCTCTCCTCGCTGCAGCGCCACGACGAGGCGATCGCGGTGATGGAGGAGGGAATAGCCCGCGCCCCCGCTGCGCCGGCGCTGCGCATCAACTTCGGCCACGTCCTGGAGCAGGCCGGCCGCATCGACGACGCCGGGCGCGTCTTCGACGAAGCCTATCAGCGGTACCCCGCCGCAGATACCGCGTTGCAAAACGTCAACTACCTGCTCCGGCGTGGACGCCACGCCGACGCCACGCAAGTCCTGGAGCAAGCGCTGGCGCGCGTGGGGCAAGCTCGCGACCGTGAAACCCTGCTCGAAGCGCGCGCACAGCTTGCCGCCAACATAGCAGCGGCGGAACTAGCGCGCGCAACCACCGCTCTGATGGCTGCGGATACCGAGCTTTCGCCCGACGCGCAACTGCGTCAGCGCATTGGGAAAGCTCTTCAGGACGATGCATTTGGGGAAGCCGCCGATCTCCTCGCGCAACTCTCTTCCGATGGCGTCGACGAAGACCGCCTGCGTGTGCTGTGCGCCTACCGTTTGGGCGCCGGCGACCCACGCGGGGCGGCTATCCTCACGGCCGTGGCGGCGCGCAGCGTGGAGCACTTGGAACGGGTAGCAGAGTCGATCTGTCGCGCTGGCGCGGGTACGAGCGCCGCGTCTTCGCAGGGCGCGCTCGCAAACTTGGCGGGGCGCCTCTTGGCCTTTGGCCGCAGCGACGAGGCGCGCCGCGTCGCCGACGTGGCGCTGGCGGTGCGGCCATGATTCCCTTGGTAAGTTTGGTGCTCTTGACGTGGAATGCGCTGGAGTACACGCGCATCACGCTCGAGAGCGTGCGGCGCTTCACCAAGCTGCCGTGCGAGTTGATCGTCGTCGACAACGGCAGCGAGGCTCCGACCGTAGAGTACCTGCGTACGCTAGGCGACGCGACGGTGATCTACAACTCCGAGAACCGTGGCTTCGCCGGCGGCTGCAATCAGGGTATCGCCGCTAGCCGCGGCCGCTACGTGATGCTCTTGAACAACGACGTGGTGGTCACGGAGCACTGGTTGGAGGATATGCTGGCTGCCGCTCAGCGCGACGTCGAGATCGGCCTCGTCGGCCCGCGCAGCAACAAGGTCGCGGGCGTCCAGCAGCTCGACGTGCCGTATCAGTCGATCGAAGAGATGCATCGCTTTGCGGCGCGGCGGCGCAGCGAGCTGCACGGATGTGGGACGTATCTTGACCGCGTCATCGGCTTCTGCATGCTGATCGACCGGCGCGTGATCACCGCGATCGGGGGTTTGGACGAGACGTTCGGTACCGGTAACTTCGAGGATGACGACTACTGCATGCGGGCGCGCCTAGCCGGTTACAAGGTCTGGATGGCCGACGACGTCTTCATCCATCACTACGGGCACCGCACGTTTGCCGCGGCGAAAATCGACTATGCGGCGACGATGGAACGCAACTGGGGACTCTTCTCCGCCAAATACGGCCTCGATCCCGTCAACCGCGGGGGCTACGAGACCGCGCAGGCCCTGGCGCGGCCCTTCGATCCCCAGCGCCACCGCGTCTCCTTGGAACGCTACGCCCCCTCCACGTTGCCCAAGCTGCCGCCGCCACGTCAGGGGCGCCTCCACGCGGTGCTGGCGGAGGAGGCAGACTGGCAAACCGCTTCGGCGTTCGTCCGGCGGTACGCTAGGGCGTTCGCGCCCGAGGATCCGGTCGATCTCGTCATCTGGGACCAAGCGGGGCTGGGTGAAGCGACACTGCGGCGGCGCATCGAGCGGCTGTTGGAGCGCGAGGGCATCCCGGAGGAGCAGGCAGCCGAGGTCTACGTGAGCGTCTCCGGAGAGCCGCCTCGATTCGACGGTCTTGGAGCCCGGGAGGCGCTGGTGGGGGCGCAAGGCCGAGATCCCACGGGGTTGGCTCGCGCCTCCCGGCGGGAATTGCGCGGGTGGTTGGCGAGCCTCAAGGGCGGGTCCCCGGCGGCCGATACCGAGTAGGTAAGGAGAGAGCATCGGATACATGGATGTACAGGCGCTGCTCGCTGCGGCGGTCGTCGCGCGAGCCCCCGACCCAGCTTTCGCTCAGGGGCTGACGACGCTGTTGCCCAAGCCTGGTCTCGGGGACGCGCCCCCGGCGAGCGGGCAGCTGCAGTTACCGGCCGCGTTTGCGCAGATCTTCACCGGCGTGTCCCAAGCGATGAACGTGAGCTTTCAGATCGTCCATCATCCGGATGAGATCGTCTATACGTTCTTCGATCCGATCAGCGGACAGGAGCTCTTCTCCGTGCCTCCGCCGATCATTCAGCAGCTTGCCGAGATGTTCGACTCCCCACAGGGCGTCGTGCTCGACGGTCACGCGTAGCAAGAGCGGAAGGAACAGGAGCGCAGCATGGCAGGCATCGGATCGACCGGCAGCAGCGGGCTGCCGCCCATCCAGTTCTCCGGCTTGGTCAGCGGCATCGACTGGCAAGGTATCCTCAGGCAACTGACGCAGATCGCGCAGATCCCGGCGGTCCAGATCCAGGGCAAGATCGCCACGCTCACCGGCCAGAATACGGCGTACACGACGCTGCTCTCCGATTTCCAATCGCTGCAGAGTTCCCTCGCTGGATTGGCCACGACGTCGAATTACTTCGCACAGAGCGCGACCAGTTCGCAGACCTCGATTCTCACCGCGCAGCAGACGACGGGTCAGACCGCCGCGCCGGGCACCACGACCATTCAAAGCGTCGCGCTGGCGACGGCCACCACGGCGACCAGCAGCGTGGCGCTGGGGGCCTCGTTCTCCCCGTATTACAGCACGGCGCCGCTTTCGGCGCAGCCGACGGGTATCCAGGCGACGAACGGCACCAGCACGCAGGGGCTCCCCAACGCCCAAGGTTCGGTGACCATCAACGGCGTCGCGGTCTCCTATGACGTGACGACGCAGTCGATGTCCACGATCGTCACCAACATCAACTCTGCGCTGCACGCAGCCGGTGATACCAACTTTAACCTCACCTACAACTCGGGCAGCGACACCTTCACGATGACGGATACCAAGCAGATCACGCTTGGTAGTCCCTCCGACAAAGGCAACATCCTTCAGGTCATGGCGCTGACCAACTCGCCTATCACCGGGAGCGGGCCTTATACCCTGAACGGGACGAAAGTTGGCAGCCTCCAGCAGAACAAGGCGCTGAACGCCACCAACTTCGCCGCGGGTACGATCAACGCCGGCACCACGTTCACCATCAACGGCGTGACGATCACGATCAACCCAAACTCGGACTCCGTAGCCAACGTCCTGACGAAGATCAACCAATCGAGTGCCGGCGTGATCGCAACCTACAATCAGAATACGGATACGATCACGCTGAGTTCCGCCACTCCGGGTCCGCAAAGCATCGTGCTCGGTTCGCCTTCGGACACCAGCAACTTCCTGAGCCTGGTGAAGCTGACGCCGTCAACCGCGACGATGGTCTCAGGGAAACAGGCGGTAGTGCAGGCCGGTGGGCAGTTCTACTACAGCAACTCGAATACCGTCACCAACGTGATCCCCGGTGTGACGATGACGCTGCTCGCTCCGACCACGACACCACTTACCGTGACCGTCGGCCCCAACGCGCAGCCCGCTACGGCCGCCATTCAGAGTTTCGTGACAGCTTTCAATCAGGTCATCGACGACATCAATAAGGACACGGCGCCGGCGAGCTTCTCCACGGGATCCGCGCCTGGATCGACGGCGCAGCAGACCTCGAACGGGGGCCCGCTAGCCTCGAACTTCGGCGTCTCAGATCTGCGCGATCGGCTCGATCAGCTCGTACAGCAGATTGTGGGAAGCGGCGCGTTTCAGTCGCTGTCCTCGATCGGCCTCACGCTCGACTCCGCGACAGTCGGCGCGAGCAGCTCGTCGAGCTCCAGCTCCTCCTCCAGCAGCAGCTCCGGTACGCCGAGCACCACGTACACGGGGACCACGGGCAAGCTTGCCTTCGACACCGTCAAGTTCGCCGCTGCGCTCCAGCAAAATCCCCAGGCGGTCAATAACCTGCTCAACGGCCTGCAGGGTCAACTTGGTATCGTACAACAGATCGCCGGCTTCACGCAGACGGTGACCGGGCTTCCGGCAAGCCTCCCGTTCATCACCGGACAGCCACTGCTACCGTTGCCGCCGGCGAAGGGCATCCTGCAATCGTACGTGGACAACAACAACACGCAGGTCTCGTTCCTGAACCAGAATCTGGACTTGATCAACCAATCGGTGGCCCTGCAGCAGAAGCAGCTCCAGTACGAGTTCAATCAGGCTGAGTCGCAGATCGCCATGCTTCAGAGTACCGGGAACGCCGCGCTCTCTCAGCTCGGTGTTCAGCTCACGTCGAGCGGCTCCGGGCATTAGCACGGGCGGACGTAGAGGAACGCCTTCGTGAAAACGCACAACGGTGATGGACAGTTCAAATATCTCGAGACGTCGATCCTCTCGTCGTCGCCGGAAGAGCTGATCGTCAAGTGCATGGATATCGCGATCCTCTTCGCCAAGAAAGGCATGGAGAAGATACGCTCCGGGGGCGAGAGCTTCGCGACGATGGACATCGCCGGAGTCAGCGATGCGCTGGTTCGCTCGCAGCGAGCCTTGGCGTTACTGATGGGCTCCCTCGATTTCGAGGCCGGCGGTGAGTTGGCGCGCAATCTGTTCAGGCTCTACGAGTGGTGGCATCACGAGTTGGTGATGGCCAACATGGAGAAGAAGACGGCGCGCGTCGAAGCGGTGCTGCCCCACATGGTCACGATGCGTGAGACCTGGGCGGAGGCGGTGCAGAAGTTTCGTCTCGAGCGGCGTGGTCAGCGTGATACCTCGGCCGTGGCCGGTCTCTCGGCGTAGCCGTGCTGGTTCCGGAGGAACTGGAGGCGCAACTCGACGCCCTGGATGAACTGGGGCGCTTGAGCGAAGCCGCGATTGCCGAGCGCAGGCACGACGATTTTGCCACGGCCATCGCCGGCATCCGGCAGGTGCTGGCGGCCATTGCCTGGTCGCTCGAAGGAGCCGATGACCAGACCAGGGCCGGCGCCGCGCGCCGCGTGGTGGAGTTCGAACGCGAAAACCGGCGTCGCCAGCAAATGCTGACCGCCCGCCGCAACGATCTCGGGCGTCAGATCGCGCGCGCCAAGCGTGCGCGCCGCATGCTGGCCGCGCGGCTGCGAGCGCGTGAGACGCGCGCAGCGGTCGTGGATATACGCCGCTAGCGCGCCTGCGCCCCCGCCCAGAGGTATTCGACCGAACAGCGTTCCAAGCGATCGTCGGCCTCGGGCAGCGAGCCGTCGAAAGGTGTGAGGGCGGTGGATCCGTCGCCGCGGCGTACCAGCATGCGCTCGACCTGCGTGGCCTCGTCCGGCTCCCAGCGCTCGGGTTGGAGACGTCCGGAGGCGCGGTCGTAGTGACCGCAGCGCACCCCCGCGTGCAGCAGCACGTTGCCGCCGGCTTCACGCATGCGCTCGCAAAAGAGATAGTCTTCATTGCAAAGGCGTACGCGGCGCGTCGCCGCTTCTATGTAGATCTGCGCGGAGAAGAGCGGCGTCTCCAGGCGCCGCAGCCAAGCGGTGGAGACCGCGGCGCATCCGAAGCCTACCCCGTCGACCGGCGTGACGGAATGGTCGAACGCGGGGATGCTTCCAGCGGTCGTGCGCCGCGAGCTCCAACGCGACACCGCCAGTGGCTTGGTGCCGTCGCGCGTATAGTAGAGCGCGCCGGCGACGGCGACGGACGGATCGCTGAAGGCTCGCTCGAGCTCCAGCAGTGCGTTGGGCGGCAACACCATGTCGTCGTCGATGAAGAAGAGCAGATCGCTGCCGGCAGCGAGAGCCATGCGTGCCAAGAGTTCGCGCTGCGCCGGGACGAAGTCGCCGAGAACGACGGAGTGCTCGAGCTCCCAAGCTGGATCGGCCGCCAAGCCTTTGAGGCTCTCGGTGAACGGGGCCGCCGGGTTTCCACGCGAGGGCACGCCGATAAAGATCTTCATGGACTCTGACGCAGCGTCTCTTCCAGACCAAGCAGCAGCGCGGAGGCTGCGCGCTCCAGCTCGTCGTCGCGAATCGTGGTCGGGAGCAGTGACGGCGAGAGGCGCAGTTGGACGAAGAAACGTGTGATCGCCGCCAGGCTCGCCGCGGCGTAGGCCGCCAACAGAGCGCCCGCCGGCCCGTCCTCGTCGCTACCGCGGCGGGCGTGGCAGGGCAACAGTGCCGCGGTGATCTGGCGGTTGCGCACGAACGGCGGCGTCTTCTCCGTAGAGGCCGTGCGCTGGAGAAAGGACACCTCGGAGGGGCTCAGCGTCGTGTAGAGTACCAGGCTCCCCGCTTGTGCGGGCGGCAGTGCGGCGTCGAGTGCGGCGGTATCTACGGAGGGGAGTTCCGCGATTCGCGCGAGACTCTCCAAGGGTGGAGCCGTGGCGTAGTGCTCGAGCGAGGTCGCCCGTTTCATGCGCGCCTGCAGCATGAGCCGGTTGAGCAGCCCCGCTTGATCGGCGGAGAACTTTCCCAGACCCAGCGAGTCTCCGCCGCCGGAGTTCAGCGGCGCGAAGCGCGCGCTCAGCCCATTGGCCACCATAAAGTGACCGAGCAGCCCTAATGCCGAACCGTCCTTGAGCACCCGGCCGAGAAACCGTACCGTGGAGACGTCGATGGTGTTCCAGATCACCAAGCCGGCAGGCACCTGCGCCGTTTCGGCGGGTGGCGCGGGCGTGACGGCTGGGGCGCTCTCCGCGCTGGCTTCGCTTTCAGACGCGGTGGTGGGTGCGGCTGCGGGTGCGGCTGCTGGCGCGGCTGCGGGGGCGGCCCAGGCCACGGTGGACTCGGGTTCGAGCGTGGGCTCGGGCTCCGGCTCCGGAGTCAGGACCGGGGGCGTCTGCTCCGAGAGTGCCGCATCGGCGGCTTCGTACACGAGCTCCTCGTCCAACTCCAGCTCGTAGGATGGCGGCTCGAGCTGCTGCGCGAGTGCTTGCGCGAAGGCGCTGGTGCCGCTGCGCTCCACCTCCAGCGCCCGTACGCCCAGCGCCGGGGCGCCGCCGGCGTCGAGCGTGGCAGTGGCACGAAACGGCCCGGGCCCCGCGCCCAATTTCACCGCCAAAGCCAGACGGCGCCGCTCGCCCGGCGCGATCGTGCCCAGGTCGGCGCCCGCCGGTCCCAGAGCCGCACTGCCCTCGTCCACGTCGGATAGCTCGCGGCCGTCGAGCGTGGTGGTGCCCGGGCGGTAACCGGCGTCGAGCGAGACGGTCAGGCGTGCCCGCACGGCGGCGGGAGCGCCACCCGCGTTCTCGGCGACGAGGCTGACGGTGACCAAGGCGCCGGGGATGAGGCCGCGCGCGGGCGAGACGTGGAGCGAACCCAGGATGACCGCCTCTTGGAGTTGTGGGGTCGCGACGTCGACCGGGGCGGCGCCGTCGAAGCTCTCTTCCAGCGCTTTGGGGTCCGGCGCCCAACGCCGCGGCCGCTCCGCAAGCTCCAAGCGCTTGCGTTGCAGTTCCACGAGCCGCATGTCGGCGCTCTGCTCCGCGTTGACCTCGCGGTGCTCCATCGTTACCGCGTTATCTCCGCTCGCCGGCGGTGCTGGGGAAGAGCCGCTGGAGTAGGCCCGCCCACCAGCCCTGTGGTTTGCGCGCGGCCTCGAGCGCAGCTTCGGAGGCGGGCGCGGCGGAGGCCGGCTCGGTGGCCGCTGTGTCCGCAGCGGGCTCATCTTTGACGAATGGGATCGCCCTGGTCGCCGTGCGGCGCAGAGCCTCTTCCAGGTGCTCCGTGAAGACGCCGCCCGCGCCGGCCTCCGCCGCCGCCGCCATGGCCGCATGGGCCAACACGATGGCGCGCCGCGGGTAGCCGCCGCTAGCGTGGACGACGCCGGCCAGCGCCTCGTCGCTGAAGATGCGCTGCCCCTCGGGCAGGCCGGCGCGATGGAGGCGGTGCTGCAGCAGCAGCGTCAACTCCGAGGGATCGAGCGCGCGTAACTCGATCCACTGATCCACGCGGTCGGCCACGTTCTGCTTGGCGCGGATGCGCTCGTCCAACTCCGGTTGGCCGAAGAGCAGCACGTTGAGCAGCTTCTTTTCGGGTACCTGGTAGTTGAGTAAGAGGCGCAGGATCTCCAAGCCAAACGGCTCCAGCAGTTGCGCCTCGTCGACGATGAGGATGATGGTGCGGTTCTCGAGCACGCCCATGTCGAAGAAGAGGTTCTTCAACGCGTTCTTGAGCGAGGCGCTCGAGCGTGGCGGCAAGTTGACGCCGAAGACCTTGCCGATGGCGATGAGCATCTCGGTCTCGCCGCCGAACGTGGGGTCTAGGATCTTCCCGAAGGTGATCGCGTCGTCTTTGAGGCAACGCAACTCGAACGCCGCCGAGAGCGAAGTCTTTCCCGCGCCGACCGGCCCCGTGACGGCGACGAGGCCGCGGCCGTCGGCGACCGACGATTCCAGTCGGCCGATCGCTTCGCGCACGTGCGGCGTCTCGCAGAAGAACTCGGGATCGGCCGTGTCGAGAAATGGATCCCGGGCCAAGCCGAAATGCGTGAAATAGCGGCGCATCGTCGGAGGGGTCCGTTCGCCGTGTTCAAAGACGTTTCCCCGTAGCCGCGCCGTCAGTGCGAGCCGGCGGCGCCCCCGTAGTGTGTCACGACGGCTTCGCGCCACGGCGCGGGCAAAACCCACGGGATGGCGCCGAACATCGCACCGTAGGGCCGGCGCGACCATCGCTTGGCGACCTGCGCGTGCGCGGCGAAGTATGCCGCATCGGGCGACCAGCCCGAGCTTTCGGAGCGATGCTCGCATTCGGCGAGGATCGCGTAGTTGCGAAGACCCCGTGCGCGAGCGGCCAGCGCGAGCTGCGTCCCGTAGGCGTGGAAGCCGGCGAGCGTTTCGTCGAAGCGCAGGCCCGCCTCGCGTCGCACGATCAACGTAAGCTCGTCCAGCGTGTCGACTTCGACGGGCAGTCCCCAGGGAAAACCCCAGCGGCGGCTCGCGGTTCCATCGAGCAGCGAGCCCGCGTAGTGCAACTGTGTTCCCTCGAGCCTCGCGCCGGCCGGTCCTAGCACGCCCCACTCGGGGTCGCGCCGGTCGAGATCGCGCAGCGCAGTTTCGAGTTGGCTCTCCCACCACGGCGGCAGGTAGACGTCGTGATGCACGAACGCCACGACGGCATGCGCGGCTTGCGCGAGACCCGCGTTGAGCCCCGCAGCGGCCGAACGCGGGTTAGCGACCGTGATGAGCTGGTGGCGCGCTCCGCCGATGACCGGCGAAGCGGCGAGATGACGCTCGAGCACCTCCGGACGGTGCGTGATCACGACGAAGCTGATCGGCCGCGCCTCGACAAAGGGGCTCGTCACGCAAGCCAGCGACGAGGTGCGCCCCAAAGCCGTAGCCATCCAGCCGAAGGGATAGCCCGCAGGCAGGGTAGCCGGCTGGGCGCCCGCCTCGGCACGCACGCGCACGATCGCGCGGCCGTGTGCGGCGAGCCCTGCCGCCGCCTCGTCATACGTCGTCACGAGGCGTGTCGAGCCCGCGCCGCGGCTAAAGCCGAACGGAATGTTGAGCAGCTCCTCCACGCGCTGCCGCTTCTCCAAGGCTCGAAGGGCTGTCCTCCCCGGGTAGGGGACGGAAAACTCCGGTCCGTTGTGCCGATAACAAGCAAGGGTTATGCCGTGCGCACACCTGACGGAGTTTCCACGTTGTTCGACGACGCATCGATCTTGATTACCGGCGGCACCGGCTCGTTCGGCCGGCGCTTCACGAAGACGCTGCTGACGCGCTTCAAGCCGCGGCGCGTGGTGATCTTCTCGCGGGACGAGTACAAGCAGTACGAGATGCAGCAGGAGTTCCGCGATCCTGCGATGAGGTTCTTTCTGGGCGACGTGCGTGACGAGTCGCGGTTGCGTCAGGCCATGCGCGGTGTCGAATACGTCATTCACGCCGCCGCGCTCAAGCAGGTGCCGGCCGCGGAGTACAATCCGATGGAGTGCATCAAGACGAACGTGAACGGCGCCCAGAACGTGATCGCGGCCGCGCTGGAGAACGACGTGCAGCGCGTCATCGCGCTCTCCACCGACAAGGCCGCCAATCCCGTGAATCTCTACGGCGCCACCAAACTGGCCTCGGACAAGCTCTTCGTCGCGGCCAACAATCTCGCCGGCGGGCACGTCACGCGTTTCTCCGTGGTGCGGTATGGCAACGTCGTGGGCTCGCGCGGCTCGGTGTTGCCGTTCTTCAAGAAACTGCTGGCGGAGGGTGCGCGGGAGCTGCCGGTGACGGACAAGCGCATGACCCGCTTTTGGATCACGTTGCAGCACGGCGTCGATTTCGTGATCGACATCGTCAAACGCATGCACGGCGGAGAGTTGTTCGTGCCCAAGATTCCCTCGGTCCGCATCACGGATCTGGTGGAATCGCTGGCACCGGGTATTCCGGTGCGCTATATCGGCATTCGCCCGGGCGAGAAGCTGCATGAGATCATGTGTCCGCGGGATGAAGCGCATCTGACGCTGGAGTTCACGCGGCACTACGTGATCCGTCCGACGATCACGTTCACGCAGCCCGTGGATTACGCCGTGGACGGGCTGGAGGGGCGAGGCGTACCGGTGCGTGACGGCTTCGAATACAGCTCGGGCACCAACGAACACTTCCTGTCGGTGGAGGAGCTGCGGGAGCTCAACGTCGCGTGAGGAGCATACCGTACGGCCGTCAAGATGTCAGCGCCGAGGACATCGAGGCGGTCGTCGAAACGCTGCGCTCGGATTGGCTGACGCAGGGGCCAAAGATCGGAGAGTTCGAGCGCGTGGTCGCAGCGCGCTGCGGCGCGCGCCACGCGATGGCGGTGAGCAATGGAACCGCCGCCTTGCACTTGGCGTGCCTGGCGCTGGACCTAGGCCCCGGCGACGTATTGTGGACGACGCCGAACACCTTCGTCGCCTCCGCGAATTGCGCGCGCTACTGCGGGGCTGACGTCGACTTCGTCGACATCGACGAACGTTCGTACAACCTGAGCGCGGCGGCTCTGCGGGACAAGCTGCTGGAGGCGCGGCGGCAGGGCCGTTTGCCCAAGGCCGTGGTTGCCGTGGCCTTTTCCGGCCAGCCCGCCGACATGGCGGAGATTGCGGAACTTGCCCGGACGTATGGTTTCGCCGTCATCGAGGACGCCTCGCATGCATTGGGCGCCAGCTATCGCGGACACGCCACCGGTGACGGTACCTACGCCGACATGACGGTCTTCAGCTTCCATCCCGTGAAGTTGGTGACGACGGCCGAAGGCGGCATGGTCGTCACCAACCGCGACGATCTGGCGGCGCGCCTGCGGCGCCTGCGCAGCCACGGTATCACGCGCGAGCCCTCGCAGATGGAGGGTGAAGCCGCCGGGGGCTGGTACTACGAGCAGCTCGAGTTGGGCTTCAACTATCGCATGACCGACCTGCAAGCGGCGCTGGGCATTAGCCAGATGGGGCGGCTGGAGCGCTTCCTGGAGCGGCGGCGCGCCCTGGCCGCACGCTACGGAGAGCTCTTGGACGGGCTTCCGCTCAGCGTGCCGTGGCAGGCGCCCGATCGCAACTCGGCCTGGCATCTCTACGTCGTACGGATCGACTCCGCGCGCACCCCACGCACGCGCCGCGAAGTCTTCGACGCGCTGCGGGCGCGCGGTATCCTGGTCAGCGTGCACTACATTCCCGTGCATCTCCAGCCCTACTACCGCCGCCTCGGCTTCAGCGCCGGTGCCTTCCCGGTGGCCGAGCGCTACTACGAGCAGGCGCTGAGTCTCCCGCTGTACTACGGCTTGAGTGACGGGGACCAAGAGCGCGTCGCCGCCGCACTGGCGGAGGTTCTGCAATCAGGGGCGTAGCGATCGTGCAGGCGCGCATGGGTTCTTCGCGCCTGCCGGGCAAGGTGCTCCGGCGCATCTGCGGGCGCACCGTCTTGGAGCACGTGCTGCGCCGTGTGCAAGCGGCTGCGGGACTCGAAGCCGTGGCCGTAGCCACGAGCGTGGCCGCCGCAGACGACGCGGTGGCTAGCGAGGCACAGCGTTGCGGCGCACACGTATTTCGCGGCAGCGAAGACGACGTGCTCGAACGTTTCTGCGGCGCGGCGCGCGAGCTGCGCGCGCAGGCCGTCGTGCGCATCACCGCGGATTGCCCGCTCTTGGATCCGCGCGTCGTGGAGCGCGTCTACACCCATTTTCTGCAGGCGCCGCAAGCGGATTACGTCAGCAACACGCTGGTTCGAACCTATCCGCGCGGTTTGGACGTGGAAGTCGTGCGCGCGGTGGCGCTGGAGCTGGCATGCGCCCAGGCGCGGCAACCCTACGAGCGCGAACACGTGACGCCGTACTTCTACGGCCATCCGGAACGCTTCGCGCTCGAAAACGTCGCGCGCGAGGGGAGCGATCTCTCGGCGCTGCGCTGGACGCTGGACGTGGCCGAGGATCTGCGCTTCATCACGGCCGTCTACGAGGCGCTGTGGCAAGAGGATGCGCTCTTTACCACCTCTGAGATACTGGCGCTGCTGCGGCGCAGGCCGGAGCTGACCGAGATCAATCGCCACGTGCGGCAGAAGACGTTGGGCGCCTAGCATGCGCGCGTTCGTGCGGGCGGATTCGTCGCGCTACCTTGGAACCGGGCACGTCATGCGCTGCCTGACGGTGGCGCAGGCGTTGCGGCGCAGAGGCATCGAAGCCACCTTCATCGCGCGCCGCCTGCCCGGAGACATTACTGCGCTGATCGAGGAGCGCGGCTGGCTGGTGCGGCGGCTTCCGGGGATCGGGCCGGCCGCTAGCGCGTCCGGACAGCTCGCCCGCCTGCGCGCGGCGCTGACCGAGGATGCGGTGCTGACGCTGGCGGCCATCGGCGAAGAGCAGGGCTGGCTCATCGTCGATCACTATGCGTTGGACGCGCGTTGGGAGGCGGCATTGCGCCCACGCGTGCGGGGTATCGTGGCGATCGACGATTTAGCCGACCGGCCGCACGTCTGCGAAGGCTTGCTGGATCAGGGCCTGCATGCCGACGCCGCCGCACGTTATCGCGGATTGGTAGCGCCGCATACGCGCCTGTGGCTAGGCCCTGCGTACGCGTTGCTGCGCGAAGAGTTCATGCTAGCCGCTCGGGCCGCGGTGCCGCGGGACGGAGCCATCCGGCGGCTGTTGATCACGCTTGGCGGCAGCGACCCGCGCAACCTCACCGCTGCGGCGCTCGCCGCGGTTGCTGCGCTCGCCGCGCCAGACCTTGCCATCGACGTGGTCGTGCCGCCGTCGAATCCCCATCGCGAGAGCGTGGCACGTAGAGCGGCGGAGATGCCGAACGTTACGCTGCACGGCTACGTCGAGCACATGGCGGATCTCATGGGTGCGGCGGATCTCGCGATCGGCGCGGGCGGTACCACGGCGTGGGAACGCTGTGCCTTGGGTCTGCCCTCCATTATGCTGGTGCTGGCGGAGAATCAGGCGGAGGTGGCCCGCAACGTGGCGGCGGCGGGCGCGGCCTGGAATCTCGGCGAGCCAGACGAGTCCGTGCGCGAGCGCCTGTACGGTGCGTTGGTGCAGGCGCTGCGCGAGCCCGGGCAGGTGTGCCGCATGTCGCGGGCAGCGCTGGCATTGATGCGCGGCGCCGGTGCCCGTTGGCTGGATGCCATCTGCACATTGATGGAAGGAGAGCTCGTGGATGGCACGCGCTGATGCCTACCGCTTGCGGCCGCTGACGCGCGCGGACCTGGACCTGGTGTTGACCTGGCGCAATGCCCCGCATATCCGGCGCTGGATGTATACGGATCACCTCATCTCGCGAGTGGAGCACGTGACGTGGTTCGAGCGCGTGCAAACGATGGAGAGCGCCTTGCTGTTGCTCTTCGAGTGCGCGGACGAACCCTTGGGCGTCGTGAACTTCGTCGACATCCAAGCCGGCCGGGAGAGTGGCTCATGGGGGTTCTATCTGGCTGCCGCGGAGCCGCCGCGCGGGCTAGGCTCGAAGCTGGGAGTGTTGGCGTTAGCCTATGCCTTCGAGCGGATCGGGCTGCGGAAGCTGCGCGCGGAAGTGCTGGCGAGCAACGCGCGCAGTCTGGCGTTTCATCACAAGCTCGGCTTTCAAGACGAGGCGACGCTGCCGCGTCATGCGCACAAGGGCAGCTGCTTCGAGGATGTCAAGGTACTCGGGCTCGGGCGTGAGCGATGGCTCGAGTCGAAAGTTCGGCTCGAGCGTTCCGCGTTCGGAGGTGAAGCGCCATGAGAGATTTCGAGATCGCGGGCAAGACGGTGGGCAGGCACATGCCGCCCCTGGTGATCGCGGAGATGTCGGGCAACCACAACCAGTCGCTGCAGCGCGCGCTCGATCTCGTCGACGCCGCCGCCGCCGCCGGGGCTCATGCCGTCAAGCTGCAGACCTACACGGCGGATACGCTGACGATCGACTGTGACCGCCCCGAGTTTCGCATCTCGGACCCCGCGAGCCCGTGGTGCGGCCGCACGCTGTATGAGCTCTACCAAGAGGCCTACACTCCGTGGGAGTGGCACGAGCCGATCTTCGAACGGGCCCGCGCACGTGGCTTGATTCCGCTCAGCACGCCCTTCGATGCCGGTGCCGTCGAATTGTTGGAACGGCTGGACGCGCCGTGTTACAAGATCGCCTCGTTCGAGAGCACCGATCTTTCATTGATCCGCTTGGTGGCGCGCACCGGGAAACCCGTCATCGTCTCGGTTGGGATGGCCACGGTCGCCGAGATCGATGACCTAGTGCGTGCCATCCGCGCCGAAGGCTGCGAAGATATCGTGCTGCTCAAATGCACGAGCACGTATCCGGCCAGTCCCGCTGACTCTCATCTACGGACCATCCCACATCTGCGCGAGCTGTTCGACGTCCAGGTCGGTCTCTCGGACCACACGCTGGGCATTGGAGTCGCCGTTGCCGCCGTAGCCTTCGGGGCGGCTGTGATCGAGAAGCACTTCACGCTGCGGCGGGCCGACGGCGGCGTGGATGCGGCGTTTTCGCTGGAGCCGCAGGAGCTGGCCGCGTTGGCCGCAGAGACCGAGCGGGCCTGGCAGGCGTTGGGCGGCGTGCGCTACGGTCCCACCACGGCGGAGCGGCAATCGCTGGTTTTTCGCCGCTCCATCTTCGTGACGCGCGACCTGCGTGCGGGCGAGGCCTTGACGGCCGACAATATTCGCGTCATTCGCCCAGGGCAGGGGCTGGCGCCGCGGCACTATCCGGAGGTTTTAGGTCGCCTAGTAACGCGCGACGTGAAACGCGGCACGCCGCTGGCGTGGGAGCTGCTGGCGTGAGCGCGCCCTCAAGCATGCCGCCTGGACGGGCGATACCGTAAGAGATGGGCGCAGCTGTCGGACCCCAAGAGTCGCTGATCGCGTGGAAGACCCAAGCCTGGACCAATCCCAGGATGGTAGCGTGGTACGCGGCCCGCATGCACGAAAACAAAGGCACCAATCGGCTGAAGAACGCCGTCGAGGTGGAGCTGTGCCGGCGTTACGCCGAGGGCCGGCGTGTGCTCGACGTCGGCATCGGCACCGGACGCGGCAGCATTCCGCTACTTGCGCAAGGCTTCCAGGTCACCGGGATCGACAGCTCGCAGGCCATGCTCGATCGTTGCCGGCAAGAGGCGGGCGCGGCGCCGATCGAGCTGTTACAGGCAGACCTAGCCGGCTTGCCGTTTCCCGACGCCTCCTTCGACACGCTGCTCTCGCTCAACGTGCTGGTACACTTTCCCCACTGGCGTGGCGTGCTGCGCGAGTGGGCTCGCGTCGTGCGCCCCGGCGGCGTGATGATCTTTGACGTGCATGCCCTCGATCACGTCGAGGCGGTGGCGCGCGTTCACGGCGTGCCCGTCGACGATCTGCTGGCCGCGGAGCGGCAGACGGAGCTCTATGCGCTGCGCGTCCGGGCCGAGGAGCTGGTCAACCAGGCCGATGCGCTCGGGCTCGCGGTGGTCGCGGTCGTTCCGTATGCCGCCGTTCTCGGCGGCGGCAACCGTAACTTCTGGCTCGACGGCTCGCGTGCGTCGGGCTACCTCTGGGAGCGCCTGCTCTCGTGGATGGCGATCGACGAACCGCTCTTTGCGTTCGGCCGCTTCCTCGAGGAGTCGCTGTTCGCGCACCTGACGACGGAGACGACCGGACGTTTCATGGCGGTGCTGCGACGTAAGAGCGATCGCGCCGCCAACGCGGCGTGGCTCGAGCGCAACCGCCGCCTCAATCGGACGCTGGCAAGCGGCGGCCTCACTGCGGCCACGCTCTCCGGGTTGCTGCCCGGTGGTTTGGATGCCTGGCGGGAGGAGTTGAACGGGCATCTGTGCCATCGCCGCAACCTGTTGATGCTGGCATATCTCTGCACGGCTTTTGCGGCATTCGTGGAGCCGGAGCACGGCCGGGATCTGCTCGCGCCAGAGCACTTCGCGGACGTGCGGAGCTTCGTTCGCAAGTGGGGTCTCGATCGTGCCGCGCACGCCTTCGTCCAGTCGTGGCACGCGCACGAGGCCTTGCGTGAACCGTTGACATGCGCGGGCGTTCCGTTGGGCGCGGGTTTGGAGTACGATCTCATGCGCGATCTGCTCGACGCCGCCGGCGCGTTCGCCGAGGGAGCCTAGCGGTGGAGGCCATCGTCTCGCTGCTGTGGGGCAAGAACACCGACGTCCTGCGGCACTACGTAGCGCACCGGCGCCGCCTGGTTCTCATGCCGGCGGGATTCGCGGGAAGCGACGCCGCCTCTGCGCGCCCCATTCAGGAGGCCGGAGGCGCTGTCCAGGTGCTCGAGATGCTGCTGCCGGAAGGGCGGATCGACGAGATCCGCGCCGATGCCGGACGCCGCGCGGCGACGGTCGCGCACGTCGTGGAGCAACAGCAGTGGCCTGCGTTCAGCGCGCAGTTGGAGTGCGAGGCCGAGCGCATCCGCGGCCTGCTGACGCGCAAGTTGGAGGAGCGGCTGTTGCCGGAGCTCGTGCTCGTGGAGGCGCTGGAGGTGGCACGCCGCCAGCACGCCATCGAGCTGGTCGTCGTGAACGAAGACGTGACGAGCTTGGGGAAGACGGCGGCCCTTTGGGCGCGAGCGCACGAGATCCCGGTCGTCCATCTGGCGCACAGCGAGATTCTCGGCGAACTCTACACCGTTCATCGTGAGTTCCATGCCGATGCCATGCTGGCGTTCGGAGCGCGGGGTACGGAGCCGTACCGGGATCTCGGTATCGAGGAGCAGCGCCTGCCGGTGGTGGGCAATCCGGCCTGGGATCGGTACGAAGCCTTCGTGGCACAGCGTGCGACGGTGCGTCGCGAGGTCTATCGCCATTACGGTTTGAACGAGCAGGCGCCGCTGGTGCTCTTCGGTACCACTTGGTCGGCTCGCCTGAGCGCCCAGGATATATGCGATCTCTACGAGCGCACGGTGCGTGCGTTCCTGAAGGCGGTGCGCATCATTCGTGACGCCGGCATCGGCGCCAACGTCGTGATCAAGGATCGCCCGGCGAATGCCGCTTTCGGAAAGGCGGCCCTCGATGCCATAGCCGCGGAGACCGGTATCGCACCCGATGCCTACCGCTACGCGACCGCCGACACCGAGGCTTTGATCGTCGCGAGCGACGTCGTGGTCTCCATGGACTCGAATCTCTCGATCGAGGCCATGATCGCCGGAGTTCCCGCGCTCAACTACTGGGATGATCGCAGTTGGACGCTGGGGCCGTTCTTCGGCGCGGACGACGGCATCGTACAGGCCACGGATTCGGATCTGGCGGCGGCGGTCGCCGGCATCCTCACGAATCCAGGATTCAAAGAAGGCGTGCTCGCCGGCATGCGCGCACAGCGTACGCGTTACGATGCCGGGAGCGGCGCCGCGGCCCGCGTCGCCGAGACCCTGGCGCGCTACGCTCGCCTTCCCGAGCAGGCGCATCCGGACGGTCAGCCGGCGTATCCTTGGCAACTGCTCTCGATGGAGCAGGGGACGGAACTCCACGCCGGCTACATCGACCAGCCGCGCAGCGAGCTCTTCCCGCTCTTCGGTCATGCGCCGCGCTGCGTGCTGGACGTCGGCTGTTTTACCGGCGCCACCGGTGCGGCCATCAAGCAGCGCTATCCCGGCGCGCGCGTGCTCGGCATCGAGTTGAACCACGCCGCCGCGCAGGTTGCCGCTGGACGTATCGACCGCGTGTTTGAACGCAAGCTCGAGGACTTGGATTTCAAAGCCGAGGGCATCCTGCCCGGCAGCATCGACACCGTCGTGCTCGCCGACGTGCTCGAACATCTCTACGATCCGTGGGCTGCGATGCTGAGCCTGCGACCATGGCTCGCACCCGACGCGCAGGTCGTCGCGAGCATCCCAAATACCCGCAATCTCCTCTTGCTGCTAGGGCTCGCTCAGGGGCAATGGAGGTATGAGCCGGCAGGTCTGCTCGACGTGACGCACATTCGCTTCTTCACCAAAGCGGAGATCGTGCGTTTCTTCCACGAGACCGGCTACGAGGTTACGAAGATGACCGCGGCGCCGGACGTGCGCTTAGCCTCCGTGGTGGGGCCGCCGGCGGGAGCCGCCGCCGACGTCGACCTAGGGAAGATCGTGCTCAAGGGGGTCACGCACGACGAGCTGGAGGAGCTCAAGACGCTGCAATTCTTGGTGCTGGCCTCGCCCAACGGCCGCGCCGGCAACACGAACGCGGAGGCCTGATGGCGGAGCCACACTACGAGACGGTGCAAGAGCAGTTTTGGAGCGGCGCCTTCGGCACCGAGTATGGTACGCGAAACAGCAGCGAGGCATTGCAGGCCTCGAGCCGCGTATTTTTCTCAAACGTG
Organism: bacterium; assembly: GCA_004298675.1. Taxonomy (GTDB): domain Bacteria; phylum Vulcanimicrobiota; class Vulcanimicrobiia; order Vulcanimicrobiales; family SCRA01; genus SCRA01. Next base: position 23,610 of record SCRI01000053.1, on the reverse strand, counting down.
CTCGGGACCGCCTTCGACGTGACCTCGATCCTCGAACTTGGCGCGAATATCGGCCTGAACCTCGTCGCCCTGCGGCAGCTCGTCCCGCACGCGGAGTTGGCTGCGGTCGAGATCAACGCCGCGGCTGCCGGCGAGCTGCGCAAGCTTCCCGGCGTCGAGGTGTACCAGCAGTCCGTGTTGGAGTTCGCTCCGCGACGCCGTTGGGATCTGGTGTTCACGAAGGGTGTGCTGATTCACGTCGCGCCGGAGAAGTTGCCTATCGTGTACGATCTGATGGCCGCAAGTTCGGCGCGCTACGTCTGCGTCTGCGAATACTACAATCCGACGCCGGTCTCCATCCCGTATCGCGGCCATCAAGACGTGCTTTTCAAGCGGGACTTCGCCGGCGAGCTGTTGGATCGTCATCCGGAGTTGGAACTCGTGAACTACGGCTTCGCGTATCATCGGGACGCCAAGTCCCCGCAAGACGATCTGACCTGGTTCCTGCTTGAGAAACGAGGCCGTGCGGGAGCCTGAAGGCCGGGCCGCCCCCTAGACAGCCGTGCTATACTCTAACGGTTGAATTCCCATTTCGCCCTCCATGGACGGGGGGCGGTATGGGCCCGAGTCGGGGAGCCCACGAGGGGCGAACCGGGGTCCAGAAAGGCGAACCCATGCCAGCCAACGTTTCGATGAAGGCGCTGCTCGAGGCCGGCGTCCACTTCGGGCACCAGACCCGCCGTTGGAATCCACGGATGAAGCCGTTCATCTTCCAGGAGCGCAACGGCATCCACATTCTCGACCTCGCCAAGACCGTCGTCATGCTCCGCCAGGTCTACGACGCCGTCTACCAGATGGCCGCAGCCGGCAAAGTGATCCTTTTCGTGGGCACGAAGAAGCAGGCGCAGGACGTCATCAAGGAAGAGGCGCTGCGCGCCGGTACCTTCTACGTCAACCAGCGCTGGCTGGGCGGCACGCTGACCAACTTCTCGACCATGCAGAAGCGCATTGCGCGCCTGCGCGAGTTGGAGGGGATGCGGGAGCAAGGCACCTTCGATCTCCTTCCCAAGAAGGAGGTCGCCAAGCTCGAAGACGAGATGGAGCGCCTGGAGAAGTTCTTCGGCGGCATCAAAGACATGCATCGCCTCCCCGACGCCATCTTCATCATCGATCCGAAGAAGGAACGGATCGCCGTGATGGAGGCGCGCAAGTTGCACATTCCGATCATCGCCGTCATCGATACCAACTGTGACCCTGACGAGATCGACTATCCGGTACCCGGCAACGACGACGCGATCCGCTCGGTCCGCTATATGGCCAGCAAGATCGCCGACGCGATCGTCGAGGGTAAGACGGAGACCGAGAGCGCCTACGCGTATGCCGCGGGCGAGGGCGCCGAGGCAGCGTACACCGAGACCGCCGAGACGATTGGGGAGCAGCACGCCGAGGAACCCGCGCAGGCATAGCCGGCGGGGATCGCTAACGACCAAAACGCTCGAAGAGAGGCTGAATCAAGGCCTCTCTTTCGTGCAAGTGACAAGCAACAAGCAACACGTAAGAGGAACAATCGCGGCTCGCGCGCTTGCGCTCCCGGAGGGAGCGTGGCGGAGCGGAGCGAGCGGGGAAAAACAGCATGAGCAGCCAGACCACGTACAAGCCCAGTGCCGAGGAGGTCAAAAACCTCCGCGAGGCCACGCAAGCCGGCATGATCGAGTGTCGCAATGCGCTGGTCCACGCGGGTGGGGACTTCGAGAAGGCCAAGGCTACTTTGGCGGCGGCCGGCGCGGAGAAGCTGGCGAAAAAGGCCGAGCGGGCAGCCAACCAGGGGCTGATCGAGTCGTACGTTCACGCGGGCGGGAAGATTGCCTCGCTGGTGGAGGTCAACTGCGAAACCGATTTTGTCGCGCGCGGCGAGAAGTTTTCTGGGCTGGCGAAGGATATCGCCATGCAGATCGTGGCGATGAGCCCGACCTACGTGGACCGCACCGCGATCCCTGAGGAGACCATTGCCCGCAAGCGGGCCGAGCTCGAAGGCCAGGTTCCCGCGGGGAAGCCGCCCGAGGTCAAAGAGAAGATTATCACGGGTAAACTCGAGAAATGGTTCGCTGACGTCTGCCTGATCGATCAGGCCTTCGTCAAGAGCGACTCCGGTCAGACGGTGGCGGAGTTGATCGCGAGCGTCGCGGGGGTGTTGGGAGAGAACATCAAGGTCAAGCGCTTCGCTCGTTTCGCGCTGGGCGAGTAGCGTCGAGCGAGTTTGGCCGGCGCGGGCCGGCCGGGGGGAGCAGCGTGTCGGGTCCCAAGTATCATCGTGTCCTGTTGAAGCTTTCCGGTGAGGCGCTTGCCGGAAACGGGTTGAACATCGACCCGTCGATCACGTCCTCGATCTCCCGGCAAGTCGCGCAGGTGCGGGACGACGGCGTCGCCGTTGCCATCGTCGTGGGCGGCGGCAACATCTGGCGTGGCAAGGAGGCCGAGGCACACGACGGCATGGAGCGTGCGACGGCCGACTACATGGGCATGCTGGCCACCGTCATCAATGCGCTGGCCATGCAGGACGCCCTCGAGCGCCTGGGGGTGCCCACGCGCGTCCAGTCCGCGATCGAGATGCACCAGATCGCCGAGCCTTATATTCGCCGGCGCGCCGTGCGCCATCTAGAGAAGGGGCGCGTGGTGATCTTCGCGGGTGGCACGGGCAACCCGTATTTCACGACCGATACGACCGCGGCGCTGCGTGCGGTCGAAGTCGGTGCCGAGGCCATCTTCAAGGCCACGCGAGTCGACGGCGTCTACACGGCCGATCCCGAGACCCACCCCGATGCCACGCGCATCCGTACGCTCGATTATCTGGAGGTCTTGCAGAAGGGGCTGACCGTGATGGACAATACGGCGCTCACGCTGTGCATGGACAACGCCCTGCCGATCATCGTCTTCGACTTGCGTCAGGAAGGCAACATCCGCCGCGTGGTCTGGGGCGAGGAGATCGGTACCTTTGTGGGGAGGCCGCACGATGCTCCAGCAACTGTTTAAGGACACCGAGGAGCGCATGACCAAGGCCGTCGAGGCGACGCGCCACGAGTTCGCCTCAATCCGCACCGGGCGCGCCTCGACCGCGCTGCTCGATCGCCTCAACGTCGACGCCTATGGCCAGGAGATGCCGCTCAAGCAGCTGGCGAGCGTCACCACGCCGGATGCGCGCTCGCTGGTCATCCAGCCGTTCGACAAGAATACCGTGGGCGATATCCGCAAAGCCATCGAGAAGAGCGATCTCGGCCTGACTCCCAACGTCGACGGAACGGTGATTCGCCTGGGCATCCCGCCGCTGACCGAGGAGCGCCGTAAGGATCTGGTCAAAGTGGTACGCAAGAAGGGCGAGGAAGGTAAGGTCGCTCTGCGCAACGTTCGGCACCGGGCGGTGGATGAGTTGAAGGTGCTCCACAAGGACGGAACGGTCACCGACGACGACCAGAAGCGGGCACAGGATCAGATCCAGAAGTTAACCGATAAGTACTCCAAGGACGTTGACGCGCTGGTCGTCCACAAAGAAAAAGAGATCATGGAAGTCTAGTGCACGAGAACGCGATCGATGGAGAGAGCATGCTGGTCCCGCTGTGCGAGGCGCGCGGTAGCCTTGGCCCCATCGGTCGGCTGATCGTGCTGGCTCCCCCTCACCCCGCGCTCGGCATCGGCGCCTTGCGCGTGCTGCGGGTGGATCGCGCGGAGGCTCAGGGCGGGCCCACGGTGATCGTCTCCTACGAAGGCTACGAGCGGCTGCCGTGACGGCATCGGAGCGGCTGCTCAAGGCCGAGGCGCCGACGCGCGGTTTCAAGCGGCGCGTGCTGATCGGTGTGGCGCTGGCGGTGGTGGGAATCGGATCGATCTTTTACCGTCAGGCCTTCGACATCTTGGTGTATGTCATCGCGGTCGGCGCGCTCTGGGAGTTGCACAAGCTCGCCGAACGCAAGGGGACTCCGTTGCACTGGCCGGTGGCGCTGGCCGCCGTCAGCGGGTACGTCGCGCTGGCGGCGTTCGGAAAACTACCGCAATACGGGGGCCACCTGTTCGACCTGACCATCCTAGCCGCATTCATCTATGGGCTCTTGCGCGCGGGGAGCGGCTACCTGCTGCGCGCGGCGGTGACGGTGATCGCCGTGCTCTACATCGGCAAGCTCATCACCTACTACATCGTCTTGCGGAACATGGTGCCGGACGGGCTTGCGCTGACCGTCTACGTGGTGGTGCTGGTGGCGATGACCGACACCGCGAGCATGCTGGTGGGAATTCGTTTCGGCCGCCATCGTTTGACGCCGATTTCGCCGCGCAAGACCGTGGAGGGGGCGGCAGGCGGCTTCGCGGCGGCCGTGGCGGTCGGGGTCTTGATGGGAGTGCAAGCGCCGCTCGGCTTCGCGCCGTGGCAGGCTGCGTTGATCGCCGCGGTGACCTCGCTCGCGGCGATTCTCGGCGACCTCGTGGAGTCGGCGCTCAAGCGCGATGCGCGCGTGAAGGACGCCGGATCGGCGATCGGCAGCCACGGCGGCGTGCTCGATCGTTTCGATTCGTACCTGTTCAGCGGTATCGCGTACTACTGGATGCTCCATCTGCTGCGCGGCATCCCCTTCGCGCGATGAGCGCTCCCCGCGTCAAGCGCGTCGCGATCCTGGGGAGCACGGGCTCCATCGGGACCCAAGCGCTCGACGTCATCGCCGCTAACCCCGAGCGCTTCGAAGTGGCGGCTTTGGCCGCCGGCCGCCGCGTGGACGCACTGTTGGGTCAGGCGCGCAGATTCGCGCCTGCGGTCGTTTCGGTGGCGGGTAGCGAGGAGTCGGGACGCTTGCGCGATGCTCTGCCCGGCGTGCGCGTGGAGCACAGCGCGGCGGGGCTGCTGGCGTGCGCTTTGGAGTCGCGCGCGCAGGTGGTGTTGGCCGCCACCGACGGAGCGGTGGCGCTGGAGGCGGTCTTCGCCGCCGTGCGTGCCGGGATCGACGTGGCCTTGGCCAACAAGGAGATCGTCGTCTCGCTGGGCGAGGCGTTGCGGGCGGAGGCCGCGCGCTCGGGGGCGCGCATCCTGCCGGTAGACTCCGAGCATAGCGCCATCTTTCAGTGCCTGGAGGGGGAACCGCGGGCGCGTCTGCATAGCATCGTCTTGACCGCGAGCGGCGGGCCGTTCTGGGAGCACGCGGTCGAGGATCTCGACGCGGTGACCGTTGCCGATGCCCTGCGCCACCCCACCTGGCAGATGGGCACGAAGAACACCATCGACTCCGCCACCATGATGAACAAGGGGTTGGAAGTGATCGAGGCCTGCCGCCTCTTTGGCCTCCCCCCGGAGCGCGTGCACGTACTGGTGCACCGGCAGAGCATCGTGCACGGCATGGCGATTTTCAGCGACGGTAACGTGAAGGCGCAGCTGGCCGCACCGGACATGCGGCTGCCGATCGGCTTCGCGCTAGCCTACCCCGGCCGGCTCGAGCGCTCGCCCCTGCCGCTCGATCCACTTGCTTTGCTTGGCGGCAGCGGCCGAGCGGCGCTCACGTTCGAGGAGCCGGACGAGCGCCGTTTTCCATGCCTGGCCTTGGCGTATCGCGCCCTGCGCGAGGGCGGCACCGCCACCGCCGTGCTCTCGGCCGCGAACGAGGTGGCCGTACGCGCCTTCGTCGAGGGCGAGATCGCGTTCACGGAGATCGCTCGCCTGGTGGGAGCCGTGCTCGACGCGCACGAAGCGGAGGGGGCGACGCTGGAGAGCGTGCGCCGGGCGGACGGCTGGGCGCGCACTTTTGCCCAGCAGACCGCGAGAGCGCTTCACCGGTAGGGGAACAGAGTACGCATGCACGCCGACCTTGGCCTGACCTTCCGCATCATCACGTTCCTGATCACGCTGAGCGTGCTGATCGTGCTGCACGAATGGGGACACTTCATCGTCGCCAAGCTCGCGCGGGTGCGGGTGACGGATTTTGCCATCGGCTTCGGCCCCTCGCTGATCAGCATCCGCTACAAAGGCACCAACTACCGCATCAACCCGTTCCTGGTCGGCGGCTATTGCCTGATGCTGGGCGAGGACGGGCGCAAGGCCGAGCAGTCCGGCGTGACGGCGACACCGGTCGACCCAGCCGAGGAGCCCGGGCGCTACGGTACCGATTTCCAAGGCAAGCCCGTGCTCTCGCGCCTTGCGATCGTGCTGGCCGGGCCGATCATGAATTTCGTGCTGGGCTTCGTGATCTTCGTGGTCGCGTTGGCGGCCATTGGGCGGCAGTTCCCGACGACCACGGTCGCAGCGCTCAGCTCGCCCAGCATGCCGGCCGCGCTGGCGGGGTTGCGTCCGGGCGACACCATCACCGCCATCGACGGCGAACCGGTGCATGACGGCGCTGCGATGGTGGGCCGGATCAATCGCTCCGCGGGCATACCGTTGGTGATGAGCGTGCGCCGCGGCGACTCGACGCTGTCGATTCGCGTGACGCCGGTGGCCACGAATGTCAACGGGCGGCGCATCGGCTTGACGGGCTTCTCTCCGGCATTCGCGAGCGCGCGTCTCCCGATTGCGCGAGCCGTGCCGGAGGCATGGGATCAGACCGTGCTCGTGCTGGCCTCGACCGTTAGCTCGCTGGTGCAACTCGCGACGAACTTCGCACACACGGCGCCGCAACTCTCCGGAATCATCGGCATCGGCCAGGTGGCGACGCAAGTGCAGCAGGAGGGTTGGGGGCCGTACCTCGTCTTCGCGGGCTCGATCTCGATTTTGTTGGGTTTCTTCAACTTGTTGCCACTGCCCGCGCTCGACGGCGGTCGCGCGGCGTTCTTCGTTGCGGAGATATTGCGGGGAAAGCCGGTCGACCCAGAGAAGGAAGGCTTGGTGCATGTCGTCGGCTTCGTGGTGCTGATGGCGCTCATGGTAGTCATCGCCTTCCACGATATCCAGCGTCTGCTGCTGCACCAGAATATTCTGTAAGCGTCGAGATAGCATGATTCATTTGCGCCGTAAGTCCAAGCCGGTCGTCCTCAAGAACCGTACCTCCAGCACGAATACCAGCTCGGTCACCATCGGTGGTGATGCCCCGATCGCCGTGCAGTCGATGACGACGACCGACACCGCCGACGTCGAGAAGACGCTCGAACAGATCTACGGATTGAAGATGGCGGGCTGCGAAGTGGTCCGCTGCACCGTGCAGGATCCCAAGGATGCCGCGGGCCTTCCGGCGATCGTCGCGCGCTCGCCGGTACCGATCGTCGCGGACGTTCATTTCGATTACAAGATGGCGCTGGCGGCGATCGAGGCGGGGGTCGCCAAGCTGCGCCTCAATCCCGGCAACATCCGTGACGAGAAGAAGATTCGCGAGGTCGTCCAGGCCGCGATCGACGCCAAGTGCCCGATCCGGGTCGGCGTGAACATGGGCTCGCTCGATCCGGACATCGAGAAGCGCATGGGGCACACGCCTGAGGCGATGGTCGAGTCGGCGCTGCGCCACGTTTCGATCCTCGAGAACCTCGGCCACACGGACATCGTCATCTCCGTCAAGGCGCACGACGTTCGTTCGACCGTCGAGGCCTATCGCCTGATGGCCAAGCGAGTGGAGTATCCGCTGCACCTGGGGGTGACCGAGGCGGGACTGCCCCGGGAGGGTACGATCAAGTCATCGATGGCTGTCGGCATGTTGCTGGCCGAGGGCATCGGCGATACCGTGCGCGTCTCGCTGGCCGCCGATCCGGTGGAGGAGGTGCCTGTGGTGTGGGGCATCCTGCGGGCGTTGGGCCTGCGCCAAAAGGGGCTGGACATCACGGCGTGCCCATCGTGCGGGCGCGCGGAGATCGCCGTGGTCGAGTTGGCGCGTGCCGTGGAAGCCATTGCCAAGGCCTATACAGCGCCGGTCAAGGTGGCCGTGATGGGGTGCGTGGTGAACGGGCCGGGCGAGAGCAAGATGGCCGACGTCGGCGTCGCCGGCGGAAAGGGCAAGGGGGCGATCTATCGCAAGGGGACGCTCGTAGGTACGTTCCCTGAGACGGAGTTGCTGGGAGCGTTGCGGCTGGAGATCGAGCGTTGTATCGACGAGCAGTACCCCGACTATCGCAACGAGCTCACGCTGTTGACGCCGAGCTCCACATGATTGCCTCGCTGCGCCTTCCGTCCAAGCGTTACTTCTGGGTGACCGTCTTACTGAGTGCGGCGCTGTCGCTGGTGTTGGCATTGGGGCGCCCGGTGGAGATGACGGTTGACGGACGCAGCGTGCCGCTGGACGTGCCGCCCGTGACGGCTTGGCACGAGACGTTCGTCCCGGCGCGTGCCCTGCTGAGCGAGCTGGGTGCGCAGACCACCTTCGATGCGCGCAGGCAGCGCTTGGTGGCGGTCAGCCGTAACGATACCGTGATCTTCCGTGCCGGCTTGCCGATCGCGAAGATCGACGGGAAACGCGTAGGTTTGACGCATGCTCCCTTTATCGAGCAGGGGCGGATGATGATTCCCGTGAGTTTCGTGGAGCGCGAGCTGGGGGCGAGAGTCTCGTTCGACTCGCAACATTACCGGCTCGACTTCGCCGTCCCGGGGATGGTGGAGGCCGGAGCCCAAGGGCTCGATCGTTAGCAGCGCAACGCTGGGAGGCTCTCGGCGAGATGGTTGATCAGCAGAACCACCGTGGCCCTTGGACGACGGTCGAGCGCGAGCGCCTCTACCGTAACCCGTGGGGCGCGCTCGAGCACCATACGGTGATACGCCCCGACGGTACGCCCGGCGAGCATCTGTTCGTGGACCTGCCACCGGCCGTAGGCGTGCTGGCGGTGGACGGTCGCGACGTACTGCTGGTCCGTCAGCCGCGTTACGGCATCGGCCGCGACGTGCTCGAGATCGTCAAAGGCGGGCGTCACGAGGGTGAGACCGCGGAGGCCGCGGCGCGCCGCGAGCTGCGCGAGGAGGCGGGCCTGGACGCCAAGCGATTGCTGCCGCTAGGCGAGCGGTTGGCGCTCCCCAGCATCACCAACGAGCGTGCGACCCTCTACGCCGCCACCGGGCTCAAGGAAATCGACTCGGAGCCCGACGGTGGCGAGGCAATTGCCGTGGTGCGCAAGACGCTCGACGAGGCCCTCAACGAGGCGCTCGAAGGCGGCATCGAGGACGCCGATACGGTCGTGGCGCTGGCGCGCTATGCATTCGCCATCAACATCTTGCGCATCGAGTAGGGTCCCCCAGGCTTACTCCGGGATCTCGGGGTGCTGCGGGTGATGGTTCCAGATGTGTTCGGGCTCGCCCAACTCGTTGTTGATCCAGCGCGCCCACACGAAGAGCGCGTCCGAGAGGCGGTTGAGGAATTTTCCGGCTATCGCCTCAGCCTCGCCCGCGCGTTGTACGGCCACGAGCAGGCGTTCCGCGCGGCGGCAGATGGTACGGGCCATGTGCAGATAGCCGCCTGCGTATGAGCCGCCGGGGTGGATGAAGTTGGCGAGCGGCTCGAGATCCCGCTGGCAGCGGTCGATCGCGCGCTCGAGAAAGGTGACGTCGCTCTCGTCCGCTTGCGGCCGCGCCGGATTGCGCTTCTCAGCCGGCGTCGCGAGATCTGAGCCCAGGTTGAAGAGTGAGTCTTGCGTCCACGCGAGCCAGCGGTCGAGCGTCTGCGCGCGCGGGTGTTGCGCGTGATCGGACAGTGCGCGTCGCGCCAAACCGATCATCGACGAGCATTCGTCAACGGTTCCGTAACAGGCGATGCGTTGCGAGTCTTTGGGAACGCGCGTGCCGCCGACGAGTGCGGTCGTGCCGGCGTCTCCAGTACGAGTGTAGATGCGTGTCAACTTCGGCATGCGCGAAGCTTCGCCGCGGCTGCGCCGGCTTCATTGACAGCCGCGTGCGGCGAATGCTACTCTGCCGGAAAAGGGTGTGTGTGAAAAACTCTTCAAACTCCGAAAACGGAGCTAGCAGCCGTGGCAAAACAGCCAAAGAAGGATCTGCTGGGCACGATCGTGCGTGGATTGCGCGCGCTCGATTACCTCACGACGCAACCCCACGGAGCGACACCGAAAGAGCTCTCGCGCTCGTTGCGTTGGAACATCTCCACGTGCTATCACGTCCTCAACACGTTGGAGTCGGAAGGCTACGCCGTGCGCGATGCCGCGACCACGGCCTTCCGCTTGGGGCCGAGCGTCGGGCGCCTAGCGCAAGGATACTCGGCGCGCTTTGCACTCTTGCCGACCTTGCGCCCGCTGGTCGTCGAGCTCTCGCGGACGACATCGGAAAACGCTTATCTCGCGGTGCTCGAAGACCAGGAGATCGCGATCGCGGAGATCGTGGAGTGCATGCAGCCCGTAAAGGTCGAGAAATTGCATCCCGGCTACGTGGAGAATCTGCACGCGCGCGCTCTCGGTAAGGCGGTGCTGGCTTACCTGCCGTGGCATGAGGTCCGGGCCCAGTACATCGCGCACGAGCCCGCGCGCCTGACGCGGGCCACCAAGACCAACCCCGACGCGATCCACGCGGAACTCGAGACCACGCGCGCCCGCGGCTACAGCCTCGATCTCGAGGAGTTTTGCGAGGGTGTGTGCTGCGTCGGTGCCCCGGTCTTCGACGCACAGGGCACGGTCGTCGCCTCGATCTCCGTCTCTATGCCTACCTACCGCTTCGAGCCCGCGCAGGCGGATCGCATCCGCGCGGTGCGCGAGTCGGCCCGCCAAGCCACCCGGACGCTGGGCGGCGACCTTGCCAAACTCGTTCTGGCCTGACGCGATCCCGTCGATGGACCTAGGACACGTCGCGGCATCTTCCGGCATTGGACTGCCGCGCGGCCTGCGTACTGCACGCCCATGGGGGCCAACAGCCTAGGAGACGTGGGCCCATGGACCCCCCGGGTTGGTCGCATCGCCGCCGCTTGACAGGAACTTTACGTCTAGCGGGACCTTTGACCCACGTCACACTTTTGAGCCAGGGGTACACTAGGAGCCTCCCCCCTAAGTTGCGCGGACGGGAGGCTCGTATCTATGCCGGACATATCAACTGAGGCGCCCCTTCCCCGGCTAGCTCCGCACCTTGTTTCCAGACCGAAACTTTCGTCATGGCTGAAACGGCACGCCGAGGTGCCGGTCCGCATCTTAGCGGCGCCCTCCGGTTCGGGGAAATACTCGGCGATCGTTACCTATCTGCAAGAGCGAGGCAGTGGTGCCTTCCTGCACGTCCAGCGTGAGGAACCTTTGGCGGCGCTGCGGCGGCGGCTGGCGCGCGCTCTTGGCCTCGCGAAGGCGCCGGCGACATTCGACGAGTTGCTCGCTGCGCTGTGCCGTTGTGCGCCCGTGGAGATCGCGTTCTACGACGTAGCGTTCGCGGCCGAGGACGCGCTGGAGGAGATCGACCGGCTGATCAACGAGGCACCCGCCGGGGTGAACATCATCGTCGGGACGCGTTCACGCGCCTTAGTCGATATCAGCCGCATGCTTGCCAACGGCTCAGCCGTGCTCTGTGATGCTCAGATGCTTGCGTTCGAGGAGGACGAGGCCGCGCGCCTAGCCCAGGCGCTGGACGTCTGCGCAAACTCCGGAGATATCGCCGCGCTGCTGCGCGAGAGCGAAGGCTGGGCGGTGGTCACGGCCGGCGTCCTGCGCCATGCGGCGGGCAGCGGCCGCCCGCTGGGCGGTGCCTTCGAAGATTGGTTCCGCAAGCAAGGCCGCCTCTTCGGTGAGTTCATCAAGCGCGAGCTCGAGCTCTCCAGCGAGCGCGAACGTGATGCCTTCCGCCGTTTGATCGGCGGCGTCCGTACCGAACTGCCCGGGCTCGAGAGCACCGGACTCTTCGTGCGTTACGACGAGAGCGGATACCATCCGTATCGCATCGTCGCACGCTTGTGCGGCGGCGAACTCGGCCTCGCGGCTGCTGAAGGTACGCCGGCACCGCCGCTGGCGGTGAGGATGTTCGGCCGCTTCGAGGCCGAGATCGGTGGTCAACCGATCCCGTGGGTGCGGCGGCGCGATCAGGATCTCTTCAAATATCTCTTGCTCAAGCGCGATGCAAGCGCCTCGCGCGGCGAGCTCGTCGACACGTTTTGGCCGCATGCCGATCCGCATTTGGCGGGCCAATGTCTGCGCACCGCGTGCGCGAATATTCGCAAGGCGATCGCGTCGCTGGTGGGCAACGGCGGTGCCGAACTCTATCTGGATACGGGCGCGGTGGTCTCGCTCAACCTTTCGCACATCGTATTGGACGTCCACCAATTCAAAATGCACGTCACCGCTGCCGACGCGGCCTACGAACAAGGCCACCACGACGAGGCGATCGCGGGCTACCGCGCCGCCGATGCGCTCTACCGCGGCGCGCTGCTGCAGGAGGACGCCCAGGCACCGTGGTTCGCGCCGCGTATCGCGCTCTATCAGGAACTCTACCTACACGAGCTGGAGCGCCAGGGCGAGTGTTGGCTCGCGAAGGGGGAGCCGGTGCTTGCGCGCCAGTGCGCCTACCGCATCCTCAATCTCGATCCCGCCGCGGCCGGGGGACGAAGCCTGGTCGAGCGCGCGCTCGCGGCGGCACCTCCGCGTCCACAGAGAGAGGGACGTGAACGGGTGTTGCGCGTGATGCGTGGCGGGCTTCTGCAGAGGCGGCAAGTATCGCCCTAGGCTCCTAGGATTAGGGCGCCTCCCTGCGAATCAAGGCGGGTCATGGCAGAGGAGCGCGCGGTTCAGGAGTACGGCGAGGAGACGTTAGTCAAGGAGATCCCGCCCAAGGCGGCCGATCTCTCGAAGTGGTACACGGCGGCGTGTTGGAAGGCCGAGCTCTTCGACTACACGCCCGTACGCGGCTCGATCGCGCTGCGGCCGTACGGATATGCGCTCTGGGAGAACTTGCAGCGGCAGTTGGATGACCGCTTCAAGGCTACCGGGCACATGAACGCCTACTTTCCGCTCTTCATCCCCGAGTCGCTGCTGATGCGCGAGGCCGATCACGTAGAGGGCTTCGCCCCTGAGGTCGCGTGGGTGACGCAGGGCGGCAGCGAAAAGCTGACGGAACGCCTGGCCGTGCGGCCAACCTCTGAAGTCATCATCGGCGTCATGTACGCGCGCTGGGTGAAGAGCTACCGCGACCTGCCCGTGCTCATCAACTGTTGGAACAACGTGGTGCGCTGGGAGAAGGCCACGCGCCCCTTCCTGCGCACGATGGAGTTTCTCTGGCAAGAGGGACACACCGCGCACGCCAGTCATGAGGAATCGGCGGCAGAGGTGGCGCGGATGCTCGAGGTCTATCGCGAGGTGGCGGAAGACGTCTGCGCCTTGCCGGTGGTAACGGGCGAAAAGTCTGCCAGCGAGCGCTTCGCGGGCGCGCTGCACACCCACTCCATCGAAGCCTTGATGCCTGACGGCAAGGCGCTGCAGGCGGCAACCTCGCACGACCTCGGTCAGAACTTCGCGCGGGCCTACGGCATCGAGTTCGTCGACAAGGACCAGCAGACCAAGCACGCGTGGACCACCTCTTGGGGGCTCTCCTGGCGCATGCTGGGCGGATTGATCATGATGCACGGTGACGACCGCGGCCTGCGGCTGCCGCCGGTGCTGGCGCCGTATCAAGTGGTGATCGTCCCGATTCCGAAGAAGGGGAGTGAGGAGGCCATCGCCGCGCTCGCGCGTCAGGTGCGCGAGCGCCTCGCCAAAGCCGGCGTGCGCGTGCGTCTGGACGATCGCGACGAACACAAGCCGGGCTGGAAGTTCAGCGAGTGGGAGTTGCGCGGCGTGCCGCTGCGTCTAGAGATCGGAGCGCGAGACGTGGAGAGCGGGCGCGTCACGGCAGTGCGCCGCGATCTCGGCAAAGGTGAGGACGGAGCGAAGACGGAGCTGGCGGTTGCGCAGTTGGAGCTGGGCGTGCACGCGCTACTCGACGCCATCCAGCAGGGTCTGCACGCGCAGGCGCGCGCGTTTCTCGACGCGCATCGTTTCGACGTCAGCTCGCGTGAGGAGTTCTTCGATCTGCTGCGCCGCCAAGTCGGCTTCGTGCGCATCCCCTTCTGCGACGATCCCGCCTGCGAGGCGGAGATCAAGAGCGAAACCTCGGCGACCACGCGCAATCAAGTACCGCTGGCGCAAGGCGAGGCGCTGACCTGCGTGGCCTGCGGCGGGCCGGCTCAGACGCTGGCCTACTTCGCGCGCTCGTATTGATGCTGGCCGCGCTCGTGCTGGCGCTGGCCGCGGCCACGCCCTCGCCCGTGGTGATCCATGAGGCGGCCGCGCGCAGCGCTGGAAATCGCCGTGCCGAGGCGACGGCGATCGCGCAAGCACTCCTCGCGCGACCGCGCCTGGCGTCGATCACCAAGGTCCGCGTCGACGGAGCCGCCGGCATCGCGCCCGTGGCCGGCATCCTGCTCTCCGGCACCAAGCTCCACGCCGGCGCGCCGCGCTGGCCAGCGCTGCTTGCCGAGGTCAGCCGGCTGGCGGCCCTGGCCTTCGCAACCGACCCGCACGTGGCGGAGGTCGACATCTGGGCGACCGTTCCGCTGAACCTGCGCGTGGGGACGCGCTTCGTCTCGGGGGATCTGGCGCAGCCGGACAGCGCGGTCGTCTTCACGCGCACGCAGCGCCGCGGTGGGTCCGCCACCATGTGGTGGGATCCGGCCTGGCGAGCGAAGGCGTTTGACGCGAGAGCGCCGTAAAAGGGGCGCGATGTACCTGAAGACGACGCTGCCGAACGGTCTGCGCATCGTGACCGAGCAGTTGACGCATGTCCGTTCCGCCTCCATCGGCATCTGGGCCGACGTCGGCTCCTCGGCCGAGCGGGCCGAGCAGCGGGGCATCTCGCACCTGATCGAGCACATGTTGTTCAAGGGTACGACGCACCGGAGCGCGCGTGAGATCGCGGAGACGATGGACGGCGTCGGCGCGCAGATGAACGCCTTCACGGACAAGGAGCAGACGTGCTACTACGCGCGCGTCATCGACACGCACGTGGAGCTGGCGATCGACGTGCTCGCCGACATGTACCAGCGCCCGCTCTTCGCCCCCGACGATCTCGAGCGCGAGCAGTCGGTGGTGCTCGAAGAGATCAAGATGTACGACGACTCGCCCGACGAGATGATCCACGATCTCTTCATCCAGACGATGTGGGAGGGCTCGAATCTCGGCGCACCGACGATCGGCTACGCACAGACCGTCAGCGCCCAAGGTTCGGACGAGCTGCGCGAGTACATGCGGTGCCGGTACGCCCCCAATACCACGCTGGTTGCTGTAGCGGGCAATGTCGAGCACGATCGCGTCGTCGCTCTGGTGCGCGAGCACTTCGCGCAGTTCTCCGGCAGCGTAACGCCGCCCGTTGCGGACGTGCCCGTGCTCAAGCCCGCAACGGTGGTTCGAGCCAAGGACTCAGAGCAGGCCTATCTCTGCCTGGGCACGCGTGGCTTGCCCAGCGGTGACGAGCGTAGGTTCGTGCTGGCACTGCTCGACACGATCCTCGGCGGCGGGATGTCCAGCCGCCTGTTTCAGGAGATCCGCGAGAAGCGGGGCCTGGTCTACAGCGTTTACACGTTCCAGCAATCCTATCGCGGCGCGGGTCTGTTCGGGGTCTACGCCGGTACCAGTCCCGCCAATGCGCCGGAGTGCGTCAAGGTCATTCGCGAGCAGCTCTCGGAGATGGCCGAGAAAGGCCCGACCGACGCCGAGATGACGCTGGCTAAGGAACACCTCAAAGGCTCGCTGACGCTCTCGCTCGAGTCTTCCTCCAGCCGGATGATCCGCCTAGGGCGCGACGAATTGGCAATCGGCCGCCGCGTCGACGCGCAGGAGATCATCGAGCGCGTCGACGCCGTCGAGCGCGAAGAAGTCGCAGCCCTGGCACGCGAGCTCTTCGCCCCCGCGCAGCTCGGGCTGTGCGTGCTCGGCCCGGTCGACGCCGGCGGGCTGTGCCTCGACTCGCAGGCCGCCGTCGCGTAGGGCCGCTGCATGACCCACGCAATCGCCACGCAGGCGGCGCTCTGTGCGGTTGCTCCGCCGTTGCCGTTGTTCCCGTGGCAGTTGTGGGTGGCGCTGGCTCTCAACCTCGTCGTAACCGCCATTCAACTGGGCGCGTACGGAGCGCGCCTGGCGGGCGTGATCACCGGCCGCGTCGCGATCTCGATTAGCCTTTTCAACCTCTTCGTGACCGCGAGCCGGCTGGCTAATCTCGTCTATACGCCCATGTTCGCCTCGCTCTCCGACCACGCTCGCTGCATCATGGAGCATGCTCCCGCCGTCGATCACGCGCAGGCTCTCGGCGCCTTCGACGCGCAGTCGCGCTTGATTCTGCTCTCGGCGACGTTCGGCGCGCTGTTGGGAACGGCGCTGCTCCCGGTCTTCATCCACGTCTATCTGCGTGGCATCGCGGTCTACGAGCGCCTTGGCTCGATTCCGCGTTCACTGCTGCGTTTGGGGGATCCGGCCGTATTGGCGGAGATCGGGCGCAGCGCGCGGGTTCCACGCCTCTCGATTGTGCGGCGCTTCAAGCCCAAGGCGGTGCCGGCCAAATTGTTGATCTCCAACGTCGTCGTCACCGCCGTCTACACCGCCGGCGTGGTAGCGGCATACTATGCCGGCGTGATGCGCCCCGCCGCGGCTGGTACGGCCTTCGGCCTCTCCGGTCTGATCAACGGCATCGGAACGGTGGCCTTCACGCTGGTCGTCGACCCCACCTCGTCCTTCATCGTCGATCAAGCGGTAAAGGGCGAGCGTCCGGTCGAAGACGTCAAATCGATGGTGCTCTGGCTGGCGTTGACGATGGTGGTGGGGACGCTGCTCTCGCAAATCGTCCTCATTCCGGCGACCGACCTCATCGCCTACGTTGCCCATCTGCTCACGAGGTAGACTCACATGCGTCCGTTGCCGGCCATCGTCCTCATCGCCGTGCTCGCTTCGACGGCGGGGTGCGCCTCCTCGATCCAGCAGTGGGTCGTGCAGACCCGCATCGCGCAGGGCCAGCGTTCGCTTGCGGACGGCAATCTTGCAGACGCCGCGCGCGAATATCAACTGGCGCTGCGCTTGGCTCCGGATGACAAGACGGTGCGCGAGGGCTTGGCCCTCGTACAGACGAGCCTTGCGCAGAAGTATTTCGAGGAGAGCCAATTGACCGAGGCCCTCGACGCGCTCGACACCGCGCTGAAGGCGGATCCGCAGAGCGTGCGGGTTCAAGAGCTGAGGCAGAAGATCGAACAGGCCTCGATCCAAAAGCAGATCATCGCCACCAACTTCCCCACCTACGCGCAGGCTGGGGCGCAGATTGCGCAGTCGTATCGTGCCTTGGATCTGCTCAACAAGCGGGTGCAAAAGGAGCTGCACACGTTCCGTTACGACTACGACACGGCGCATCTCGATAGTGCGATCCGCGACTCTTACGCCTTGATCGCCGAGGCCAACCGTGGGACCAACCGCTTATTGGCCTACCGCCAGGTGGTGGAGGCGGGGCTGCCGGAGTCCAGCGGTACCGTTGCTCCCGCCACAGGGGGCTCGCTGCTGCCGCTGCCGTGATGCGGACGCTGCGTGCCTCGGGCGCCGGTCTGGGCGTGCTGATCCTCCTGGCCGCTCTGGCACTGGCCGCGTGGTTCCTCTCCTGGAGCCGCTTCGCTCCGCTTCCGCAACGGTCGGGAAGACTCGTCCTCCCCGGACTTCACGCCGCGGTAAGCGTGCGGCGCGACGCCCGCGGTATCCCGTACGTGCGCGCGGGATCGCTGCATGACGTCTATGAGGCGCAAGGCTATCTCGAGGGACAAGCGCGCCTCTTCCAGATGGACGTACTGCGCCGTTTCGTGGGCGGGCGCCTCGCCGAGATCTTCGGCAAGGGGGCGTTGGGCGTCGACATCGTCCATCGTGACATCGGCGGCGCAGCGTTGGCGCAGGCGATCTACGATCGTGCCGCGCCGCCCGAGCGCCTGGCGCTCGATGCCTACGCCCAAGGAGTCAACGCCGCGATCGCGCGCGGGCCGCTGCCGCCGGAGTTCAAGGTGCTGCTGTACCGTCCCGCGCCGTGGCGTCCGCAGGACTCGATCCTCTGCGGTTTGGCCACGGTCATCGACCTCACGCACGCATGGAACCAGATCGCGCTGCGTCAAGCCATCGACGTTGCGTTAGGCGCGCAGGCCGCCCAAGCGCTCTACCCGATCACAGACCCCGCCTACGATGCGCCGCTCTTGGGCCGGCCGGCGCCGGTGACGGCCATGCCGCCGCTGCGCGCTGCAGGCAGTGCGCGCGGCGGCGGGGATGCGCTGCGGATCGCGCTACGGCTCCCGCGCGCGGCCGCGCTGGAAGCCAGCAACGAGTGGGCCGTGGGCGGTGCCCAAACGCGCGCCGGCCGTGCCCTCTTGGCCAACGACCCCCATCTCGACTACACCGTACCGATGGTGTGGTACGCCCTGGCGCTGCGCGCGCCCGGGCTCGATGCCGTCGGCGTCTCACTGCCTGGGACACCCGGCATCATCTTGGGCCACAATGCACACATCGCTTGGGGCGCTACCAATGGCACCGTTTCGACGGTGACGCTCTATCGCGAACGTGTTGGGCGCGACGCGCGCGGCGATCCAACCTATCTCGATCCGCAGACGCGCCGCTGGGTGCCGATGGGCGCGCGGGTCGAGCGTATCGCCGTACGCGCTGGGCGCGCGGTGGTCTTTACGCGCCGCTCGACCCGGCACGGTTTCATCGTCGTCGATGGATCCGGCACGCCGACGCCCTACGCCGCGGCATGGGTGGCCGAGCGCGATCCGCGCTCGCCGCTCGAGCCGTTCCTGCGCTTGGATCGCGCCGCGACGCTCGAGGAAGCCTTGGACATCCTGCGGCGCTATCCGGGGCCACCACAGAACTTCGTGCTGGCGGACGACCGTGGCCGCGTGGCCTATCATTTGGCAGGCTCGATACCGGACGACGGCGTGTGGGGTACGCGCGCGGTCGACGGCTCGCGCGTCGTCGACGCGTGGCGCGGGTACGTACCGTTCGATGCGTTGCCGCACGTCGCACCGTCGCGCACTGCCATCGTCTTCACCGCCAACAACCGCATGTACGGCGCGGGCTATCGCTACCGGTTGACCGATGCCTTCGGGCCGCCGTATCGCGCCGCGCGTATTCGTGCGCTGCTGCATGCTCGCGGCCTGGTGACCGTGCGCGCGATGGAGCGCCTCCAACTCGACGATTACTCCGCCCCCGAGCTCGAGCTGGTGCGTGATGCCTTAGCGGCGGTGCGGCGCCATCCGCGCGCGGCCGGCAACGTACGCGACCAGCGGCTCTTGGAGCGTTGGGAGGGACGCTTCGACGGCAGCTCGCGCGCTGCCACGCTGGCCTTTGACCTGCGGGTCGCCGCCGAGCGCGATTTCGCCGTCGCGGTGCTCGGCCCGGCGCTGGGACAGGCTTGGCTCGATGATGCCGGCGCCCTGGCGCTGGTGCCCCTGCTGCGTGCGCTGCGCGAACGGCCACGGGGTTGGTTTGCCGACGGCGACGGGGACGGACTACTGCTGCGCGCGCTGCGTGAAGCCGAGGCCGCGGCCGGGGCAGTGCCACCGGCGTGGGGTAGCGCCGGCGCCACGCCGCTGCATCACCCGCTCGCCAAGCTGGGAATGACGCTCTTCGACCCCGGCGTGATCCCCGGCTGGGGCGATGCCTACACCGTTAAGGTGCAGACCCCCGTCTACGGCCAGAGCTTCCGCGCCGTCTGGGAGCCGGGGGCTTGGGATCGTGGAGGCATGACACTGCCGCTTGGCGAGAGCGGGCGCCCTCGCTCGCCCCACTATCGCGACCTGCTGCAATCCTGGACGGCGGGCGCGCTCGCGCCGCTCACGCTGGATGGCCCCGCTGCAGCGGCGAGCGCTAGCTCCGCCTTGCTCCTGGTGCCGGCGAGCTAAGCCGCGCGCGCCTTTCAGCCTAGGGTCAGGAGTTGCTGCGACCGTCTATCGAAGGAGCCCGCGGCCAAGGGGGGTGATGCGTTGCTGCGTGTGGTGGCGCCGGAGCTGATCGACGATCCAGGCGTCGATTTCACCGAGCTCCTCGCGTCGGCGCGGGGCCTCGAGGCGGCGAACCATCGCTTCGGCGGCCATGCCGTGGTGCTGCGGGAACTGCGGCGCTTGCGTCGCGATGGCAAGGCGGTCGCGCATGTGCTTGACGTGGGAGCGGGCTTCGGCGATTTGGCCGAGGCGATCGTCGCCTGGGGGCGTAGGCAGGGAGAGCCTATCGAGGTGCTCTGCGTCGATCGTCACCCGGTAATCCTCGACCTCGCGCGTCAACGGCATGGCGACGTTCCCGGAGTCACGTTCGTTGCGGGTGACGGGCGCGCGCTGACGCTGGATGATCGCAGTACGGATGTTGCCGTCTGCACGCTGATGCTCCATCACGTAGAGCCGTCCGATGCCGTGCTTCTGCTAGCCGAGCTGCGTCGCGTCTCACGCGTGACGCCGGTCGTTGCCGATCTCGTGCGTGGCGCCGTTCCCTACGCGTTGGTGTGGCTGTGGTCACGCGTGCTCGCTCGCGATCGCCTGAGTCGTCACGACGGCCCGCTCTCCGTGCGGCGTGCCTACACGCCTGACGAGGCCCTGACGCTTGCGCGCGCGGCGGGTTGGCGCAAGCCGCGCGTTCGCGTCGTAGGCATCTTGCGGTTGGTGCTGACCGATGGCTGATGACGTCGTCATCGCCGGTGCCGGCCCGGCCGGCAGCGCGCTGGCGTTGCGGCTGGCACGTGGCGGGGTGCGCGTGCGTATCGTGGAGCAGGCGGCCTTTCCACGTGCGAAAGTCTGCGGTGAGTATCTCAGCCCCGGCGCCGTGCGTGAGCTAGAGGCGTTGGGGCTCGCTCCGCGTATCGAGCGCCTGGCCGCGCCGTGCCGTGGGGTGAAGCTCTACGCTACGCGCGGCGGTCCCCTGACGCTGACGCTCGGTAGCGGCAGTGCCCTGGCATTGGAGCGTGCCGCGTTAGACGCCGAGCTGTTGACGGCGGCATGCGCCGCGGGCGCGGTGCACGAGCGTGGGCGCGTGCTCGGTACGATCGTCGAAGGCGGGCGCGCTGCAGGCCTGCTGGTGCGCGAGCCGCCGGGTGCGCTTGGCGAGCGGCGCGCGCGCGTAAGCGTGGGGGCCGACGGCCTCAACTCGACGGTCGCGCGCCGCCTTGGCCTCGCCGGCGAAGTGCGCGCGACCCACGCGCGCTTCGCCTTGGGAGGACATGTCGACGGCGACACGTCCGATGGCTGGATCTCGATGTTTGCCGGCGAGGGGGCCTACTTCGCCGTCAATCCGTTGGGTGGCGGGCGTGCCAACGTGATGTTGGTACTGCGGCAGCGCGAACTTGCCACCTGGGGCAGAGATGTGGACGCTCGTGCGCGCGAGCGCATCGCGCGCCTGATCGACGATCGCGCCGCATTCGCTGATTTCCCTGCCGGTGGCGGGCGCCTGGCCGTGGGCCCGCTGCGCCGGCGCGTGCGGCGACTCTGTGCACCGGGAGCGCTCTTGGTGGGCGACGCCGCGACGTTCTTGGACCCGTTCACAGGGCAAGGTGTCTGGTTGGCCTTGGAGGGCGCGCGCTACGCCGCTGACGCGATTGTCGCCGTGCTGCATGGCGGCGCTCGTGAGGCGCAGGCGTGGCGCGAGTATGCGCGAGCGTGCCGGCGCGCGTGGCTGCCGCGGCGCGTCCTTAGTGCCTGCATCGGGTGTCTACGCAGCAACGATCGCTTGGCCCTCGCGGCGCTGGCGTTCGCGTGCGCCCACCGCCGCCCCGCGCAAGCGCTGCTGGATGCCTGCGCGGGCGTACCCTAACGCGCGGGCATGACCACGAGCTTGCGCACCAGGCTGGTCTGGGCGACGCCGCTCGTAATGGAGGCCACGACGTAGTAGATCGTCGGCGCGTCCACTGCCGGTGCCGTGAGCATGAGGCCGCGATCCTGACCCGACGCATCGCCCTCTTCGATTGTCTGCCCCTTCGTGTCGGTGAGCGTAATCTGTGCGTCGTCGTGCGGGCCCGTGATGCGTACGTGGACGCTTTGCCCCGCCATAACGCTACTCTGCGACAGCTCGATGTCGGCGCTTTGCCGCGCCGCCGGTACTGCGGTTGCGACTGCCGGCGCCGCCGGTTGGGCGCCGCTGGGCTGAACGACGATCCCGACGCTCGACGACGCGCGCTGCACGCCTCGTTCGACTTGCAGCACGACGCGCATCTCGCGCCCGGCCGCCGTTGGAGGAATACGTAGGATGCTGCTGCCCTGCGAGGAGTAGGGCGCGCTGGCCCAGGCTCGCCCCGCAAGGTCGAGCAGCCAGATCGTTCCGCTCGTTGCATCGGCGATGTAGTTGACGTGCACGTCGCGGCCGGCTAGCGCCGGTGCCGGTGTCACGCTGAGCTCGCCAATCAACGCGGCGCCGTCCGCGGGAGGCGCCTCTCGCCGCACGCGCTTGGTTTGTGTTGGGGCAGTGATTGCAATGGCGGCACCGCGCGTGTCGGTGCCGAGGGGCCCGACGGCGCGCACGCTCAAGCGATAGGTCTGCCCGGCACTCTCCTTCGGTAACGGTACACGCACGATGCCCACCCGCGTGTCGAGCATATTGGCGGCAATCGTCCGGCCATCGCTCGTGCCCAGGCTGTACTGCAGCATTCCAGCTCCGCGGTAAGCGAAGGGGACCTCGAGCACCGTTCCGGCGGTCGCGCGGCTGGGAGGCTCGAAGACGGTGAGGCGCGGAAGCGCCGCCGTTGCTGCGACGGTAACTGCCAGAACGAGCAACAGCAGCGAAAGGCTCCAGCCGAGCAGCACATGCGCGTGCGGCCGCCGCTGGGGTGGTGGTGGAGCTTCGACGCGCAGCGCCGCGCCGCAAGCGGCGACGTCGACGATCAGGCGCCGCAGCGCGTCGCGGCGGTCGGTACGCACGAACACGAACGTGTCCATGACGCTGTTGGCGGCGGCCACGAGGGGCATGGGGTAGATCTCTGCCGCGACCTCGTTAGCGCGGACTTCGAAGCAATAACAGCGCGCCGGCTCCACCGTCCCGTTGACGACGCGCAGCGCGTAGGCGGCAACGCCCTGGCGGCGATCGTGCCACGCCAGCGCGACGAAGGCGTAGAGGCCTAGCCCTTCGCCGGCGAGGCGAATGCCGCCGCGGGCCGAGAACGGCACGCCGTTAGGCTGCAGCGCCTCCGGTCCGGACAACGGGACAAGCATACCCTCGTAAACGCTCATCACGATCGTCCCGCTACTGCGAGATCACCATCTGGGAGGTACTGGCGATGTTCCACGTCGCCGTGGGGAAATACGGCGTGAGGAACTGGAACGGGTACTGCACCTGTACCGTGACCAGACAGCCCGCCCCTTGAGTGCCACTGCACAATGTCGAGCCCGACCAGGTGGCCGTCACGGTCAGTGCGTTTTGATCGATGCCCGGAGAGACGCTGCGAACGTAAGCCTGAATCTGGTCGCTCGTCGCCGGGCAGCCCGGCAACCGGCAGGCCGATCCTCGCACGATCGCATAGCGCGTTCCAAGACGCGCCGCGTTGGTCACGAGGTGGTAGGTGTAGAGGGCGCGTCCACACTCGATGATGCCAAACACCACCGCGAGTGCGACTGCCGCGACAAGCGCGAATTCGATCGTGCCGCTGCCTCGCTGACCTCTCCGTGGGGATCTATTGCGCGACTTGCATGATGGCATGATCACTCACCCTGACGGACGTAGGTAGGCCCGGATACTGGAAAAGCGATTGGAAGACCCCGGTTGTCG
>SCRI01000052.1 GCA_004298675.1 bacterium | reverse complement strand
CTCGACTGCCTGCATAAGGGCGCAACCGCACCAACGTATTGGGGTTCGAATATACGATCCCATCGAAGTCGTCGACGACACCGGGGACTCTGGAGATCCGCTGGTCGACCTGCCGCGCGATCCGCATCAGCTCGTCCTGATCGTTTCCGAATACCTTGATCTCGATCGTCGCCGGCGCATTCGATAGATCGTTCAGCAGATCTTGCAGGATCTGCGTGATCGTGAACCTCACAATCGGAAGCCTCGCCGTAATCTGCGCGCGGAGATCATCAAAAATTTCGTCGGCGCCCTCCTTGCCTTGGCGCCGATCGCGCTCCAACAGCGTCGCGCGCACGTTGCCCGAACTTTCTGATGCGGGAAAGAAACCCGATGG
Source organism: bacterium (assembly GCA_004298675.1). Classification (GTDB taxonomy): domain Bacteria; phylum Vulcanimicrobiota; class Vulcanimicrobiia; order Vulcanimicrobiales; family SCRA01; genus SCRA01. The sequence goes on along the minus strand of SCRI01000052.1, from coordinate 14,490 downwards.
GTCCAGACCGGTGAGCGCACCGTAGCTCGTGATGTTCGGATTCTTGCCGAGGATGTTCTCGAGTTGTTTCAGTGCATGGCCGGTCTCCTCCAGAGACGTGCCCGGCGGCATCGTGAAGTTCAGCTCGAAGGCACCCTCATCCATCGCCGGCATGAAGTCCGCGCCTAGACCGCGGGCGAGCAGCACGGTAACCAAGACCACGGCGGCCGTCATGCCATAGGCGGCGCCGCGGTGATGCAGCATCCAACGCAGCGCGGGCTCGTACCGGGCTAGCAGCCACGCCATCACACGCTGGCCGGCAGGCGTGCGCTGGGCGGCGCCGGGCTCGCGGACACGTATGAAATACGCAGACAGCAGTGGGGTCACGTAGAGCGCGAAGAGGAGCGAGAGCGCCAGCGCGATCGTAAGCGTGACCGAGAGCGCGACGAAGAATGCGCCGGTCACACCCGACAGTAACGCCATCGGCACGAACACGACGATCGTCGTGACCGTGGAACCGATCATTGGGGCGGCGATATCGCCCATTGCACTCCGGACGGCGGCCACGCGGCCCTCACCTGCCTGCAGATGCCGCCATATGTTCTCCACGACGAAGATCGCATCCACGATCACCAGGCCCACGCCGATCGCCAGCGCACCTAGGGTCATCAGGTTGAGGCCCTGACCTGCCAGACGCATGAAAAAAAATGCGATGACGATGACCAGTGGAATCACCGTGGCGGCGACGAGCGTGCTGCGAATGGACCCCAGAAATAGCCATATAACCGCTACCGCAAGCAGCGCCCCGACGATGATCGCGTCGCGGAGATTCTTCACCGCATCCCCCACGAGCGTCGCCTGGTTCCAGTACGGCTCAATGCTCGCTCCGGGCGGAAGCGCACGTACCTCGTGCTGGAGCACGGCGTTAGCCTCGTCGTAGATCCGAACGATGTTCCCGCCGGGCTGGGCATACACGTTGAGCAGCACCGCGTCCCCGCCGTGCGCGGAAACAATCGACGTCTGCGGCTGGAGGGCCTCGTGGACGCTTGCCAGCTGCCCAACCGTTATGGGCGTCCCATGACGATTATCCACCACGATCGCAGCGATGTCTTCCGGACTCCTGGGTGCGCCGCTTACAAGCACGATCGGGCGTTGATCGAACGCGTTGAAATGACCGATGGCGGTGACCTGGTTGTTCGCTGCAATAGCGTTTGCGATGCTGTCCAACGGTATCTCGAGAGCCGCAGCCTGCCGCGGGTCGGCGGAGACCCAGTATTCCTTTAACCGCCCACCGATCGTGCGAACCTGCGCGATCCCCGGTAGGCCGGTCAGCAATGGGCGCAGCTGGTACTCACTGATATCTCGCGTCTGGGTCATCGATCTGCCTGGGATCTTGACCACGTATCCGAGAACCGGAAAGATGTTCGGATTGACGATCTGGGCTGAGACGTTGGTGCCCGGGGGCAGCGCTGCGCTCCCTTGCGTGAGGGCGGCGTTGACGCGCTGCAGATCTAGGTTGACGTCGATCTTCGGATCGAAGGTAATCGACACTTGTGCGGCGTCCTGGGCGGTATTCCCCTGAACGAGCTGAACCCCGATCACGGTAGATACGGCTTGCTCGATGGGGCGCGTGATATTCTGCTGTACCTGCGCCGGCGTCATCTCCCCGTTCCCCGCGACGATGACGACGCGTGCAAACGCCACTCGCGGATAGATGGACATCGGCAACGAGCCGACGGAGACAAGGCCTAGGACGACGAGGACCAAGAGCGTGACGAGTATGCCGCGTGCGTGCTGCATCGCGAAATCGGCGAACTTCATGTGTACCGAGCCACAATACCACGCCCTGTAGTAACGCGTCAACGGCCGCGGCCATCCGGCTTGCTTTCGCGCCGGATAGGATGGCACCGCAGGCGTGGAGAACGAGCCGCAGACAGTGACATCACGACGTCATGAACAGCTGCCCCTCGGCCCGCTCGGCCATCGTCAGGCCATGATCTTGAGTTATCTCTGGGGTCACGGCCCTACTTCCGCAACCGATCTGCATGCCGCATTGTCACGCCGGGACGAGCTCGCCTATACTACGATCCATACGGAGCTCTCGCGCCTTTTGCAGAAAGGCTTGGTCACCAAGAGCGGCCGTAGTCTTGAGACGAAGTATGATGTGGCATTGTCACGGCAGCAATATCTCGAGCGCCGTATGTCCGACACGCTGAACGAATTGGTACAGGCTCATGGTGCGGCAGCGATACATGGCTTCGTGGACCTCGTCGCACAGGACGAGGCGATGATGGCCGAGCTGCGTACGGCGCTCAAACGCAGACGGCGGTGATATGTCCCGGTATCTGCGGGCCGGCCTCGTCGCATTGTCGCTCGTGCCGCTCGGATTTTTCGCCAAACGCTTCTGCTGGCTCGACTTCGTCGATGTAACATACCACGGCTTGCTGTGGCTGCATGAGCACATGATCGCGGTTTTTGTTGTCTACGGCGGCCTGCTTGTGGTGGCGGCGCTGCTGCGCGTCGCGCGCGTCCAAGGCGCTCTTCTCTCCATCGAGGAGCTCTGTTCCGAACCCCCGGCCGAGGTCAGTGCGGCATTCGCGCGCGCGGGCGAGCGGCTTGAATCCCGTCCGGTTGCGGTCATCTATGTCGACGTTCCGGCGATTTTTTGCTTCGCCATCCCAGGGCGCCGCATCGTTTTCTCGCGCGGCATGCTCGACGCACTGGATGCGACGGAGTTGGACCTCGTCGCTAGGCACGAAGTGGCGCACGCGCGACGCGGAGACGCCATCCGCGCGCTGTTATGGCACCTCCTGTTTGCCGGGCTGGTGGTGCCTGGCTTCGACGCGCTCGAGAACGCGCTCTATCGCCGCCGGGAACGCTACGCCGATGCTATCGCTCGAATCCTCGATCCGCCGGCATATGACGCGTTGACCGCCCGCTTTCAACGGGCTGGCCTCTGTTCGACCGCGCCTGTCGCCGCCTTTCAGGTTGCACGAATCCCGGCTCGCAAGCTCTCGTCCGCCTTCGCATCCGTGACCCCATTCGCCCTCGTCCTATTGGTAGCGCTTAGCCACGTTGCAGTCGTCACCCATTTGGCATACTTACAGATTCATCACTGCTGACGGCGCGCCGCCAGCGTTGCTCAAATGCAATGATCTGATCGGTCGGCTGGTGCCCCTACAGGGAAAGACCGCGGGAGATCGATGCAGGCTGCGCCGATTCTCTGATCCGCCATGCCGTAATAGACGTCGAGCCGATGGCGAAGTCCGAGATCGGTCCGTAGGTCCGCGCCGGTTGGAAAGACCACGCGGTCGACGGTTCCCTTGAGCTCCTCAGGCTGCTGCGGCTCGAGCACAGGCTCTGGCGATCGATAGCGGATAACGCGTGGGTCTTTCTTATCGAGGACCATCAAACCGCCCGCATAGGTCATCGTCCGAACATCATCAACAACATCGCCGGCAACGCCGTGATATAACATCACGTAACCGTGCTCGGTAGCGACCGGCGGCGTACCGGCACCGATCTTTAAGCGTTCCCACGGCGAGACCGGCGACGCCAAACGACAATGGGTGGTGAAGTGGCAGAGCAGGTGCCTATTGCAGGTAGCCGCTTTCAGCGAGCAATAGGACAGCCACATGCTTTCACGATCGAGATCCAGCGTCCGGGGTACCGGCGCCGTTGCCGCGTCTCCCGGCATCGAACGAGGAAACAACGGCCGGTGCACCAGCGCCAGGGCAGGCCGACCATGCGCATCCACGGTGGCCTGAGGGAAGAAGACGGCGTCTTTGTCGTTGACAGCATTGAAATCTACGCCTAATGCTGGATCCTCAAACCATACGAGACCAAGCCGTTCCCACCTGAAGAGGTCATCGGAAGTCGCCAGCGCGATGCGGGGACTCTCGGAGCCGAGAGCCGTATAGCTCATAACGTAGCGGCCAAGCGGCGCCAAGTAACTCACGCGCGGATCCTCGCAACCGCCCTGCCCCGGCCCCGCGCGCTCATACGGCGCAGACGGCTCCAAGGCGATACCAAGACGCTCAACGCCAATCGGATCGCCATCCGCGTTGAAGCGTACGCGTGCGATTCCGATGCGGGAGTAGTTGTCCCGCGCCACCAGGCGCGGGAAGAGGTAGAGCTCCCCGTCGATGCCACGCGCAACGCCGGGATTGCAGACCCCTTCGACTTCCAATGCGCTGCTTGGATCCGGTTCCATCACAACGCCCAGCCGGCGCACCTGGACGGAAGATGGAGGACTGCTAAGACCATGGCGACTGTAGCTCATGCGTCATGATCGTAGCCATGGTGCGCTACGAGTTCACGAAGGAGCAGCGGAACTGGCCTTCGCGTCTCGTTCCTCGTTTCTTCCGGTGTTTTTGCGAGGATAGCGAGCGTAGTACGGGCGCTCAACCCGGCGAGTTTACGACGTATCCGCTACCGCGAAATCGCTAGCGCCGTGGCACGTCACGGCCTTGGTTATCTCATGGGCATCCTGGGCTTGGAGCGGCTCGTGCCCTTCCACCGTGGCCTGCTCGGCCACCTGAGGCGACCGGAACCGTACACCGAGGCGGAGCACGTTCGGCTCGCCCTTGAAGACCTCGGCACGACCTTCGTGAAGCTGGGGCAAGTGGTCTCCACACGCTCTGACATCGTGTCCCCCGAGCTCCAACGCGAACTCGCTAAACTGCAAGACCAGGTTCCGCCTGAAGCGCGCACGGCAATCGAGGAGGTCCTGGTGGAGGAGCTCGGACGCCCGGTTGAGGAGCTCTTTGCCTCCTTCGATTGGTCGCCGGTTGCCGCCGGCTCCATCGGGCAGGCGCACGGCGCGGTGCTGCACGACGGTACTGCCGTCATCGTCAAGGTGAGGCGACGCGGAGTCGTGGAGCGGGTGGACGAGGACCTCCACATCCTTGGGGATCTCGCCGCCGTCATTGCGCGGCGCCTCGGACCGGAGGCGCCCTACGACGCACCGGAGCTGGTGGACGAGTTCGCGCGCACGCTGCGCGCTGAGTTGGACTACATCACCGAGGGGCACAACGCCGAGCGCCTGGCCCAGGCCCTGGCCGGCAAGGCGAAGGTCCACATTCCGCGGATATTCTGGGAGACCACGACCTCGCGCGTGCTCACGCTCGAACGCATGACGGGCGCCAAGGTTGGAGATACGGCGGCACTGGCGGCGGCCGGCATCGAGCGCCAGAGTCTCGCCATGCGCTTGGCGCAGCTCTACTTGACGATGGTTTTCGACGAAGGCTTCTTCCACGCCGACCCGCATCCAGGTAACTACTTCATCGAGCCAGACGGTACGATCGGCCTTATCGACTTCGGCATGGTCGGAACCTTGGAAGAGGCGACACGCGAACAACTCGGCGACATCTTCGCGGCAATCGAGGGCCACGACGCAGCGGGCATGGTCGACGTGCTGCTGGACATCGGGGCGGCTCGCGTGCCCGTGGACCGCGTGCTGCTGCAGCGCGACGTCGAGCGGCTGGTGGCCGAGTACTGGGGGCGCCCATTAGCGGAGCTGGCTGTCGGCAGGATGCTTGAGAATATCTTCGACGTCGTGCGCCGTCACCGTCTCCACCTCCCGGTGAACCTTGCCCTCGTCTTCAAGACCTGGCTGATGGTCGAGGGCGTGGTGGCGGAACTGGCGCCTGGAGCAAGCACGGCGACCTACTTCGCGCCTTACGTGAAGCAGGTACTCGCGCGGCGCTATTCGCCCGAGCAGTGGCTCAAACGCACGCCGGCCCTGGCACTTGCCACCGCAACGGCGGCTGCGGAGTTTCCCGCGCACGCGCGCCGTCTCATCGGATTGCTGGAGCGGGGAACACTCGAGATTTACACGCGGCCGGCTGGCTATGAGCCGATCTTGAAGGCGCTCGAAACGCTGACCGCGCGCTTGGGTCTAAGCATTATCGCCGCCGCGTTTATCAACGCGCTAGCCGTCTTGATGATCGTTTATCATCCCTCCGGATGGGAGCGTTGGGCGGGGCCCGCGTTTATCTTCGGTTTCGCAGCCGCGGCTATCCTGAGCGCCTTTGCGGTCTTGACGTTGCAGCACGCGCGGCGGCGGTAAGGCGCATGGCTATCTCGCTGCTCTTGGTCGAGGACGACCCCTCGATCTACGACACGCTCGCGCCGTATGCGGGACGCGAGGGATGGGAACTGCGCTGGGCACGTTCGGTTACCGAGGCAAAGCGCGCCATCGAGCAGCAGGTTCCCGCGGTGGCGCTGATCGATCGCGGACTCCCAGGGCAGCCGGGCGACGAGCTCGCGCCGAAGCTGCGCGCGCGCGAAATCCCGTTTTTGATGCTCACTGCGCGCAGCGAAGAGGCGCAGCGCCTCTCAGGCTTCGACCTCGGCGCCGATGACTACGTCACCAAGCCGTTCAGTGTGGCCGAGCTCGCGCGCCGCATCGCGGTCGTGCTGCGCCGCCAAGGCGCTACGCGTCTCCGGCTCTCGGACGGCGTCGAGCTGGATCGCGAGGCTCAGTCGGTACGTGTCCATGGCCGGGACGTAGCGTTGACGGCAACGCAGTACGCGCTCTTGGAGCGTTTGGCTCGCCATCCGGGGCGCGTCTACACACGCGCCGATCTTGCCGACGTGCTGAACCTGGACCTCGAGACTTCCGAACGTACCATCGACTCGCACGTGAAGAACATTCGCAAGAAGCTGCGCGAGGCCGGCGCGCAGGATCCGCTGATCGAGACGATCGTGGGCGTAGGCTACGCCGCGCGGAACGCCCAATGAGCCTCGGAGGGCGGATCATCCTGGGTACCGCGGCAGTGACGATGCTGGCGATGCTCGCCGCGGCCGGTCTCGTGCACTGGGTCGTGCGAGCCTATCTCGCGCCCTTCGCGGGTCATTTCGCGACCATGCGGAGCACGCTGGGCTGGGGCCCCGATCTCGAGACAATCTATGGCCTCCTCGACCAGATTCTCGCGCTCTCCTTGGCGATCGCCGTCTTCTTGGGGGTGGTGGTTGGCCTGCTCGTAGCCTGGGAACTCGTGCGCTCGGTTACCGTGCTCGATCGAGGGTTGGCGCGCTTTGCCAGCGGCCTGCTCGATCAGCCGATTCCCGCAATCGGCGCGCCGGAGCTGGAGCGCGTGGCGCAGCGTGCCAATCGCATGGCGCAGGAGCTGAGCAGGGCGCGGCGTTCCGAGCGCGAGCTGGTTGCCGGAATTGCTCACGATCTCGCGCATCCGTTGACGGCAATGCGCGGAACCATCGAGGCGCAGCGGGACGGATTGATCGCTCCGGACGATCCGCGCATGCTCACGCGCCTACTAACGGACATCGGGTCGCTGGAGACGACGGTGGCCGATCTGCGCGACGTAGCCGCCGCCGAGGCTGGACTCTTGCGCGTCGATCGGCACGGCGTCGACGTCGCGGCAACCGTGCGTCGCACCGCCGCCTCGTACGGCGACCTCGCCACGCGTAAAGGTATCGTCCTCGACGTCGACCCAGGGCCCGTGCCCGTGGTGGCGCGCACCGACGAGGGCCACCTGGCACGCATCGTTGCCAACCTGCTCGTGAACGCGCTGCAGGCGACGCCCCCAGAGGGACGCGTGGCCGTGACCGTTCGTTTCCACGACGCGATGGCTGTCGTGCGCATCGAAGACTCGGCGGGCTCGGAAGCCGTTGCCGCCATCCGTGGCGCGCTCGACGGGCGTGGATCGGGCTTGGGACTGCGGGTGGTGCAGGCGCTGGCCAGGGCGATCGGCGCTACGCTGGACGTCGGGCCCGCCGATTCGGGGGCCCGTGTCGAAGTGCGCCTTCCACGCTAAGGTACGGGTGAACGAGTTGCACGCCGTTCACACGCTCTCCACACGCGGGCATTATGCTCGAGCCATGAATTCGATCGGAAGGTTTCCCCTTGCCATCGCAGTCGCGGCTCTCGCCATGGCGGCGACAAGCCTTGCGGCCCCCGCTTCCGTTGCCGCTGCGCCCGCGAGTCATGCTCCGGTGATCGCGATCATCCGCAGCGACGTACCGGATGCGCGAATTGAGAGCGTCCACCTGCTCGCTGGAGCGCTACCGCCCGGCGCCACGGCCGCCATGACGTTGACCGATGCAAACTGTCAGCCCGATCGGCTCGGCGTCTCACATTGCATCAACGAACTGCGCCTGACGGACGGCACCCTCTTGGTCATTCGTCACGATCATGACATGCGCGCCGTGCCTTGTTTGAGCCCCGGCGAGCGCGTGAGCGTGCAGGCTTCGAAGTGAGCACGAAAGGAGTGCCCCATGAACGAAAGTGATCGTTATCAACCCTTGAGCCCCGCGGCGATGGCCGTCGCATTCGCGGTCTTAGCCCTGTTGGGTGCCTTCTCCATGGGCATGCCCTTCATGCTCGGTATGGGCTCGATGATGGGGTTGGGCGCCACAGGCTGGCCCGGTTTTGGCCTTCTGGGCCTCCTTTGGGGCGTTGCGCTTGCGGCGCTAGGCGGAGCAATCGTGGCCTGGGTCTACAACGCGGTGATCGGCACGCGCACCACACGCGACGCCGCGACGCGGCAAGGGCCCTTACCGCCGACGGCAACGCATCCATAAGACGCCAACGATCCAGCATCGCGAGGTTTGCTACGCTCCGGCTCTCTCGTTGACTCCTAAGTCCACGTGAACGAAGGGCATCCGCCTCATCGGCTCCCGGGCGTTGGCGCTCTGGTCCGCCGTCGCGCGGCCTGGAACAGCCGACAGAGCGGCTACAACGGCGGACCAGAGCGCGAGCGTTCGCAGCACCGCATCAACTTGTCGCATCGCTCCGCCTCTTTCACGGCGTATTCGCAATTCTAGGGTATGTTTGATGCCGCCAAGCGAGCCGTATCCGAGCACATGAGGAAAGAGTTAGTCAAGATGACGGCGGAGAGGCAACCGGTGGTCTACACCTGCCCGATGCACCCGGAGATCGTCCGCCCCGGGCCGGGCACGTGCCCGAAGTGCGGTATGACGCTCGAGCCGCGCGACGCCGTCGCCGCTGAGGAGGAGAACACCGAGCTCGTCGACATGACGCGACGCTTCTGGGCCGGCGTCGCGCTCACGCTGCCGCTGCTCGTGCTCACGATGCCGGGATACGTTCCGGCGCTCGCCGCGCGCAACCCGGTTCCGCCGTCGCTCTCCGCTTGGTTGCAGTTGCTGCTGAGCACGCCCGTTGTGCTCTGGGGCGGCTGGCCCTTCTTCGTCCGGGGCTGGAACTCGCTGATCACCCGCAACCTCAACATGTTCACGTTGATCGGTTTGGGCGTTGCCGTCTCGTATCTCTATAGCGTCGTCGCCGTCGCCGCTCCCGAGATCTTTCCGCCCTCGTTCCACGAAGCGTCGGGTGTCGTCGGCGTCTACTTCGAGGCTGCCGCCGTCATCACGACGCTCGTGCTCCTGGGGCAGGTCCTGGAGCTGCGCGCACGCAGCCGGACCAACGCCGCTATTAGGACGCTCTTGGGGCTGGCTCCCAAGACCGCACGCCGCGTCAACGCGGACGACTCCGAGCAGGACGTGCCGTTGGACGATGTCCGAGTGGGCGATCGCCTGCGCGTGCGGCCGGGGGAGAAGATTCCCGTCGACGGCCTCGTGATCGGCGGCAGCTCTTCGGTCGACGAGTCGATGATCACCGGCGAGCCGTTGCCCGTCGAGAAGGTTGCCGGTGAGCGCGTCATCGGCGCGACGGTCAACGGGAACGGCACCTTCGTGATGGAAGCGCGCCGCATCGGCAGCGAGACGCTGCTGGCGCAGATCGTGCACATGGTGAGCGAAGCCAGCCGCAGCCGCGCGCCGATCCAGCGCGTCGCCGACATCGCCTCCGCATACTTCGTTCCCGGCGTCGTCACGATCGCCGCGCTCACGTTCGTCGTCTGGCTGCTCGTAGGCCCGCGCCCCGCACTCGCCTACGCCATCATCAACGCCGTCTCCGTGCTCATCATCGCCTGCCCGTGCGCTTTGGGCCTAGCGACCCCCATGTCCGTGATGGTAGCGGCGGGCAAAGGCGCCACCTTCGGCGTGCTCTTCAAGAGCGCCGAGGCGATCGAAACGTTACGGCGCGTGGACACGCTCGTGGTCGACAAGACCGGCACCCTCACCGAGGGGCGCCCACGCCTGCAAGACGTGGTGGCCGCGAACGGATTCAGCGAGCAGCAGGTGCTGCAACTCGGCGCCTCGCTCGAGCGGGGTAGCGAGCACCCGTTGGCTTCGGCGATCGTACAGGGCGCCGAGAATCGAAAGCTGGCACTCGAGCAGGTCGAGGATTTCAGTTCAATTCCAGGGCAAGGTGTGCGCGGCCGCATCGGGCGCGATCTGGTAGCGTTGGGCAACGCGGCGCTCATGCGGACGCTTCACGTCGAGACCGGGGTGCTGGCCGCGCGTGCCGAGACGCTGCGACTTGAGGGGAAGACCGCGATGTTCGTCGCGATCGACGGACGGCCGGCGGGATTGGTGGCCGTTGCCGATCCCGTCAAAGCCACGACACCCCAAGCGATTCGAGCCCTCCACGACGCCGGGATCCGCATCGTCATGCTCACGGGCGACAGCGCCACGACGGCCAAGGCCGTTGCCTCTCGCCTGGGCATCGACGAGGTCGTCGCCGAGGTGCTGCCGCAGCAGAAGGCGGAGATCGTCAAGCGCCTCCAGAGCGAGGGACGATTCGTTGCGATGGCCGGCGACGGCATCAACGACGCGCCGGCGCTGGCCCAGGCCCAAGTCGGCATTGCGATGGGCACGGGGACGGACGTCGCCATGGAGAGTGCCGGAATCACCTTGGTCAAAGGCGACCTGCGCGGTATCGTGCGCGCGCGGCACCTGAGCGAAGCGACGATGCGCAACATCTGGCAGAATTTGATCTTCGCGCTGGTCTACAACGCCTTGGGCGTGCCGATCGCGGCGGGCGTGCTCTACCCAGCCTTCGGCATCCTCCTCTCGCCGATCATCGCCGCGGCGGCCATGTCGTTCAGCTCCGTCTCGGTGATCACCAACGCGCTACGCCTACGCACGGTCCGCGTCTGACCGATCTCCAGCCAGCGCGGATTTTTGCAAACTCGCTAAGTTGACGCTTGTTTTGGCCTCCACAGGCGCGCTTTCTGCGGAAGGAAACGAACGTGATCTAGGAGCTCCTTCGCGGGGGGATTCGTAGGCGTGAGATCATCGCCGGGCCGCCCGGCGAGCACGGGCCCCGCCTAGACTTCGCAGCAGCGATCGCGACCGCTGCGGCGCGCGCCACTACGGAACCAGCACGACCTTCCCGATCGTGCCGCGCCCGGCGAGCGCATCGAACGCCGACTTGACCTCGGCTAGCGGAAACGCCGTGTCGGCGAAGATTCGAATCTTCCCCTGAGCGATCAGCCCGAGCAGCTGGGGAACACATCGCGCTACGTCTTTGCGTTCTATGGTCGGCACGTTGAACCCGACGATCGATTGGTTGTTGTGAATCAGCTGGCGCACTTGCGCGGCTGTGAACGTGTCTTGCACGTTCTTGGCGCCGTACATGACGAAACGGCCGAACGGCGCGAGCAGGCCAAAGCTGGCTTTTCCAACATCGCCGGAAGCCATCTCGAGCACGACGTCAACGCCCCTCCCGCGGGTCTCTTGGAGTACGCGCTCCGGCCACCCCTCGGCTGAATAATCGATCGCGGCGTCGGCGCCGAGTGCCCTTACCAGCTCGAGTTTTTCCGCCGAGCTTGCTAGAGCGATGATCCGCCCAACCGGCATGACCTTTGCGAGCTGCACGAGATAGAGCCCCACGCCACCGGCCGCGGCTTGAATCAGCACGGTCTCGTGCGGTTTCGGCCTTGCGGTAAGCCACAGCAGCGCGTATGCGGAGACGCCCTGAATCACAATACTCGTCGCCTGCGCAAAGGTTATTCCTTCGGGAATGGGCAACGCGAGCTCCGCGCTCGCAGTGGCGTACTCGGCGTAGCCCCCACTCGAGACCGGCGCAACCACCCTGTCGCCGATGCTCAAACCGCTCACCCCCTCGCCGAGCTCGACGACTTCCCCGGCAGCCTCGAAGCCCATAATACCGGGAAGCGGCCGCTGAAATGGATAGCGCCCCAAGGTCTGCTCGAGCTCGGCATAGTTGATGCCTGCCGCGCGCACCTTGATCAGCACCTCTCCGGCCTCCGGACGCGGCTCGTCGACCTCCGCCACTCGAAGGCTCTCGACGCCGTTGAAACCCGTCAGTACGATCGCTTGCATTTCCCTGAATTCCTCGTTGATGCCCTACAGCTGTTGAAAGCCGTAGTAGACGAAGCCAGCTCCCAAGAGCAATAGCGCGGCGGCACTAAGGCACGTTACAAGCTCGCCATGCTCGCGAATTCGCCGCGAAGTGACGACGATGCCGGAAAACGCCGATGCGAGCCACAGCATGATGGTGTAACCGAGGGCATATCGTGCCATCGCGGCGATCGTAACAACCACGCTCCCTTGGACCGTAGCCGCTCCGAGCACAGCGCTCGCGCACGGCGTCGCCACGAGCGCGCACGAGAGACCGACGATCATCGTCGTGGTCGCAATGCTCCGCGCCCCTCCAACGTTCCAAGATTCATTTCGTGGGGCACGTTTGCGAAATGATCGTTTGCAAGCGCGGGGGCGGCGAGCGCCCCTACAAGCGCCAGTGCGACAAGGTATTTCATGCTTCTAACCTCCTCCTAAGGTACAACCGTAAACGCCACGCAGGGCCGGAGGGATCACTTCGCTACGCCTTTCTTACTGGACCGAGGGCCAGCCGCTTGAGGATCGGGACGATTGCCTCCGGCTCCGGACGGAAGCGATAGTCCGCATTTGCCTCGACATCCACGATCGTGCCGTCGCGATCGGCGATGAAACGACCCGGTACGGGCAAACGCCACGTCTTTCCGTCGTTAATGGCAGTCAAGTCGGTACGGAAGGCGTGGCGATAAAACGCCTGCAGGTAATCTGGGAGGATGTATGCGAGGCCGAAGGACTCGGCGACCCTTGCATTGGTGTCGATGAGCACGGAGAACTTCAGCGGATGCTCGCTTCGATAGTCACCGGCACTTTGCGCGGATTGAGGGGAGATCGCAACGAGCTCTGCTCCTGTCGCGCGGATCGAGTCGTAGGCGTCGTTAAGCGCCGCCATCTCCGCGTTGCAGTAAGGGCACCATGTACCGCGGAAGAACGTGATCACCAGTGGGCCCTGCTGCAAAAGGTCGATCGAACTTACGATCCGGCCTGCGTGATCCGGTAAGGAGAAATGGGGAATTCGCGAGCCATTCGCAAGCGGCTCGGGATGCGCCTCGGAAAAGTAGCGAGCGAATGCCGCTTCGATCTCGGGCTTGAGCTTGCTGCCATTGCGCATCGCCTCGAGTCGCTCTTTAAGAGTTGCCATGGTTCCTCTCATGTTCAGATCGGGAAGTGTGCATAGTATACGGATAGTGGACCATATAGTCAATAACGTGGCTTGGAATTCTTGACAACTTGGTCCAGTTCTTATAAGATAGGATTATAAACTTACGATGGGACGTCCACGAACGTTTTCGGAAACTGAGGCGCTGGATGCGATTTGCGCAAGCTTTTGGGACCAAGGCTATTGCGCCACTTCGCTCGACGATCTCACGGAGGCGACGGGGCTCGGCAAGGGGAGCCTCTACGCTGCGTTTGGATCGAAGCATGATATGTTCGTCCAAGGCCTGCGCCTCTATTGCGAGCGCATGGTCGCGATGGCCACATCGTTTCTCCATGCACCGAGCGGCTCGGCGCTGCAGCGGTTGGAGAAGTACGTACAGCACCTGACGCGCGAGATGCAGTCACCGCGAGGATGTCTTCTTTCCAAAGCCGCTGCGGAGCTAGGTAGACAGGACGACGAGGTGAACGCGATCATCTCGAAAACGTTCGAAGAGCTTGGGGACCAGCTCGTCGCGGCCGTGCGCCAAGCGCAGCGCGAGGGAGACGTTCCGGCGCGGCTCGATGCCCGTCGTTCGGGGCTGATGTTGCTCGCCGTCATCCGCGGAATGGAGGCGATGGCAAGAGGCGGCACGAACGGGCGCTCGCTCGGCATGATTGCACAAGGAGCTCTTGCCCCGCTGCGCGCCGATACGTGACGTATCAGCCATATCTCCGTACGTGGAGCGCTCCCGCAGGACGTCCGCTCGACGCCCACCGCGAGCGCACTTCGAAGCGGTTCACACACGAAAAATCGAAAAGCCCGCGGACGTTACGTCTCGCGGGCTTTCAACATGGCTCCCCGACCTGGACTCGAACCAGGAACCCTCTGATTAACAGTCAGATGCTCTACCATTGAGCTATCGGGGACCGTGCGGTGACCTCCGTCACTACCCGGCGCGCATTTCGCTCGCTTCTTCGGCCGGGCCTTCCATTCGTTTTGGGGACTCGCTCACAAAAACGCCTTCAGCGCGGCCGGAGGAAGTTGTCCAAACCACCTGCGGCCTCCTGCTGCTCGGCGCCCGGAAAAGAATGTTCGCCGTGAGAGATGCGTTATTCGGGGTACGCATTTTGCTCAAGGAGGTGGTAAGGGATGCAGAAACAGCAACAACTTCGTACACGTTTACTCTC
>SCRI01000051.1 GCA_004298675.1 bacterium | reverse complement strand
CGGCGCGTGATGATCGTGCGATGGGCCCAGGGGCAAGCGTAGGAGACGTAGAGATGGTAGCGTCCCGCGGCCGCCGGGAGGCCGGTACGGCCATCCGCGGAGATCCAGTTGCGAAACTCGTCTTCCTGCCGGACGAATTGACCGTCCTTGGTCTGCTCGCCGGGGAATTGCGCCTGCACGTTCATGGCCACATCCTACCCCGCCGCGCGCCGCTTGGCGAGGGGCATGGAGCGTGCGGCGCGGAAGACCCGCGGATGCGAAGCTCGCGGCGCGTCTATGAGGGCCGGATCATCAACCTGCGCATCGACGACGTCACGCTCGACGACGGCCGCACGCACGCCTACGAGATCGTCGAGCACCCGGGCGCCGTGTGCGTCATCGCGCAGCCCACACCCAGCGAGATCGTCATGATCCGGCAGTACCGCCCGGCGATCGATCGCCCCCTTTGGGAGGTGCCCGCCGGCAAGCTGGATTCCGGCGAGCGCCCCGTGGAGTGTGCCGCGCGGGAGCTGCGCGAGGAGACGGGTTACCGTTGCGAGCGCGTGCGCGAGCTGTGGACGTTCTATACCTCGCCGGGCTTCTGCGACGAGCGTCTCCATCTGTGCCTAGCTGAAGGGTTGACGGCGGGACCCGCCGAGCCCGAACCGTACGAGCGGATCCAGGTCGAAGTCATGCCGTTGGCGCAGGCGTGGGAGATGGTCACGCGCGACGAGATTCCCGATGCCAAGACCCAGATCGCCCTGGCGTGGGCTTACAGGAAGCGGATCGGAACGTAGCGGTCGTCGCGCGCGCCGGCTGTGTTGCGCGCGGTGATCTGCAGCATGTAGCCGCGACGGTACTGCGGCGGTAGGTCGAGCACGTGAACGTCGAACGTGAACTGACCGAAGGCGGTGCGCGCGGCAACGAACGAGAACGACTCCGTGCGGACCTCCAGGCTGGCGACGTTGGTGCTGGTGACGATACGGCCGCGCCATTCGTCGCCGTTGCCGATGGTGGTCCGGTTCACGTAAACGGCGAGGATGCGCGGCGGTGCGTCGCCGGCCACGGTTGCTGCCGTCGGCCACGGCTGCGGGAGGCGTGTCACCGCGCTGCTGGTGAGCGTCTGCGCGGCCGGTGGCGCCTGCGCGCAGCCCGCGAGCGCCACGAGCGCGAGCCATGCGGCGAACGCAAGACCGCGCGCGTGCGTCGATACGGTACTCACGCAGGGGGGATTCGAAGAGCCGGACGAACTCCCTGGTCGTGCAGACCTCCAACGTTCCGTCGCAGAGCGTACTCTACGATTGGGCGATCGCCATCGCCAGCCTGTGGCTGGGCGCCGGGATCTTCGTCGACACGTGGCATCATTTTCATCATGACGTCGAGACGTTCTTCGAGCCGGCGCACGGCTTGCTCTACGCGGGGCTGCTCGCCGCCTACGTCTGTACCGCCGTGGTGCTCGTGCACTACCACCGCCGCGGGTATCCGTGGCGGCAGGCATTGCCGGCAGGCTACGGGGTCACGCTGGCGGGTCTGGTCATCGGCCTAGCGGGCGGACTTGCCGATTTAATCAAGCACTCGCTGTGGGGATTCGAGGAAGGCTTCAACGCGCTGCTTAGCCCCACACATCTGTTGATCGGTGCGGGCATGTTTCTCATCTGCGCGGGGCCGATCCGCGCCGCGCAGATCCACAGGCCGCGCACGCTGGCGGCGCAGCTGCCGCTGTTGATCGCGGCGGCATCGCTGCTGGAGCTGCTGCACTGGGGCACGCAGTTCATCTTCGTCAGCGAGGCGGCCCGCATGAACGCGCCGCTCATCCCCGCCAGCTCTCCGCGCGACGCTCTGACGCTGCTGACGCTGGCCTACTACAAGCAAGGGATCGGGCTGCTGGCGGTGCTGGTGCAGAGCTTGCTGCTGGCGGGCTTTGCGCTCTATCTCAAGCACCGCTTCGACTTGCGCCCGGGCGCCTTGACGCTCTTCATGCTGCTGGGCAACGTCTTCGTCGCCGGCGCCCACTCCAACGACGCCGGCCAGTTCGCGGCGGTCGTCGCGGCCAGCCTCGCCTGCGGCATCGTTGGCGACGCGCTACGCGCGGGCTATGTCTTTGCCTTTGCGGTGCCGGCGGTCTACTGGAGCGTTTACCTGGCCGTTCTGGCAGCCACGATGGGCGGCATCTGGTGGACGCCGGACGTCACCGCCGGCTCGATTCTCTTCGCGGGGCTGGTGGGCGCGTTTCTCAACGCACTCTGCAACGCACAACCCCGCGCGGTACGTTAAAGTCTGCACGGAGGTTTCCACATGCTGCGACGCTCTCTTCCGCTCGCTGTGGCCATGGCCGCCTTGCTGGCGCTCGCTGCGAGCGTCCCCGCGGCGCAGGCCGCGCCTGGGCCCGTCTACGTGCACATGAACGGGGCGAACGATTTCTTGGAACCCGTTGTCGCCGTGGAGCCGGGGCAGCCCGTCGTCTTCGTCAACCAAGACACCGACGCGCACACCATCGTGGGATTCGATCCGCAGACGGGCAGGCGCCCGCTTGCCATCAACGGGCGGGCAGCGGGCACCCCGGGCGCCTCCCACGGCGTGGGCACCTATACGGTGCGGCTCTCACGTCCCGGTATCTACACCTACTACTGTTCCGTCCACGCGGCGCTCGTCAAGACGTTCGGCCAGGCGGTGCAAGCGGCCCCGCGGCGAGGCGTGAACGGCTTCGGCGGAGCCATGTCTGGGGTCATCATCGTGACGCACGACCGTCGCCTGCTCGCGGAAAATCCGAAGACGAGCGCCACGCGTGTGCTGCGGGGCTTCTTCGGCGGCTGAATCCCCGAAGCGGGGAAGAAGTAGAGCACGATGAGCAGGGCCTTTGTCAAGGAGAGCGAGGACGCCCCGGAGCTGCCTGCCGCGCGTCCGGAGAGCGGCCACCCGAATTACGTCACGCAGCGTGGGCTGGAGGCGCTCGAGGAGCGCCTGCGTGCCGCGGAGGCGTCGAGTAACGAGCGCGACACCGCGTATCTGCGCCGCCGCATCGAGAACGCGATCGTCGTCGATCTCACGCGTCAGCCGCGTGACGTGGTGGCGTTCGGCGCTACCGTCACCGTCCAGGGAGCGGATGCGGCGCGCCGTGATTACACGATCGTGGGAGAGGATCAAGCCGATCCCACGCATGGTGCGATCAGTTGGATCTCGCCGCTGGCCAAGGCGTTGATCGGTGCGCGCGTGGGCGACCGCGTGTTGTGGCGGCGCCCTGCCGGGGATCTTCCGCTCACGATCGTCGCTATCGGCTACGCCGCATAGCGCCTCGAGTTCGTGCTCCAATCCAAGGCATTCGCGGTGCATCGCTGAAACGGCCCTCCTGGGACCTGGGTCACTCCGCGGGTCCGCTACCATGAGAGAGGACACGAGGAGAGGGAGATGCCGATCGAGCCGCGTCTGTTCATCAAGACCGCGATGGTCTACCTCGGGCTCACCTTCCTCGCCGGCGTGATCCTTGCGGCGGCAGAGGCCTTCCAGCATCCCCTGCCCCCGATCATCGCCATCGAACACGGGCATGCGGGTTTCGTCGGCTGGTTAGTCAACGTGGTAATTGGTGTGGCACTTTGGATGTTTCCCCTCGACACGCGGCGCTTTCCCGAAAGTAAAGGGCGCTATCCCGTGCGCGCGGTGATCGTGGCTTACCTCGCGCTCAACGTCGGGCTCCCCTTGCGGCTCATCTTCGAACCGTGGGTCGCACTGGCCGACAATCCCGCCGTGTCCGCGCTGCTGATTTTCGGCGCGTTGCTGCAGTTCGCCGCGATCGCGATCGTGGGATTCGTCGTGTGGGTGCGCATCAAAGCGCCCGCACGCGCACCGGCGCGGACACGCTGATGCGCGTCGCTTCGCGCCCCTGGATTCCGCCGGGCGGGCTCATCGCCGGCCATATCGCGCATGCGTTGATGTGGGTGATGCTCGCGGGACTTACGGTAACGGACTGGACCGGCCCCACGCTGCACGGCCTGGCGTGGATTCATCTTGCGGCGCTGGCCTGGCTGACGCTGACGGCGCTGACGGTGCTGGTCTACGTCATGCCCGCGTTTACGGAAGTAGATCTCCGCCACGAGCGGGCGGCACGCGTCGCGCTGGCGCTCTTCGGTATCGGTGCCTTCGGTATGGTGGCATCCTTCTGGAGCCAGCATCCCGGCGCGTTGTCGTGGTCGGCGGCGTTGGTGCTGGCGGGCCTGATCGTCTACCTCTTGGCGGTGCTGCCGATGCTGAGCGCGGCAACGCGTGGCCCGCGCACGGAGGCCTCCATCGCGCGCGCGTTCCTGATCGTCTTCTCGTTCCTGATCGCCGCGGCGGTCTTGGGCCTGGGCATGGCGCTGGCACTCGCGAGCCATGCCGCTCCGGGTTGGCTCGTGACGACGCCGGCCGTGCATGCGCACGTGGCGGGGATCGGATGGCTCACGGTGCTGGTGATGGGCGTCTCGGTGCGCACGAGCGGCCCTATCTTCGGTGCGCGCCCAAGCGTGCTCTGGCACCATATCACCGCGGCGCTGGCGATCACCGTCGGCATCTTCGCGCTGGTGTTTGGCCTCTGGTTCTCGCTCGGGGTGCTGGTGTGGGTGGGCGCGATCCTGGTCGCCGCCGCCCTCGCGCTCTACATGGTCGACGTCGTCGATCTCGCGAGCCACGCGAAAGTCGCGCATCGCCCGCCCCAGGCGTTCTATCTGACATCCGTGCTGTGGCTGGCGGTTGCGGTGGTGCTGGGCTTGGGCGTGGTCGGCGGTGCACCCTGGAAGGCGTCCTACGTCTTCGTCGCGCTGGTGGGCTGGGTGGGGCAGATGGTGCTCGCGCACCTGCACCATGTCGCGATCCGCATGATCGCCACGACGTTCCGTGGCGAGGACGACGAGACGCCTCCCAGCGAGCTCCTGACCGCCCCGCTGAGCTGGGTGGCCTACGCGTCGTTCCAGCTCGCGATCCTGCTCGGGGCCATCGGCCTCGGCAGCGGCGGCGCCGGGATGGTGCACTTGGCTGGAATCCTCGGCCTTGCCGGCTGGGTGTCGATGACGGCGAACGTGGCCGTGGCGATTTCGCGTGCAGGGCACCCGGGCGGCGTAACGGCGACCCCGTGAGTCAATAGCCCAAAGGCCAGAGGAAGCGATTACCTGGGCCTAAAAGATTACCGCCCGCAAGGAGATACCTGCGGCGGAGGCGACGCGAGAGCTGTGGGGGGACGCGTTCTCACGTCGCCTCTCTTTGCCCCCTGAAGCATGCGCTGTGTTGGCCGATAATGCCATGCAGGGAGGGGCAAGCGCATGATGACCGAGCCCGCGACCGCTATCCAGGATATCAGCACCCAGCTCAGGCGATTGGCCGCAGAAGATGTTGCCGATCTCACCGCGCCGTTTGCGGCGCCCGCCGGTGCGCCGGCGGACGTCGTGGAGTTGTGCGAGGCGTTGAATGCGGCGCTCACGCGCATCGCCTCCGATCTCTGTGATCTCGAGCGGCGCACGAACGAAGGCTCGGCGGCCGCCGCGCGCAACGGCTTCCTGATCGGGCGCATCGCCGCGGCCACGCACCGGCAGTCTGAGGAGACTTCGCAGATCGCCGCCGCCGTGCACGAGAGCGCACAAGGCGCGAAGATGGTGGCGGAGTCCGCGGACCACACGCGCCGCCTCACCGATGAGATGCGTGCCTCGTCGTCGGCGTCGTTCACGGCCGTGGAGCGCTCGCTCGAGAAGTTGGAACAGTTACGCGCGCAGGCGGAGCAGGCGGCAGGGCACGTCTCGGGTGTGGTGCAGCTCTCGCAGCAGATCGAGCAGGTTGTCGACGTCATCGATGACGTCTCGGAACGCACCAATCTCTTGGCCCTCAATGCGGCCATCGAAGCGGCGCGGGCAGGCGAGCATGGCCGCGGTTTCGCAGTGGTGGCCGACGAAGTGCGCAAGCTGGCCGATTCGACGCGCTCTTCCACGAAGGAGATCGGAGCGTTGATTCGCAACGTGCTCTCCTCGGTCGAAGCCGCACGCACGGCTACCGCTAAGAGCACGGAGCGCGCGGTAGAGGTGAGCGCCGAAGCCTCCAAGGTGCGCGACGATCTCGGCCACATGACCGAGATCATCGAGAAGTCGACGGAGCAAGTTGCCTCCATCGCCACCACGGTGGAACAGCAGTCGGCCGTGCTCGGCGAGATCTCACACGGTGTCGAAGCGCTGAGCGCCCACGCCAACGAAGGCGCGGCCAACGCCAAGGATGCCGGCAAGCTCAACCTGGGCGAGGTCACCGGTCATGCCTTCGAGGTGCTCGCGCGGTACCGGCTGGGAACCTTCATCGATCGCGCCCGTGACTGGGCCAACGAGGCTGCAGCCGAGATTGAAGCGGTCTTCGAGCGCACGATCGAGAGCGGCCACGTCTCCGAACGCGACGTCTTCGACACCGGCTACGTGGAGATCACGGGACCCGACGTGCGCAGACTCGCGCGGCTCTTCAGTGTCGAGCGGCTACGCGGCGGTGCCTTCCGCCCGCCCAAGTACCGTACGAGCTACGACGGCAAGGTGGACGAGGCATTGGTGGAGATCGTCGACCGCTATACCGCGCGTGACAAGCACCTCATCTACTTTTGCATCGTCGACATCAACGGTTTTCTCATCGCGCACTATCGCGACTATCGCAAGGACATCACCGGCGACGACGAGCTGGATCTGCCGGGGAACCGCATCAAGCGCATCTTCGACGATCCCGTCGGCATCCGTTGCGCCCGGGTGGGCTTAGTGGGCGGCATGGACGTCCCGCTGCGCGCGCCGCGTTCCGCCTTCACGCAGCGTGGAGTGGACTTGCGCAGCCGGCCGGGGGCGCGTTCGATGACCGTCCAGACCTATGCGCGTGACACCGGCGTGGTGATGGACGACCTCGCGGTTCCGCTCTACGTGCGTGGACAGCGCTGGGGCGCGCTGCGCGTGGCCATGGATATCGCGGCCATCTAACGCCGCTTTCGCATCCCGGTGGCTCCGATATTTTTCGTGTTCGCCGGGCTCCGTCTGTGCTATAACCGCGCCATGAACTTCATCGCGCGTCTTTTGGCGGCCGCTGTTGCGTGCGTCGCCCTCCTTACTCCACCCGCGTTTGCCCAGCAGTCGGCGACTCCGAACAGCGCCGTGGCCGGGCCCTACCGGGTGAGCATTCAGTTCACGCCCTCGCAGCCGCTCTACGCGACGAGCGCCGCCGCGAAGGCCGCGGGCGTCGTCACCGGACTGATCGCCGTGGCCGGCGACGGCCCCGTGACGCTCGCCGCCACGCCGGCACCTACCGCCTTTCTAGCCGTGCAGATCGTTAGCGCGAGCACGGGCGCGTTGGTTCATGATGCCGACGTCAGCATCATGGTGACGCCGTCCGCCGGCGGCGCCCCGCTGCAGATGCAGGTGGCGCGCGTCGAGGAGCTGGGTAAGGGCTCCGGAAGCGCCGAGTACGGCAACAACGTGGCGCTCAAACCGGGCGACTACACCGTGAACGTCAACGTCAACGGCAAAGGCGAGACCTGGTTCCACATCACCCTGCATTGATCCATTGAAGCACCGGGGGGCCGTGCCGTTGACGCTTTGGCCATGTTTGCCGCGCACGCACGGTCCCCACTCCTGCAAACGTCGTATGCGGCGGCTGCAACGCTAACGCCGCGTCGAATGCACGAGCGCCGGAACTCCTGGTAGCATCCCCTCCAAGAGGAGGAGCCGATGCACCCCAAGATCGACGCGGGAGATACCGCGTGGCTGCTTGCTTCAGCCGCGCTGGTCATGGTCATGACTCCGGCCCTGGGATTCTTCTACGGAGGGCTCGTTCGCCGCAAGAACGTGCTCTCCACGATCATGCACAGCTTCTTCATCCTATGCCTGATCAGCGTGCAGTGGGTGATGTGGGGCTACTCGCTGGCCTTCGGCCCCGATTGGCACGGCTGGGGCATCATCGGCGATCTCTCGTGGGTGGGCTTGAATGGCGTGGGCATGACGCCCAACACCGACTACGGCGCCACCGTTCCCCATTTGGCATACATGGCGTTCCAGATGATGTTCGCCGTCATCACGCCCGCGCTGATCACGGGGGCCTTCGCCGAACGCAAGCGCTTCAAGGCCTTCGTGATCTTCAGCTTGCTGTGGTCGACGCTGGTGTACGATCCCGTGGCGCACTGGGTTTGGGGGCACGGCGGCTGGCTGGGCTCGAAGCTGGGCGCGCTCGATTTCGCGGGCGGCACGGTGGTGCATATCACGAGCGGTGTCTCGGCGCTGGTGGCGGCAACGGTGCTGGGACGGCGTATCGAGTTGCAGCGCGGCCAGGCACAGCCGGATGAGCCGTACGACGCCACCATGACCATTCTGGGCGCGAGCCTGCTGTGGTTCGGCTGGTTCGGCTTCAACGCCGGCAGCGCCATCCAGTCCGGGGGCCTCGCCGCCAATGCCTTCGTGGTCACCAACACCGCCGCCGCCATGGCTGCGCTCACCTGGATGACGATCTCCTGGATGCACAAGGGGACGCCCAGCGTGCTCGGCGCCACCGCCGGCGCCGTGGCAGGCTTAGTGGCGATCACGCCGGCTTCGGGCTACGTGACCACGCCGGCCTCGATTCTAATCGGCTTGGGTGCCGGCACCATCTGCTACGTCTGCGTGCATCTGATGCGCCGCAGTGGCGTCGACGACGTGCTGGACGTCTTCGCCGTGCACGGCATGGGCGGCGTGTGGGGGGCGCTGGCTACCGGCCTCTTCGCCACCGTGGCCATCAACGCGGGCGCCTCCAACGGCCTGCTCTACGGCAACCCTAGGCAACTGCTGATCCAGTTGATCGCCGTGGGCGCATCGTTCGGCTATTCCGCGGTGATGACGTTCGCGATCCTGAAGCTCGTCAACATCTTCGTGCCGCTGCGGGTCAGCGAGCAGGAGGAGGCGATGGGCCTGGACGTGACCCAGCATCGCGAGGTCGTGGCCCCGGCGCCGTGATCGTCTCGACGTTCGTTGAACGGCAGGCCCCTCACGCTTGGGCAACCGTCCAATGCGGGGCTGAGGGCAGGCGACGTATACTGAGTCCAAGCCAAGGAGGTTCGCATGGAGATGCTCGTCGCTAGTCTGGTTGCCTTCGGATCGCTGGTCGTCGCGTGGATCGTTCTTCCCGCGTCGGGCGCGCGCCGCGAGCAGCGTCAGGCTGCCGGCAACGTCTCGTCGGACGTCGCGGCGTAACGTAGGGATCTCTCTCAAAGGTCAAAACCGGCGGGGGCCCGCGTCAGTGAAGGCGCGGGCCTTCGGCGTTTCGAAGGTGGTGGCGTGGAGCTTTACATCATGCGCCACGGCGATGCCGGCGAGCAAGATCCCACTCGTTGGCCCGATGACTCGCAGCGTCCGTTGACGCGCGAGGGACGCATGCGCATGGAGCGTGCCGGGAAAGCGTTCAAGCGCCTGGGACTACGTTTCGACATGGTGCTGTCCAGTCCGTATGCGCGCGCTTTGGAGACGGCGCAGGCGGCGTTGCCGCGCGCCACCATCCTGCGCACGACCGGCTTGATCCCCTCCGCCGATCCCATCAAGCTGTTCGAAGAGTTGGGGACGCTCGACGCCGATGCCGTCATCGCCATCAGTCACGAGCCGTTGTGCGGGCGTTTGCTGACCGCTGCCGTGGCCCCCAACGGCTTGACGTTACGCTTCGGCAAGGGCGCGCTCTGCCGCGTCGATCTCGCGCGCCCGCAAGCAGGCGCGGGCACGTTGCGTTGGCTGATACCGGCCCGCGCCTGGGATCAGCTGGGTTAGAACGCGCTGTAGCGGATCGCCGCCACGTCTCTCTTGACGATTTCCGGTTCGATCTCTAGAATCGAAATATGTCAATACAGCGGTCCTATCCGCCCTCGGAAGTGATCTGGAACGACTTTGAGACGGTTGCGGGGCTCCTGAAGGCAGTGGCAGACTCCTACCGATTGACCATGCTTGCCATGCTCGCAGCGGCGGCCGGCGAGGTTTGCGTCTGCGATTTTACTGCGGCGCTGCCGTTGAATCAGCCCACGGTCTCGCATCACCTTCGGATTCTGCGCGAGGCCGAGCTCGTTATATCGGAGCGCCGCGGAACCTGGGTTTACTACCACCTTGCGCCAAGAGCGCACGAGCGCGTGCGCGCGGCTTTGGCGTCCGCGTTCGAAGGGAAAGGGTCGCCCGTCTCCGTTCAGCGTGAGTGCCGCAACGCATGACGCTCGCGCGACGGTGTCTCGCCGAGTTCATCGGGACCGGCTTTCTGCTCGCGGCAATCGTCGGTTCCGGCATCATGGCGGAACGGTTGTCTGGCGGTAACGTCGCCATCGCCTTGCTCGCAAATACGCTTGCGACCGGCGGTGTGCTCGTCTGTCTTATCATCGCACTAGGACCTATTTCCGGGGCGCACTTCAATCCAGCCGTGTCGCTTGCCGGTGCTTTGTTCGGCGGGCTGTCGTGGGGCGAAGCATTCGGCTACGCCGCTTCGCAAATCGTCGCCGGCATCGTTGGAGTAGCCACCGCAAATATCATGTTCGGATTGCCGCTTTTCTCCGTGTCGCGGCACATACGCGCCGGGCCGTCCATCTGGTTTGCCGAGTTCGTCGCGACGTTCGGTTTGCTGCTCGTGATCTGGGGATGCGTGCGCGTTAAGTCTCAGTTCACTGCGTTCGCGGTCGCGGCGTATATCGTAGCGGCGTACTGGTTCACGTCGTCGACATCGTTTGCGAACCCGGCGGTTACTATCGCACGCTCGATGTCTGACACGTTTGCAGGCATCAGGCCGATCGACATACCGATGTTCGTCGTTGCGCAACTGCTCGGCGCGTTCGCAGCCACGTTCGTTTTCCGGTATGTAGTGGGAACCGGCGTGCTCGTCGAGGAGCGTCAATGAAATCCAAGGTGTTGTTCGTCTGCGCTCACAATAGCGCACGCAGTCAGATGGCCGAAGCCTTCCTCGAACGTATCGGTGGTGAGGAGTTCGACGTCTATAGTGCCGGCATCACGGCGGGCGCGTTGAATCCGTACGTCGTCGCGGCGATGAAGGAAATAGGGTTCGACATTGAAGGGAACGCGACGAAAACGGTATTCGACCCGCTGATCGCGGACCAGGAGTACGACTACGTCTTCACGGTGTGTCAGGAGTCCGCCGCGCAGCCGTGTCCTATCTACCCGACCGCGGGCACGCGCATCAGCTGGCACTTCCTGGACCCGTCTGAGTTCGAGGGTGATCACGAAGCCATCATGGCGAACGTACGCATCGTACGCGACCGCATTCGCGAGCAGGTCGAGCAGTGGTACACGCAAGCTGGAGGCGAAATGGACCGCGTGAGATAAACTTGAGGCGCCGTGCTGCGGCGCCAAGGGAACAAGCGGCTAAAATAGGGCGATTAGCTCAGCTGGGAGAGCGCCTCCCTTACAAGGAGGAAGTCGGCGGTTCGAGCCCGTCATCGCCCACCACGCCGTAAACCGAGCGATATTTCGAATGGCGCAACATTCAGGCCCACTGCCCCATTGCTTCCTTTCCCCCTTCATGGTATCTTCACGTTGAAGTTTGGGGTTCAGTCAGTCGGTCTCGCGGATCACGATCCACGCTGACGTAGACAGACCAAACGGTTGTTACCATTCGCCTGAGTCAGCAAAGGACGTTGATTCATGTACAAAGACGAGACGCTGACGTGCGTTGATTGCGCGCGGCCATTCGTATTCACCAGCGGAGAGCAGCAGTTCTTCGCGCAGAAGGGCTTCACTAACAAGCCATCGCGTTGTCCGGAGTGCCGCGCGGCCCGCAAATCGCAGCGCGACGGCGGCGGCCATGGCGGCGGCTCGCGCGCCCCGCGCGAGATGTATACCGTCACGTGCAGCCGTTGCGGCAACGAGGCCCAGGTGCCGTTCCAGCCGCGCGGCGATCGTCCGGTCTACTGCCGGGACTGCTTCCAACCCGCCTCGCGCTACTAGAGACCCCTCACGCCAGCGCGGCGTCCGGATAGCGCTCGCGCGCATAGAGCGGCGCCAACACCGGCTCCAGCAGGCGCGTGAGAGACTCCGGCTCCGCCAAGAACGCATCGTGACCATGGTTGGAGGCCAGCTCGAGGTACGCGGCGTCCGCG
>SCRI01000050.1 GCA_004298675.1 bacterium | reverse complement strand
GCGGCGGCGCAACCAACACCAAATGCGTGCCTGGCGCATCCAGCTCGACCATCGCCCGCTCGAAGCGCCCGCTTTCGGGCGTGGGAATCTCCAACTCCAAGGCCACGGCCGAGGCCGCCGGTACCTGCAGCTCCACCCACGAGACCGTCTCGCGGCCGCGCCGCCCGCCCACGGCATAGGCGCGCGAGGCAATGTCCTGCTCGGTCTCGTTGACGACCCTCAGCTCGTAGGTCGCGAGGCATGCACGCCGGTGCAGCGCTAGCGGCACGAGCGTCGCGCTGACATTACCCGCGGACCGCTGGAGTTGGGCGCGTCCGCCGGCGCGCACCAGGGCGGGGAGGGACGGAGCGGTCTGTTCCACAGCTATCTTCAGAGCATCGGCAGACCGCCGCCCCACGGCGAGTCCGCGGCTGGCGAGTGACGTCCGTCACTCTCAAACTACCGCTGCGCGGCCGTCCTTCTCCGGCGCGCGCTGAGCACTCCGGAGTCAAAACCCGCGACGCTCAGCCCGCCGTCGAAACGGGCGTGCTCGACTTTCATGCAGCGATCCACCACCACGTCCAGGCCCGCCTCCTCGGCGAGCCGGATTGCCTCTTCGCTGATGACGCCGTACTGGAACCAGACCGCCTTCGCGCCGATCGCGACGGCGTCGCGCACGACCTGCGGGCAATCGTGCGGCTTGCGGAAGACGTCGACGATGTCGGGCGCGCCATGCTCGCGCGCGTAGGCCGCGAGCGTGGGATAGCACGGCGTGCCCTCGATCTCGCCATAGCTTGGGTTGACCGGCGTCACTTCGAAACCGTGCGTCTGAAGGTAGCGAAAGACGAAGTAGCTCGGCCGCAGCGAGTTGGCGCTGGCGCCCACCATGGCCACGCGCCGGCTGCGATCGAGCAGATCGCGCCGCTTCAACGGCGTCTCTAATCTCATGCTCCCACCTCGCTGACCGCACCGCGCCCCGCGGCTGCCAAACCCTGCTCGAGATCCCAGATCAAGTCTTCCACGTCCTCCAACCCCACCGAGAGGCGAACCATGTCCGGCGTAACTCCGCCGGCAGCCATCTCCTCGTCGGTCAACTGCTGGTGCGTCGTGGAGGCCGGGTGAATCACGAGCGACTTGGCATCGCCGACGTTGGCCAGATGACTCCACAACTCCAACGCTTCGATGAAGCGCGCCCCCGCCGCGCGGCCGCCGCGCAGTCCGAACGTGAAGATGGAGCCGGAGCCGCGCGGCAGGTAGCGCTGCGCGAGCGCACGGTATGGACTGGACGGCAGGCCGGGATATTTCACCCACGCCACCGCGTCGTGCCCTTCGAGGAACTCCGCCACGCGTTCGGCGTTGCGGACGTGCGCCTCCATACGCAGCGCTAGCGTCTCCAGCCCCTGAATCAGTAACCACGCGTTCATCGGTGAGAGACAGGCGCCAACGTCCCGCATCACCTCCGCGCGCGCGCGCATGAGATAGGCAAACTCACCGAAGGTCTCGGCAAAATTCATGCCGTGGTAGCCGGGGCTGGGCGCGGCGACGAGCGGATGGCGCTCGCCCCACGGAAACTTCCCCGACTCGACGACGACACCCGCGATGACGGTACCATGTCCGCTGATGAACTTCGTGGCAGACTGCACGACGATGTCGGCACCGTGCTCGATAGGGCGGCAGAGATAGGGCGTCGCGAAGGTGTTGTCCACCACGAGCGGAAGGCCGCGCGCGTGGGCCGCGTCGGAGAGCGCCCGTAGATCGGCCACGTTACCCAACGGGTTGCCGATCGTCTCGACGTAGAGCGCCTTGGTGTTCTCACGGATCGCCGCCGCCATGAGGCCGGGATTGGATTCCGGCACGAAGGTGACGTCGATGCCCATGCGCTTGAGCGTGACGGCGAACTGCGTGATCGTGCCGCCGTAGAGGTTGGCCGAGGCCACGAGATGGTCACCGGCCTGCGCCAAGGAGAGTACGGCCACCAGTTGTGCGGCCTGCCCCGACGACGTGGCGACCGCTCCGAGCCCACCCTCGAGGTTGGCCATCTTCTCCTCGAAGGCGGCCACGGTGGGATTGGCGATGCGGCTATAGATGTTGCCGTACGTGCGTAGCGCGAAGAGTTCCGCGGCGTGCTCGGTGGAGTCGAAAACGAAACTCGAACTGAAGTAGATCGGCTCCGCGCGCGAACCCGTCGTCGGGTCGGGCGGAGTCCCGGCATGCAGCGCGCGGGTGCGGAAGCCAAAAGTGCGATCGGCAGACATACAAGGCGTTTGTCGCCTACGGCTGCGAAATCCTGGCGATGCCGCCTGACTCGAAGGGATCGACACCAATGCACATCGTCTGTGTGGGCGCCGGCTTGATGGGCTCCCGCCTGGCCCTTCTCTCCGTCGCCGCGGGCGCCCGCGCCACGCTGATCGGCCGCGACGAACAGCGCGCGCGCGCCGCACTGGCCGACGCCGCGCTCGAAGCCGGCGATCCAAGTCTGGCTGCGCTCGCGACCGTCAGCGTCGACTACGCCGCCGTGGCGGATGCCGACGTCGTACTGGAGTCGATTCCGGAGAGTCTGCCGGAGAAGCAGTACCTGCTTGCGTTGCTCGACGCGATCGTCCCGGCGCAGATCCCGCTTGCATCGCAAACCTCCAGCTTCGCGCCCGAGCTCCTGAACCAGCGCTGCGCGCATCCCATGCGCGTCTTCGTCGCGCACTTCATCCACCCGGCGGCGCGCGTGCCGCTGGCGGAGGTCTGCCGGCCCACGCCGCACGATCCCGCGGCCATGGCGCGGCTCGAGGCGTGGCTGCAGGCGATCGGCATGCGCGCCATCCACGTGAACAAGCCGCTCCCGGGCTTCATCGTCAACCGGCTGCAGTTCGCGCTGCTGCGCGAGGCGCTACACATCGTCGCGTGCGGCGGCGCAACGGTCGAAGACGTCGAGACGATCGTGCGCGAGGGGTTGGCCCCGCGCTGGCTCGCGACAGGTCCCATCGAATCTGCCGATCTCGGCGGACTGGACACGTTTGCCGACGTAGCAGCGGCACTGCTTCCGGCGCTGGATCGAGCAATGGAGGTACCGGCGCCGCTGGCGGAGCTCGTGCGGCGCGGCCAACGCGGCGCCAAGAGCGGACGCGGCTTCTTCACCTGGACACCGGAGCGCGTGGCGGCGGCACGGGCGCGGCGTGACCGCGCCTACGTTGCGGCCAAGCGGCTACGGGAGGCGGAGCAGACTTAGCGCGCGGGCGCCGGCGTCGTGTGCGGCTTAGCCGGAGCGGCCAGCGCGACGGCGTCCGCGGGCACGTCCAGCGCGTCGCTCGTGCTCACGCTGCCGTCGAGTGCGTCAACGGCGTACCAGGCGTTGCCGATCTCGAAGGCCCAAGCGGGAACGGTAGCCACCGGCGCCGCCGCCGCGGGCCCGCGCAACCCTCCGAAAACCACCGCCTTGACGCTGGCGTCGCGTGGCAACGCGATATCGCGCGCGAGCGCATCGAGCGCGCGCGCCGCGGGCATGATGGCGGTAGCAGGCGCACTCAGACTCTTCCCGGCCTTACGCCACAAACGCGTATATGACGTAACCTCCAGTCCCGCGGAACTGGGCGTGGCAGCCGGATTCACTGCCGCCGCCGTCACCGTTGCGGAGATGGCGTCTGCGCCGAGGATCGACGCATCCGCATGACGCCAGACGAACGTGATGCTCGCCGGCTTGGGGGCCGAGGAGCTGTCGCCTTGCGTCATCGCGTAGACGGGGGCGACCTCCAGCACATCGTCGGGGAGTCCGCCGTGATGCGTGACGAAGGCTTCCGCAATTTCGTGCGCGCGCTCGGCGCCGCTCTCGATCACACCCGTGGTGTGCTCGCGTGCATACGAGATCCGGCCCGTCAGCACGTCGATATGCCATTGCACGGCGCCGCGCGTGATGTCGATGCGGTCGACGGGTGCCTGCGTGGGCCCTTTCGCATCGGCGACACGGTGCGTCAGCGTGACCGCGCCCTGGTCCGCCAAACGCTTAGCAGGGGCGTCATCGCCGGGAAAGAGCGGCACCTCCAACTGCTGCGGCACGAACGCCGGCACCGCGCTAGGCAGCGGCACGGACGCGACGGGCAGAGCGGCGGCAGCCGCACCTGGCGACGGCGCCGGAGTCGCGGGAGCGATACGCACGGCGTACGCGTGCAGCGCTGCGATGCGCGCCTCGACCTTACGGCTGGGCGTCCCAAAGGCCATGCGCTGCAGGTAGTAATCGACGACGTCGCCCGTGGCCTGCTCGTCGCTGACGTTGGCGGCGGAGTTCGGCTGAACTCGACCGTTGACGGTGCCCGGAGCCGGCGGTGTTCCCGAACCCACGCCGCCGTTGCAGCCCGCAAGGACCGCAGCGAGCAAGATCGAGAGCGCGCCGAGCCCGCGTTTCATGCGCGCCGCTTCGGGGTTTGCGCAACAGGCTCCTCGCACGCAGGCGCGAAAGCCCCGGGATGCTCCAACTACTCGCGCTCGCCTACGCGCTCTCCACCCCCGTGCTGGCGGTAACGCCCGCGATCCCGCCCGCGGAGATGGGCACCGTTCCCGCGGCCTGCCGCGCCGATGACGAACGTTTGCGCAAGCAGGCGGAGGTCGTGGTGGCCTACCGTAACGCCGTGGCACTGCTGACGAAGAACGGTACGCCGGTCATGCCCGGCGCCACGCAACAGCGCGCCACCGACGCCTTCAACGGAGCGCGCGGCGCCGTCGCAAAACCCAGTCCCGGGCCGGCGCAACAAGCGCAGCAAGCGCTCGTGCAGCTGTACGCCGCGGCCGACCCGCTCGACGAGCTCGTGATGCAATACGCTTCCGATCTCCAGTCCTACGTCGACGAAGTCGCCGGCGCGAGCGGTTCCGAGCCCACGCGCATCTCCGCTCCACCCGCGGGCGCCTCCAACGCGGAGGTGCAGACGTGGAACGTCGTACAGCAGGATGTGGGCAAACTCGCAACGGCGGTCGCCAAGATCGATGCCGCACTCAGCGCTGAACGCGACGCGCACGCCGCCTACCTCACGCGCTGCCGCGGCGGCGCACCGGCAGCGACAGCGCCGGCAACCGCTGCACCGGCAACCGCCACACCGGTCTCCTCGCCCACGGCGGCAGCCGCGGCGGCAGCGCCTGCGACCGCGCAGACTTCAGCCGTTGCCTCCCCCGCCGCCGCGCAATTGCAGCGCGCCTTCGCGGTTCTCATCGATTGGCTCAAGAACTATCACGAGGCGCACGGGACGTATCCGGAGCGTATCGACCCCGCCGTGCTGGCCGACGCCGATGCGCTCAATCCATTTCACAGCGGCTTCGGCTATCGCAGCGTCCGCTCGACCTACTATCTCGGCACGTTCACGGGGCTCTGCGCCTGCGACGATGAGATCGCGGCGGGCTTCGCCGCGCGTGACGACTGGTACGAGCGCGCCGGGAAGCACGCACCCTTCCATGCCCCCGGCATCTGGTACACTCCGAGCGTCTACTTCAGGTAGACACCGCCTCGCGCGGTAACTCGACCTCCATCGGCCGCCCGCCGGCGCGATGGAGGTCGCGCAGCGGCGTGAACGCGAGGTTCTGCTGGTGGCACGCGATGAACGCCTCGATCCCGCGGCGCACGCAACCGTACTCTTCGACGTACTTGTTCAACTTGCGCGTGAAGTACGCGTGGGGATCGCGCAACAATTTTTGGTAGTAGGGGTCGGCCGTGAGCCCGGCAGGGTCGACGCCCCCCCTGGAAACCAGCCATACCAGCTTGGGTTGTTCTCCTTCGCGGTATCCGATGAGCACGAGTGGCACGGCGCGCTTCTCACCGGGTGACGGCACGAAGCTGCACAGCGTATAGGCGTCGAGGTCGAGCTCCTGGGGATCGATCACGTGACTCACGGGCGACACCTCCACCGATTCCCCTTGGCGGGGGATCACGAAAACACGCGACCGCACGCCATAACGGCAGTGCGGTCGTACGTCGACTGGCCACGCCCAACGCCGGCGCTCACACACGCGCCTGACTGTGGTTGCGGGGAGCTCCGGCTGGCAGAGCCATGGGTGCCAATTTCGGCGCCGCCGGAGGGGGCCCTGTCGCGCGCGGGCGAAACTCCAGCGACGCCGTTGGGGTTGTGAATAAGCGATGACCGCACTATTGCTGGAGGCCCCACCGGCTCTAGAGGAGATCCTGGTGGCGAAGGTCCCGCGCCCCGAGGTACCGCGGAATTCGATCCCGAGCGCCGAGCACTTCGAGCGCATCGTGGAGGACTACGAGCGGCGCCTCTTCGGCTTTGCGTTGCGCATGACGGGCAACCGCGAGGATGCCGAGGAGATCGTGCAAGACGCCTTCGTGCGCGCCTACCGGGCGCTTGCCAAGATGCCGGCCGAGCACCGGACCGAGCTGAAGCTCCAGCCTTGGCTCTACACGATCACGCTCAACGTGACGCGCAACCGCCTGCGCTCGAAGAAGCCGACCAGCGTCGCACTGGACGCACTGGCCGATCCCGATGCCTTGATCCATCAGAACAACGCCCCTTCGGAGACGCCCGAGCAAGTGGTGGAGCGCTCGGACGACATGGCCATGGTCGAGCGGGCTCTACTCGATCTCCCGGTCCACCTGCGCGCCGCGGCGACCCTGCGCTTCATCGAGGGCCGCTCGCATCCCGAGATCGCCGAGATCCTTCAACAGCCGATTGGAACCGTCAAGAGCCACGTCCACCGCGCCGTGCGGATTCTACGCCGGGTGCTCGGGCCGCAAGTCGGCCGCCTGGTCCACGAAGGAGACGCCGCTCATGCGCTGTCGTGAGGTCGTCGCCTGCTGGGACGACATGCGCTCCGGAGCCGAGCCGCGCCGCGAGCACGTGCTGGCCCACTTGCGCGCCTGCGCCGACTGCCAGGCAGCATACGCGGAATTCGAAGGCGTGGCCTACTGCCTCTCGTGTCTTCCCGTCGCCCCGCCGCCGCAGTCGCTCGTGCCGCGCATCATGGCGCATATCCGCGAGCAGTGCGAGCAGCTGCACGTCCATGAGAGCGTGTCCGTCGCGATCTACCAGGCACCGATCGGGCGCCTACTCGTAGCCTATCGCGATGCCGGCATCACCGCGATCCGCGTCGACCGCGGCGAGGAGTTGCACGAGCTCGTCGCCGCACTCGAGCGGCGGATCCACGCCGTGGCGCTGCCGCTGCAACAGCACGTACCGGCCTGGGTGCGCCAGGGACTCGAAGCCTTCTTCAGCGGCCGCAGCGACGTCAGCGTTCCGCTCGATCTCGCGTACCTTACCGAGTTCGAACGCGCGGTCTTCGAGGCTGCCGCGCGTATCCCCAGAGGCGAGGTCCGCTCCTACGGCTGGCTGGCAAGCGAGGTGGGGCGTCCCAACGCGGCGCGCGCTGTCGGCCAGGCACTTGCCAACAATCCCATCCCGCTGCTGATCCCGTGTCACCGCGTGATCGACTGCAAGGGTCGTCTCCATCGCTACGTGTACGGCGTTGAGCTGAAGCGGCGTCTGCTCGACCTCGAAGGCTACCAGCAAGAGGAGACTCGCGCCGGCATGCGAACCTCCTGACGCATACGAGGTCCGCGGTTCCTTCAGAGACGAGACGAAACGAAGGATAACAGCCGGACGAAGGAGGTGATCATCGTTACCAGTGAGAGTGGTTTCCATCCAACGCAGTCCACGATGATCGGAGGGCTGCGTTCGTAAAAACGCACCAACGTTGATCGCCCTTCGCCGGCCCCGCGTGGCCGGCTTCTTTTTTTGCTCCGGTTGCACGATAACCGAAGAACATGCGCATCATGCTTTACGGCTTCGAACCATTCGGCGGAGAGGCGGTCAATCCGTCGCAGTTGGTGGCGCGAGCCCTGGACGGGGAGACGATCGGCGGGGCACAGGTGGTGGGACACGTGTTACCCGTGGAGATCGGATCGCTGCAAGCGCGTCTGGCGCGTCTGCTCGAAGCCGACACCGTTGCCGCCGTGATCGGGCTAGGCCAGGCCGGCGGCAACTCTGCACTGGCAGTGGAGCGTCTCGCGGTCAACGTCATCGAGTCCGCCGTTCCCGATAACCAAGGCTATACGGCCAAAGGCGAGCCGGTCCGCACGGAGGGCCCCGCGGCGCTGTTCTCCACGCTGCCTACGGCTGAGATCGTCGAGCGCTGGCGCGCCGGCTCGGTCCCGGGCTATCGCTCGGACTCCGCCGGCACGTTCTGCTGCAATCAAGCTCTTTACGAGACGCTCGCATGGTGCGGCGAACGCGATGCATCGATTCCCGTGGGCTTCATCCATCTCCCGTACTTGCCGGGGCAGGCCGCCGAGCATGCCCCGGCGCGCACGCCCAGCATGGCGCTCGAAACGATGAAGCGTGGCATCGAGCTCACACTCGAGGTCATCGCCGCCACGGAGCGTCGCCGCCTAGAGGAGGCATCAAAGGGGGCGGAGGAGCCAAAGCGTACAAAAGGCGAACTGTGGATACCGCGCGGTCGCTAGAGAACCGCCTTCCCTAGCCAGCCGAATTTGAAAGCGCTACGTGACGACGGCAGACCTTAGACTCGCCGCGATCCCAGATACGCACGGGCACGCAAAGGGCGAACATCGACCATATGCCGAGGAGCGTCCGATCGCCTATACGGCGCGGATGCTCTTCCAGTGGTTCTATCACGCCTCGCGGCGGGGCTCACCGCGGTTTCTCATGGTCGCGGACCATATGAACTACCTCACGTTCGAGGACCCGGCAGCAGTCAATCTCTGCCGGCGTGCGCTCAAGCTCGCCCTCGCGGGCGACCACTACGGCGCGGCGGAGACCGCGAACGTCTCCTATCCGGTGGCGGAGGCCGTGGGAGCGGCACTGCGCCGCGGCTTCCGATTCTCTATCGGAGCCGAAGTGGACAACGATCCGCGCAATCGTCCCGACGCGCAGAATATCGTTGAGGCGATGCGCCCCGACGGGTTGATCCGCAGCGTGCATTTTCTACCGATTACGCATCCGGAGCACGGTGAGGGCTGGCTGTGGCCCTTCGACAATCCGGAGTTCAAGGATCTCTATCTTCACGTCGGCGTCGACCAGACGTGGGAGCTCTACGTCGCCAACGTCATCGAGGCCATCGAGAAATTACCGGGTAACATCTTGGGCCACTTTTACGTGCCTGCGAAGTTCGGCTTCTGGCCCACTCAGGCCAAACTCGAGGAGTATGAGGATCGCGTGATCGCGGCGTGCAAGGAGCACGGCCTAGCGATCGAGTTCAACACCCGCGTACTCTATCGCGACGCAGACGATCCCGCGCTGATCGAGGCCTATCTCACCGCCAACAAACGCTTGCTGCGCAAGGCCAAGGCGGCGGACGTGGGGATCGCCATCGGCTCGGATGCCCACAGCCCTATCCATCAAGGCGCGGCCTTCGAACGCGTGCTTGCGATCCTCGACGAATTGGAGATCAACGAGGTCGTGTTTCCCGTGGCGGGACGCTTGGCACGCGTCGCACTGCGCGCCACCGAGGAACTGATTGCGCAGGCGGCACCGCCGGTGACCCCGCTGCCCGGATCGAGCATCAGCGGCTTGGGACGCAAAGAGTTGGGGCTGCCTGAGGAGCCGGAGCAGCCGATCACCG
Source organism: bacterium (assembly GCA_004298675.1). Classification (GTDB taxonomy): domain Bacteria; phylum Vulcanimicrobiota; class Vulcanimicrobiia; order Vulcanimicrobiales; family SCRA01; genus SCRA01. The sequence goes on along the minus strand of SCRI01000050.1, from coordinate 41,320 downwards.
CCGGCGAACCCACGCGGGGCAGCCGCCGCGGCACTCGCGCGGCGCGTACCACGCCGGCCCGTCCCCCGGCCACCAAACCGACGCGGCCAAAGGCTAGAGAGCGGGCCAAGGCCGCCGGCGAGCGCGGGCAGGGGCTAGAAGAGCATGCGCCCGCCGCCAAGGCCGCCCCGGCCAAGAAGGCGGCACCCGTCAAAAAGGTGGCCCCGGCCAAGAAGGCGGCGCCCGCGAAAAAAGCCGCCCCGGCCAAGAAAGCGGCACCCGCGAAAAAAGCCGCACCCGCCAAGAAGGCCGCTCCGGCCAAGAAGGCCGCTCCGGCTAAGAGAGCCGCATCTGCCAAGAAGCCCACGGCTGTCAAGAAAGCGGCACCCGCCAAGAAGGCCGCTCCGGCTAAGAAGGCGGCTCCGGCCAAAAAATCAACGGCCACCAAGAAAGCCGCTCCGGCCAAGAAGGCGACACCCGCCAAGAAATCTACGGCTGTCAAGAAGGCCGCACCCGCCAAGAAGGCCGCACCCGCCAAGAAGGCCGCTCCGGCCAAGAAGGCGGCTCCGGCCAAAAAGGCCGCGCCCAAAAAGCCCGCCACCAAGCGCAGGCGCTAGCCAGGTCGCCGATTCTCCGTCCGCGAAAACTCGCCGTCCTCTGGACGCCGCGAGCGACTCCCGTCTCTCGCGCTTCGCCGCCCATCGAGCGGTGAGCCGGCACGACGCCCTTAGGTTTGCGCGTCATGCTCGAAGACGGAGGTACGCGTGGGACAGTCAAGCTCCCCCCTGAGGAACGTGGCCGTCATCGGCCCGCATCACTCCGGTAAAACCACTCTGATCGAGGCACTGCTGGCGCACGCGGGCGCCATCCCGCGGCGCGGAACCATCGCCGAGGGATCCACCACCACCGACCACGATCCCGAATCGATCGCCCGCCAACAATCATGCGCGGTGTCGTTCGCCTGGGCCCCCTACCGCGGCCACGAGATCACCTTCATCGACACCCCCGGGTTCGTCGATTTCTTGGAAGAAACCAAACTCGCGCTGTTAGGCGCGGACGCCGCCGTCGTGGTGATCGAAGGCGTTCCCAGCCGCGTCGCTCAAGCAAAAGCCCTGGTCGAGGCCCTGGCGGCGCTGAAGCTACCGCATCTCTTCGTCGTCAATAAACTCGACCGGCCCGAAGCCAACTTCGCCGCGACCCTGCAAACGTTGCGCGAACAGTTCGGTAATCACGTCGTGGCAGAGCATTTGCCCATCGGTCAAGGCGAAACGTTCTCCGGCTACATCGATCTCGTCGACCGGCGCGCGCGCACCTACGATCAGAACGGCGGCTCTACCGAGATCCCGTTACCGGACGATCTGACGGCGCTAGCGGGCGAGGAGCACGTCAAACTCCTGGAGGCACTGGGTGATTTCGACGATCACCTGCTCGAGGAGCTCATCGAGGGCATCGAGCCCGCGCTCGACGAGGTGGAGCGCGATCTCTCCGAAGAGACGCAACGCGATCAAGTCGCGCCGGTGCTCGTCGCAGCCGGTCTGCAAGGCTTCGGTGCGGAGGCGTTGCTCGAAACGATTTTACGCCTCTGCCCGCCCGCCGACGCGATCCCGCGCGTCGACGCCGAAGGGCGCGCCATCGCCGCCGACTCCGGCGGACCGGCAATCGCGCTGGTCTGTAAGACGATGATCCACCCGCAATCCGGAAAACTCTCGATCGTGCGAGTCATCTCGGGCACGCTCACTCCGGAACGCGCGTTAGTGGACCTTACGCGCGGGACACCCAAGGAACGCCCCGGTGGTCTCTTCCGCCTGGTCGGCAAGCGCCAGATTCCCGTGGAGCGGGCACCCGCCGGTTCGCTTGCCGCCGTCGCGCGCTTGGAGCATGCCCGCACCGGCGACACGCTCGCCGCCGAGGGGACGAAGGTCTTGCTCCCGATGGTGAAGCTGGCCGATCAAGTCATTGCCGTTGCCATCCGTCCGAAGGAACGCCTCGACGAGGCCAAGCTCTCCCAGGCGCTGCAGCGCCTGCTGGAGGAGGATCCGACGCTGCGCCTGGAGCGCGCGCAGTTCACCGGTGAGCTGCAGCTCTTGGGCCACGGCGAGCAGCACGTTCAAGTGGCCTGCGAACGCCTCTCGCGCAAATACAACGTCAAGCTCGAGACGCACGCTCCCACGGTGCCCTACCGCGAAGCGATCCAAGGCGGCATCGAAGTGCACGGCCGCTACAAACATCAAACCGGCGGCCACGGCCAGTTCGGCGACGTCTGGTTGCGCATCGAGCCGCGGGAGCGCGGCCACGGCGTCAGCTTCGCTGAGAAGATCGTCGGGGGCGTCGTGCCGCGTCAGTTCATCCCCGCGGTCGAGAAGGGAGTGCGCGAAGCGCTCGAGCGGGGTCCGTTGGCGGGCTACCCCATCGTTGACGTGGACGTCACGCTCTACGACGGACAGTATCACTCCGTTGACTCGAGCGAGCAATCGTTCAAGACCGCCGGCTCCCTAGCCATTCGTGAAGGCATCCCGAAGTGTCAGCCGGTGCTGCTGGAGCCGATCGTCAAGATCGCCGTCACGGTGCCCACGCAATACACGTCGGCGGTGCTCTCACAGCTCACCTCCAAGCGCGGCCACATTCTCAGCTTCAACGGGTCCGACAAGGCCGGCTACGACGTGGTGCTGGCGTTGATCCCGCACAGCGAGATCTCACGCTATATCACGGAGTTGCGGACGCTCACCCAAGGGCTGGGCACCTACCGCTGGGAGCACGATCACTTCGAGATCGTGCCGCCCAAGCTCGCCCAGCACGTTGCGGAGACGGCCGCGGCGGTAACCTGACGGCGCAAGCCAGGGCCGACCTTCCGGACGACGAAGATGGGCGAGTTTGCTCTCTGCCCGTCCGGGAGGTCGGTTCATCGGCATGCTTCGACGCATTCTCACGCTGGCGCTGACGCTGGCGATCGTGGCCGGATGCACCAAGGTCAGCGGTACTTCGGGAGACGGCGAACATCCGTGGAGCAATCCCGGGATCCTGCGCATCGGCCTCCAGACGGACTTCAAGACCCTCAACCCGATGCTGGCGGGCGACACCACCGACGCCTTCGCCGGCCGCTTGATGTTCGAGATGCTCGTCGACGCGGACGAACACGGACACCCGATTCCCGACCTGGCAGCGCAAGTTCCCAGCGTCGACAACGGCGGGATCAGCAAAGACGGCCTCACGATCACCTACCACCTGCGCAAGGACGTGCGCTGGCACGACGGCGCTCCGTTCACCGCCAAGGACGTCGTGTGGTCGTGGCAAGCGATGATCAACGACGCCAACAACGTGGTGTCGCGGCGCGGCTTCGACGACGTCCGCTCCATCGACACCCCCGACGAATACACGGCCGTCGTCCACCTCAAGCAGCGTTACGCGCCGTTCGTCAACACGTTCTTCGCCGAGAGCGACAGCCCCACACCGGTCCTGCCGGCGCATCTGCTGGCGCGCTACAAAAACATCAACGAAATTCCATTCAATAGCCACCCCATCGGGGACGGCCCGTTCGAGTTCGTGAAGTGGGACCGCGGCATCGGCATCGATCTTAAAGCCAACCCGCATTACTTCCACGGTATACCCGGCCTCAAGCAGATCCGTCTGCGCATCATCCCCGACGAGAACACGCTCTTGACGGAGCTGCGGACCCACGAGATCGATTGGTACTTCGAAGCCACGCCCGACATGTATTTCCAAATCAAGTCACTGCCTGACATCAAGACCGTGGTCGTGCCCACCAACGGCTACGATTCGGTGTTGATGAACACGCAGAGCCCGTTCTTGAAGGACGTGCGCGTGCGCCAAGCCATCGCCTATGTCGTCGACAAGCATGCCTTGGCGCAGAAAGTCGGGAAAGGCAGCGTCGACGTCGCCACCGAGGACCTTCCGCACTGGATGTGGGCCTACAACCCCAAGGTGAAGCTCTACGACTTCAACCCGAAGAAGGCGGCTGCGCTGCTCGACCAAGCCGGCTGGAAACTGGGGCCGGACGGCTACCGCTACAAGAACGGACAGCGGCTGGCGCTCACGATCACCTATCAGAGCTCTTCGTCCACCGGTAAGACCGTTGGCGTGCTGTTGCAGGCCTGGCTCAAGCAGATCGGCATCACCGGCGACGTCAAAGTCTACCCCGGCGACGTCTACTTCGCGCCCTACGGCATGGGCGGGATCCTGGCGCGCGGAAAGTTCGATCTCAGCCTCTCCGGCTGGGTGGCCGGCATCGACCCCGACAACAGCTCGCAGTTCCTCTGCTCGACCATCCCGCCGGCAGGCTACAACTACACGCGCTTCTGCGATCCGGCTATGGACGCCGCGCAGCACGACGCGCTCGTCAACTACGACCTTGCCACGCGCAAGCGCGCCTACGCCAAGATCGAGACGATCCTCGCCGAGCAGATGCCGCAAGACTTCTACGACTGGCGCAATCAGGTCCACGGCATCAACGTGGACTTCAAGAACTTCAAGCCCAATCCGGTAAACGAGGCCTGGAACGCATGGCAATGGACGATCTAGCCGCAAACGGACCGGTGCGATGATGGCCGATTTCGAAAGCGGCGTCGGACGCGTCCCCGACATCATGTGGCTGCAAAAGCTGATCATCGAGCGCGCCATCGTGCGCGGTGATTATGCCACGGCGGGTGGCCACCGGACCGACTACTACATCGACAAGTTCCGTCTCTTCTCCGACCCCACCATCTTACGGCGCATCGCGCGCATGTTCGCGCCCGCGGTGGCCGAGGTGGCGCCGGATCTCGTGGCGGGCACGGAGATCGGCGGCGTGATTTTGGCCACGGCCGTCTCGCAGATGGCTAACCTGCCGATGATCGTCGTACGCAAGCAGCCCAAGGCTTACGGCGCGTTCGCCGACGAGTACGTCGAGGGCGCGTTCCACGCCGGGCAGCGCGTGCTGCTCTTGGAGGACGTGGTAACGTCGGGGCGCGACCTGCTGACCTCGAAGGCGCGCCTCGAAGAGATGGGCATGGAAGTCGAGATGCGCGCCATGGTCAACCGCGGCCTCGCGCCGGTCAAGGCGTTGCTGCAGTTCGCGTTGCCGTCGGGCAGCCCGCGCACCGACAACTAGTGCGCTGCGACGTATACGCTAGACCTCGAGCGTGAGGTGATCGTGGGCGAGCACGATGTCGCCCGCGAAGGCGCGTGCCGCGTCGGCGCGAATCAGCTCGCCCGCCACGTGCTGCCGGTAGTGGGTGAGTACCAGGCGCGCGACGCCGGCGTCACGCGCCATGGCGCCGGCCTCCGCCGGCGTTAAGTGTCCGCGCTCCCCGCATTCCACGCAGCCCGGCTCGAGCGTCGCCTCGCAGAGCAAGACGTCCGCGCCGCGGGCAAAGGCGGCGATCTCCGGAGCCGGCGCCGTGTCGGCGGAGAACACCAGCGTGCGGCTGCCGTTAGAGATGCGCATGGCATAGGCCGGTATGAAGTGGCGCGTCAGGGCGAAACGAACCTCGAAACTGCCCACGGCCTGAGGGCGACCCGGGTCGTAGGTACGCACGGCGAAGGACTCGTCCAGGAAATCGCCGGCATCCCCCTCGCGCGCGAAGGCTGCCACCATCGCCCGCAGGAGGCCTTCGCCGCCGGGCGGGAGGAGCAACGGCAAGGGACCCTCGCGCCGCTCGTCGCCGTACTTCAGCGCGTAACGATACGGCACCACGTCGATGAAGTGGTCGGCGTGCATGTGCGAGATCGCGATGGCCGAGACCTCCGAGTACGGGGCGTGGCAGCGCAGGTTCGCGAACGCGCCGGTACCCAGGTCGAGCACCAGGCGCTGCTCACCCGACTCGACCAAATACGACGAGCAGGCACGTCCGGGATTGGGCACCGCAGGGCTGGCACCGAGGACCGTCAACTTCAACGGACACCCATGGCTGACACGCTGGTTCGCCCCCCTCTTGGCCCGGTTGGTTCGCAGCCCTCACCGGGCGCTCCTAGTGACCGTTACCCCTCCCGCGGCGGCACCAGGGCGGCGTGAGGGCACGGTGAAGCCGGCACAGATGACGCCCGCACCGCACGAGCCTCCACATCCGCTTGCGGAACGCCTGGTCGCGTCGGTGGGGGCGACGGCAGGCGCGCTGCTCGACCTGGGAACGGGTGGGGGGCGCAATCTCCGCTTGCTGGCCGCCGCGCATATCGCGGTGGGTGTGGACGACGATCTGGAGCGCGCGCGGCGCGTCGAGTCGGCCCTACGCGCCGAGGGCCTGGACGTGCGCGTGCACGGCGCACCCTACACGCAGCTGCCGCTGGCTCGAGCGCGCTTCGCCGGCGCCCTCTCCACCCACGCGCTCCTGCATGGAACGCGCTCCAAGATACGCCTGGCACTCTCGGAAATCGCACGCGTGCTGCGCACCGGCGCACCCTTCTTCCTCACGCTGGCATCGGTGGAGGACGAGCGCTTCGGTGAGGGCATCATGGTCGAAGCCGACGTCTTCGCGCCCGCCTCCGGCGACGAAGAGGGCGTGCCCCACCTCTACCTCGACGCCGCCGGCGTCCCAGAGCTGTTGGCGCCGCACTTCGTCATCGAATCACAGCGTCAGACGGACGTGGACGAACTGGTCGGGCGCTGGGCGCACAACCCCGGCGCAAAACCTCGTGGGCGGCGCCATTGGTTCGTGCAGGCGCGCCGCCGCTGACCACGGTAGCACACTTACGTATCGAGCAGCGCAATGGCGTCGGGGACTTCCGCTACCGATGCTACCGTCACGTCGGGCTCGATACGCGCCGCCTCGGATCCCGGCACCGCGCGGCTGAGGTAGGGGCGTAAGACGCGCACCGTGCGCATGCCCATCGCTTTGGGCGTGACGACGTCGTTGTCGGAACGATCGCCCACCATCGCCGTTTCAGCCGGAATCACACCTGCCCGCTCGAGCGCGACGGTGAAGATGGCCGGGGCCGGTTTGACGACGTCGACCTCACTGGAGATCACGAGATCGCTGAAGAAGCGCAGAGCGTGCGCGTCACGCAGCACGTCGCGGATGAAGCTGTCGTAATTGGCGATGACTCCTAGCCGGTAGCGCAGCGAGAGCCGTTCCAAGGCCTCGAGTGCCCCCGGCAGCAATCTGCTCTGCGTCGAGCCGTGCTCCAGGCGCGGCGCAAAGACGCGCTCGGCCACGGCCGCGGCACGCGCGCGATCCCCGGGAATGTAATGTGCGATGAGGGCGCGCGCGAGCGATGGCGGATTGTGCCGCAAGAGCCGCCAGCGCACCGCCGCGAACTCGTCGGCTTTGGTGGCGATGCCGGCGGCCGCCAGCTCGTGACGGACCATTTGCCCGAGATAGGAAACGTAGGCACGATCGTCGACCAGCGTGCCCCCGACGTCGAAGAAGATCCAGCGCAACACGTCGAGGCGCTCAGGACGTCGCGATGAGATCCTGCAGCGGCGAGGAGGCCGAGGCGTACAGGCGCTTGGGCATGCGCCCGGCCCGGAAAGCCGCGCGTCCGGCGTCGATCGCCCAGCGCATCGCGTGCGCCATCAATAACGGATCACGCGCCGACGCGATACCGGTATTCATCAGGACCGCATCGGCACCCAGCTCCATCGCGAAGGCTGCGTCACTGGCCGTTCCCACGCCGGCGTCAACGATGACCGGTACCTGCGCCTGTTCTTTGATGATCCGGATGGTGTATGGATTACAGACGCCCAGACCGCTGCCGATCGGCGCCGCCAGCGGCATCACGGCCGCGCAGCCAACCGCCTCCAGACGCTGGCAGACCACCGGATCGTCGGTCGTGTACGGCAGCACGGTAAAGCCGTCACGCACCAGCTCCTCGGCCGCAGCGATCAGGTCCACGACGTTTGGATACAGCGTCCGCTGATCGCCGATCACTTCGAGCTTGATGAGATTGGTCTCCAGCGCCTCGCGTGCCAGCTTGGCCGTCAGGACCGCATCCTTCGCGGTGTAGCAGCCGGCGGTATTGGGCAGCAGTTGATAGCGCTTGCGATCGATGAAGTCCAGCATCGTCTTGCCGTTGGGATCGTCGATGTGAATGCGGCGTATCGCGACGGTGACGATCTCGGCGCCACTGGCTTCGTGCGCCTGCTGCATCGCCTCCATCGAAGCGAACTTGCCGGTGCCGACGAGCAAGCGGGAACGATACTCACGCCCGCCGAGTACGAATGGGTCACTCTGCACGCTGATCTTCTCTATCCTCCGGCCACGGCTCGAATGATCTCGATGCGGTCGCCCGGCCGGACCGGCTGCGCATCGATGCGCCCCTTGGAAACAACGGCATCGTTGAGCGCCACCGCCGAGCCCTCGCGCGGCACGCCCAAGAGAGTCAACAACTCGCCGAGCGTGACCTCGCGTTCCAGCGCGAGCGCCTCCCCATTGACCTGGATGCTCGGTACGCTCATGATGCCACGTTCGACGCGGCGCGAACGCGCTCCGGCGCATACGGCGCGAGCGAGATGCGCGGCGTGCGCCCCTCGATCGCATCCGCCACGAGTTCGGCGGTGATCGGGGTGAGCAGCACGCCATTGCGCAGGTGGCCCGTGGCCAGAAAGTATCCCTCGAGCGCCCCCGCTCCTAGGTACGGGAGGCTATCCGGGGTGCCGGGCCGCAGCCCCGCCCAGGTCTCCACCAGCGCCAGGTCCTTGAGCCCCGGTGCGATGCGTAGCGCCCGCTCCAGCAGCCGCTGGACTCCGGCTGCTGTGACCCGGGTATCGAAGCCCACACGCTCCCCCGTTGCGCCCACGAGCAGTCGTCCATCGTCCCGCGGCACCAGATAGGTGCCGTGACGCGCGTAGATCGTGTGGCGCACGAGGTTGGCGGGCATCGCCAACGCTAGCATCTGCCCCTTGACAGGCTCGACGGGGACGCGCGCGTGCTCCGGCACGCCCTCGATGCCTCCGGCCCACGCCCCCGCCGCGTTGACCACCACCGGCGCGGAGATAAACCCCTGCGCCGTCTCCACACCGTTGACGCGCCGCTGTGTCGCCGCCACGCGCACCCATGGCAAACCCTCGTCGACGCGCACGCCAGCGCACTCGACGGCGGCACGCAGCGCTCGTCCTAGGCGGCGATTGTCGACGGAGGCCTCATGCTCGAAGAAGACGGCGGCACGCACGGGCGCGAGCGCCGGCTCCAACTGCAGCGTCTGGGCGGTGGTTAGCATCCGGGCATGGAGGCCACGTGCGCGCGCTTCCGCTGCGCGGGCCTCGATGAACTCAAGCCCAGCATCGTCGTAGGCGGGCGAGACGAAGCCCTCGCGACGCAGATGCACGTCGAGCCCGGTCTGGGCGTGCAGCTCCGCGGCAAACGCTGGATAGCGTTCCAAGCTAGCGGAGCATAGCTCGTAGAACGATCCGTCGAGGCCCTCCGACGAGGGCGCCAGCATTCCGGCGGCCGCCCAGGACGCGGCGTGGCCGGGCTCCCCCGTGTCGAGCACGCGCACCGAGGCTCCGCGCTGTGCCAATTCCCTTGCGAGTGCCAGGCCGATCAGACCGGCTCCGATGATGACGACGTCGCCTTCCATACGGGCTACTTCGTTACTCGAGCGCGAGCTCCCCATCGAAGACGTGCACGCACCCGCCACCGACCTCGATGCACTGCGACTGGCCGTCGCGCAGCTCGACGCGCATATGAAGCAGGCTGCGCCGCTGCATCTTCGTCCCCTGCTCGCTCACCAGATCCACGATTCCGGTGTGGGGCGCGGCCACGAGGCGATGACGCAGCACGTAGGCCGCCAGCGGCCCCGTTGCCGAGCCAGTGGCGGGATCCTCGAAGACGCCCGCACCAGGTGCGAACATGCGTGAGTAGAGCGCACCGCGATCGGCCGATTCCACGGCGAAGACGAAGATGCCGACCAATCCCTGTGCCGTGATGCGGCGATCGATTGCGGCTACGTCGGGCGCGGCGCGGTCGACGGTGTCGCGATCGCGCACGGGCACATAGAGAAAGCGCGGTCCCGCACCGGCAGCCAGCACCGGCACGTCTGCACGCAGATCGCTCTCAGTCAATCCGGCGAGCGCGGCGCAGGCGGCGCGATCCTCCAGCGCCGCATCGAAAGTAACCGGCGGCGTCGTGAGCCACGCGCGCGACGGCGCATTCGGCGGCCCTTCAAGCCGCACGGGCACGGGACCGACGCGCTCCTCGAAGACCACACGCTGCGCCCCCCTGGGAAAGCGGCCGAGCCGTGCCAAGACGAATGCCGTGCCGATCGTTGGATGGCCGGCGAAGAGCATCTCGTAGACCGGCGTGAAGATGCGCACGCGCACGTCGCAATCGCCGCGCTCTGCCGGCGTGACGAACGCGGTCTCCGCAAGATTCATCTCGCGAGCGATCTGCTGCATTTGCCGGTCGGTGAGGGTGCGCGCCTCCGGAAAGACGGCCAGCTGGTTCCCTTCGAAGAGGCGATCGGTGAAGACGTCCACCTGCGTGAATCGAAGCATGAATCCCCCTAGCCCAACCCTGGAAAGAGCGCCTTGAGCGCTGCGGCTGCGCCGCCTAAGCCGATGGCTAACAGCAGCAAGCCGAACAGCCGCGTGAGAATGTTCATGCCCGTGGTGCCGAGCATGCGCCCCAGCCGCGGGGCGATGCGCAGGATGCCGTAGGTGGCGGCGGCGTTGAGCAGGATGATGGCGACCTCGAAGAGCCACTCCACCCATCCGGTCGTGCGCGTTGCCACGATGATGACGGCGCTGATCGAGCCAGGCCCGGCGAGCACCGGTAACGCGAGCGGGACCACAGCCACCGTACCGCGATCCACCGCCTCCAGATGCTCCCCAGGCGCCTGCTTCACCCCGCTGGGAGCGGCATTGAGCATCGAGAGCGCCATGCCGATGATGACCACCATGCCGGCGAGGCGAAAGGCGTCGAGCTCGATATGCATCAGCGCCAGAATAGCGCTGCCCAAGAACATCGCCACCAGCAGGATCACCGCCACGGCGACGGAGGCCGCGAGGGCGACGCCGTTGCGCTGCTCCTGCGATTCGTTCTCGGTGAGGGTGAGGAAGACCGGGATTCCGCCCACCGGGTTGAGCAGCGTGAAGAGCGCGACGAACGCAGTGACCAGTTCGGCAGGGGTCATCGCAGCCTCAGCACGGGTATGAGTATATCAGAGTAAGACGAGACCCCCGGCTGTGCCGGGGGTCTCGCCGTTCCGTGACCGGAGCTCGCTCGTTAGAACGAGACCAGCGTCTGGAGGTAGAGACCGTCGCCGCTATCCTTGCTGATGTAGTAGCCACCACCCAGCGGGATGTCGATGCCGTTCTTCACACCGTAGTGCTGATAGACGACGCCAACGCGCGCGTAATCGCTGAACCAGTGGTGCAGACCGATATACGCGATGTTGTAGCCGTTCGGGTTGTTGAAGTAGAACTGCTGGTAGTCCGGGGTACCCACGATCTCGGTGTGCGGCCCGTTCGAGTTGAAGCCCGACGAGACGAACCCAAAGTCGGAGTAGTTGTTCCCCTCATGCCCACCAGTCTTGCCGTAGGTACCGGCAACCCAGAAGGCACCGTTGTCCTTCCAGCGGCTCCCCGTGGCCGGATCGTTGCCGAGACGCGCGAGCGCCTCAGCCGCGAGCGAGAACTCGGGGGAGAAACGGTAGGACGCATCGACTGAGCCGACGGCTACCGGGTAGGCACCGGCGACATAGGCACCGCAGTAGCCCGGGGTGCAGTTCGTGCCCGGAGCGTACGGGTTCACCGACGGGTTCCAGTAGTTGGCACCCGCGACGCCGCGGTCGATGGAGTAGTTCAAACCGACGTTCAGCTTGCTGGTGACGTCGTAATCGGCGTGCGCCATCATGGTCTGGTTGTAGCCACCCGCGGCAGCGTTACCAGCAACGCCATTGGTCTGGTTGAAGCTGTACGCTCCCCAGATCGAGGCGCCATGCTTGCTGTAGCCCAGCTCCGCGCCCTGGAAGTAGTCGGAGAAGGCCAAGCCCAGCGGGCCGCCCTCTTCGACGAACCGGCCGGCCTTCGCAAAGACACCCGAGGGGTCCTTATACGTGAGGTAGGCGTAGTTCAGGCGGAAGACCTGGTTGTAGAAGTAGCTCTTGGAAAGCGCGGTAGCCGTGCTCTCCTGAGCCTGGTTGGCGAAGTAGTTGCGATCCTCCAGCCGGATCGCGTACGAGGTCTTCTCGTCCAGAGCGCCGCTGAAGATCAGACGGATCGTCTGATAGCCGGTGCCGTGGGAGTAGGTGCCGGACTGCTGGTTGTTCGGTCCGAGGTTGCCGTAGCTGGTGTTCGACTGCAGCGAGTAGGGAGCAGTGAACGTACCGGCGGCATTGGTCGGCTTCAAGCCCGTGATCACGGTGTTCGCCGAGAGACCGTTGCCCAGCGGATCGTACGCCGAGACGTTCTCGCGGTAGAAACCGGGAGCGCGCATGAAGTAGTAGAGATGGAACTGCTGACGCTTCAGCGTTGCGCTGTTCTTCGCGACAGCATCCTTCAGGCCGGCGACATCCTTCTGCAGATCCTTGATGTCGGAGCCATATTCGTCAACGAGCTTCTTGACGGCAGCGATGTCGTCAGCGTTGACCTTCGCGGCCTCCGCAGGCTGAGCGAGCTCTTCCTCGAGCTTCTTCACGACGCGCTCGGTGAGCACGGCCGCTTCGTAGCGAGTGAGGGGACGCTGGCCCTTGAAGTAACCGCCGGGATACCCTTCGATCAATCCATCAGCATAGAGCTTCTGGATTGACTGGTACGCCCAGCTATTCGTGGGGACGTCACGGAACGGATTCTCCTGGGCCATTGCCGGTGCGACCGCAGTCGCCGTCAATGCCGCCACGAGAAGCCCCCCGTAAAGTCTCGACTTCACAGAAAGCACGGGTTGCCTCCAATTTTCAGTAGGGCGAGCTGTCCATTGTTTCGCTCGCCTCCACCGTGACTCTACCAGGGGAGGCCCACCTGAACAACTATTTTTGTCTATACTGTCTAATAAAGTTATTTATGGCTAGGCTGCTAAGCGCTCGGCTTCGCGTAGCAGGATCTCCAAGAGCGCGCCCGCCGCGGGACTGGGTACGCGATCGTCGCGCCAGCCCGCGTAGATGCTGCGTGTCAGCGGCGACCCCGCTAGCCGGACCAACGCGGCGCTCTCCTGGGCATCGGCGCGGTAGGTGGTCCCCACCACGGTAGCCCCCAACACGGGTACCAGCCGTGCGCGCCCGGCATCGCCGCCGCCCCCTTCGACGATCGTGCCCAGCTCGATCCCCACCGCGCGCAAGACCCCATCCACCACCTGCCGCAAGGCATAGCGGCGCGCCGGAAGGACGATGTCGAGTCCTTCCAGCTCGGCGATATCGATCTCGCCGCGGCCGGCCAGCGCGTGCCCGCCGGCTACCAGCAGGCAGAGCTCTTCATCATAGAGGCGGGCCAGATGCAGGCTGGCGGCAGCACCCACCGCCGGAAATACGCCCAGGTCCAAGCGCCCCAAGCGCACGCCCTGCACGATCTCCGGCTCACCCTGCTCCTCGAGCACCAGCTCCGCCTCAGCGTATTGCGACTGGAAGGCACGCAGCGCCCCGGTCAGGAGCTCGCTGCGCAGCGAGGGGAAGACGCCACAAGCTACGCGCGCCTGCACCACCTCACGCCCACCCGCTGCCCGCAGATCCAGCCGCTGCAGGCCGGCGATGATCTGCCGGACGTCTTCAAGGATGCGGCGCCCGACCGGTGTCAGCAGCACGCGCTTGCCGGTGCGCTCGAACACAGGCGCCCCGAGCTGCAGCTCGAGGCGCCGGATATGATGGCTGACGGCCGGCTGCGTGATGCCCAGGGCCTCCGCGGCCGCGGTGAACCCGCCGGCTTCGTAGACGGCGAAGAAGCACCGCACCTGCTGGAGATCGATCGCCATGCCTACATATTCGTGTAGACGGGGCCTTCCCCGCCCTGCGGGGGTACCCAGGTGATGATCTGATAGGGATCGGCGATGTCGCAGGTCTTACAGTGCACGCAGTTGGTGAAGTTGATCTGCAGGTGGCCCGTATACGACCCGTCGGGCTGCTTCTCGAACATCGGCTCGTAGACTTTAGCGGGGCAAAAATGCTGACACGGGTTGCCGTATTCCTCGGTGCACTGATCGCGGCAGATGCTGGTGTCGGAGACGTGCAGGTGGCACGGCTGGTTCTCGTCGTGCATCGTGCCGCTCTTGTAGACGTCGGTCAGCTTGTCGAACGTGGTGACGCCGTCGAAGGCGATCCGCGCCACCTGCTCCTTTGGAAGCTCGGAGAGCTTCTTCATGTACTCATGACCGGGCTTGTTGGGCAGCCGGTCGCTCACGCCGAAGCCGCGTCCCCCGCTGATCATGCCCAAGCCCACGTTCAGCATGCCGCCGAACAGGCCGTGCTCGAAGCCCTGGTGGAAGTTGCGCGCGCCCCAGAGCTCCTGCTTGATCCACGAGGCCTCGACGCGACTGCGGTACGAAGAGAGCTGCTGCGCGTCGAAACGCTGCGCCAGCAGCGCTTCGAAGGCCGTCTCGGCGGCCAGCATACCGCTTTTCATCGCCAGGTGGATGCCCTTGAGGCGCGCGCCGTTGAGGAATCCGCCCGTGTCACCCACCAGCAGCACGCCGTCGGCGTAGGGGCGCGGCATCGCCCACCAGCCGCCCTCTGGGATCGCCTTGGCACCGTAACGCGTGAGCTCGGCGCCCTCGAGCAGCGGCTTGATGGCAGGGTGAGTCTTGAACTGCTGCAAGTTGTAGTGCATGTCGGTCGACGGATCGTGATAGTCCAACCCCGTCACGAAACCGATGTCGAGCAGATCGTCGCGCATGCCGTAGATGAAGCCGCCGCCGAAGGTCTCGCTAGGCAGCGGGAAGCCCATCGTATGGATGACGTGGCCAGGCTGCACACGCCCCGGCGGGCACTTCCAGATCTCCTTGACGCCCGTGGCGTAGACCATGGGGTTGGATTCGGCATCCAAGCGCAGACGCGAGATCAACGTCTTGGTGAGCGAGCCACGCGGTCCCTCACCCAACACCGTGACCTTGGCGAAGAGATCCGGCCCCGGCTCGAAGTTCGCTTTGGGCTTGCCGTCCTTGTCGACGCCCTTGTCGCCGATGCGCACGCCGGTGACGCGGTCGCCGTCATAGAGCAGCTCTTGGCCGGGGAACGACGGGAAGACGTCGACGCCCGCGGCCTCGACCAGACCCCCAAGCCAGACCACCAGCTTGTTGAGGGAGGTGACGTACTTGCCGTGGTTCTGGAGCATCGGCGGGACGACCGGCGCCTTGATCTTGCCGCTGTTCGTGAGAAACCACAGTTCATCGCCGGTGACCGCCGACTCCACCGGGCAGCCCTGCTCGCGCCAATCGGGAATCAGCTCGTCGAACGCGCGCGGATCCATCACGGCTCCGGAGAGACCGTGCTGCCCGATTTCGCCGGCCTTGTCGATGACCATGATCGACAGCTCGCCCAGGCTCTGAACCTCGCCCGCGGCCGCCCGCGCTTCGTATGCATCGACGAGTTGTTTGAGACGCAGCGCCCCCGCCAGACTCCCCGGTCCCGCACCGACGAAAAGAACGTCGACCTCTAGACTATCGCGCTCGGCCATCTCGCTCGCTCTCGCTCCCGCAACTCGTTCGCTGCCGTATCGGCGCCGGCTCGTACCTGCGCCGGCCTGATAATTTTAATACACTGCTCCGTGGACCTTCTCGAACCTACTTCCCGCCCCCGGCGCGAACCCCCGCGGCGCGTTCGTACTGTTGCGCCACCACCGTGTAGTCCTCGCGGCCGTGGCCCTCGCTCGAGGCGTTCTGGTAGAGCTGCTCGCAGAGCGCGGTCACGAACATCGGCACGCCCAGCGCTCGTCCGGAGGAGAGCGCCGCACGCACGTCCTTGCGCAACAGGTCCAGCGCGAAGCCGCCGTCGTGGCTACCTGAGAGCCAGGTCTTGGGCAGCCACTCGTTCAGCAAGTAATTGGAGGCGGTGGCCGCCGCCAGGACCTCGCGCACCACGCCCAGATCCGCCCCCGCCTTCTTCGCGAAGACCAGTCCTTCGACGTTGGCCAGCATCGTCACGGCGATGATGGTCTGGTTGACCAACTTGACGGTCTCGCCCATGCCCAGCGGCCCGCAGTGGCGCGGATTCCCCATGCCCTTGAGCACCGGCTCCGCGCGCGCGAAATCCTCCAGCTCGCCGCCGGCCATGATCGCCAGCGTGCCGCTGGCGGCGCGTGTGGGACCGCCGGAGACCGGCGCGTCGACCAGCGCCAGACCGCGCTCGCGCAGGCGCGCGCCGAATGCTTGCGTGGAGGTCGGCGCGATGGTCGAACAATCGATGACCAGGCTCCCGCGCGCGGCCCCGGCCGCCACGCCGCGCTCCCCAAAGAGCGCCTCCTCGACTTGCGGCGCATCGGGAACGCAGAGCACCACCACCTCGCTGGCGGCGGCGACGCCTTTGGGATCCCCGCCGTCGGCCGCGCCTGCGGCCATCAGCCGCTCGAGCGGCTCGCGGTTGCGGTGCGCGGACACCGTCAGCGCAAAACCGGCGCGTAGCAACGCCGCACTCATGGGCTCGCCCATCGCGCCCAAGCCGATGAATCCAACCCTCGTGGACACTCTCATTGCTCCTCTCTTACGACAACGCGCTCTGTTCGCGCTCGCCCCTCCCCACGCTTCTCGGCCCACGGAAAGGAGTGCGGGACGGCGTGCGCGGAGGAGGTACCTGGAGACTCATTGGTTCTTGAGGAGGGTTGAGCAGATGAACGTCCACCTCGCGTACGGCCGCCATGGCCTCGACGTCGAACTTCCCGACTCCGCGCTGGTGATCGAGCCGCTCGACGCGCCGGGCCTCCCTGACGAACGCGCGGCCGTGGAGGCCGGGCTGCGCGCGCCCGTCGCGGCGCAGCCGCTGCGTGAGATCGTGCAGGACGGCGAGCGCGTCTGCATCTTGACCTCCGACATCACGCGCGCGACGCCCAACGAGCGCCTGATCCCGTGGATCCTCGACGAATTGGCACACGTTGCGCCGGAGCACGTCACCGTGCTGATCGGCTTGGGATCGCACCGCGCCCAAACCGAGGAGGAGATCGTGCAGATGTTCGGCGCACAGACGGCGCGCCGCGTGCACATCGTGAACCACAACGCCTTCGACCTCGCTCAGACCGTCGCGGTAGGAACAACGGCGGAGGGCCAAGCGGCGCGCTTGAACCGTCTTTGGGTCGAAGCCGACAAACGCATCGTCGTCGGCTTTATCGAGCCGCATCTGTACGCCGGCTTCTCGGGTGGTGCCAAGGGTGTGATGCCGGCCATCGCCGACATCGACACTATCACCTGCTTCCACAATGCACGTAAAGTCTCCGATCCCGCCACGACCTGGCTCAACCTCGAGGGCAGTCCCGTACAGCGCATGGCACGCGAAGTGGCCGCGCTGTGTCCGCCGGACTTCTGCGTCAACGTCACGCTCAACCGCAACAAGCAGATCACGGGCGTCTTCTGCGGGCACTACATCGAGGCGCATCGCCGGGGCTGCGAGTTCTGCCGCGAGACGGCAGCGCGTCCGATGCCCGAGCGTTTCGACGTCGTCGTCACCACCAACGGCGGCTATCCGCTCGATCAGAACCTCTACCAGTCCATCAAAGGGCTTACGGCGGCCATGGGGATCGTCAAGCGCGGCGGCACGATCGTGCTAGCCTGCGAGTGCAGCGACGGACTCCCCGATCACGGCAACTTCAAGGAGCTGATTCGCAGCCGCGCGACCGCACACGATCTGCTGCAGATGATTCTCACGCCGGGCTTCAAGACGTTCGACCAGTGGAGCGCGCAGAGCATGGCGCAGGTGCTGCTCCATGCCAAGATTCAGATCAAGAGTCTGCTGGACGACGGTGTCGTGCGCTCGGCCCTGCTCGAGCCGATCCATGACGTGGGCGCAGCCGTGGCGCAACTGATGTCGAACGCCGGCCCCAACGCCACCATCGCGGTGCTCCCTGAGGGGCCATACACCGTTCCCTTCATCGGCATCGAAAGCACGGTCTAGCGCCAAGAGGCGAGGTGTACTCTTGACGTACATGAGCCTCTTGGCAACGATGGTATGACGTCGAGCAAAGGCTCCCCTAGGGGTAGCCGAGGTGGCAGACCTTCGCCTTCTCCTCCACCGGCTGTTCGATCTTCTCAGCCGGCTGGCGATCGATCACGTCGAAGACGTCGTACGGATCGCTCACAGGCGGCTTGGCGCGCACCTTCGCAACCCACACGGGCCACATCAACTGGTGATCGACGGCGCGGAAGTAGGCCTCGCCGGGGAAGAACCCGGTGAACTTCGCACCCTCCAGCGAGTGCGCCATCTTGACGGCGTCGGTGTTGCCCGCCTTGTGGATCGACCAGATCAAACGATCGAGCATGATGTACCCGAACGTGTTGTAGTTGGTCGGAGGCTTGCCGGAGCTCTTGCGCGTGGCCTTGACGAAGTCCGCGGCCGCGGTGTCGCTCTGCGGGAACACTAAGTCGCTGTGGTAGTACCACTCCGTCGCGCCATATCCGACGCGAGCCTCCTCGGGTAGCGTCCAGACGTACTCCAACGAAAGCTGCGGCGTGCAGATCGGAAACTTCGCGATCAGTCCAAACGAGCCGGCCTGCTTGAGCATGTTGACGTAGTCGGCGCCCTGCACGAGCGCGAGAATCACGTCGGGCTTGGCCGCGGCGATCTTCGTCAGATAGGGGCTGAAGTCGGAGGTGCCCAGCGGCACCAGATCGTCGCCGACCAGCTCGCCGCCCACCTTGGCCAAGACGTCCTTGTAGCCGTCGACGAGCGCGTGGCCGTAGGCGTAATCCGGCGTGATCGCATACCACTTCTTGCCGAACTTCTGCGCGAAACTATAACCGCTAGCGTGGGTTAGCATCCAGGTGCTGTGGCCCACGCGAAAGGTCGTCCAGTGACAGTTGGCGCCGGTGATCGAGTCGGCGCTGCCGCAGGAGATATAGACCATCTTGTTCTCGGCGGCGGCGTTGCTGACGGCGAGCACGACGGAACTGTTGACACTGCCGCACAGCGCCGCCACCTTGTCCTCGTTGATCAGCTTGCGTGCCTTCTGCACGGCAACACCGGGATTATTCTGGTCGTCCTCCACCACCAGCTCGATACGTTTGCCGCCTACGCCGCCGCGTGCGTTCCACGCCTCAACGGCCATCCGTGCACCCGCTAACTGATGACTGGCAAGACCCGCGTAGACGCCGGTAAGCTCGGCCACCATGCCGAGCTTGAGCGTCTCGGCGGCCTCGCCGCGCGCGCGTATGACGGCGGGAAAGCCGGCGGCGGCAGCGGCTGCCGCCGCTCCCCTGACCAGCGTCCTGCGTGAAAGCGGTCTATACTCGAGACTCATGAAGACACGTTCTCCTCAGACGATGATGGTAATGAATCGCGCGGCACGATCGCGAGCGCCGCGCGAACAGCAAGAACCAGCGACCGCAGACGCGTCTCCCACGCCCCCAAACCCGGTGATTCGAACGTGAACGAGCGCCGTACTCCCTGCGCGGCCGCCCATACCGAATACGGCCGCCCGCCGATGATCGCCTCCGGGTCCTGACCCAGCGACCGCACCCAGCCGCGCTCCAACTGCCACAGACCTAGCCGCGTCGCCTCGCCGCTGGAGAGACCGAGATCGACGCCCTCGAGATCGCGCTGGATCGGGATGCCCGAGCCTTCGAGCCGCCGCACCAGCTCAGGAGCAACGTAGCGGCCGGCAGCGCTGCGCTCGTAACAGTAGAACGCGGTGGTTTCGGGATCCTCGTGCAGATCCAGCGCTAGAAACGGGATCCGGTTGGGCCAGGAAGCGGCGACGGCCCGGCTCTCGGCGGTCGTCTTGACGCCGTAGGAGCGGTTGATGTCGCGCCCCTCGCTATTGCGCCGCGTCCCCATACGGTAACCCGAGGGATTGGTGCAGGGCCACATCACGTAGGCGAACTCGCGCGGCAGGCCCTCGCGCACGAGGTGCAACAGCGCGCTGGGGCCGGCGGGCTCGTCACCGTGCACTCCGGCGGAGATCGCCACGAGCGGCGCGCCGCGGTGCTCGATGACCGCCTGCAGCAACGGTTCGTCTCCCGCGGTCAGACTGCGTAGATCCACGACCCCGCGCTCGGCCAGCTCCGTCCAAGCCGCGACAAGCGCTTCGTATTCAGGTTTCAGTGCGGGAAGGGTCATGCTTCCCGTTTCGCTGCCCCCGCGCAATCCCCGCCGTGCCTCCCCAGGCCCTTGCGCGCGCGAGATCGTCCTCGGTATCCACATCGAAGAGCGCCCCCGCGTCATCGCACTCGACACGCGCCGTGAGCGCCCCTGGCGCATCGCGCAGCGCGCGCAGCGATTCGCCGCCGGAGACGCGCTCCAGGCGCTCACGCAGCGTGGGACCGAAGACGACGGGGTGTGCGGGGACACCTTGCACCACCGGATAGACAACCTCGGCGCCACCTTCGCGATAGCGCTCGATCACGCGATCCACGGTCTCCGAGGTCAGAAAAGGGCGATCGGCCAGGACGATCGCCACCGCCGCCCCGCGCGGCGCGGCACAGGCGCCCAAGCGCGCGCTCGAGGCCAGCCCGCGCTCGGGCGCCGGCTGGCGCACGATCGAGCGCACGTGTGCGGGCGGGCCGAGCCGGCGCAGCAGCTCCTCGCTTTGCGGACCCACGACGACGATGGTGGGATGGTGGCGGCAGGCCTCGAGCGCGCGCTCCAACAGGGTGCGTCCCCCGACGACTTCGGCGAGCTTGGGGCGGCCCAGACGCAACGCCCGGCCCGCGGCGAGCAGCACGATGACGACGTCGCGCGCGTCCATCACCGGCGCCCTCTACAGGCGCTCGGAGAGCTCGGCGGCGGCGGCGCGCAGCCACTCGCCCAACTGGCTCATCTCCTGCTTGCGCAGCACCGCCACGCCGCCCACCGCCCATAGGATCGCATCGATCCTGCCTTTGCGCACGACCGGCGCTGCGACGGCGCGCACGCCTTGCAGATACTCCTGATCGTCGCAGGCGTAGGGCACTCGCGCACCCCCCAGCAGTACCTTGCCAAGCGCGCCGGCGCTACGCGGCAGGCGCATGCCGACGGGAGCGGTCTGGGCGAAGCCGCTCTCCTTTCCCGCGCGCGCGAGGATCGTCACGCCGTCGGCGTCTGGAACTCCGAAGTAGAGCGTGAGCTCGGGCTGCTCGCGCGCGATGCGGTCGAGCACCGGCTGCACGCCGCGCAAATCGGGATCGGCCGTGGCCGACGTCAACTCGTTCAGCTTGGTACCGATCCGCAACGATCCGTCGGCCGCGATCATCAACGCGCGCACGGCGATCAAGCTGCGCACCACGGCGTGCACGGAGCCTTTGCTGACCCCCAGCTCGCGCGCCAGCGCCGAGATGCTGCGGGTCCCCGCCGCGACGCGCTCGAGGACCACGAAGGCTCGCCCTACGGCAGGCGCCGGGAGAGCGGTCCTCCAACCTGAGACCGCAGACTGCTCGACTGCGCTCATCATCTGTCCCCCGTCAGATCGTTACGTCCGCTCCGCTCGCGTTACGGGTCGTCCTGTTCGAAGGGCCGGGCATATTCCTTCAAATATCTGCGGCGCGTTGCGGCGAGGCGGCCGCCCCGGGGCCGGTGCAATCGTAGACGGTGCGCCCGGTATTACAGCAATGCCCGGGATCCAAGGCGTTCTTGAGCATCGGAAACAACGCCGCTCCGCCCCCGCCGCGCTCCATTCGCCACCAGCCCAACTGCAGGCGTAGCGCACTTGGAGCGCGCCGCAGGTGCGCGTGACCGTGTGCATCCAGCGCGCGGCGCAAGATGAGCTCTGCGGTGGCGGCATCGAGTGCATCGCCGCAGACGTCGACGATCCCGACCCACGGCCGCGCGATCGCGGCGAGTTCCTGCGGCAGCGCCCGCAGCACGTCGGCCGTGCGCGCCGGCGGCACGCCGATCCGCAGCCACACGGACGCGGCGGCGGGCTTGTGAGCCCACTCGACGACGTCGCTGCAAGCGGCCTGCTCGAGCGTGCACCCAGCGCTGCGCGCGGCCTCCATGCACTCACGCAGCAAGCGCTCGACGACGACCTCATCGCCCTCGGCCAAGGCGTAGAGCCTCCAGCGGCTTTGATCGCGTACCACTTCCAGTGCGGCAAACGGAAGCGCCCGCTCCCGCAAGGCGCGCCAGGCCGCGCCCAGCCCCTCCAAGGTACCGCTCAACGCCGCACAGGCGCTACGCACAGGCTGCGGCTGCACTTTGAACGTCGCCTCGACGATCAGACCGAAGGCACCGGCGCTGCCGACGTAGCCCTTGGTGAGGTCGTAGCCCGCCACATTCTTCACCACGTCGCCGCCGAAGCGCACGACTTGGCCGTTCGGAAGCGCGACGCGCACGCCGATCAGCATGTCGCGCACACCGCCCCAGCGCGTGCGCAGCGGGCCGTTGTCGTTCGAAGCGATGACGCCGCCCACGCTGCCCTGTGGCCAGGGATCGAGCGGCAACCGCTGACGTTCGCGCCCGAGCACCTCTCCAAGCTCCGCCAGCGGCGTACCCGCGCGCGCACAGATGGTGAGATCGGCCGGCGTATAGCGCACGATGCCGCGTAGCGCCGAACTCTCGAGCACGGCCACCGGTTCACGCGCCGGCGGAAACCACGCCTCACGCGAGCCGCCGCCCACGATCGCGACGTTGCCGCGCGCCGCGGCCTCGTTCAACACACGCGCAGCTTCGTCGTACGATTCGGGGCGCAGCCGCTCCATCACGTCCATCAGTACGCCTCGCCGATGGCGGCGTTACGCTCGGCCAACGCCTGCATCTGCGTCAGCGTCTTCTGACGTTTGCCGCCCTCGGCGCAGCCCAATCCGCTGGGTAGCAGTTTGTACGGGTTGAGCGTGTGCCCGGGATCGCACGCATCGCGGAACGCGGTGAACGCCGCGAGCGTCGCCTCCGAGAACTGCAGCCCCATGTAGTCGCGCTTCTCCATGCCCACGCCATGTTCGCCGGTGATGCTCCCGCCGGCCTCGACGCAGGCGCGTAGAATCTCCTCGCCTGCCGCGATCGCGCGCTTGGCCTGATCGGGGTCGTGATCGTCGAACAGGATCAGCGGATGGAGGTTGCCGTCGCCGGCGTGAAAGACATTGGCCACGCGCAGGCCCACTTTGCGCGCCGCCTCCTCGACGCGATCGAGCACTTCGGGCAGGCGCGTGCGCGGGATGACGCCGTCTTGCACGTAGTACGAGGGGCCGATGCGCCCCATCGCGCCGAAGGCCTTCTTACGCCCCTTCCAAAGGGCCTCACGTTCCTCTTCGTTACGCGCGACGCGTACCTCCGAAGCGCCGCCGGCACGGCAGATCTCGACGACCCGCGGCGCGGCGTCCTCGACTTCCTCGCGCAACGCCTCCAGCTCCAGCAGCAGCACGGCCCCGGCGTCCACAGGATAGCCCGCGTGCGAGAACGCCTCGATGGCGCTGAGCGCGGGGTGATCCATCATCTCCATCGCCGTCGGCACGATCCCGGAGGCGATTACCGCGCTCACGGCTTCGCTGGCGGCACGGCAGGAGTCGAAGGCGGCCAGCATCGTGCGCACGCACTCCGCCTTGCGGACGATACGGCAGACGATCCGGGTGACGATCGCGATCGTACCCTCACTCCCGCAGACGACGCCAACCAAATCGGGACCGGGGGGATCCGGCGCCTGCGAACCGACGCTCACCTGCGTGCCGTCGGCGAGCACCAACTGCAGCTCCAGCACGTGGTTGGTGGTCACCCCACCCGTGAGCGTGTGGGGACCTCCACTGTTCTCCGCAACGTTTCCACCAATGGTGCAGGCACCCTGACTCGATGGATCCGGCACGTATTGGAAGCCCTTGGGAGAGACGTGGCGGGTGAGATCGAGGTTGACGAGACCGGGCTCGACCGTGGCCATCTGGTTCTCGGTGTCGACGGAGAGGATGGCTTTCATGCGCGCGAGCGAGAGTACCACTCCGCCGCACAGCGGGATCGAACCGCCGGAGAGGCCGGTACCGGCCCCGCGCGGCGTGAGAAAGACGCCTTCGGCGTGGCACAGCCGCACGAGGGCGGCCACCTGCTCCGGCGTGCGGGGCAGCACCACCGCCAGCGGCAGCGCGCGCTCGATGGAGCCGTCGTACATGTACAGCCGCAACTGCTGCGGATCCGTCAAGAGCCCGTCGTCACCGACGATGGCCCGTAGACGCTGGGTGAAACTCGCTGACTGCTCGATCATGCGTCCCTCTTCTCCCACGATGATACGACGCGTATCGCCAAAAACGTTTGCGGGAAGCGCAATTTTTGTGGACTATCAGAGGGTTGCCGCGGCCCAGGAAATGCGGACCAGCTTGAAGCCCTTGGGGGCGACCCGCACGGAGACGCGCGCGAGCTCGCGCGCCGCGGTCTCTTGGGGCTCGGCCCAACCGTCCTCGTCGGCGATGCCGATACCGCAGCGCTCGATACCGTCGAGCAGACCGGAGAGATCGATGGGGACCGTCGTAGGGTATTCGGCCGAGCTGCCCACGCACAGCAGCAGCTCGCCGCGCTTGCGCAGCGCGACGACCTCGGCATTCTCGTTGAGCGAGCGCACCTGCGTCGTCACGTCGTCGCGGTAGTGGCGGCGGGCGTCGCGCGGCGCGGGCTCACCCGCCGAGAAGAACTGCAGTCGCCCCTCGATACGTGCGGCGAACCACGTGAGACACGACCCGCATAACGGCAGATTGGCGATGGCCAGCCACGACCATTCGGATGGAATCATGGGCTCGTAGTGGCGGCTGCGCAGCAGATTGATGCCGCACATCCCCTCGATGGCCGCCCACAGGTAGCGCGGCGGCTCCCAGGGCGAGAGGCGCATGCCGCGATTGGTGAGAGACTCGCCGTCGAACCATTCGCTGAACTGGCCCGGTACGGTCCAGTTCGTCTTGGGATCCTTGGTGTACTGCGCGTAGGAGGAGCGCAACGCGCGGACCATCCCCGTGCTGTCGTGAAACGCGGCCGCGAAGGCGTACCAGAAGTTCACGCCCGGCCAGACCCCGCCCAGCAGGCCGACGTTGTTCGATGGATGGTAGTCGGCGCTGCCGCGCGGCACCGTGCGCAGCCCCGCCTCGGTCCAGAAATCCTCCTCTTGCAGCCGGTGCATGACTTCACGCGCCACCACGTCGTCGGCAACCCGGAACATCACGGGGAAGAGCATGTCGGCGGTGGTATCGGTGCGGGGCACGCCGTCAACATCGTGCGCCAGTAGATAGAGATGCGTGCGCGGATCGCGCAGGTGGTCGTTGATCGCAGTCTTGAGATTTAGCGCCGCCTGCTCGAAGCGTTGCGCGTCGTCCCGCTCGCCGAGTCGCTCGGCCAGCCTGGCTCCGACGCGCAAGGCGGCATAACACTCCGCGTTGATCTCCGTGACCGCTCCGGAGAGCGTGTAATTGGGGATGACGTTGCGCCATGAGCAGACTCCCCACACGTTCTCGCCGCGCGCCGTGCAGAAGATCAGCCCACGCTCGTCACGCTGCGCAAGCAGATAGTCGTTGGCGGCGCGTACGCGGGGATAGATCTCGCGGGCGAAATCGTCGTCTCCGGTGGCGTGAATGTGATGTACGCAGGCGAGCACGAAGAGCGGCGTGTCGTCGTTGACGTTGAGCCCGTAGTCCTCCACCGCGCCGGTCAAGCCGTTGTAGTACTCGGGAATCTTCCCGCTGTCGTACTGCACGGCCGCGATCCGGCGCAACAGCGCGCGTGAGAACTCAGGCTTTAGGTAGTCGCAGCCGTAGATGAACCAAGCCGCATCGCGTATCACCACGTTCGAGCTCACACCGGGCTCGTTGGTGAAGGCGGGCCCGGTGCCCGGATAGTCGACCATCACGCGCAGCATGTTGACTTTCGACCAGGCCACGCCGTGGTTGATCGTCGGCTCCGGTGTCGAGATGCGCGCCAGCTCCACGCCCGAACGATAGAAGGCTTCGGTCTTCTCGAAGGCCTCCACGTAGTTACCCTCGCGCTCGATCGTCGCCAAGGCCGCGTCGCGGCCGTCGGGCTCGAAGGCCACGAAGAACGCGAACTGATCTCCAGCCCCCGGTTCCAAAACTGCCTCCACGCCGATCTCGGCAACCAAGCTTCCGACGGAAGAGGTGTCGCCGTCTAATGGGGCCATCAACAGCGGATCGGAGGAGCGCGCGTGATCGAGGCTGGCACCAAAACGTGAGGGGCGGCGGCTAGCGGTGAACGCACGCGTCCAGTCCGGGTTCTCGTCGCTGGAGACCAGTAGCACGCCGTTACGCTCCGCCCAGACGGCGCGAAAGTTTCGCTCGGGGCGCTGCGAGGGGTCGACCTCGGGCTTGAGTTTCGTGGCCAGTACCGCAAGCAGATGATGGCGTACGTGGCTGGCGTTGTGCAGCGTGACCTCCAAAAAGTAACCGGGCGGATCGCCGCGCAAGCCGTAACGCGGCACGAACACCCGCTCGCGCACCTGAAGATCCCCTTGCAGCTCGAAGCGGTGCTCCTGGTAGGCCGGATGTATGGTGAACTCCCCCACGCCCAACTGCGCCAGCGGCGTAAGCACGCGGCCGGCACCGGCGGCCCTGCTCCAAGCCGGCTCGAGGAAGCGGTAGTCGTAGCTGGCGTAGCGCACGATACTGCTCCAGGTCACCTGCTTGGCTGCGCGTACGTCGAAGAGCGCCTGCGGATAACCGGTCCCGCGAAGCGTGAGCCAGACGGTGGAGTTGCCGAGACTCGCTCCCATCGAGAGCTGATCGTCGGAGACGACGTAGAGGGGCGGCTGCGCGCCCGGCACCGTAATGAAGGAACTCATACGCTGGTATGAATTCCCGCTCTGGGCAGCCGTTATGCTTGGGTTATCCCGTAGGCGGGGGCTCCCCCAAGCCCCGGCCTACGGAATGGTGTCAATGGCGCCGCATAAACCGCGGGCGGCGCAGGTCCTCTTCCGCCTCACTGATCGCCACCTCGAGCACCGAGGCCAAGGCCCCGGCGAACTCGACGTGCTGGTCGGCCATGGCGGTTCGCGCCTGCTCGATCACCTGCTCGAATCCGGTACGACGCTGAGCCGGCAACGCCTCCACGCGGGTCGTGAGGCCCGCCAGGCTCGCTCTCAACATCTCGTCGGCGACTTGTGGATCGACGGTGCCCTGCTCCTTGAACAGCATACGCGCCCTCCCTCTACGCGTACAGCATAACGAGAGCAACCGCTTTGCGGCATCCGGGGAACCACCTAATTCTAGAGCGTCTCCCCCGGGCGCGGGCCCAGGACCCGCCAACGGCCAGCCGCCAGGCGCTCCAACTCCTCGGGGGAGCCGGCGAGGACGGGGAAGGTGTGGTGGTGCATGGCCACCACCGTCGGCGCCTGCAAGAATTCGCAGGCCTTGGCGGCCTCGCGCGGCCCCATCGTGTAGTGGCCGCCGATCGGAATGAGCGCGGCCTCGGGGTGATAGAGCTCGTGGATCAGCGCCATGTCCGAGAAGACGTTCGTATCGCCGGCGTGATAGAGCGTAAAGCCGTTCTCGAAGGCGATCACGTACCCGCACGGATCGCCACCGTAGACGATCTTCCCGCCGTCCAGGATGCCGCACGAATGGTCGGCGTGCACCATGGTGACGGCGATGCCGCCAAGGTCGACGGTGCCGCCCTTGTTCATGCCGACCAGGTTGGCTTCCGTCACGCCCTGGCCGCGCAACCAGACGCTGGTCTCGAAGTTGCAGACGAAGATCGCGCTGGGATGGGCAGCGGCGATCTCCACCGCGTCACCGATGTGATCGTAATGACCGTGGGTTATCAGCACGTAATCGAGCACCTCGATCCGTTTGAGGTGCTCGGGAACGGCGGGATTGCCTTGAACCCACGGATCGATGAGGATCCGCTTGCCCCGCGGGCTGCGGAGCATGAAGGTGGCATGCCCTAGATAAGTGACCTCGGTATCGCGCATCGTCTCTCCTCTGCATGAAGTGCCGCTGCGATACTCCGGGGCTGAACGTTTCTCTCCTTCCCCTACGCTACGCTGGGCACGCCCTCCAAGGCATCCTTCGGAAACTCGCCCGGCGCCTCCACGGCGACCGGCTCGACCAGCCAGAAGGCTGCCGCAGCCGCGGGCCAGGCACGCAGCAGCGTGCGCGCCACCTCGCTCTCGGTTCGCTGCGCGTGCTCTTCGAGCAGCACCCGCACGCGCTCGACGCTGCGCGGATCGCCGCCCAGGCGCGTGGCGCGCACCGCCGTGCCCGCGAAGCGCGCGGGGAAGGCACCCTCGGCGTCGAGCACGTAGGCCACACCGCCCGTCATCCCGCTGGCGAAGTTCCGCCCCGTGGGACCCAACACGACTACCTCTCCGCTGGTCATGTACTCGCAGCCGTGGTCGCCGACGCCGCCGACCACCAACGTTGCGCCGGAGTTGCGCACCGCGAAGCGCTCGCCGGCGCTCCCGCGCAGGAACGCCTTGCCGCCCGTCGCGCCGTAGAAGCAGGCGTTCCCGGCAACCGGCTGCCACGGCATCTTCCACGGCGGCGCGAGCACGATCTCGCCGCCCGACATGCCCTTGCCCACGTAGTCGTTCGCGTCTCCCTCCAGGCGCAGGTTGATCCCCGCCGCGAGGAAGGCGCCGAAGCTCTGTCCCGCCGTACCGCGGAAGGTCGCGTGCACGGGCACCGGCAGGCCGCGGTCGCCGAAGCGCTCGGCCGCCAGGCCGCTGATCCGCGCACCTACTGCGCGGTCGCCCGGCGTGATGGCATAGGCCGCATAGGCGGCGGCTCGCCCCTCCAGGGCAGTGGCAGCCTCCGCCAGCAGCGCGTCGTCGAGGTGATTCCCCTGCGGCGCCAGCACGGTAGCTGGTGCACCCGGCGCCGGCAAGCCCATGAGCTCGGAGAGATCGACGTTGTGCCCCTCGCGCGGCCGCACCAGATCGGTGCGCCCCATCAGGTCGTCCAGCGAGCGCGCCCCCAGGGCCGCCAGGCGCCGCCGCACGTCGCGCGCCAAGAGGCGCAGGAAGTTGGCGGCGTGCTCGGCCTTACCGGGAAACTTCGCGCGCAACTCCGCCTTCTGCGTGGCGATGCCGACGGGACAGGTGTTGAGGTGGCATTGGCGCGCCATGACGCAGCCGATGGCCACCAGCACCGTCGAGCCTACCCCGAACTCCTGGGCGCCGAGCAGCGCCCCCACGATGATGTCGCGGCCGGTCTTGATCCCGCCGTCGACGCGCAGGCGCGTGCGGCTGCGCAGACCGTTTTCCACGAGCACTCGATGGGCCTCGAGCAACCCCAGTTCCCACGGACTGCCGGCATGCTTGATCGAGGCCAGCGGCGAGGCGCCGGTTCCGCCATCGTGCCCCGCCACGTGGATGACGTCGGCCAAGGCCTTTGCCACGCCGGCGGCGACTGCGCCGATGCCGGTCTGTGAGACCAGTTTCACCGCGATGCGCGCGCGCGGGTTGACGCGCCGCAGATCATAGATCAGCTGGGCAAGATCCTCGATCGAGTAGATGTCATGATGCGGCGGTGGCGAGATCAATTGCTGGCCGGGCTGGGCGCGGCGCAGCGTGGCGATCTCGACCGTGACTTTATTGGCCGGAATCTGACCGCCTTCGCCGGGCTTGGCACCTTGCGCGATCTTGATCTCCAGCTCTTCGGCGGTCACCAGATACTCGGCGGTCACTCCAAAGCGGGCGCTGGCGACTTGGCGCACCGCATTGTACGCCGCCCCCGGGGAGCGGTCGCGATAGTGCGCGGGGTCCTCACCACCCTCGCCGGCATTCGAGCGGGCGCCGGCGAGGTGCGCACCGGCGGCTACCGCCTCGTGCGCCTCCGGTGAGAGCGAACCCAAGGACATCGCCGACGTCGTGAAGCGGCCGACGATCGAGTCCTCCGACTCCACGCTCTCCAGCGGCACCGGCGGCCCCAGCGGCGCGACGTCGAAGAGATCGCGCACCGCGCGCGCCTCGCGCTTCTCCATCTCGTCCGAGAGCGCGTAAAAGGCGTCCTCGTCGCCGTCGATCGCGCTAGCGCGCAGCGTCTTGATCACTACCGGCTCATAGGCGCGCTTGAGGCCCTCGCGCCGGAACCTGAAGCTGCCGCGGTCGGCCAGCGCCGGATTCTCACGCTTGGAGAACTCGCGGAAGGAACGCAAGTCCTGCTCGAGTTCGTCGAAGCCGATCGTCGGGAGACGGCACGCCGCGGCCGGGAAGCACATCTCCGCCACTTCGCGTGCCAAGCCAAGCGTGTCGAATGCCTGCCCTCCGACGTAGGAGCGCAGCGTGCAGATGCCGAGCTTGGCTAGCACTTTCTTGATGCTGGCGACCATCGCATCCGCCAGCCGCACCTCGTCCAGACCCTCGGCGCGCGCCGTGCGCAGCGCCAGCCACGGACAGACGACGTCGGCGCCGGCGGCCAGCAGCATCGCCGCCGAGTGCGAATCGAAAGCCATCCCGTCGGCGGCGGCGATCGAGCAGCGCAGGCGCAGCCCCGCGTTGACCAGCTGCGCGTTGAGCGCACCCACCGCCAGGAGCGCGGGAACCGTAAGCTCCTCGTCACTCACGTAGCGATCGTCGAAGACCACCAGCGTGGCACCCGCGCGCGCCAACTTCACGGCGCGCGCCACGACGTCCGCTAGAGCCTCGCGCAGCGTAGGCGCCTGCGAGCCCAGCCGGACGGTACGCGCCTGCAGGCGCCCATCCACCAGCAGCGCCGCCAGCTCAGATTCGTGTACCACGGCGCGATCGAGTACCACGAGATTGGCGTCGCGCGCGTTACCGTCAAAGCCGGGGCGGGCCCCGACGAAGGTGCGCGCATCGCAGACCACCGCCTCACGCAGCGGATCGACGGGCGGATTGGTGACCTGCGCGAAGCGCTGACGGAGATAGACGTGCGGCCGCTGGCGCCGCGAGATGAACGCAAACGCGGCGTCGTCGCCCATCGCGAAGATCACCTCGTTGCCGGTACGCGCCGCCGGAAGCAAGACGTCCTTCTGATCCTCGAGCGCCCAGCCGTTGCGAACTTGCGCGCGCACGAGCACCTCGGCCTCGACGTCGAGCGAGCTGCGCTGGCCGCCCACGAAACGCCAGAGGTGCGAGACATGGCCGCCGGCCTCGGCGCGTCTGCGGGCGCGGAAGGCGCTGGGCTCGACCAGCTCGCCGCTGGAGAGATCGACGACGATGCGATCACCCGGGCCCAGGCGCCCGCGCCGCACGATGCGCTCGGGTGCCACGTCGAGCACCCCGCTCTCGGAGGCGCACATGACGTAGCCGTCGGTGGTGACGCACCAGCGCGAGGGCCGGAAGCCGCTGCGATCGAGCGCGGCACCAACCTTCAAGCCATCGGTGAAGGCCACGCAGGCGGGGCCATCCCACGGTTCCACCACCGCCAAGCGCGCGTCGTAATAGGCGCGCAGAGCCAGATCGTCACGATCGGGCGCGGGGGCGAGCAACGCATCGATGGCGTCGTCGATCGCCCAACCCGCGCGCAGCATCGCTTCGAGCGCTTCGTCGAGATTATAGGAATCGGAGGCAGCGGGATCCACCGTCAGGCCGCGCGCGCGCATCCAAGCCCGGTTTCCGCGCAAAGTGTTGATCTCGCCGTTGTGCGCGATGAAACGGAACGGCTGCACCAAGCGCCACGATGGCGCGGTGTTGGTGGAGAAGCGCTGATGGAAGACGGCGAAGCGCGAAGCATACGCGGGGTCACGCAGATCCGCGTAGTACGCAGCCAGGTCTTCCGACGAGAGCAGTGCCTTGTAGATCACGAGCAGCGTGGAGGACGAGACGATCTCGGCGCCTTCGATGTTGCCGTGCAGCGAGCGCATGGCGCGCTCTCCTGGCAGTCCCGCGTCGACCAGCAGTTGTGCCAGCGCGGGTGCCGCCGCCAAGGCATGGGTTCCCAAGACACGCGGATCGCGGGGAACTTCACGCCAGCGCAGCGGATTCAAGCCCAGCGCGCGCGTGCGCGCCTCGACGGCTGCGCGTGACTGCGCCGCCGCGAACGGATCGGCGGGCAGGAAGGCGACGACGACACCTAAGCGCTCCGGCGCCCGCAGATTCGCGGCTGCGAGATCGCGCGCGAAGAACGAGGCAGCCAGCTCGAGCGTGATCCCCGCGCCGTCGCCGGTACGGCCGTCGGCAGCGCGCGCGCCGCGGTGGGCCATCGCCGCCGCCGCGCGCAGCGCCAACTCGACCAGCTCGTGAGTGGGGGCGGCGTCGAGTCGTGAGAGAAAGCCGACGCCGCAGGCATCGCGTTCCTGCGGATCCTGGTACACGGGGAACCTCCAAGGGGGCTTTCTTTAATAGTTTAGAGAGTCAACCGCCGCTTGGCATTCGACAGATGTAGAAAATGAGAGGCGCCGCTTGCGCGGTGCCTCTGCACATGGTGCAACTCATCCCCCCGGCGGGGGATTCTCTTCACCAGGCGAGTGCGATTCCGGTCATCATCTCGATGCCGACGCGCAGGGCGCGCTCGTCGAGGTCGAAGCGGGCGTTGTGGTGCGGCACCGCGGTCTGCGGCCCCCCTCGCACGCCCAAGAGAAAGTAAGAGCCGGGGCGCTGCTCCTGCATGAAGGACATGTCCTCGGACCACAACACCACATCGTGCTCGACCACGTTCGCCGCTCCAACTACGCCGGCGCCCACCCGGCGCACGAGCTCGGTCATGGCCCGGTCGTTGACGGTGGCCGGATAACTGAATCGGAAATCCAACGTGTACGAGGCCCGCATCGCCTGGCAGATGCCCGCGACGATACGCTCGATGCGCTGCGGCATCGAGGCACGCACCTCGCGGTCGAGGGAGCGCACCGTTCCCTGTAGTACGGCTCGATCGGGAATGACATTGAAGGTCGTTCCCGATTCGATCGCACCCACCGTGACGACGGCCGGATCCTTCGGATGCAGCTCGCGGCTCACGATCGTCTGCAACAGCGCAATCACCTGCGCCGCCACCACGATGGGATCGACCGAAAGTTGCGGCATCGCGCCGTGCCCGCCCTTGCCCTCGATCGTCAGCGTGAACTCGTCGGCCGACGCGAAGAAGGCGCCGTCGCGCACCCCGATCTTGCCGACGTCCAACCCGCTGTAGACGTGCAGCGCGAAGCAGCGGTCGACGTGCGGATGTTCCAGCGCTCCGTCCTCGATCATGAAGCGATTGCCGGCGTGCCCCTCTTCACCGGGTTGAAAGCAGAAGACGACGCTGCCGGGCACCTCGGCGCGGCGGGCGGTCAGCTGCGCGGCCGCCGAGAGCAGGATCGTCATGTGGGCATCGTGGCCGCAAGCGTGCATCACGCCTTCAACGGCGGAGGAGTACGGCGCCTCGTTCAGCTCGCGCACCGGCAAAGCATCCATATCGGCGCGCAGCAGCGTCGTGGGTCCGGGGCGGCCGCCTTCCAAGACTCCCAGTACGCCCGTTTGTCCGACGCCCTCGCGTACCTGTAGGCCCAGTTCGCGCAGCCGCTGTGCCACGAACGCCGCCGTGCGATGCTCCTGCATCGACAGCTCCGGAAAACGATGGAGGTAGCGGCGCACCGCCACGGGATCGGTAAAATCTGGGAGCTCCACAGACGTCGTCATGCCCGTGCGTTCTACGAACGCGCGGCCTCACGCCTTCACGGGGACGCGAACGAAAAACGTCGACCCCGCGCCGACCTCGCTCTCGACGTAGACGGCGCCGCCGCGCTGCAGCGAGAGTTCGCGCACCGCCGCCAAACCCAAGCCCGTGCCTTCGATGCCGCGCACGCCCAAACGATGGTAGCGGCGGAAGATCAGCGACTGCTTGAGCGGCTCGATGCCGGGGCCATAATCGCGCACCGCCAGCACCACCGTCGCCCCCTCTTGCGTCACCTCCACGTCGATGGGCGCGGGGGCCTCGGAATACTTCACAGCGTTTCCAATGAAGTTGAGCAGGACCATACGCACCTCGGCGGCCGTCATCGCCACCGGCGGAACCGGTTCCTGGATACGCGCCCGGATCAGCCGCCCGCTGGGCTCGAATGCCGTCACCGCCTGGCGCGCCACCGCTCCCACGTCACCGCAGCACAGCTCGCGCTCCTCCATGCCGGCCGAGACGAACGTCGCCAGAGAGAGGATGTCGTCGACGATCTGCTGGACGCGTAAGGCCGCGCCGAGCGCGCGCTGCGTGTAGTCGAAGGCGAGATCGGGTTCCTCGGCGGAGAGCTCCAGATACCCGCGCAGCGCCGTCAGCGGTCCGCGCAGGGTATGGACGAGATCGCTCGCGGCCGTAGCCTGGCTGTGCATGACGTCGTCCTCGAGCGTGAGGTCGGCGATGCGCACCGCATGCAGGTTGGCCCCGCCGATCGGCAGCGGCTCCCCAGCCACTTCGTAGAGGGCCCCGCCTTGACCGCGCAAATGCTCGGTTCGCGGCCCCGCCGCGCGCGTGCGGTCGACGGCCTCGATCATCCCAGCCTCCGCGGGGCAGCCGGTGAGCCCGATCAGGCCAAGGGCCCGTTTGTTGGCGTAGACGCAGGTACCGTGTTCGTCGTAGAGCATGAAGCCAAAGGGGAGCGCATCGAGTGCTGCCGCGTAGAGCTCGACGTCTTCTAGAACCGGTCCGGTGTCCGCCGCGGGAATGTTGAGGATCTTGGCCATTTGCTCTCCTCTATCTTCGGCACGACGAGGAGCGCCCAGCACAAGTGAAACACCTTCCCATTGGGGACAAGGATTCCAGGAATGGATTGCCTTATGCTTGGTGGCTCAAGAACTACCTTCGTCGGAGGAACGTCGGCACATGGCTAAAGCCCCTTCGGCGCATCCGCATGCGCCTGTGGCAGTCGCCTCGCACCACGAGCTTTCGAAGGAGCAGTTGCGCGCATTGTTTCGCAGCATGCTCCTTCAGCGCACGGTTGACAACCGCGGCTTTCAGCTCAACCGCCAAGGGAAGATCCCCTTCGCGGCCGGTTCAGAGGGTCACGAGGCCGTACAGGCGGCCACCGGCATGGCCTTTCAGCGCGGCAAGGACCTCCTGTATCCGTACTACCGCGACGTTGGACTCTGCATGGCCTGCGGCTTCCCGACGATCGAGGTCTTCTACTCGCTCTTCGCACGCGCCAAAGACAACGGCGGCGGGCGCCAGTTTCCCAGCCACCTCACCAAGCGAGCGGCTGGTATCTCCAGCTTCAGCTCGATCATCGCCGGCCACATGACGCATGCGGTGGGGGCGGCGTATGCGCTGAAGTACCGCAACGAGCGCGACCGCGTCGTGATCTGCTCCTTCGGCGAAGGCTCGACCAGTGAGGGTGAGTGGCATGAGGCGCTGAATTTCGCGGGTCTGCACCGCCTGCCGATCGTCTTCGTCTGCGAGAACAACAAGTGGGCCATCTCCACGCCGCAGGAGAAGCAGATGGCCGTCCAAGACGTGGCGATCAAAGCCGCCGGGTACGGCATGCAGGGCATTATCGTCGACGGCTTCGACCCCATTGCCGTCTATGACGCCGTCACCACCGCGCGCGCACAGGCACTGGACGGCGGCGGCCCCACCCTGATCGAGGCGAAGTGCTATCGCTTCCTCTCGCACACCACCGACGACGACGACCGCACCTACCGTTCGAAAGCGGAAGTAGAGTCGCACCGTAAGGACGATCCCGTGCCGCGCTTTGAGCACTGGTTGCTGGAGCATGGCGTGATGAGCGCCGGCGACGTGGCGGCCATGAAGAAGGACGTGCTGCGCGAAGTCAACGAGTGCACCGACGCCGCGGAGGCCGAGCCTTATCCCCAAGCCTCCGACCTCTATACGAACGTGGTGGAAGGAGCCTGGGAACCGTGGCAGTGACGAGCGCGACCACCGTGATGAACAACGTGGAGGCCGTGCGCGCCACGCTCTACGAAGCGCTGAAGAACGATCCGCGCACGCTGATCATGGGCGAGGACGTGGGCCCGCGCGGCAACGTCTTCTTGATCACCAAAGGCTTTCTCGACGAGTTCGGCCCGCAGCGCGTGCTCGACACTCCGCTGGCCGAGGCTTCGATCGTCGGTATCGCGATCGGCATGGCGATGGAGGGTCTGCGCCCGATTGCCGAGATCCAGTTCGCCGACTTCATCTACCCGGCGTTCAATCAGATCGTGGGCGAGGCAGCCAAGACGCGCTATCGCAGCAACGGCGACTACACCTGTCCGCTCGTGATCCGCACGCCCTACGGCGGCGGCGTGCGCGGTTCGCTCTCGCACTCCATCTCCATCGAGGCCCTCTTCTACCACGTGCCGGGGCTGAAGATCGTCGCCCCCTCGACGCCGGCGGACATGAAGGGGCTGCTCAACGCCGCCATCGACGACCCGGACCCCGTCCTCTACTTGGAGCACAAGAAGACCTACCGCCTCATCAAGGGCGAAGTGCCCGCAGGCCACTACGTCGTCCCCATCGGCAAGGCAGCGATCCGCAGAGAGGGCCACCAGCTCACGGTGGTGAGCTACGGGCTCAACGCCCATCAAGCCCTCGAGGCCGCCAATCAGCTCGAAGCCGACGACGGCACGAAGGTGGAAGTCATCGACCTGCGCTCGATTCGTCCGATGGACAAGCAGACGATCCTCGAGAGCGTGCGTAAGACGCGCAAGCTGCTGATCATCCACGAAGACAATAAGTTCGGCGGAGTCGGCGCGGAGATCTCGGCGCTGGTGGCCGAGGAGGCGCTCTTCGATCTCGACGCACCCATCGGCCGCCTGTGCGGCCCCGACGTCCCGGCTATGGGCTACGCCCTCCCGCTCGAGGAAGAGTTCATGATCTCCACGGAGCGCATGAAGCAGCGCATGCGCGAGATGGTGCAATTCTAATGTCTACCACCATTACGATGCCGCAATTGGGCGAGACGGTCACCGAAGGAACGGTGGCCCAATGGCTCAAGCGCGTCGGCGACCCCGTCGAGAAGTACGAGTCCTTCGTCGAAGTCTCGACCGACAAGGTCAACGCCGAAGTGCCTTCGCCCGCGACCGGTATCCTCAGTCAGATCCTCGTGAAGGAGGGCGAGACGGTGGCCACCGGCACGCCGATCGCCGTCATCGAGGATGCCAACGCACAGCCAGCTGCCGCACCAACGGCGCCGGCACCCGCAGTAGCTGCCGCACCCAGCGAGCCGGTCGCGGCGGCCCCCAGCGCCCATACCGCCGCACCTGCCGCGGCCACCAACGGCGCCGTCCGCTCGGCCGGGGCGCAGACCACCACGCCCTCGGGCTCCGTGATCTCGGCGGCAAGCGCCCACGCCTCGCCCGCCGTGCGCAAGCTGGCACGCGAGCACAACGTCGTCATCGCGGAAATCAAGGGTACCGGGCAGAACGGGCGCGTTACCGCCGGCGACGTGCTGGCGTACGCCACGCAGCGTGGCGGCGTCCAAGCGCCGGCTGCCCTCGGCGCGATGCCCTACGCCGGAGAAGCCTTCCATACCACGCAGCAGGTCGGCGGCGCCCCCGCCCCCGCACCGCACGGCGCGGCGGCGATGTACGCTCACCCGCAGTTCGGTCAGACGCTCCCGCTGACGCCGGCGCGGAAGATCATCGCCGAGCGCATGCTGGAGTCGAAGCACACCGCGCCGCACGCCTGGTCGATGGTTGAAGTCGACGTTACCAACGTGTGGAAGTGGCGCTCCCGGGAGAAGGAAGTCTTTCAGCAGCAGACCGGTTACAGCCTCACGCTGCTGCCCTTCATGCTGCGCGCCGTCGTCACGGCAATCCAGCAGAATCCGCTGCTCAACGCCAAGTGGACTCCCGAGGGCATCCAGGTCAACGCCGAGATCAATCTCGGCATCGCCATCGGGCTGGAGACGAATCTGGTCGTGCCGGTGATCCGCCATGCCGATCGCCTCTCCATCAAGGGCTTGGCAATCGCAGCCGGAGAGCTGATCGAGAAGGCACGCCGCAACCGCCTCAGCGTCGACGACCTCCAAGGTGGAACGTTCACCGTCAACAACGTGGGCGCGAACGGCTCGGTGGCCTCCGCGCCGATCATCAACGCCGGTCAAGCCGGCATCGTCACGATGGAGACGGTGGTCAAGCGGCCGGTCGTGACCCAGGACGACGCCATCGCCGTCCGCTCGATGATGAACATCTGCCTCAGCCTCGACCATCGCGTGATCGACGGCTTGATCGCTAGCCGCTTCCTCAACGCCGTGAAGGCGGGCTTGGAGGCGATGGGACCGAGCGGGAGCCTCTGACGGCAACGGCGCAACAAAGCCAACGATGACGCGCTACATCGCCACGCTCGACTCACCGATCGGTCCGCTCATCCTTGCCGCCGACGCTGCCGGCGCCCTCACCGAGATCGAGTTCGCGCGCGCGCACGCCGGACGTTTCTTCGAACGCATGGAACGCGCCGGGGTGACGCTCGCGCGCGACGCGGCGCGCACCGGCACCGCAGCCCGCCAACTCGACGAGTACTTCGCCGGCCAGCGCCGTGCGTTCGATCTCACGCTCGCCCCCGCTGGGACGCCGTTCCAGTTGCGCGTGTGGGAAGAGCTGCGGCATATCCCCTACGGGACCACCACCACCTACGGCACCATCGCCAAGAGCCTAGGCCAGCCCAACGCCTCGCGCGCGGTGGGGCTGGCCAACGGCGCGAACCCCATCCCCATCGTCGTGCCCTGCCACCGCGTTGTCGGCAGCACGGGCGCCCTCACCGGCTTCGGCGGCGGCCTCGACATCAAAGCGGCGTTGTTAGCCTTGGAGAGCGGTCAACTAGGCTGGCTCGGCCTGCTCGACGTCGCGCACGTCTAGCGCAGCGCCAACACGTCGGCGAGATTGGCCCTGGGATCGAGCACCGGCTCGATCTTGCCCTCTCCTGAGGTCATCAGCGAGGAGACGCCAGGGCCATGACCCGCAATGGCCGAGGCGCCGTGCACCACGATGCCGATCGAGACCGCACCCGTTTTGTAGATACGTCCGTAGGAGTGCTCGGCGTCGATGATTGCGACGATGTCGCCTAGCCTGATATTCGCCAGCTCGTGGCGCTCGACGATGTCCGGTGAGAACATTTGAATGTCGTAATCGCCGCGATAGACGTTGTCGCGCCCGAGCCCGCTGCCCATCACGGCCGCCGGAACGATCTTGGCCACGGGAACCCGTAGCCGGTCTCCCGCGCTCTCGCAATTCAACCGCTCGAAGAAGTCCGGGTCCAAGTTGAAGAGGCGTACCTGCGGCAGATCGCTCAATGCCAGACCCTGTCCGACGGCGCGCACCGCGATCTTGTCGCCCACGGCGAGACGCTCGAGCACCTCGCCCGGGAAGTCGATCAACACGTGCTCGATGCCGCCGTGCTTGCCGGTGACCACACCCGTGGCCCCTTTGGCTTCGCCGCTCATCACCGTGGCGCGGTTGCCCACGCAGGAGAGCAGGCAGAAGCCCACGTTCTCCTTGTCGTCCTTGGCGCGCGCGCTCACCGCGGGCTCCACATGATCCGCAACCCAGCCTAGCGCCGGATCGCCGACGCGCACGTTGAGATTCACGCTTCCCATGCCTGGAACGATGATCGCCCGCCCATCCGCGGTGATGTCGTAGGGATTCATGCCGAACGCGGCAGGTGCGACCTCTCCGGCTATGGCGACGGTGAGCAGACGATCGCGGTTGGTGCGCAAGGCCATGAAGGAACCTCGAAAAGGCAAGGAAGCACCGTCGGCGAGCGGAACGCTCTGGACGGCACCATGAAAATCGGAACGTACTTTGGCTTCGAGGCCGCTCATGTACTCCCCCACCACCCCGGAAAATGCAGCCGTCCCCACGGCCACTCCTATCGCTTGGAAGTCGTCGTCGAGGGTCCGCTGCAGCAAGGTGGCCCTGCCGCCGGGATGGTGATGGATTTCGGCGATCTCAAAGAGATCGTGCGCCGCAGCGTCATCGACCAGCTCGACCACAGCGATCTCAACGCCACCATCTCCAACCCCACGGCGGAAGAGATCGCGGCCTGGATCTGGGGGCGCCTGGAACCGGCGCTGCCGTCGCTCCAGCGGGTCGTGCTCTGGGAGACGGCGAGCGCCTACGCCGCCATCGAGCGATGAAGCTCAACGAGATCTTCTACTCGCTGCAAGGTGAGGGGCTCTGGACAGGGACGCCGGCGGTCTTCGTGCGCACGGCCGGTTGCAATCTCGCGTGCCGCTTCTGCGACACCGACTACTCCTATAAGTTCGACGCCAGCATCGACGAGGTGATCGCGCGCATCGAGCGCGAGGGTCAAGGCTGCCGTTTCGTCGTGCTGACGGGCGGCGAGCCGACGCTCCAGCGCGAGAGCGAGGCATTGATCCGCCGGATGGTGGAGTTGAACTACGAAGTTCACATCGAGTCGAACGGCACGACCTATATCGAGCTGCCGCCACAAGTCTGGCTCACGGTCTCGCCCAAGGAGCGCCTGGACGCGCGCATGGCCGCGCGCGCGAACGAGGTCAAGCTCATCGTGGATCGGCGCGTGCCCGACGAGTGGCTGAGCTCGCCCTGGTCTCCCGGCGCCATCATCTGGCTCCAGCCCGAAGGGAACAAGGGCTCCAATATCACGCTGGCGGTGGAGGCGGCGCTGGCCAACCCCTCGCGCTACCGCCTCTCCATCCAGACCCACAAGGTCATCGGCGTGCGGTGAGACGCCGCCGCTTTGTCGCGGGGCTGGCCGCGGCAACTCTCGCCGCCGCACACGCACCGGCACGCGCAGCCTTGCCACCCGCGCAAGTAGCACTGGGTGACGACGTTTTCCTCAGCCGCGAGATCGAACGCCTGCGCGGGCGCTGCGTGGGCATCGTCACCAATCCCACCGGCGTCACCGCGCGTCTCACCCCCATCGTCGATGCGGTACACGCCGATCCGCAGATCTGCCTGCATGCGCTCTACGCACCCGAGCACGGCTTACGCGGCGCCGCCGCCGCCGGTGCGCACGTCGCCTCGTCCACCGACAGCCTGACCGGACTGCCCGTCTACTCGCTTTACGGCGCGCAGCGCCGCCCCACGGCGGCGATGCTCGATGGCGTCGAGGTGCTGTTGGTTGATTTGCAGGACGTTGGCGACCGCGACTACACCTACGTCTCGACGCTTGCGAACGTGATGGCAGCGGCGCGCGAGCATGGACGCGAGGTCTGGGTGCTGGACCGCCCCAACCCCGTCGGCGGCTCCGCCGTCGAAGGCCCCGTGCTCGATCCACGCTACCGCTCCTTCATCAGCCTCTACCCGATCGCACTGCGCCACGGTCTGACGATCGGCGAGCTGGCGCGCATGATGAACGAACACTTCGGCATCGGCTGCACGCTGCGCGTTGTGGCGATGGAGGGCTGGCGGCGCGCGATGATCTGGAGCGACACGGGCCTGCAATGGGTGCAGACCTCACCGAACATCCCAACCTGGGAGACGTGCTTCCCCTTCCTCACGACGGGTCTGCTCGACGGGCTCGGCGTCTTCAACGGCGTGGGAACGACCAGGCCGTTCTTCATCGCGGGCGCGCGCGGCGCCGATCCCGAGCGGCTCGCGGCGCGGCTGAACGCGCGCGAT
>SCRI01000049.1 GCA_004298675.1 bacterium | reverse complement strand
CGCTGCTCCTTCGTCTCCAGATCGCGGAGCACGAGGACGCCGCGCTCGAGTTCGGCATCACCGCAGATGGCGGCTAGGCGCGCGCCGTTACGGTCGGCTAGTTTCAGCTGTGCGCCCAGCTTACGGTCGCCGTAATCCATGTCAGCTGGCTGGTCGTAGGCGCGGCGCAACGCCGCCAAAATCGGCACCAGGCGATCGCGCGCGGCCCGGCCCAGGGCGATGAGCTGGATCCCTCGGCGCTCAGGCTCGGCAGCAGTGCCCAGCTGCTCCTGGACCATCAAGAAGCGCTCCAGGCCCATGGCGAAGCCCACGGCCGGCGTGGCTGGGCCGCCCAACTGCTCCACCAGACCGTCATAGCGGCCGCCGCCCAGAATCGTGCTTTGAGCACCCAGGGCGTCGGAGTGGACCTCGAAGACGGTCCGGGTGTAGTAATCCAGGCCGCGCACTAGGCGCGGGTTGATCGTATAGCGGATGCCCATGGCGTCCAGGTTGCCGTGCAGCTCGGCGAAGTGCTGAGCACAGGCCCCGCACAGGTGATCCAAGTAGGTGGGCGCGGCGGCGATGTGGGGCTTGTCCTTGGCTTCCTTGGAGTCCAGAATGCGCATGGGATTGCGCTCCAAGCGGCGCTGCGAATCCGCCGAGAGCTGGTCCGCTAGTGGACGGAAGTAGCTCAACAGCGCTTCGCGGTAGGCGGGGCGGCACTGGGCGCAGCCGATCGAGTTCAGCTCCACGCGCAAGCCGCCGATCCCGAAGCGGGTGAGCAGCTCGATGGGGAGCTGGATGCACTCGGCATCGGCGGCGGCGCCTGCATGCCCCAGGCACTCGACGCCGAACTGGTGCGCCTGGCGATAGCGCCCCTTCTGGGGCCGCTCGTAACGGAAGATGGAACCGATGTAGTAGAGCTTCAGCGGCCCCGGCGCCAGGAGGTTGTGCTCCAAGACGGCGCGGACCACGCCGGCGGTCCACTCTGGGCGTAGGGTCAGGCTGCGGCCCTTGCGGTCGAGGAAGGTGTACATCTCCTTCTCGACGATGTCCGTGGTCTCGCCGACGCCGCGAACGTAGAGTTCCGTGGCCTCGAAAGTGGGCGTGCGGATCTCGCTGTAGGCAAAGCGAGCGGCCAAATCGTGAATAGCCGACTCCAGCGCGTGCCAACGGCGCGACTCCGGGGGGAAGATGTCCTGGGTGCCCCTCGGGGCCGTGATCTTGTCCATGAATGCTCGGCAGCCCGGGTTCAACGGGGAGCCCGCGCCGGTCCTCTCCTAAGCGGGCATCCGCCGAGCGCGCCTACTCCGAAGCCGATGCCACCTCTACGATCGCCATTGCCCAACCCTGTGCGGTTCGGATGCGGGCGAGATAGCCGTTGGCGGTGCGGTCGGCTATCTCGAACCCCGCGCGTAAGGCCTCACCGACACTATGGAAAACACGAAGACCTTGCATGAATGCGATCTCCCAAACGATGACTCCCGGCCCGCAGCTTAGCGTGCCACACCGAGCGGAGGCGGCGCTGTGATTTTAGGCTCAGTATGGGGTGTCATTCCGCAAGTCGGCACTTCCTTAGGCAAGCGGTGGCCAGCTTGTTACCGCCGTGGAAACGACGACTGCCACATCTGGTGCGCCGCAAGGATGCGCGCCGCCGACTTCACGGTGTCGAAGAGCGTCAGCGACGACATGTGCCGGACGTCACCAAGTGTTCCGAGTTGCGGATAGCTGCCGATCGAGGCGAGCGTAAAGACCTCACCGTGGTTGCCGACGTACTGCGTCATGCCGCAACCGGGCACGTATGAGATCTGATACGTCTACCCGAGATACGAATATTGCACGCTCGCGCCCGTGGCGGGACTCACGCAAGCCGAGGCACCGGGCACCGCGCCGACGCTGGTTACCGTCGCGCTCATCCCAACATACGGCGAGAACGTTTGACCCTGCGTGAGCGTGGAGGGCACCAACTGCGGTGACGGCAGTCCGCCGTTCGAATAGATCGTACCGTCGATGTTATAGATCGTGTACGTGTTGACCGTAGCACCCGCGCTTGTCGGCTCCACCGTCATCGCGCCGTCCTTCACCCCACCTGTCGCATTACTGAGCGTCCCCGCCGCAGACAACATCACCAGACTCGTCGTGCCATTAACCTGCGTGGGGTCGGCATAGAGCGTTACGGTAACGGCTTGGCCATTAAGGGAACCATGGTAGTTCCAGCCGCGGCTCGGAGCAATCGCCATCATGTCGCCGCTGACGCTCGGGCTTGCGCCCGAAGACGGCT
Organism: bacterium; assembly: GCA_004298675.1. Lineage (GTDB taxonomy): Bacteria > Vulcanimicrobiota > Vulcanimicrobiia > Vulcanimicrobiales > SCRA01 > SCRA01. Next base: position 33,944 of record SCRI01000049.1, on the reverse strand, counting down.
GTCCACCCGGCGTTGCCGCCGCACCTCCTCCTCCGCCGCCGCACGCGGCGAGAACAAGAGGAAGCAAGGCGTACCAAGAGAGTTTGAGCTGCATAGATCCTCCGAAAAATAAGGTGACATGAGCGTCTGTCCGTCCACTATACGATAGAAGCGTGCCAACAGTCTGGCATATACCACGCTCCTAACATCCAACGCTGCAACTGCTTCGTATCCCCTTGTGTCGTTAGAACAGGAAGTGGCGCGCGACGGCGCGCTTGGAGGTGGTATGCGCACTGGTCATGTCGGGATCAACGTCACGAATCTCGATCGTTCCATAGCCTTCTACCGTGAAGTGTTTCAGCTTTCCGTATTGCGCGAGTCGCGCGAAGGGGCGCGCCGCTTCGGCTTTCTAGGGGATGGTGACGCGCTTGTGATCACGTTGTGGGAGCAGAGCACGGGCCGGCCGAACCACGGTCAGCCTGGACTGCACCACCTTTCGTTCCAAGTCGCAGCGCGCGAGGACGTGGAGAGCGCGGAGAAACGCGTGCGGGCCTTGAAAGCCCACATCTACTACGACGGGCTGGTGCCACATGCCGAAGGCGCGGCATCCGGCGGCATCTTCTTCGACGATCCCGACGGCAATCGCTTGGAGATCTTCGCGCCAACCGGCATGGAGGCCGAAAAGGCGCCGGCCAGCGCGGCCCCGACTTGAGGGTTCTTTTAACGCGCTGGTCTAGCGCGATCAACTCTCAAGGCGATCGGATAATGGGATAGTGGCAGTACATGTGGAGACGCCGTTCCACGACGGCGAAATCGAGGTGCAAACATGCGCCGGCGTACGCGATCAGGCTGCGCGTCTGGGATCGCGGATGCGCAGCGACATCCCGCCGATCGCCGCGCAGTTCTTGGCGGATCGAACGTATGCCATCGCAGGCGTACTCGACGGCAACGGCCAGATCTGGGCGGTGCCCCTCTTCGGCCCGCGCGGCTTCTTGTCGGTGACGGATGAAGCGCGCGCAGTGCGGATCGACGCCTCGTCCGCGTCACGAGCACGGCTGGACCCGTCGGCGAGCGGCTCCATGGGACTGCTGGGCATCGATCTCGACTCGCGGCGCCGCATGAAGGTGAAGGGTATCCTCGAGCTACGTGACGGGGTGCCCGTACTGCATGCGCGGCGGGTCTACTCGATTTGCCACAAGTACATCCAACGGCGGGTCGTCGACGAGATGGTAACGCGGATCGAGGCACCGGCGGTGGTTGCGTCGGGCGAGGCGTTGACCGAGCGGCAACGGCAATGGATCGAACGCGCCGACACGTTCTTCATCGCCACGCACCACCCGCAGACGGACGCCGACGCCCAGCACCGTGGCGGGCTTCCCGGTTTCGTACGCGTGCTCTCTAACCGCAGCTTGCTGTTCCCCGACTACAAGGGCAACGATCTCTTCAACTCGCTGGGCAATATCACGGCCAACAGCCACGCGGCGCTGCTGTTCTTGGACTTCGAGGGCGGCTCGATGCTGCAGGTGACCGGGCGCGCCGAGGTGCTCTGGGATCGCGCCGACTTTGCCGATTTCGTTCCAGCCGGCGTGGAACGCGCCGTCCGTTTCTCCGTAGAAAACGTTGTCGAAACTGCGAGCGCGATCCCGTATGCGTGGACGCTGCTCGAACTCTCGCCTTTCAATCCTCAGTAGCGGCGGCAACGGTAGCGGACGCGACGTCTGTGTGTGCAAAGTCATCGCCCTTGTATAGGAGCGGCTCCCCGGTCTTCACCGAAAGCGCATACGCGAAACAGTCGCCGAAATTGAGGCCCGCGCGATCGCGTCCTTTGCCGTAATCACGATACGCCTGCCGCGCCAGCGGCACATCCTCTGGAAGAAAAGCTACGACCTCCGCGTCAATCTTGGCTAGCAAGAGATCGAGATCATCAACGCCGTCCTCGCCATAGCGAGCCTGCACCACGATGCTCGCCTCGAACAGACTCACAGCTGACACAAGGCGGACGGGATCGCGCTCGATAGCTTCGGCGAGGCCGGCGCGCTCGGGCTCGTCGTTGAGTATGGCGACGAGCGCGGAGGTGTCGATGACCATGCTAGCGAGGTAGGCCTCGCTCGTCGTAGCCCAGAATCTCCTCCGGAGAGCGGGCATCCAGCACGCGACGCTGGGAAGCCCGGCGCGCGATCCGGCCGATCTCCGCTCGCAGGCTCGGCGTACGTCTAGCCCTCATCCGCGCCAGCCGCTCGCGCAGCGCCACGATAATCGTCTCGGTCAGCGTCTCTCCAGTACGGGCCGAGAGCTCGCGCGCCAGCCGGTCCGCCTCCGGGTCCTTGATACTCAACGCCATGTCCATATTCTACCTCTCCATCTATACATCCACAAGCCGGCGCTTCGCTCGCCCAGCAGGGCCGGCCCTCAACCAGCGCCGGGGGCTCTGGCCTTACCCTATTACTGCGCGACGTAGCATGTCCGGCTAGCTGCGCGCGCCGGAGGCGAAGAGCGCGAAAACGCGCGCATTCGCTTGCCTAGGGATGACAACTAAACTCGGGCAACACCCATCGCACCTATAGCACTACCGCCCCTATGGCGCGGAGCCGCTTATGCAACGAGACATCACGACATCGGGGGTATCGTGGAACTTTATCGCGGAACCACCAAGCAATTCGTTCGCGACGTCACACAACACACGATCGCTGAGAAGCTCAACGAGCGCTTCACCAACGCCTATCATTATCGTGTCGGTGTCTCCGAGCTGACGTCATGGCAAAACTCCCTCATGGCCATGGCGTTGCAGATCATGCACACGGGGCTCGACGACCACGGGATCATTCTAGAGATGCAGCTGCCGCTGACGTCCGCGCGCCTGGATTGCCTCATCACCGGCCGGGACGACGAAGCACGCGACCAAGCCGTCTTGGTGGAACTCAAGCAATGGTCGACCGTTTGGGAATCCGACATTGACGAATGCGTCGAAACCGTCCTCGCCCGGAAACGGCGGACGGTAGCGCATCCTTCCGTCCAGGCCCGTAACTATCGCCAATATCTCGACGACACACACGGAGCCTTTAACGGCTCCGAAGAGCACGTGATCCTTACGTCATGCTCGTTCCTTCACAACTTCCAGTTCGATAGCATATCTCCACTGTTTGCGCCGCAATTCCGGGATGTCTTAGCTACTACGCCGTTGTTCACTGGCGATCAGCCCGATGATTTCGCTCGCTTCCTCGACACGCGCCTGCGAAAAGGGGACGGTTCAGATGTCCTGCGCCGCATCACGAAGAGCAAGTATCGCGCCAGCAAGAAGTTGCTCGAGCACACTGCGGCCGTGCTCGCCGGTGAGCCGCGGTTCACGCTGCTAGACGAGCAGATCGTTGCATGTAACGCCATCGTCTCGTATGCCCGGAAAGGCTTCCATAACCCAACCAAGACCGTCGTCCTCATTGAAGGCGGCCCTGGCACCGGTAAATCGCTTATCGCACTGAATGCGCAGAGCAGGCTGCTGGCAGCCGGATACAATACGCAGCACGCGACCGGTTCGAAGGCTTTTACCGAAAATATTCGCAAGGCCGTCGGCCAGCGCGCGTCGGCGCAGTTTAGGTATTTCAACAGCTATATGAGTGCCGCCGCCAACGATCTCGACGTTCTCATCGCGGATGAGGCTCACCGTATCAGGGAGTCGAGCAACAGCCGCTTCACGCCGCATGAGCGGCGGTCGGATAAGGCCCAGATCGACGAGATGATCGACGCTGCAAAGGTCTCCGTCTTTCTCATTGACGACCATCAAGTCGTCCGCCCAGGCGAGATCGGAAGCGCCGAAGTGATTCGGAAGGCGGCAAAGCGCCACCATGCGACCCTGATCGAGACCCAACTAGAAACGCAGTTCCGTTGCGCGGGCTCCGACAAGTTCATCGACTGGATCAACGCGGTGCTGCAAATCGGTGAGTACGATCAACAACTCCAGTGGACAGGGGACGAGGCCTTCGAGTTCCGTATCGTAGATTCGGTTGAAGAGCTCGATCAGACGATACGCACAAGAAGTGCGGAGGGGTATTCCGCCCGCCTAGCAGCAGGCTTCTGCTGGCCGTGGTCGGATCCGACCGACAAGGGCGCTCTTGTCGACGATGTAGTGATCGGTTCCTTTCGCCGTCCGTGGAATGCGAAAGGCGATACTGGTAAGCTTGCGAGAGGTATTCCCAAGGCCAGTTATTGGGCGACCGATAGCGCTGGCATCGATCAGATTGGCTGCATCTATACAGCCCAGGGCTTTGAGTTCGACTACGTGGGCGTCATCATTGGTCCCGACCTGCACTTCGACGACGTACACGCCCGCTGGGAAGGGATAAAGGCCTTCTCATTTGATTCCGCTGTAAAGCGCAGCAAGCCAGACTCCTTCACGCAGTACGTCAAGAACGTCTACCGCGTCTTACTCACGCGCGGTCTCAAAGGCTGCTACGTAGCGTTTCTCGACGACTCCGCTCGTCAGAAGTTTGAATCGTCGATGCTCCAGCTATCGTGACCTTGGGCTTGCCACCTCATGACGAGCATCGCCCTCCTAGCCTCGAAACACTTTCGACGCGTGCCACTCGAGCGCGGCGGCATCGGGGTGCGCTTCGGGTCGAGCGGGAAGGCGAACCAGCGTACCGTGCAGCGCATAGTAGTCCCGCCCGTTCTCGAACTCGTCGCGAATGGAGCGGCTGACCTCGAAGCGATGCTCGGGCGTCACGGTAACGTACCCCAGATCGAAGAGATTGTGAATATCCGACCGCAGCAGCAGGCCGTTTCGGACGTCGTGCTCCTGCACGTCAACGAACGGGCGGATATGCGCAGCATCCAGGGCGGGCAGGGTCTTCTCTCCCGTGACCGCACACCGGCGTTGGTACGCATCCGCAACCATGAGCCGGAACGCACCTTGTCCAAGGCGTGGGCGAGTCAGCACCGGCTTTCCGTAACTGGAGACCAACGGTGGCGGCGGCGCGGATATGGCCACAGCGTCGAGACGATCCTGAACGCTCCGCCACAGCTGCATCCCCACCGGATCGTCTACGCCGTAGTATCGACCTTTGACGATATTCGGCTTCCAGTCCGCGGGCGCCGGCAGCCAGTCGCGCTGTTCGAAGAAAAACGGTTGCGACAGAACCACACACCCGATCTCCAGCGGCGCCATGATATCGACCTTGCGATACTTGGCCACGCGGCTGCGCATCTTGTAGAGTGAGCCGACGCCATTCTTCTCGCCAAACGCCTCCCACGCTACGCCGAGCGGCATGCGCGTGTAGTAAGCGAAGAACCCGCCGCCGACGATCGCGTTCCGCGGCGCGTGGAGCTTAAAGAGCCAGGGTGTCCCAGGCTCGGAGGTCGTGCCGGTGGGGCTTGGCTGCCAGAAGTTGACTTCGTCAACGCCCGGTTGCCGGCGCAGAAATGAGAACCAGTCCCAGTCGGTGACGGCGACGCTGATCCGGAACTCACCCATGAGCTCGAACTTCTTCGGAATTGCAGCTCCGTCTCGACATCACCGGCTAGCTTTCGCGGTACTGCGCCGCCATCGTCGCCAGCATTTGTGCCGCTCGCGCCATTGCCTCCGGCGGGGACGTAATACGGGCCGCCCCCCCAAAGCCCAGCGCCCAGCGCACCACTTCATCCACGTCAGTCACGTGCAGCGTGATGCTCGCGCTCCCGTCCTCGTGCAGCAGCGTTTCCTGGTCGTGCTGCCAGCGCCGGCTCACCGCCGAGCGCGCGATCGGCGACGCTAGTTCCACGGTCACGGCCATGCGCTTGGTCTTGTCGTCGCCGATGATCATGCCGATCGAGTCGTCCAATCCGATGTGCTCCGGCAACTCGTGCGGCTTGACGATCTTTCCCGCGGGCTGCGGCTTGCTCAAGATCTGATCCAGTGCGAAATAGCGCCAGCCCTTCGCCACCTTCGCAAAACCGATCAGATAGTAGCGCCCCGCGCGCGCCACTACCGCGTGCGGTTCCACCAAGCGCTCCACGCCGCGTGGACGATCGTGCTTGGGATACATGAAGCGCGCATATGCGCCTTTGTTCCAGATCTTCGCCAGCGCATCGTACACGTCGGCCACCCACGTGTCGCCCACCAGCGCGGGAAACGCGAAGTGCAAGAAGGGGCGTGAAAGCAGGCCCCCACCGGCGTCATCGTCGTCGCTACGCACGCCCTTGAGTTGCCGCCCGACGGGCTCACCCAACACGCGTGCCAACGTATCCAACAGCTGCTCCACGTCGCGGCGCCCTTTGTCGATCTGCAGCGCCAAACCGCCGCCGCTGGGCAGCGTCATCGTCACGATACCGTCGTGAATCGGCGAGATCACAAAGCCCGCTTCCTTGGCCAACTCGCGCACGTGTTTGAGATCGCGCTTGAAGCTGCGCTCGGAAACGTCGAAGCGCTCGAGAAAATGCGCCATCGACACGCGTCCAAGACGCATCAAGCACACCAACAGCATGAGCTTGCGGACGGTGGAGGCGCTGGGGGCATCCGCGCCATCGCCGTTTCCCGGCGTCACGATAGCAGCACCCATGCCCACGACGTTGGCAACCGGCCGCCCCGGTCCCTTGTCCGGCTACTGTGCCAAACTGGTGGCACGCACGAGGCGGATGATAGCGTCGGGAGGCGCTATGGGATACTCGACGGCCAACGCACTCGCGACATGCTGGGACGACGCCCTCGACACCCGCTCCGACGGCACGACCGTGCTCGATCCGGGGCGCCCACCGCTGCCGGTCGCCGACGGCTGGGCGGTCATGCGTCCGTCGCTGCATCTGGTGGACGACCGTGGCCGGTACCTGCCCGCCGGCGCCGTCCACGCTCTTCCCCCGGCCGAACGAACCCGCCTAACGCGCTACGGGCGCGTCGCCGAAAGCGAGCATCGCTCGATGCGCGGCGGCCTGCTCTTGCGCGCGCAACGTTTCGAGATCGACGAGCTGATCTTCGAGCGCCCCGCCACCCTTGCCGGCGCGGATCTCGCGGCCGGATTCCAGCCGGAGCACCTGCGCGTGTGGCATGTGGGGCAGCGCTGGGACGGCCTCACGCGCCTGGGCGACCGCCGCCCGCGCCCGCTGGCGCTTACCACACGGCGCATCCGCACGTTGCTAGAACGTTTGTGCATTGAATTGCGCCTGGCAGCCTGCAGCGAGCCCTTGCGCGCGCTCCCGCGCGCCGGAGAGTTGCTGGCGCTGCTGCGCCGCGAGCTGGGCCTGCGCCCGCCTACGAAAACTCCGCCGCCAACTGCTCCAACTCGCTGATCGCCTGCGCCATATTCAAGTAGAGAAGATCTCCACGCCCCCGGAACGCAAAGAGCACGGCCCGGATGGCTAGGCAGAACGTCTCCGCGTGCGATGCATCGATGCGCGGCGGCACGCCCCCGCCGGGACCGAAAGCAATCAGGTCCTGCAGCTTCTCGTACGCTTTATCGAGCCCGCTACGGTAGTCGTAGGGCATCCCCGCGATGCCGAAGCCCTCCTCCACGTCCCTGATGTCGTCGTCACCGGCGCCCATGGCCCGCAGAGCGCCGGTGACCGCCGCGCGGAAGCGCGCGGGCGAAATGGGACCGCCTGCTATGAGCTCAGGCGGCGGCACCGCATAGACGGCAACGTCCCTTCCATGGTTCGCGCGTAGACGCTCGCGGGCATCGGTGAGCACCGAGACCGGCAACGGATCGGCGCCCCACATGGCACTCGACCAGAGATAGGCCTGTTCATCATCCACAGCGCACCGGAGGCTAACTCCCCCCAGTGTGAACAGTTCCTCATACATGGACCTAGAATAGGCCACGGGCGTGCCAATAGTTTGGCATGCACACCCGGAATCGGGCATTAAGAAACGTAAAGCCCTCGTAAAGACGCTGGTGGCTCCCCCGCACCGCGGCCGAAGACCTTAGCAGCAAGGGTGTTCCATGATAGATTACAATGACGACGTTCCGATGACGGACTTCTCCGCCGCCGCTGAAGTAGGGCCCGCTTGTCCGGGCTGTAAAGTGCCATTGCGCCTGCGCGGCACGAAGATGGCGGCAGAGGGAATCAGCTACGAGATCTTCGTCATCTCTTGCCGCACCTGCGGCTTCCCCATCTCCACGCTCTGGCATCCGCAGATGATGGAGCACTTCACCGAGCGCATGGTCGACATCGTGCTCGAAGATCTGACCATGCCGCTGACCGACGGCCTCGATCTGCCTCCCGAGCTATCCGGCTAGCGGCGTGCCGGGCGCATGACCCTTCCGTTCGATCCTAAGCCAGTCACTCTGGAAGGCACGCACGCGCGCCTGGAGCCGCTGGCCCTGGCGCACGCAGCGGGCTTGCTGGAGGCTGGCCGCGAGGAGGAGCTCTGGCTCTATCTCTTCATCCCGCCATTGCGTACGCTCGACGACGCGCGCATCTTCATCGAACGGGCGCTGGCCGATGCGCGTAACGGCAGCCAGATCCCTTTCGCCATCATCGACCGCAAAAGCGGGAGCGTCGCCGGGTCCACCCGCTACCTGGACATCCGGCGTCCCGAACGCGGCTTGGAGATCGGCTGGACGTGGCTGGGTGCCGCAGCGCGGCGCACCGCGATCAACACCGAGTGCAAGTATCTGCTGTTGCGCCATGCCTTCGAAGCGCAGGGCGCCATCCGCGTGCAGATCAAGACCGATGCGCGCAACTTGCGCTCGCAGCGCGCCATCGAACGTATCGGCGGCGTGCGCGAAGGGGTGCTGCGCAGGCACATGATCCGCCCCTACGACGGTTTCGTCCGCGACACCGTGATGTTCAGCATCATCGACACGGAGTGGCCAACGGTCAAGACAGGCCTGGAGGACAGGCTGGGCCGCTGACCGTAGGACGCGCAATCATGGAGCATCCGGTCCTCTGGGATCCCCCGGCGGAGTTTCGTTCTGCCGCCAACCTCACGCGCTATCTACACTGGCTGGAGACGCATCGCAACCTGCACCTGGGCACGTACGACGAACTCTGGCAGTGGTCGACGCAGCGCGTGGAAGACTTCTGGGCCTCGCTCTGGGAGTTCTTCGACATTCACGCGCACACGCGGTACCGCGCGGTGCTCTCCTCGCATGCGATGCCGGGGGCGCGCTGGTTCGAAGGTGCCACGCTCAACTACGCCGAGCACGTCTTCCGTAACGCCACGCCGGAGCATCCCGCCCTGCTCTTCCAATCCGAACGCCGCACCCTGCGCGAGATCTCGTGGAAAGAGTTGGAGCGCGAGGTCGCCGCTTGCGCCGCGGCGCTACGCGGTTTGGGCATCAAGAGCGGTGACCGCGTGGTGGCCTACCTGCCCAACATCCCGCAAGCAATCATCGCATTCTTAGCGTGCGCCTCTATCGGCGCCACTTGGTCCAGCAGTTCGCCGGACTTCGGCACGCCCAGTGTCATCGACCGCTTCAAGCAGCTCGACCCCACCGTGCTGATCGCCGTCGACGGCTACTACTACAACGGGAAACGCTTCGAGCGCGCCGAGGAGGTGCACCGCATCCAAGAGGCGCTGCCCAGCCTGCGCTTCACCATCGCCGTACCCTACCTGGACGATAACGACACTCCCTATGCCGGCTCCACGGCCATCCCCGGCGCCATCGTCTGGAACGATCTGCTGGCGATGAACGGTAACGCGACGCTCACCTTCGAGCCGGTGCCCTTCGACCATCCGCTGTGGGTGGTCTACTCCTCAGGCTCCACCGGGCTGCCCAAGGCCGTGGCGCACGGTCACGGCGGCGTGCTGATCGAGCACCTGAAGTTCCTCACGCTGCACTCCAACCTGCACCCTGGTGACCGTTTCTTCTGGTTCACCACGACCGGCTGGATCATGTGGAACATCCTCGCGGGCGGACTGCTCGCCGGCGCGACGATCGTACTGTACGACGGTAACCCCGCCTATCCAGACAGCGCTGTACTGTGGCAGCTTGCACAGCAGGCGCGGATCACGCTCTTCGGCACCAGCCCCGCTTTCATCGCCGCCTGCATGAAAGCGGGACTAGAACCTTCGCGCGACCACGATCTGCGCGCGCTGCAGTCCGTCAGCACCACCGGCTCACCGCTGACCGCCGAGCAGTTTACGTGGGTCTACGAGCACGTCAAGCGCGATCTCTATCTGGCGTCGGTGGCCGGCGGCACGGAGGTAGCCACGGCCTTCGTCGGCGGCTCTCCGCTACTGCCCGTGCGCGCCGGCGAGATCCAATGCCGTACCTTAGGCGCGCGCGCGGAGGCGCTCAACGAGCGCGGCGTGCCGCTGACGGACAGCGTGGGTGAGCTTGCCATCATGGAACCGATGCCCTCGATGCCGCTGTATTTCTGGAACGATTCCGCAGGCACGCGCTACCGCGAGAGCTACTTCACCGTCTACCCCGGCATCTGGCGCCACGGCGACTGGATCTCCGTTACGCCCAGCGGCGGCGTCGTGATTTACGGCCGTTCCGATGCCACCATCAACCGCCGCGGCGTGCGTTTGGGCACGATCGAGATCTATCGTGCCGTCGAAGCGATCGACGACGTGCTCGAAAGCCTGGTCGTGGATTTGGAATTTCTCGGCCGCGAGTCGTTCATGCCGCTGTTCGTACGCCTGCGCGAGCACGCAGTGCTCGACGACGAACTGCGCGAGCGCATCGCCACCGCCATCCGCGAGCGCGTCTCACCGCGCTTCGTACCCGACGCGATCTACCAGGTGCCGGACGTGCCGAAGAACCTCACCGGTAAACGCCTGGAGGTTCCAGTCAAACGGATTCTCTTGGGCATGCCGCCCGAGCGCTCGCTCTCCGTCGATGCCATGGCCAACCCGGCCTCACTGGACTGGTTCTTGGAGTTCGCAGCGGCGCGAACGGCCGCCGGCTAGGGTAATGAACGCGAGAGGGGCGGCCAAGGCCGCCCCTCCGTGTGTTTCGCGCGCTAGTGCTTAGTAGCGGTTTGCCGACTGGAAGCAGTCGCGGCAGTAGACCGGACGGTCACCGCGCGGCTGGAACGGGACCTGGGCCTCGTTCCCGCAACGGCTGCAGGTCACGGTGTACATCTCGCGCTGCGGACGTCCGCCGCCGTAGCTACCGCCACCGCCGCCGCCACCGCCGCGCTGCGCCTTACGCGCGGAGCGACAGTCGGGGCAACGCGACGGCTTGTTGGTAAAGCCTTTCTGCGCAAAAAACTCCTGCTCGCCGGCGCTGAACGTGAACGGACGCGCACAGTCGACGCAGGTGAGGGTTTCGTCTTGGTACATTCTGGATGGTTATCCTTATGCTGAGTAGTGATCAAACATCGTCGGGGATCGTCTACGTCAGCTAGGATCGCAACCACAGAACCGAGAGACTCAAACCCTTAGACTAAGACCAAAGTAGCAGAAAAAGAGCGGACGAGCAAGCCCACTCAAAAATGCGGCAGCCGGCCCTCCAAAGCCAGCAAGGCAAAGATGGGGCCCGTGACCAGGACGGCCGCCACGAGCCCGAACAGGAAGGCCCCCAGCGCCCGCAGCCTGCGGGAGGCCAAGAATGCCGGAATCACGAGCGTTCCCGCGACGCTCACCCCCCGCAGCAGCGCGGGAACGGCCGCCAAACCCTCGGGATCCCAGCTGGCCATCTGGATCTGCCCGTACTGCGCCAGGCCACCGAAGACCACCGCGCAGCCGATCAGAGCCAAGACGTAGGTGGCCACTATACGGTGAGCGTCGACCGCCAGCGTACGAGGTCGTCGATGCTGACGTTGCCGCCACAGAGCAAGATGGCTAGCGTGCCCCGGTGCGGCCGCGGCACCAGCCCCGCGAGCACGGCGGCGTACCCGCATGCGGCCGCCGGCTCCGGGAGCACGCTCAGCGCCTCCTGCGCCGCCAGCATCCCTTCGATCGCCTGGGCGTCGCTGACCACGAACACGTCTTCCAGCAAGCGCTGGGCGGCATCGAAGGTGGCCGGCGAGACGTAGGGCGCGCCCAGCGTCGTGGCGATCGAGGTGATCGCGGGCAGCGTCACGGGTTCACCGGCATCCAAGGCCTGGCGCATGGTATCGGCGCCGGCCGTCTCCACGCCGTAGATGCGCACGCGCGGCCGCAAGGCCTTGACCACCGTCGCAATGCCCGCGATCAGTCCGCCACCGCCGACGGAGATCACCAGCGTCTCCAGATCCGGAACGTCCTCTAGCAACTCGAAACCGATCGTGCCCTGCCCCGCCATCACGCGCGGGTCATCATAGGGATGGATCAGCGTCTGGCCCTGCGCGCGCCGCTCCTCGGCCAGCGCGAACGCCTCCGCTACCGTCGGCAGCAGCATCACCTCGGCCCCATCGGCGCGCATGCGCTCCACCGTCCGCGCCGGGGCACTCTCCGGCATCGCCACCGTGGCTCGAATACCCAACGTCTTGCCGACATGGGCCACGGCCAAGCCGTGATTCCCCGCGCTCACCGCCACCACGCCGCGCGCGTGTTGCTCCGGCGGCAACTGCAAGACCGCGTTGAAGGCGCCGCGCACTTTGAACGACCCGGTAACCTGGAGCAACTCCAACTTGAAGGCGATCGCGTCGTGCGCGTACGTGGGTGTGCGGCGCACGTAGGGGGCGAGGCGTTCGCGTGCCGCGCGGACGTCGTCGACGGTCGGCAGGCCGCTCAATGCAGGAAGAACCGGTGGGTCGAGAAGACCAGCGCGATGCCGGCGCGGTCCGCGGCGGCGACCACCTCGGCGTCACGGATGGAGCCGCGCGGCGCGACGACGGCGGTGCAGCCGGCCGCTGCCGCCGCCTCCAACCCGTCGGCAAACGGAAAGAAGCCATCAGTGGCGCAGACGGCTCCGCGCGCGTGCTCGCCCGCGCGCTCTCCGGCGATGCTCACGGCCCAGACGCGGTTGGTCTGCCCGCCGCAAACGCCCCAACTCACACGGTCCTTGGCGATCACCGCGCCGTTGGATTTCACCCAGCGCACGATGCCCCAGGCGAAGAGCAAATCGCTCCACTCGCGCCCCTCCGGCACGCGCTTGGAGACGACCTCCCACGCTTCCGGCGCGTTGCTGGGATCGGGCTCGTCGGCCAGCACGCCGCCCAGGGCGCTGCGCACGCGCAGCTCGCCCAGCAGGCGGCGCGGCAGCGAGGGCTCCACCAGCAGCACGCGTAGATTCTTCTTCTTGGCGAAGACCGCCAGCGCGTCGGGCGTGAACGCCGGCGCCGCCACGATCTCCAGAAAGAACGCCCCCAGGGCGTTCGCGGCTTCGCCGTCGATCGGTGCGTCGGAGGCCACGATGCCGCCGAAGGCCGAGATGCGGTCGGCGTCGAGCGCGACGCGCACCGCCTCACCCACACTCGCGCGCTCGGCCACGCCGCAGGGCACGGTATGCTTCACGATCGCCACGCGCGTGCTCGCGCCGGCGCTCAAGCCGGGGTGGCCGGCGGGCACCGTGGGACGCGCCAACAGGCGCAGCGCCGCGTCCAAGTCCAACAGGTTGTTGTAGGAGAGCGCCTTCCCTTGCAGCTGCTTGGGGAACGGTTGCCCCGCCGGAAGGTAGAACGCGGCACGCGCCTGCGGATTTTCACCGTAACGCAGCGGCGACTCCAGCGGCATCGTCAGCGCCAGCGACCCCGGCAGCGCCGCACCGCTCTGCCCCGCCTCCATGTAGCGCGCGATGGCGGCGTCGTACTCCGCCACGCGCTCGAAGGCGCGCACGGCCAGCGCTTTACGCTCTTGCGTGTCCGGGTAACGGCCGCTTTGCAGATGCTCGATGAAGGCGGGGTACTGGTCGGGGTCCACCAGCACGCAGAGCTCACCGGCGAAGTTCTTCGCGGCGGCGCGAATGAGCGAGACGCCGCCGATGTCGATCTGCTCGATGGCCTCGCCGATGGTGACGCCGGGGCGGCCCACCGTGGCCTCAAAGGGATAGAGGTTGCAGACTACCACGTCGATGCGCGGGATAGCGTGCTCCGTCAACTCTTGCAGGTGGCGCGGCTTCTCGCGATCCGCCAGAATGCCGGCAAACACTTTGGGGTGCAGCGTCTTCACGCGGCCGTCCGCCAACGCCGGGAAGCCCGTCAGCTCTCCGATCTCCACCGCCTCGATGCCGCGCTGCGCGAGAAACGCCTGCGTTCCGCCGGTGGCATAGATGGTGTAACCAGCGCCGCGCAGCGCGCGTCCCAGATCGATCAATCCCGTGCGATCGGAGACGGAGAGTAAGGCATTCCGGGGACTAGGCAACGTCGGCGGCCTCCAAACGTGCGCTGACGATCGTGGAGATGCCGGGCTCGCGCATCGTCACGCCGTAGATGCGATCGGCTAACTCCATCGTGCGCTTGTTGTGCGTGACGATCAGTAATTGCGACTCCTGCGCGAACTCCTTGACCAAATCGCTGAAGCGGCTCACGTTGGCCTCATCCAGCGCCGCATCGATCTCGTCGAAGAGATAGAACGGGCTGGGCTTCACCTTCAGGATCGCGAAGATCAGCGCCACCGATACCATCGCGCGCTCGCCGCCGGAAAGCGCCTGCAGGCTCATCATCTTCTTGCCCGGCGGCGCGACGGCGATCTCGATCCCCGTCTCCGAGAGATGCTCGGGATCGGTCTGCCACATGCGTGCCACGCCGCCCGGGAAGAGACGCGCGAACGTCTCGGTAAAGGACGCCTGTACCGCTTCGAAGGTCTTGTTGAACGTTTCCTGCGCGCTGGACTCGATCTCCGCGATCACCGCCAGCAGTTTCTCGCGCGCGGCATGCAGGTCGTCCATCTGTTCTTTGAGGAAGCGCTCGCGCTCCGCCAGCGCCTCCAGATCCGACTCGGCGTTGAGATTGACGTTGGCCAAACGCGCAAGGTCCTCGCGCAGCTTGGGGACGTCGGCGGCGGGGTCGCCGTCGTAGTCAGCGTAGCGCGAGAGCACGTCACCCTGCTCCTGCTCGGTGGCGGGATGCTGTGCGAACGTCTGCGCCAGCACGTTGAGCTCGGCCTCGATCTCAGCGAAGCGAATGCGCGCCGACTCCAGCGACTGCGAGAGCTCGCGCTCGCGGTGTTCCGCCTCGCGCACCGCCGCCTCCAACTCCGTCACGCGAGCCGTCAGCCCCTCGCGCTCGCCGCGCGCGCGCACGGCGTCGCTCTCGGCCCCATCGGCGTGCGCGCGCGCCGACTGCGTGCTCTGCTCCAACTCGCCACGGCGTCCGCGCAACGCTTCCAACTCACCGCGAGCGGCGTCGCGCGCGGTGCGCGCGCGTTCGGCATCGGTGTCCAGCGCCGCCAGACGTGCCGCGGCGGCATCGCGTGCGGCCGAGAGGGCCGCCAGGCGTTCGCGCAACGCCGTAGCGGCCGCACCGCGCTCGGCACGTTCGCTCTCCGCAGCGGCCACCGCCGCGCGAACCGCCTCCAGGTCACGCTCCAGACGCGCGCGCTCGGCGGCGGTATCATCGCTGCTGTAGACGGCTGCCTCCAGCGCCGCCGTACGCCCCTCAGCCTCCCGCGACGCGCTCACCAGCGCGGCGCCTTTCTCGAGATGCGTCGCGATCTCACGCCGCGCCCGCTCCGCCTCGGCTACTACTGCGGTCAGCGCCGTACGCGCCTGTCCCAACGCCACCTCTTCGCCCTGGTGGCGGCGGCGCGCGCGCTCGAACTCGGCCGCGGCCGTCTGCCCTTCACCGGCCAGATCTCTCTCGATGCTCTCGTTGCGCTCCAACTCCGCCTTGAGCGTCTGCAGGCGCCCCCGCAACGCTTGCGCCTGCGCGCGCCGCTCCAGGATCGCGCGCTCGCGCTTGAAGCGTCCGCCGGTGATGGCGCCGCCACCCATGATCTGATCGCCGTCGAGCGTCACGACGGAGTCGTGCACTTCGCCGCTGCGTACGAGCGCGATACCGGTACGCAACTCGTCCACCACCAGCACGTTGCCCACCAAGAACGCGACGATGCCGGCATAGGCCGAATCGCAGGTGACCAGCTCGTGCGCATAGGCGATCACGCCATGGCGACCGCGTAACTGCGACGGCAGGGTGCGGCCCGCGCGCCGCCCCAGCAAATCGAGCGGCAGGAACGTGGCGCGCCCGGCCTCGTGGCGCTTGAGCCAGGCCACGGCCTGCTCCGCGTCGGCGGAGCCGCGCGCGACGATGTTCGACAGGCGCGCGCCGAAGGCCACATCCAGAGCGCGCGCGTACTGCTCGTCGACCTGGATGAGATTGGAGACCACGCCGATCAAGCCGTCCACGTCTCCGCGCTCCGCCGCCTGCACCACCGCGCGCGTGCCGGGGACGTGACCTTCGTATGAGGCTTCCAACTCCTCGATCGTGTGCAGCCGCGAGGTCGCGGCAGCCTCTTCGGCGGCCAGCGACTTCAGCGCGCTCTGCACCTGCGCGTAACGCTCGCGCGCCTGCGCCACACGCTCGCCGGCGGCGCTCTCCTCGGCTACGGCGCGCTCGACGCGCGCCTCCAACTCACCGATGCGCTCGCGTTGCGCGCGCACGTGCTCTTCCTTGCGCGCCAGCTCGGACTCCAACGCCTCCGCACTGCGGCGCGCCTCGGCGGCCTCCGCGAGCAGCCGCTCCAACTCCTTGCGCGCCGACTCCGCCTGAGCGCGGCGCTCGGCCTCGCGCGCGGCCTGCTCGGCGACGCTGGCTTCCAAGTCGCGCAGCGCGCCGAAGAGCGCCTCCAGGCGGCGGCGCTGCGCCGTCTCACGCTCCTGCGCCTGCGCCTCGTCAGTGCGCGCACGCTCCACCTGCCCGGTCAACGGTCCACGCTCGTCGTCCACTTCGCGCAGGCGCACCTGCAGCGCCTCACGCTCCTCCTCCGCGCGCTGCCCGCCCTCGTCGGCCCGCGCCGACTGCGCCTCCAGTGCCTCCAAACGCGCGCTTGCAGCGGAAAGCTCGGCCTCCAAACGCGCCTGCTCCGCCCGCGCCGCCTGCGCGGCGGCGCGCTGCTCCTCTAGCGCCAACTCCTGCTGATAGGAGCGGTAGCGCGCGGTGGAGAGCTCGGCGCTGCGCGCGGCGGCCTGCGCCTGCGCGGCCGCACGCTGCGCCTCGCCTTCGTCCAACTGCGCGCGCAGCCGCTCGCGTTCTTCGCGCCGCGAAGCCGAGCTACGCAAGTACGACAATATCTCCAAGTCGCGCAGACGCTCGGAGAGACGGCGGTGGCGCTTGGCGCGCCGCACCTGCGTCTCCAGCTCCGGCACCTGCTTTTCGAGCTCGCTGAGCAGATCGTTGACACGAATGGCGTTCTGCTCGGTCTGCTCCAAGCGGCGCGTAGCCTCTTTCTTCTTGACGAGAAAGCGGTTGACGCCGGAGGTCTCTTCGAACAGCTCGCGGCGCTCCTGCGGCTTAGACGAGAGAATGGCGTCGATCTGCCCCTGCGAAACGATGGCGTAGGAGCCGGGTCCAAGACCCGTGCCCATCAACAGATCGAGCACGTCGCGCAGACGCACTTGATTGCGGTTGATGTAGTACTCGCTCTCGCCCGCACGGTACGCGCGCCGCGTGATCGCCACCTCGCGAAAGTCCACCGGCAGCCGGCCGCTCTCGTTGTCGAACGTGAGCACCACTTCAGCTAGGCCCAAGGGCTTGCGGCGCTCGTTACCGGCAAAGATCACGTCTTCCAGCTTCGCGCTGCGCAGCGAGCGCGTCGAGGTCTCACCCAACACCCAGCGGATCGCTTCGACGAAGTTCGACTTGCCCGACCCGTTGGGGCCGACGACCGCGGTGATTCCGGGCTCGAACTCCAACGTCGTGCTCTCTGCGAACGTCTTGAAGCCGAAGAGTTTGACCGACTTGAGCCGCATAGACTTCTTACACTTCCTGCTCGTCCGCCGCTTCGTGCCTGAGAATCTCGAGTGCCTGCGCCGCCGCCGCCTGCTGCGCCGCGCGCTTGCTGCGCCCCGTCCCGCTGCCCAGCGCGCGCTCGCCGACGTTCACGCTCGCGGTGAAGGTGCGCGCGTGAGGCGGCCCCTCGACGCTGCCGGCGTAGACCGGCAGGCACTTGAAGTGGGCCGTCGTCCACTCCTGCAAAGCCGTCTTGGCATTCCCTTCGCGCAGCTGCTCCTCGCTGACGCGCGTCAAGTGCTCGCGCTCGATGAATGCCGCCGCCGCCGCTAACCCGCGCGCGCGATAGAGCGCCGCTACCAGCGCTTCGAACGCGTCGGCGAGGAGCGAAGGGCGTTGCGCGCCGCCGCCGGTGGCCGCGGCACTCGCCCCCAGCACCAGCAGCTCCCCCAAGCGCAGGCGCCGCGCGCTCATGGCCAGCAGCTCCCCGGAGACCAGCCGCGCCTTGCGCTTGGAGAGCTCGCCTTCGCTGGCAAGCGGATACGTGCGTTCCAAATAATCGGCGGCGACGAGGCCCAGTACGCTGTCCCCGAGGAACTCGAGCCGTTCGTTGGAGTCGCCTGGGCCCGCGTTCCCGCTCAGTGCGGAGGCGTGCACGAAGGCGCGCTCCAGTAACGGCAGCTGCTCCGCGGGGATTTCGAGACGGCGCGCGAGGGCGCGCAGACGCCGACGATGCTGCTCGCCCGCCACCGTGCTACCGCAGCTTGCGGAACGCGAGGACGGCGTTGTGGCCGCCGAAGCCGAACGAGTTGGAGAGCGCCACGTCCACCGCCGCCTTGCGCGCGACGTTGGGCACGTAGTCGAGATCGCACTCGGGGTCGGGATAGTCGAGGTTGATCGTGGGCGGCAGGATGCCCGTAGAGATCGCCATGACGGTGGCGACAGCCTCGATTGCGCCGGCGGCGCCGAGTGCGTGGCCGTGGGCGCCCTTGGTGGAGCTGACCGCGACCTTGTCGGCGTACTCGCCCCACAGACGGCGGATAGCCCTCGATTCCGCGACGTCGCCCTGCGGCGTGGCCGTGGCGTGCGCGTTGACGTACTGCACGTCGGCGGGCGTGATGCCGCCGTCGCAGAAGACGCGCTCCAGCGCCAGGCGCACACCCGAGCCCTCGGGCTCGGGCTGCACGATATTGTACGCATCGGAGCTGACGCCGTAGCCTATCAGTTCGGCGTAGATGCGCGCGCCGCGCCGCTGCGCCGCCTCCAACTCCTCCAGCACCAGGACCGCCGCACCCTCCGAGAGCACGAAGCCGTCGCGCTCGCGATCGAAGGGGCGGCTGGCCTTGGTGGGCTCATCGTTGCGCGTCGACATCGCCTTCATGGAACAGAAACCGCCCACGCACAAGGGCGTAATCGTGGACTCGGCGCCGCCTGCGAGCATGACGTCGGCCTCGCCGTACTGGATCTTGCGCAGCGCCTCGCCGATGGCGTTGTTGGAACTGGCGCAGGCGCTGGCCGTGGAGAGCGACGGGCCGCGCGCGCCTAACATGATACTTACCGTGCCGGCGGCGGCGTTGGCCATCAGCATCGGCACGAAGAACGGACTGACGCGCCCCGCCACCTTCGGCCCCTCGATACCCAAGCGATTGGCCCACTCCGCCAGTGTGAGGATGCCGCCGATGCCGGTGGCGATGAAGACCCCCACGTCGTTGCGGTTCTCGTCGCTGATCTGGAAGCCGCTGTCGGCTAGTGCCTCCTTGGCCGCCGTCACGCCCAGTTGGGCGAAACGATCCAGGCGCCGGGCCTCCTTGCGACCGAGCGCGGCATCCGCGTCGAAATCGAGGACCTCCCCGGCGATCTTGGTGGTCACGTACTGCGGGTCGAATTGGGTAATGGGCCCAATACCGCACTCGCCAGCGATCAGCCGGCGCCAGAACTCGGGAGCGGTATTGCCGAGCGGCGTCACAGCCCCCAAGCCCGTGATCACCACGCGACGACGATCAGCCACGTGCACCTCCCTGCAAACCGGACGTGGATTCGGGTAGTTTCAAGACGCTCCTCCCGCCGCGTGCCTGGCCGCGTGGGAACGGTCACACTTCCAGGGGAGCACCAACGTTTATGGGTGACGATACGTTGGCCTTGGGGAACCACGAGGTTACCTTTCAAATTTGGTACGGAGGAGAACGATGAAGGTACGCATGACCGCGATGCTTGCTGCGTTGGCGCTAGCCGCCTGCGGAGGGGGCGGCGGCACTGGGGGTGCGGTCCCGGCGGGGCCGGGCAACGCATCCATGAGCATCGGGATGGTGGACGGGCAGCTCCAGATGAGTGGTGACACCATCACGGCCGTGACGCTGGGAATCGATAAGGTCGAAGTGGTGGGCAACGGGTCGGCGCCCGCGACTGTCACGAGCTACACCACCCCGAACCTCGTCAATCTGCTCTCCCTGACCTCGCCGTCGAGCCCCCTCACCTTTACGGGCACGATTCCCGCTGGCACCTACAGCCAGATCCGCCTGTTGCTCGACACCGCTACCACCACCATTACGTACACCGACTCGGGCGGCGCTTCGCACACGGTTCCGTTGAGCGTCCCTAGCGCTACCGGACCGGCCAGCGGTTTGGGGAGCGGCAGCGGCGCGGACGGCGGTGATGGCCCAGGTACGGCGGGCGTGAAAGTCAACGTCGACCTAAGCGCACAGGCTGGGAACGCCTACGGCTTCTTGCTGGACTTCAACGCCGGTCAATCGATCGTGCTCACCGGCAGCGGCACCTTCAAGATGAAGCCCGTGATCGTGGCGACCGCCACCACTCTGGCAGGCTCGCTCAGCGGTAAGGTGACCAACGCCTCCGGCGCTGCCGTGCAAGCCGCGGAAGTCGAGGCCTTGCAGGGGACCACGGTCGTGAACGCCGGCCTCACGGACGCCAGCGGAGCCTTCTCGATCAATGCCCTGCCGGCTGGCAGCTACACGCTCGAGATTCTGAACGCCTACACCACCGCCGGCGGCCAGGCCGGTACGGCCACTGGGTGCACCATCACGGCCCCGGCAACGACCTGCGCAACCAGCGTGAACGTTGCCGGCTCGTTCACGGTGACCGGCGGCCAAACCACGGCCGTGGGAACGCTCAAAGACTAGCATTCCGTTATTTCGCTGGACAGCCAGCCCTGGACCCTGGTATACTGCCAGGGTCCATTTTCTCTGGGAGTAGATCGACGTGTTCGTTTTCGACCTTCAACTGTTTGCCCATAAGAAGGGCGGCGGCAGCTCCAAGAACGGCCGCGACTCCAACGCGCAGCGCCTGGGCGTGAAGCGTTATGGCGGCCAAGAGGTCATCGCCGGCAACATCATCGTGCGCCAACGCGGCACACGTTTCTATCCCGGCGACAACGTCGGCATGGGCAAAGACCACACGCTCTTCGCTCTCACGCCCGGTACGGTGACCTTCCGCACCTCGAATCAGCGTACGTACGTGACGGTGGTGCCCGCAGTCGCCTGATCGCGGCGCCATACGCGCACGCTCTGACTCGTGGGGCCCGCCTCGGCGGGCCTCGCGCGTTCCACAACGAAAAACGCCAACTTCGTGTTCATCGATGAGGCCGCCATCTCTGTCAAGGGCGGAGATGGAGGCGACGGAATCGTCGCCTGGCGCCGCGAGAAGTACGTACCCAAAGGGGGCCCCGCCGGCGGCGACGGAGGCCACGGCGGGAGCGTGCTCCTGGTGGCCGATCCCAACGTCAACACGCTGGTGGAGTTCCGCTACAAGCGCAACTTCGCGGCGCAGCGCGGCGAGCACGGCGGCACCTCCAACAAGTCCGGGCGCTCCGCCCCCGATCTGCTGATCCCCGTCCCCGTCGGGACGCTGGTCACCCGCGACGGCAGCCCCTTCGCCGATTTGGGCGAGCCCGGCAAACGCGCACTGGTGGCCAAAGGCGGACGCGGCGGCTTGGGTAACCAGCATTTCGCCACCGCGCGCCGCCAAGCGCCGCGCTACGCCGAGAAGGGTGAGCCCGGCGAGGAGCACGAGCTGGCGCTGGAGTTGCGCCTGCTGGCCGACGCCGGCATCGTGGGCGTCCCCAATGCGGGGAAATCGACGCTGCTCTCCGTGATCTCGGCGGCGAAGCCGAAGATCGCCGACTATCCCTTCACCACGCTCGAGCCGCAACTGGGCGTGGTGCGGTTGGACGAAGAGAGTAGCTTCTTGGCCGTGGACGTTCCCGGCCTCATCGCCGGCGCACATCTGGGCGCGGGCTTGGGACTGCAGTTTCTGCGCCACGTCCAGCGCACGCGCGTATTGATCCACCTCATCGACGGCATGGACACGCCCGAACAGGCGCGCGCCGAACGCGCCACGATCGAAGCCGAGTTAGGCGCGGCGGGCCTGCTCGAGAAGCCGCGCATCCTCGTGATCTCCAAGTTGGATCTGCCGCAGGCGCGCGAGACCTTCGCGGCGCTGCGCGAGGAGATCCCCGGCCTGACGGCGATCTCGGCGGCTACCGGCGAAGGCGTGCGCGAGCTGCTGTACGCCGCCTGGCGGGTGATCCAAGAGACGCCGGCGCCAAACTTCGCCTTCGAGGAGGCGCCGCGCATTGACCTCACGCCCAGCGAGCCGTTCCACGTGGAGCGCGACGGCCCCGTGTTCGTGGTAAGCGGAGCACGCGTGGAGCGTTTGGCGTCGATGACCGACTTCGAGAACGACGATGCCCTGGGACGCTTCGAGCGCGCGCTCGACAAGCTGGGCGTAGAGCGCAGACTGCGTGAGTTGGGCATCGCCGCCGGCGACACCGTCCGTATCGGCGACGTGGAGTTCGAATACTCGTGAGACTCGGAATCCTCGGCGGAACCTTCGATCCCGTGCACTTCGCGCATCTCTACGTGGCGGAGGCGGCACGCGCCACGTTCGCGCTGGACGCCGTGCTCTTCACGCCCACCGGCTCGTTCCGCCATCGCGCGCAGGAGCCGGGGGCGCCGTTGTCCGATCGCGTGGAGATGCTGCGCTTAGCGATTGCCTCCAACCCCGCATTCAGGTTCGAGGACGCCGATCTCACCGGCACGGGTTACACCGCCGACTTGATTCCGCGCCTGCGTGCGAAGTATCCCGGCGACGAGTTGCACTTCATCGCCGGCGCCGACTCGCTCGTGGCTTCGCCTTGGCGCCGTTTGGACGAGATCTTCGCCGCACTCGACGGCTTCGTCGTGGCGACGCGCGCAGGCGTGGACGCGCCGCTGCCGCCCCAGATCGACCGGCACGTGCAGCACCTGGAGATCCCGCCGCTCTCTACGAGCGCCAGCCGCATCCGCACGCTAGCGCGCGCGGGGCGCCCGATCCGCTACCTGGTACCAGACGCCGTGGCCGCCTACATCACCGAACGCGCGCTCTACCACGCCCAGGTGGCGCGATGAGCGAGTGGCTCGCGCCGGGCTTCTCGCGGCTGGAGGGCGACACGCTGGCCTTCGGCGGCGTCGCTCTCGAAGCGCTGGCCGCAGCGTACGGAACGCCGCTGGTGGTCTTCAACGGCGCGCTTTTCGACGCGCGTGTGGCGGCCTTTCGCGAAGCGTTCGGCCCGGACACCGACATCTCGTACGCAGCCAAGGCGTTCCTCTGCGTGGCGTTGGCACGGCGCGTGGCCGCGCTGGGCTTGAGCATGGACGTCTGCAGCCTGGGCGAGTTGCGCACGGCGCAGGCCGCCGCGTTCCCCATGCAGCGTCTACGCTACCACGGCTGTGGCAAGGGCGACGACGAGCTGGAGGCGGCCTTGCACGCGGGCGTGGGGCGCATCATCGTCGACAACCGCGAGGAGCTGGAGCGGCTGGAGGCTGCCGCGGCACGGCTCGAGCGGCCGGCCGCGGTGATCCTGCGCGTGAACACGGGGATCGAGGCCCACACCCACGAGATGGTGCGTACCGCCGGCGAGAACTCGAAGTTCGGCCTGCTCCCGGAGCCGGCGTTCGCCGCGGCACGCCGCGTCGCGGACTCGCGGTATCTGCGCATGGCGGGACTGCACTCGCACATCGGCTCGCAGATCTACGAGCCCCGCTTCCTGGCCGACGCGGTGGAGCCACTCTTCGAGCTGGCCGCGGCGCTCCACAGCGTGAACATCGCCGTCGACGAGCTGATCGCCGGGGGCGGCTTCGCCGTCCGCTACCGCCCGGAGGAGCCGCCCGCGCCGGCGCCGGGCGCCATCGCCCAGCGTCTCCTGGACGCCGTCCGCCAAGGGGCCGAGCACGCGGGCGTCGCGACGCCGCGCTTGGGCATCGAGCCGGGGCGCGCACTGGCGGGCGAGGCGGGGCTCTCGCTCTACCGCGTCATGTCGGTGAAGGAACACGCTACGCGCCGCTTCGTGATCGTCGACGGCAGCATGGCCGACAACCCGCGCCCCGCCCTCTACGGCTCCTACCATCACGTGGTGCGGGCCGACGGTCCGGTCACGGGCGCGCTGCGCGCCGCCACCATCTGCGGGCGCTCGTGCGAGTCCGATGAGATGATGACGGTGGAGTTGCCGGAGGACCTGCGCGGCGGCGACCTGCTCGCGGTCTGCACCACGGGCGCCTACACCTACAGCATGGCCTCCAACTACAACCGCTTCGCCAAGCCGGCGGTGGTGCTGACAGCGGACGGCGCGCACACTTTGTGGGTCCGGCGCGAGCGCGACGATGAAACGTTGCGCTTTGATGTCGATACGTAATTTGCTAGGATGGTGTTAGAGAGACTCGCCACGGTCGTATTGGCAAGCCGCTCCCCCCGGCGTATCGAATTGCTGCGCTCGTTGGGGCTGGAAGTGCTGGTACGCCCGAGCAGTTACGGCGAAGGGGAGATCGCGGGGTTGGAGCCACGGGAGTTG
Source organism: bacterium (assembly GCA_004298675.1). Taxonomy (GTDB): domain Bacteria; phylum Vulcanimicrobiota; class Vulcanimicrobiia; order Vulcanimicrobiales; family SCRA01; genus SCRA01. The sequence continues at coordinate 9,460 of SCRI01000049.1, read as the reverse complement.
GCTACCCATCACGCGCGCGAAAAGGCGCGCAACGTCGCGGGCACGCTCGACGGGCATGCTCCGCTGATCGTTGCCGCCGACACCGTCGTCGACGTGGACGGGCGGCTCTTCGGCAAGCCGGCCAGCCGCGGCGAGGCGGCCGTCATGCTGCGCACGCTCTCGGGGCGGACCCACCGCGTGCACACCGGATACTGCCTGCACGACGCGCGCGGTGAGCGCTGCGGTTGCGTCAGTTCGGACGTGACGTTCGTCACATTGCGTGAGGAACAAATTCAGAGTTACATCGCTACGGGTGAGCCGATGGACAAAGCCGGTGCCTACGGCATCCAGGGGCGCGGGGCGCTCTTGGTTGACCGCATCGACGGCGACTTCTACGCGGTAATGGGGCTCCCGCTAGCGACGCTGGCCCGCGAATGCGAGGCTTTGGGGTACCGATTGCTGTGATTCATTCGCTTTTCCCCGACGTCGGCATCGATCTCGGCACGGCCAACACGGTCATCTACGAACGCCAGAGTGGCGTCCTGCTCTCGGAGCCGTCGGTGGTTGCCTTCGACGCCAGACGCGGCAACCGGGTCGTGGCGGTGGGGGCCGCGGCGCGGGCGATGGAGGGCAAGGTACCCGATCGCATCCGGGTCGTGCACCCGCTGCACGCCGGCACGATCTCCGATTTCCGCGCCGCGCACACGTTGGTGACCACGCTGCTGGAGCGCGCCCTGAATCTCAAGGGCACGCTGCACCCCCGCGTGATCATCGGGGTCCCCGGCTGCGCCACCGACATCGAGTGCAAGGCGGTCGAGGAGGCGGTGGCCCAGGCCGGCGCCCGTAAGACCGTCTTCGTGCCACAGGCTGTGGCCGCCGCCGTGGGCGCCGGGCTGGAAGTCTCCCAGGCGCACCCCTCCATGGTGGTGGATATCGGCGGCGGGACGACGGAGGTCGGCATGCTTGCGCTCTCGGGCGTGGTCGTGCTGCACTCGATCAAGGTGGGTGGGGAGAGCATGGACCGCGCCATCACGGCGCGCCTGCGCTCGGACCATTTTCACATCGGGTCGTTGACGGCGGAGCGGCTGAAGATCCAACTGGGTTACGCCGGCCGCGCGCTCGGCCGCGAGCCGTTGCGGGTGAGCGGCATGGATCAAGTGGCGGCCGGACCCGCGGGGCGCTCCATCCCCGAGGAGATGGTAGGCGAGGCCCTGCTCGAGTCGCTGGAGGCGATTGCGCGCTCCGTGCGCTTCGTGATCGAGGCCACGCCGCCGGACCTCGCGGCCGACCTGCTCGAAACCGGCATTATCCTCACCGGCGGCGGTGCGCTGCTGCCGGGGTTGGCGGGATTCCTCGGCGAACGTACGCGGGTCCCGTGCTCCGTGGCTGGGGAACCGTTGCTCTGCGTCGCGCGCGGCGCGGGCGAGATCCTGGCGACTCCCAGCCTGCTCGAGCGCGTGGCACCGCAGGCCGACCGACTGACGAGGTGGTACCGATCTATACGTCTCGGGGTGAAGGAAAGCTACTCGCCGTAATCGGCGTCGTCATTCTGCTTGCGTTGGTGGCGCTGCTGCAGATCGACGCCGCCCGCAAGAGCCAGGAGAGTTTCCTCTCAGAACTCCTCACCACCGTGACCCTCCCCGTCGAGAACGCCTTGACCGCCGTGGGCTCCGCAGCCCACGGCGCAGGCGCGGGCGTCGTGAATCTTCCGCGTCTGGCGCGCGAGAACGCCGGTTTGCGCGAAGAGGTTCGCACGTTGCGCGCGCAAGACGCCGTGCTGCGTGAGGCAGCCTCCCTCGCACCCGAAGCGCTGGCGTTCGCGGCGCGCGAGACGAACCTGCGCCAAGCCATCCCCGCCAGCGTCGTCGGATTCGATCCCACGGACTCGCTGAACATCGTCACCATCGATCGCGGTTCACGCGCGGGCGTGGTGCGCGACGCCGGCGTCGTCGATGCCGGCGGCGTGGTGGGACGCGTGGAGTCGGTGAGTCCCTTTGCAGCCAAGGTACTGCTGATCACCGACTACACCTCCAGTGTCCCCGCCGTCGTGCAGCAGGGGCGCTGGTGGGGTATCGTGCGCGGCTCGCAGACGCGCGTGCAGATGACGTACATCTCGCAAGACGCCGCGCTGAAACCGGGTCTGCGCGTGGTGACCGGGCAGGGGCGTGTCTTCCCGGCAGGGCTCTTGATCGGACACATCACCGCGGTGGTGCGCGGCGACGCCAGCCTCTACCAGGTGGCGAAGATCGAGCCGTCGGCGAATTTCGGCCGCCTCGCACGCGTCCTGGTGCTGCCTAGACCCGGCTCGACGACAAAGTGAGCCGATGAACGAGGTCTCGCGCCCCGCGCCGTGGCAGAGTCTGGCGCTCTCCGCCGCCGTCGCCATCGTCTTGGAAAGCACGTGGCTGAGCCATCTGCGTCTGCGCGGCGGCGCGCTCGACCTCGTGGCCGTGCTGGTGGCGTGGTACGCCGCGACCGCGGGCCCAACGCGCGGGATGATCTACGGGATACTGTGCGGATTGGCTGAGGACGCGTTGGCCGTGCGCAGCGGCGCGGCGCACATGTTGGCGCTGGGCGTGACCGGCGCCATCTGTGGGCTAGGCTCACGCTTCGTGCTGCCTGATTCCGTCTTCGCCATCGCCGGGATCGTGGCCGCCGGTACCGTGCTAAACAGTGCGGTCTTCTGGAGCACGATGTCGCTGGGCGGCTACCCCGACGGCTTGGGTACGCTGCACTTCCACCGCTCGCTGTGGAGCGCGCTGTTAGGCATCATCGCGTTCGCCATTCTCTGGAGCGTCTCGACGTGGCTGCGGAATCGGAACGGCAGCCGCTAAGCGGACGGCGCCTGTGGGCGTTCGTGGCGGCGCTGGCGCTGATCGTGGCGGCACTGGCGGCACGCTTGGTCGACGTGCAGTTGCTGCACGGCGCGCAATTCGAGGCCGCGGCGCGCGCCAACCAGATCCGTCAGATCGAGATTGCCGCGCCGCGCGGTCTGATCCTCGACCGGCGCGGTGCCGTGATCGCGCGCAGCCGCCCTTCGTTCGTGCTGGCGGTCATCCCGTCGGAGGTTGCGAAACCGGAGCGGACGATCGCGAAGGTGGCGGCGCTCATCGGGCACCCGTCCAGCGAACTGTGGCGGCGCCTGCTCCACCACCGCGGCATCAATTACAAGAGCTTCGAGGAGTTGCAAGTCTACGAGCCATACGGCCCCGTGATTCTGGCACGCGCGCTGCATCCGGCGCAAGTGGCACGGCTGGTCGAGGCCAGTGAGGATCTTCCCGGCATCGATGTGGAGGTGCAGGCCGTACGCGACTATCCGTACGGCTCGGCCGGATCGCATCTGTTAGGCCACGTCGGCCAGATCACCGAAGAGGAGTATCAAAGCCTCAAGCACTTCGGCTACACTCCCAACGACGTCGTCGGCAAGGACGGCCTAGAGACGATCTACGACCGCTGGCTGCGCGGCACGCCGGGCGGCAAGCGCGTGGTGGTGGATGCGCAGGGCAACGTCGTGCGCAACATCGGCTACGCCGATCCCAAGCCCGGCGACAGCCTCGTGACTTCGCTCGACTGGCGTTTGCAGACGTACCTGGAGACCGGCATGCGTCGTGAGTTGCAGCGCCAGAGCAAACTCACCGGCAGGAGCTTGGCGGGTGCGGCCGTGGCGATCGATCCGAATACGGGCGGGGTGCTTGCACTGGTCTCGATGCCCAACTACAATCCCAATGACTTCTCCGACGGTATCAGTCAACGGAACTACACGCGCTACGTCACCGATCCACGCCGCCCGCTCTACGATCGCGCGATCGCGGCGGCGACAGCGACGGGCTCCACGTTCAAGCCGCTGGTCGCCGCCGCGGCACTGGCCGAGCACGTGATCTCCGCCGACGCGCACTTCTACGACGGCGGCAGTTACTATTGCCACGGCGCCAGGTTCCATGGTTTCGAGAACGAGGCGCTGGGCTCGATCAACATGTACCAGGCCATCGCCGCCTCCGACGACGTCTACTTCTACCATCTCGGAGATCTGCTGGGCCATGCGCGTCTGCGCGACTACGCGCTGCAGTTCGGTCTCGACGCCAAGAGCGGTATCGATCTCCCCGGCGAGTACGAGGGCAACTGGCCCACCAACGCGTGGATGATGAAAGTCTACGGTCTGCCGCTGGAGCCTTCCGACGCCTGCATCCTGGCGATCGGTCAGGGCGCGATGGAAGCCACGCCCATTCAGATGGCCAACGCCGTGGCCGCCATCGCTAACGGCGGCACGCTGTGGCGGCCGCACATCGTCACCTCGATTCGCAACTGGCAGGGTAAGACGGTCAAGGTGATCGCGCCGGCGGCGATCCGCCGCATCACGGTGCCGCCACAGGAGTTCGCGGTGGTGCGCAAAGGCATGTCGCTGGTGACGGGCGCGGGCGGTACCGCGTTCGGATTGACGATTCCGGGGCTCCCGTACGGCGGCAAGACTGGAACGGTGGAGACCGACGGCGGTCACGGCCCGAACACGACGTGGTTCGAAGCTTTCGCACCGGTCGATCATCCCAAGATCGCGATCGCCGTCTACATGGAGCGCACGGGCGGCTACGGCGCGACGATCGCAGCGCCTGTAGCCGCCTACGCTCTGGCGAAGTACTTCGGCAAGAAGCCGCCCGCGTTAGCCGCGAGCGGAGAGTAAAGCCCTAGTTTGCGATCCAGGTGAAGGTCACTGTCACGTTCGCGGGGGCCAAGACCTCCGTGCCTACGTTCACCTGATAGGAGTTGATCGCGTCGAAGGGCAGTCGACGGGCCGTCGTGCCACTGGTGCCGATGAGCTGTACGCCGTTCCCGCTCGTCGGGATGACGCTTGGAGTCGTCGTCAACGTCATTCCGCTCAAGCCGCCGGACGTTGCGGAGTCGATCCACGTCAGCCCTTCGTTGGTGGGCGTACTCGGAGCGCGCGCCGGGTTGACATTTGCCACCGCATACAACTGCCAACCGATAGGGCTTGCCGCATCCGTGTACACGCTGACTCGTACGACGTCCGTATAGTTGGTCGTCGTGTTATTCGGCACCGTACCGAAGTCGATCGTATTCGTCCCGGTGTTGAAGGTACAGCCGGTACATCCCACCGCCGGCGTGGAGCCGCCGGGTCCGGGATTCGTGGGATCGAGCGTTACGACGACGTTGCCAGTGAGGACCATATTTACGTCGCTATCGCTCCACCAACGTTCCGATGCCGCGAGTGGGCCTGCCCCGCCGCCCGTGACGCGCGTCGAGAACTGGTAGGTATCGTTGACCTTATAGGGTGCCTTCGCGCTGAAGCTGACGTACATCGTGCTGCCCGGCGTCAGCGCGCACGACGCACCGCCGATCGCGATCGAGCCGTTCGTACTAGGCGCAGTCGCGCTCGCGTAGCTCGTCACGGAACAGCCGCTGAACCCGCTGCCGCTCAGCGTCGGAACCGAAGTGATCTGCCAGGCCTGCCCGCTGGAATCCGCACCGCTGCCCCCGGCCGTGTCGGTGCCTGGTACGGTGATGGTGGCACTCGTGACGTTTACGCTGCCGGTATTCTGAATAGCGTAAACATAGCTATTGCCGTACGTCAAATCGCTGTCGGCCCCGATCGCCGGCGTCGTGTTGACCGGCACGAGAGTGGGACTTCCGTACGTCCCGAGCTGGTTGAAGCCAACCGCCGCCGTCAGCGAGCTGACCGTCAGCGAGAACGTCGTTCCGCTTCCGCCGCCGTACTGATAGTTCGACCAGCCGCCACCGTTGGCCCCATGGGCGAAGGCCGCGGCCTGAATGGTCCCGGGAGAGGTACCGGCGTTGATCGTTGCCGATACGGTCAGGGTCGCGCCGGGAACCAACGCGCTCTGCTCCTGCGCGGTCGTGCATGCCGGAAGGCCGTCGTTGGGCGGTGTGTTGCCGCTGGTCGCTTGAGTCGAGCAGACGCCGAACCAGTAGTCGGTATAGCCGCCGCCTGGACTGGTGGTGCCCTCGTAGATCCAGCCCGGTGTACTCGTGGTGATGCTTGACAGCGAATTGGCTGTGGGCAACTGAATGACGACGGCGTCGAGATAGTCGGGAAACGGATCCTGCGATGTCGACGTGTTCTGCAGCGTGAGGCTGACCGCATGACTGCCCGTACCGACGGAACTCGGCGAGAACTGCCCAGTCATCAGATTCGAGAGCAGCGAGTAGGAGGCTAGCGCAGTGCTATCGACGGTTTGTGGATTGGTCGATCCCACGAAGACGGTGGACGTGCCGTCGGCTGTGATGGTGAAACTCGACGGCGTGATGGCTTGCCCCAAGACGTCGGTGAAAGAGAACGAGCTCGTTGGTGCGTTCACGTCGAACCACAACGTCTGGTTCGTGCCGGGCGCGATACCGGTGTTACCACCTCCTGCCGCAAAGCACATGACGTTGGCCGGCTGGCTCGTCGGACACGTGATCACGCTCCAGTTGGCGGGCGAACCGCCGTCGACTTGTGCATTCGTGTTATTGAACGATGCGGGCAGCGTCACTTGCAGCTTTGTGATAGAGCCCGAGCCGGCGCTCGACGTGTTGCTCACCGTATAGGCGAAGACGTCTTGGGCCTGCGCCGGGAACGAGGGAACGCTTTCGTATACCGCCTGCTTGAAGCGTGGTGTATAGTAGTGCCCCTCCGGCCCGGCGGTTGTCGTACCGTACTGGTCGTAGCCGATCAGCGCGATATGCCCGGTGCCGGCGTAACTGGTGCCGCTTCCGTTGGTCAGATAGATGAGATTGGCCGCCGTAGTCGAGGTTGAAGACGACCACGTCAAGCCGTTGACGGGTAGGATGGTTGTGGTCAGCGCGCAGCCGCTGGTCGTGCAATGCCCGCCGGGCGCATCCGTGAACGTGATGCTTGAGACCGCGATGCTCTGCCCGACGGCCAGCGACTGCCCTGGCGTCTGCGGCAACAGCGTCAATTGGTACTGCGCGTTGCCGGACCCGCACCCACCAAGGCAGACGTTCGTCGCGACCCAGGTCTGACCCTGACTGTCGACGACGTTAAGCGTCTGGCAGTTGGTTCCACAGCTCGTGCTGCCGTTGAGAGAGAGCACCATGCCCTTTGCGGGCGTGAGGAGATCGAAACCTTGCAGCGCATCGGCATTGTTGGTCCCAAACGAGGAGGCGCCATTGTTCGTGAACTGCATTCCGCTCGTCACGCTTCCGGTGGCGATGGAGATCGCGGTTCCCGGCGGCGAAGTGAACTGCACCGCCGCGCTGTATCCTAAAATCTGGAATGCCGCAGTTGTGACAACGCCGCTCGTCGCCGCGTCCTGCAAACTCAGCGTATACACGTTCTGGATATAGTTCGAGGGCGTCTGCTGGTTTGAGAACGGCCACGTGAACGAGAGCGTCCCGGCGCCGCTCGAATTGATCGTGCTATGATACTGCACCGCGCCATTGGGATCGGAAACGGCGACGATATATCCGTGCGATGCTGCGAGACTGCCCACCGCTGCCGTGATCTGTTTATCCGATTGATCGGAGCTGCCATCGTAGTCGAAGACGGAGCTTGGCGTTCCCGCCGGCGCCGGGTTCGGCGATGGATTGCCTCCCGTGGGCACCAGGCTCCAGCGCGAGCTGTTCGACGGGCTTACGAGGGCGATCTGCCGCTGCCCCATGCGCTCGCCGTAGTTCGAATCCGGCTGCTGCTGATCTTGGTCGAAGAGCGAGACCGAGTACGTGCCGGAGCCGAGCCCCGCAGCCGGCGTCCACGTGACCGTCAGGCTGCCCGAGGAGTTTGGATTGGCGCCGGTTACGTTCGAGGTGTTGGGATTACAGAGGCTGGTGCCAAGCGATGACGGCGTCGGCCCGATAAAGACGCAACGCCCAGTGACCGACGTGCTCTCGATAGTGACGACGTAATGGTGCGAGGTGGTCAGTCCAGTTGCGTTGATGTAGACCGGCGTGGAGCCGTCGTCCGTGAACGTATGCCGCGGAATCTTGAGGAATGAGTCTCCGAAGGTATCGAACGAGAGGGAGACGCCGGCCGTGAGATAGACGATGGCGTCCCACTGATTCGTCGTCAGATTTAGCGAGGCCACGATGAACGTGCCGTAGTGCACGATGCTGATGTAGTCGACGCCGCCCGTAGCCCCCGAGTAGGAGCCGCCCATCGTGCTCGGTGTGCCGTTCCACGCGGGCACGATATAGTCTTGATGGTTTCCCGTCGTGGGGAGGCTGACGGCTTGAACCTGCAGCACACAGCCAACCGGAAAGACGGTGCTGCTCGCGTTGCCGCTGCAGCCCGAGACGGGCGCGACCGTGAAGGTAGCGCCGCTCGCCGAGCGTGGGCGACGCACCGCGCCGCCCGCCACCGGCGGAGGGGGCAATGGTGGCAGCGGACGGGCTGCCGAGGACGTGCCGCCGGGCGCGGGCACGACGAGCGGTGGCGGGGTCAACAGCCGCGCCGGTTGTGCGATCGCCGGCCGTGAGAGACCGCGCGAGGCGTCGGGGGTAGTACCTGCACTCGCGGAGGAGCCGGCGGCAAGCGCGATCAGGGCGAGCGTCAACGCCAACGCGCCCCGCTTCTCGGGATCGCGCAGGAGTGTGGCTGCCATCTCAATCATCGCTCGCATCGTCGCTGCCTAATAGTAAAGGGAGTACACGGCATTCGAGCTGTACGACCCACCCGGCACACTCCCGGGGATGGTCAGCTGCAAATCCACGCAATAGGTCGCTGGGCTGTTCCCCGGCGTTGCCACGGCCCAATTGTTGTTGTTGTCGGGATACACGACGTAGGCTGTGTACGTCTCCGGACTCGCCGGCGTCGTGACGTACATGTTGTATGCCAGGTCGCTCCCGGGGAACGTCGTGCCCGCGAAGTCCGCACTCAGACCCGTGTAGAGCGTCCAACTCGGAGCCGTGGTACCGACGGTCACCGTGAAGGCGCACGCGGCCTTGATGGTCGTACCGGCGGTACCCGAAAGCGAGATCGCCGCCGTATTGGTGTGGAGCAGCGAGGACGTGGGATCGGGCGTGACGTTGGCCTGGACCGGCACCGCACCTTGAGCGGAGACTTGCGCTACCTGGACGGGGTCCGTATCGGCGACCCAGCCAGCCTCGCGCGTGCTTGCGCGCGCGGCGGCCAACCCGAACGCGTAGTGACCGCCATGGCCGTGCGGCGTCGAGCGCGGGCGGTACACGATCGGGGACGGCGTGACGTTGATCAGCACATACACGGATTTCTGCGCGCGCATGGCGGTGATGCCAAACGCACGCGCGTCCCCTTGCGCGAAGGCGACGGCACCCGCGGCGACGAGCAGCAGCAGCATCGCGGTACGCGGCCACGTTGTCTTCATCAGTTGGGCACCACCGTGTAGACGATATAGACGAAATACGGCCCGAGTGAGGCCGTGCTGGGAAGCTTCAACTGGAAGTCATAGTAGAGATCGACCGTTCCACCGATGGGGGAGACGTAGATCGGCGACGGCGTCGTCGTATAGGTGATCGCCGGGTTGTTATACGCGGA
>SCRI01000048.1 GCA_004298675.1 bacterium | reverse complement strand
ACGAGCCTTCCCAGGGCCTCTCGCCGGAGGATGCCAAGCGCCTCATGGGGCGCATTCGCGCGCTGTCGGCGCGCTATACGATCCTGCTGATCGAGCACAACGTGGGGCTGGTGATGGAGCTCTCCACCGAGATCACGGTGATGAACTTCGGCGCCGTGCTGGCCCGTGGCACCCCGCAGGAGATTCGCAGCCATCAAGGTGTGCGCGACGCCTACCTTGGGAGGCGCGGATGAAGCTGCAGATCGAGGGCATCCATACCTATTACAGCGAGAGCTACATTCTGAAGGACCTCTCGCTGGTGGTGCCCGAGGGCAAAGTGGTGGCGCTCTTGGGGCGCAACGGCGCCGGCAAGAGCACGACGCTCAAGAGCATCATGGGCCTGGTGCCGCCGCGCCGTGGACGCATCACCTTTGGTGAGCAGGACCTCACGGATCTCCCTCCGTTCAAGATCAACGCGCTGGGCATTGCCTACGTGCCGGAGGAGCGGCGCATCTTTTCGCACCTCACGGTGCGCGAGCACCTGCTGATCGCTCAGCGGCGCGACACGCTCTGGAGCAGCGAGCGCATCTACGAGATGTTTACGCCGTTGGCGCGCTTGCGCGATCGCCGCGGGCGTTTCTTGAGCGGCGGCGAGCAGCAGATGCTGGCGATCGCGCGGGCATTGGTGACGGGGCCGCGCCTGCTGTTGCTAGACGAGCCCTCGCAGGGTTTGGCTCCGGTGATCGTGGACGCCGTCGTCGACTCGATCGCCGAGATGAAGAGCCGTGGTTTGAGCATCCTGCTGGTGGAGCAGGATCTCGAGATACCGTTCAAGCTTGCGGATTACGCCTACATCATCGATCAAGGTGCCCTCGTCTTCTCGGGCTCCTGTCAGGAGCTGCGGGCACGCGAGGACTTACAATCGCGCTACCTCGGCGTTGAGGTTTGATAAAGGGAGGATTCCATGAGCACTCATCAGCGTCCACGTCGTCTCAGCCGCCGCGCCGCCATCGGCCTTGGAGCAGGCTTCACGGGCGCGGCGTTCCTCGGCTCCCTCAACCGCGCGCTTGCCGCCGGCGAGCAGGTCTCTCTCCTGGGCGTCTTCCCGTCCAGCGGCGCCTACGCCGTCTTCGGACGCGATACCGATCGCGGCATCAAGCTCGCGCTCGCGCAATTCAACAACACCGTGCTGGGGCAGAAGGTCACCTATCTCACGCGCGACAGCCAGACCAATCCCGGCATCGCCGTGCAGCGCGTGAGCGACGCCATCGACCACGAGAACGTGAAGTTCTTCATCGGCGTCGCCTCCAGCGCCGTCGCGCTGGCTCTCGAGCCTATCGCCAAGCAGAAGCAGGCCGTCTTCATCACCAGCGTCGGCGCGGACGAGGTCACCGGGAAGGACTGCAACGAGTACACGTTCAGATGGTCGGTTCCGACCTACGGCGCCGTGCGCTCCACGATGTATCCGTTCATCAAAGCCAACCCCGGCGCCAAGAAGTGGTACACGATCACGCCTTCGTACGTCTTCGGCGACTCGCTGCTGCGCAACGTCAAAGAGGTGGCGCAGGAGAAGGGGCTGGAGCTGATCGGCAACGACTACCATCCGCTGGGCGCGAGCGATTTCTCCAGCTACATCACCAAAGCCATCGAAGCCAAGCCGGACGTGGTGGCGCTGCTGAACTTCGGCGGCGACGCCATCAAGAGCATCAAGACCGCGGCGAGCTATGGGCTGAAGAAGAACGCGAAGATCCTGTACGTCTGGAGCGGTGGTCTGCTGGACTACGGCGCGATCGGTTCTGATGCGCTCGACGGTGTCTACGTAGGCTGCCAGTACTGGCACGAAGCGTCCGCGGCCACGCGCAAGGCCAGCGAGCCGTACCAGAAGGCATACGGCGAGCCGATGGGCTACGTCGGCGCGAGCGCCTATATCGAGGCGTGGCTCGTGCTCAAGGCGATCGAGCTGGCGAAGTCCTCCGACCCGCTGAAGGTGGCTAAGGCGCTGGAGAGTTTCAAGTATGCCGGTCCCACGGGGCCGGAGCAAGTGCGCGCCTTCGACCACCAAGTCGTGAAGCCGTACTATCTGTTGCGCGGCAAGGCGCAGAGCGCGATGAAGGACCAGTGGGACTTCGTCGAGACGCTAGCGGAGAGCAGCTATCCCGTGCCGCGCGGCGTGAGCGAGTGTCACCTCTCGTGAAGATCTACTCAGCAGACCGTATCATCTCGATGACGTCAGGGGAGCCGCGTGCCTTCGCGGTGCTCGGCGACCGCATCGTTGCGAGCGGTGATACGGAGGAGTTGGCGGCGCGCTTTCCGGGTGCGGAGCGCGTCGACTTCGGTGACGCCACCATCGTTCCGGGGCTGAACGATGCCCACTGCCATCTCGCCATCATGGCCGAGGATCTGCTCCACCTCGATCTCTCGATCAACGCGGTGCGCTCGCTGGCCCAGCTCAAAGCGCGGCTGCGCGAAGAGGCGGCGCGGGCTCCCGCGGGGACGTGGCTGCGTGGTTCCCGCTATGACGACGCGAAGATGGTGGAGGGGCGCGTGCTCTCGCGCGCCGATCTCGACGAGGTGAGTCGCGAGCATCCCATCATGGTGCTGCAGGTGGCCGGCCACTGGGGCATCCTCAACTCCCGCGCGCTGGAGCTGGGTGGGATCAGCGAGAGCAGCACGCCGCCGGAGGGCGGCGCGTTCGGGCGCGACGCAGCCGGCCACCTCAACGGCATTCTCTACGAGCAGGCGATCTTCAACTACGCCTATGCGGCGTCGGCGAAGGACGGCAAGACGGTGGCGCCGGCCAGCAGTGTGGAGGAGCGGCTGTTGGGGCTGGCCCGCGCCGTGAAGATGTTTCACGCCGCCGGAATCACCTCGATCACGGACGCGCTGGTCAGCCCGCAGGACATCGCGCTCTTCGAAGAAGGCGAGCGCTGCGGCATCTTGACGCTGCGCGTCAACATGCTGATCGGCTACGAACATTATGACAAAGTGCGGCGCCTGGGGTTGCGCTCGGGTTTCGGCAGCGACAGGCTGCGCCTGTGCGGCGTGAAGTCGTTCGTCGACGGCGCTATCGGCGGACGCACGTGCATGATGGAAGAGCCGTTCGAAGGCACGACCGACGACTACGGCATTCAGAGCGTCTCGACCAGGGACCTGCGTGACTTGGTCCGCATGGTGCACGGTGACGGCAACCGCATCGGCATCCACGCCAACGGTGATCGCGCCATCAAGCTGCTGCTCGAGCTCTACGAAGAGGCGCAGCGCGAGCAGCCCCGTCCGGAGTTGCACCACCGCATCGAGCATTGCACCGTGGTCAGCGAGGAGATCATTCAGCGCATGCACCGCCTGGGCGCCATCGCGGTGCCGTTCGGCAGCTACGTCCACTACCATGGCGGTAAGCTGCTGGATTGGTACGGCGGCAAACGGCTGCAGCGAATGTTCGCGCACCGCTGGTTCCTCGATGCAGGTGTGGCCGTCGCGGGCTCGTCGGACTATCCGTGCGGACCCTTCGAGCCGTTGCTGGCCATGCAGAGTTGCGTCACGCGACGCGGTTGGGACGGCGCGGTGTTGGGCGAGAACCAGCGCATCAGCGCGCGGGAGGCGCTAGCTCTCTACACCACCGGCGCGGCGTATGCATCGGGGGAACACGAGCTCAAGGGGCTCCTCGCGCCGGGCTACCTCGCCGATTTTACGGTGCTGGACGGCGATCCGCTGCACGTCGAGCCGGCCACGCTGGGTTCGCTGCAGGTGCGCGCGACCTACGCCGGTGGAGCCTGCGTCTGGCGGCACGGGGAGACGCTGCCATCGGCTACCGGCTGAAGAGCGACTGCAGCACGAAGAAGACGTTCTCTTTGCGCTCCGCCAGACGGCGATAGAAATACCCCGACCAGTGGCTGCCAAACGGCACGTAGACGCGCACGCGATAGCCGTTGGCGGCAAGCCGCCGTTGCGTCTCCGGACGTATGCCGTAGAGCAGTTGAAACTCGAAACGGTCCTTCTCCACGCCCAGCTCGTGTGCCATGCGGGCGACGGCGTCGATGAGCGCGAGATCGTGCGTGGCGATGGCCGGGTAGATGCCGTCGCGCAGGAGCTGTTGCGCGAGCTGCACGTAGTTGCGCCGGATCTCCGCCATGTCCTGAATCGCGACGTCGGGTGGCTCCTTGTAGGCACCTTTGACCAGCCGGACGCGCTGCTTGCGCGCGATGGCGGCGTCGAGGTCGCGCTCCGTGCGATGGAGATAGGCCTGTAGCACCACGCCCACGTTCTCGTGGCCGGCGTAGACGCTCTCGGCGACGCGTAGCGTGGCGTCGACGACGCCGCTGCCCTCCATGTCCACGCGCACGAAGGGATCGTGGTTGCGCGACGCATGTTGCACGATCTCCGCAAGTTGATCGCGCGCCAGCGCTTCGCTGATCGAGAGGCCCAGTGCGGTGAGTTTCACGGAGACGTTGGCGTCGACGTTCGCGTGGTTGACGGCTTCGATCACCCGCAGCGTTTGCTGCGCCGACGCGCGCGCCTCCGCGTCGTCCGCTACATCCTCGCCGAGAAAGTCGAGAGTCGCGGTAAGGCCGTCCGCATTGAGGCGGCGTACCGCATCGATGGCGGACTCGATGCTCTCGCCTGCGACGAAGCGTTTGGCGAGGAAGAAACAGCGCTCTTGAAAGCGCGGGCTGGAGATGGCGCGCTCGAGGAGGGTCATGGCAGTAGACTCCCGTGGCTGAAAAGCGATGAGCGAGACGTGATGACGCAAGTGACTTGCGCAAGCCGTTACCGCAATGATATAATCCGGCAACCGCACTTCAGTCAAGTAAACCGATAATCGGACATTTCTCGAACGACTTCTCGGGAGTTTCATGGACCGCCGATGAATCGCCATATCTTAGACAAGCTTGCCGCGTTGGACGACGAGATCGGCCGCAACTGGTGCAAGCACGCCTCCGCAGCCGGCTCGGTCGACGAACTGCTGCGCATCCCCATCGCCGACGGCGTCTTCACCACGAAGATCGACGGCTGGATCCACGCCGCCAACGTCACGACCAAGAGCATCTTCGGCTTCGTCGAGGACGGCAAGGCGCCGCAACTCGACCTCGAGGAGGTGACGACGTGGACGGGTGGCAACGCCGCCACGCGCTACGGCCGTTGGCAAGCGGATTTCCACTGGAAGATCGACACCCGGCTCTGGCAGTACGTGCTGTATCTCAAGTTCATGCGCGACGCCTACCGCGATGCGATCGACGACGCGCCCGCTTTCACGAGCGGCGAGCGCGCGGAGGTCCAACGCCTGGTCACGGAGTTCTTCGACCAAGCGGAGATCGCGCTGATGTGGCGTTGGGAGGCGATCGAGCGTTCGCGCGGCTTCGCCGTCCATCCCGATGCCACCGCGGGCGCGTCCTCGCACGGCTACTCCTACGAGGTGACGCGTCCGCTGCCGCAGGTGCCGTTCGAACATCTCCCGCTGGGGCTCGGTCTCTCGCCGGGTCAGAATCCCGGGGAGGTTGCCCGCATTCTCGCGGGACAGTCCCTCTCCGACGAAGGCGACGGAAACGTCATTCCGCCGTTCCCGCGCGTGACGTCGGTGGTGCAGCAGGGCGTGCCCACGGTTGCGAAGTCGTGGGTGGAGGAGGCGCGCGATTGCGGGCTCGCGGATCGTTGGCTTGCGGTGCGCCTGGCTGACCGGATGGTGCCCACGCGCTTCGACGGCTGGGTTGCGGCCATCCACAGCGTCACGCCGTTTCTGGCGAACGCCGCGCGCGACGCCGGCCTCAACGGCGAAGTGAGCGGTGCGGTGGCCCCGCCGGAGGTGAGTGACCTCGACCTCCACGACCGCGCGGTGCGCTTCGCACTCTGTCAGGTTGCGTTTCAGCAGCGACTGCTCGGTGGGAAGCCGGACCTGCTCGAACTGTTGCAGTCGCTCGCGCGCGCCTTCCAGCTCCACGCCGCGGACGGCCATCTGCCGCCGGAGATCATCGCGCTCGGCGCGGCGGAGACACAGCACTTCTTCGAGCGCGTTGCACGGGTGATCGAAGCGACCTTCGACCGGGTGATTGACTTCCAGGAATCATGGTTGCCGGAACTGAGCGGAAGACCCATGCATCCACGCTTCGCACCGCTCGATCCCGTTGAGCCGTTGCCTTGGGAGCCCGCAAAGCCGGAGCTCTATCGGCGCCGCATGGAGCGACTGGGCTATACCATCTAGCCGGCGTTTTGCTCGAGAAGAGGAAAGGGATGAAGGACATGCGTCACGGTGTCACGCGCAAGCATTTTATGCTCGGGGCGGGGGCCTCTACTGCGGGAGTCCTCACGGGTCTAACCGGCGGGCTTTCCATCAGACTGCCCGCGCTGGCCAGCGGCGGTCCGGATATTCCGGTGGGCGTCATGGTTCCGTTGACGGGCGGCGGGGCGACGTACGGACCGAAGATGCTCAAGGCCATCGAGATCACCGTCGACGCGATCAACAAAGCCGGCGGGCCCATGGGGCGGCGGCTGCGAATCGTCAGCGAGGATAGCCAGACGAGTCCGGACGCCGCGGTGACCGTGGCGCAGAAGCTCATCAGCCTCAATCACGTGGAGTCTATCATCGGAACGTGGTCCAGCGCCGTCACGCTGGCCGTACTTCCCATCACCACGCAAGCCGGCGTGCTGGAGATGAATACCTCCGGTGCCGGCGACGTGACCGCGCCGAAGTATCGCCGCCTGGTTTTCCGCACGCAGCCGACGGATCGCCCGTACGCGCTGGTCATGGCGCGCTTCGCGAAGAAGCAGGGCTACCGGAAAGTTTCGATCCTGGCGCTCAACAACCCGTACGCGTTGACGATGCGCGACGCCTTCGCCGCGGAGTGGCGGCGCCTGGGCATGCCGGGTGTCGACAACGTGGTGGTCTACAATCCCAAGGCGGCGTCGTACGCCGGCGAGGTACAGAAGGCGCTGCAGGGCACGCCCGATCTGCTCATCGTCATCGGCTACACGCCCGACGCCTCGATCATCACCAAAGAGTGGTACGCGGCGGACGTCAAGACGCACGTCATGGGCCCCGGCTTCGCCTTCAACGATGCCTTGGTGAAGAACGTGGGTGCCGGGGTGGTCAACGGCTTCTTCGCCGTTGACGGCATCCCGCCGGTGACGCAGCCGGGCTATAAGGCGTTTGCGGACGTCTTTCAGTCGGCCACCGGCTCCAGTCTCTCCGACAACTTCTGGCCGGCGCAGGCGCACGATCAGGCCAATCTGCTTGCGCTAGCCATGGAAGCGGCGAAGTCCACGGCGGGCGCGGAGGTTGCCGCCAAGATGCGCGACATTGCCTGCCCTCCGGGCATCGAGGTCTACGACTTCGCCACCGGCGCCAAGCTGCTGCGCGAAGGAAAGAAGATCAACTACCAGGGCGCTTCCGGTCCGTGCGACTTCGACGACCATCACGACATCGTGAGCAACTTCGCGGTGTGGCGCCTCAACGGCACCGCGCGCGAGCAGTTGGCGCTCTACCCCGCCCGGGACTTGACCTAACGATGCAGCGTGGAGTGCGGCCATGATCGCGACGCTCCTCCAGCACGCCGTCGACGGCATCGTCCTGGGGGCGATCATGGCGCTGCCGGCGATGGGTTTGGCACTGGTGTGGCGCATCGCCGGTTTTCCGCACCTCGCGCACGGCTCGCTCATGACGATCGCGGCGTACGCCGCGTGGGTGGCGGCGGGTTCCTGGAACCTGCCGCTGCCGCTGGCGGTGCTGTTCGGCCTCGTGATTTCGGCGCTGGCCGGCGTGGGAATGCACCTCGGTGTCTACCGGCATCTCGCCGGCCGTCCGATGCTCAACTTGTTCATCGCGTCGATCGGCGTGGAACTCTTCTTGCGCTACGGCATCATCTTCTCGTTCGGCAGCGACTTCCAGACCTTTCCGCTGCCGGCCGAGCGCGGCATGCATCTGGGCCCGGTGGTCGTGCGGCCGCTCGACGTCATCCTTCTGGCGGCAGCGTTCGCCGCGTTGTTGGGCGTGTGGTGGATGTTCCGCGGCACGCAGTTGGGGCGGCGCATGCGCGCCGTCTCGGACAATCCGTCGCTGGCCCGCTTGAGCGCCATCAGCCCTGCTAGGGTTCACCTCGCGATGTGGGTGCTCGTCTCGGTGCTGGCTGGAGCCTCCGGCATTCTCCTGGGCGCGCGCGACGTGATTGCTCCGACGATGGGCTGGGACGTGCTGCTGCTCGCGTTCGCCGCCGCGATCTTCGGCGGCATCTCCAATCCCTTCGGTGCCGCCATCGGTGCCTTTCTCATGGGGCTGGTCAGCGAGTTGGGCATTCTGTGGATTCCCACGAGTTACGAAGAGGGCATCGCCTTCTTCCTGATCATGCTGGTCTTGCTCGTGAAACCGCGTGGCTTGTTCGGCGAGGCGGTGCGCGCATGACCTACGTCTACACGGTTATCGCCTTCGGCTTGATCTACACGATGCTGGCGCTGGGCTTGAACCTGCAGATGGGCTTTACCGGCATCATCAACTTCGGTTACGTCGCGTTCGTGGCGATCGGTGCCTACACCAGCGCCATTCTCACCGTGGGTCACCATTGGCCGATGCTTGCCGGCTGGGCGGCCGGCACCGCGCTGGCAGCCTTGGCCAGCTACCCGTTGGGCCTGCTCACCATCCGCCTCGGTGGCGACTACTTCGCGGTGGTGACGTTGGGCTTCTCCGAGCTCGTGCTGCTGTTCGTCTTGAATCAGCGCAATCTCACGCACGGCGCGATCGGCATCACCGGGATCCATCGGCCCTTTGCGATGTTGGGTCCGCAGCTTTCCGCCCCCGTCACGCTGGTGATCATCGCCGCGCTGACCGCGCTCACCACCGCGCTGATCTGGCAGATCGGGCACTCTCCGTTGGGGCGTCTCCTGCGAGCCATTCAAGCCAACGATGCGGCCGCGCAGGCGTTGGGCAAGAACACCGTGTCCTACAAGGTGCTGGTGCTCGTCGTCGGGTCGGCCGTTGCCGGTTTGGCGGGCGCGCTCTACGCGCATTGGGTGCAGTACATCTCGCCGGAGCAGTTCTCCCCGGACGTCACCTTCAACACGTTCATCGCGCTCATTTTAGGCGGCGTCGGGAGTCTGCTCGGACCGGTGATCGGGGCCTTCGTCTTGATCGCGTTCCTACAGGGTTCCATCGTGCTGCAAGATTACGTGCACGTCCTCTCCGCCAACCAGCAGTCGGCCCTGCGCTTTATGATCATCGGGCTGGCGCTGGTTTTGCTCATCGTCTTCCGTCCCGACGGCATCATGGGCAGGGCCAAGCGCAAGCGTGCCGCGCGCCCGGAGCGTGCGTCGTGAGCGGCGAGTTCTTGCTGGAGGCGCGAGACGTCGCGAAAGCGTACTTTGGCAGCCGCGTCCTGAAGTCGGTCTCGATAACCCTGAAGCCGGGGACTATTACCGCGCTGATCGGTCCCAACGGCGCCGGCAAAACCACGCTCTTCGACGTGATCGCAGGCTTCGTGCAGGCCGATAGCGGGACCGTATGCTACGATGGTACGGACATCACACGCCTGCCGGCCTACGCACGCGCGCGCTGCGGCATCGTCAAGACGTTCCAGATTCCACACGAGTTTGGCGGCTTGAGCGTCCTTGAAAATCTGCTGGTTGCAGGTAGCGACCAGATCGGCGAGCGTTTTCCGTTGGGACTGTTGGCCAAGCGCAAGACGCGCGCGCAGGAGCGCGCCAACACCGAACGAGCGGACGGCATCCTTCAGTTTCTCGGGCTCTCCGCCAGCCGCGATGCCGATGCCGAGACGCTCTCCGCGGGTGAGAAGAAGTTGTTGGAGCTGGCGCGTGCGCTCATGCTCGATCCCAAGCTGCTGATGTTGGACGAGCCGCTTGCCGGCGTGCCCTTCGACGTGCGCGAGCAGATTCTGGAGCATCTCGTGAGCATCCGCGAGCGCGGGAAGACGCTGCTCCTGGTGGAGCACAATTTGGAGGCCGTGATGCGGGTGGCCGACTGGGTCTACGTGCTCGTCGACGGCGAGCTGCTTGCCAGCGGCCGCCCCGGCGAGGTGCAGTCCAACGAGAACGTGCATGCTGCATACCTGGGGAGGGCGTAGCGCCGGGAGATGAGCCTTTTTACCGTATCCTCTCTCGAATCGGGCTATGGCGGCCAGCACATCGTCAAAGACGTGAGCCTGCGCGTCGAGCGCGGCGAGATCGTGGGTTTGATCGGCCCCAACGGTGCCGGCAAGTCGACGCTCCTGAACACGATTGCCGGTCTGCTGCGTCCGCGCAGCGGCAGCGTGACCTTGAACGATCGCGATATCACGGGCATCGATCCCGAGAAGACGCTGGCGTCGGGCCTTGCCTACGTGCCACAAGTGGGGAATGTTTTCCCAACGCTCACGGTATCTGAGACGCTGCAGGTGTGCTACCTGCGCCACGACTATCCGGCGGCGCTGCAGGAAGTGCTGGGGCTCTTCCCGCGTCTGGGCGAGCGCATGCGCACCGGCGCCGGCCTGCTCTCCGGCGGCGAGCGGCAGATGCTGGCAATCGCGCGCGCGCTGATCAACCGGCCCTTCGATCTGCTGATGATGGACGAGCCGTCCGCGGCGCTTTCGGTGGATAACGTGCGCGCGATCTTCGATCGCATCTCGCGGATCCGTGAAAGCGGCATCTCGGTGCTGCTGGTGGAACAGAATGCCACCAAGGCGCTCTGTATCTGTGACCGCGCGTACGTCATGGAGAGCGGTCACATCGCTATCGAGGACACCGGCGCTGCGCTGTTGGGCTCGGACGTCGTGAGACAACGCTATCTGGGAGTACAAGGGTGAATAAGCGTCACGATATTCTGCGCGTGTGCGCGTCGATTAGACGCGCGGCCAATCCGCTCTTTGCCGAGAAGGTGGAGATCTACTACGGGCCCGAGTTGGAGAAGGGGTCCGGGCCGGAGGTGCTGCAGTTGCGGCGGCAAGGAGCGCACTTCTATTGGGTTGCCGTGCCGCTGGGTTCGTTCCCGTTCTGGGAGCTGCACGTGGGCGCGGTGGTGAATCCGGAGAGCCTGCGCGTGCGTTTGGGCATCCATTGCCTGGCGAGCGCGCGCACCGCCTACGACGCCTTCGAGAGCCTGAAGACGTTCTGCCGTGCCCAGGGGCTGGAGGCGTACTATTCGCCGGCTGCGGGGGAGAGCCAGTACGTCAGCAGCGAGCGTTTAGCCGATGCTCCGGAGACCGCGCGCGACGTGGCGGGCGACCTCTTCAAGTTGTACGATCTCGCTTCGAAGTCGCTGCGTATCGTGTGATGCTCAGGTTGCGATGAAACGGGATCTGCGTTTGGACGAGGTGGTCACGGCGCGATGGCCGTAGCGTTCGTAGTACGTCACGCGTTCGGTGGCGCGTTGCGCGGCCTGGTGCACGAGGCTGCCGAGATCGCTGAAGCGGGCCGGGTCGTGCGGGTAGTCGAGGAAGCTCAGACTGAGACCGCACAGCGGCGCACCGTTGCCGTTGAGCACGGCCGCACCGACAGCCGTGATGCCCACGGCGCTCTCGTCTTGAGCGACGGCCCAGCCGCGCTCGCGGATCTCCGCGAGTTGGCGGTCGAGGTCGGCGCGCGTCGCGAGCGAACGCTCGGTCAACCCGCGGATCTGATCGGTGCCCAAGATTGCGTCTAATTGCTGCGTCTCGAGGTGCGCAAGCATGGCCTTGCCCAGTGCGGTCGTTGCGGCCGGAAGCCGGTCTCCCGCGGTCCACACGAAGCGCACGGGAAGGCGCCCCTCGTGATGCGAGATGATCACCACCTCGGCCTGGTCGAGCACGCCGACGTACGCGGTGTAGCCCGTCTCCGAGGCCAGGCGCGCCAACTCGTTCGAGACGTAGGTATGCAGGGGATTCGTAGCCGCGTACAGGCTCCCGAGCTTGAACGCCGCCAGACCGATCCGGTAGCGGCCGTCACGGGCGCTACGCTCCAGAAAGCCGGCTGCGGCCAGCGTGTCCAGGAGCCTCACCACGATCGTGCGCGAGAGCTTCAGCCGGCGCGTCAGCTCGGCGACGGTCATCTCCGGTTCGTCTTCACTGAAGGCCGTCAAGAGGAGCAGCGCGCGCTCCACGGTCTGTGCTCGTTCCATACTTGGAGGTTCCTCGCTACGCCATGAGTCAACTGCTCTTCAAGAACGGTAAGCTACTTATTCCGCGCGAAGAGGAGCTTCGCGAAGGCTTCGAGGTGCTGGTCGAAGGCGAGACCATTCGTGAGGTCTCCGAGAGGCCGATCCACGCGCCCGACGCCTTCGTCGTCGATCTCGGCGGCCGCACCTTGATGCCGGGTCTGATCGATTGCCACGTTCACGTCACGGCCTCGCAGGTCGATCTGGGCGCGAATGCCGCGCTTCCCAATGCGCTCGCGGCCTACCGCGCCCTACCCATTCTGCGGGGTATGCTGATGCGCGGCTTCACGACCGTGCGCGATACCGGTGGCGCCGACGCCGCTCTGGCGCAGGCGCTCGAGGAGGGCCTGGTAGTGGGGCCGCGCGTCTTTCCGTCGGGCAAGGCGCTGAGCCAGACGGGCGGCCACGGCGACTTCCGCAAACCCGGCCACGACGTGGCTCCCTGTGCTTGCGGCACGCGGATCGGCGCGATGGCCTGCGTGGTAGACGGTGTGGATGCCGTGCGTCACGCCGTGCGTGACGAATTGCGCAAAGGCGCGACGCAGATCAAGATCATGGCATCGGGCGGTGTGGCATCACCGGCGGATCGCATCGACGGCACGCAGTACTCGCTCGACGAGATCCGCGCCGCCGTTGAAGAGGCGCGTGCGCAGCAGACCTACGTCCTCGCGCACGCGTATACCGCGCGCGCCATCCAGCGCGCAATCGACGGCGGCGTGCGGACCATCGAGCACGGCAATCTGATCGACGACGCGACGGCGATGCGCATGGGCGAGCTGGGCGTATTCGCGGTCCCCACGCTCGTGACGTACGAAGCGCTGGCGGGCGAGGGAGCCGCGCTCGGTCTTCCGCCGGCGTCGGTCGCGAAGATCGATGCCGTGCGGCTGGAGGGACTGCGGTCGCTGGAGCGCTTCCAGCGGGCAGGAGTGCGAATGGGTTACGGCAGTGACCTGCTCGGCGATCTGCATCGCTACCAGAGCCGCGAGTTCTTGCTGCGCTCACAAGTGCTCTCGGCAGTGGAGGTGATCGCGAGCGCCACCTCCGTGGGCGCGGAGATCCTGCAGATGGAGGGCCGGTTGGGGGTGATCGCGCCGGATGCGGCGGCCGATCTCCTAGTGGTCGACGGCGATCCGCTGAGAAATATCGCGCTGCTGACCGGTCAGGGCGAGCACCTCGACGTCATCGTGAAAGCCGGCAGTCTGGTGAAGAACGCACTGCTGCGCTAGCGTCTTTCGCTTTACACCGTTCTGCCATGATGGTAGAATTACACCATCATGGCGCTGAATCTCAAGAATGCCGAAGTCGAGCGTCTCGCCGAGGAAGTCGCTAAACTTGCCGGTGAGAGTAAGACGGAAGCCGTTCGCAAAGCCTTGCTCGAGCGCAAAGCGCGGCTCGCCGTTCCGGTTGAGGCGACCCGTGCGCGCCAGCGTCGCGCTTTTCTCGAACGCGAGGTCTGGCCTCTCATACCCGACAGGCTGCGCGGCAAACATCTCACACGTAAGGAGGAAGACGCTATCCTCGGCCTCGGCCCGGACGGCGTATGATCCTCGATACTTCTGCCGTCGTTGCGCTCATATTTCAGGAGAAGATATGGCCGAAGTTGTTGGCAGCCCTCGAGCGTGCTGACTGGATTGGCATCGGTGCTCCTACGCTGGCGGAAACCGGAATCGTAATCGGTAACCGGCTAGGCTTCGAGCGCTTGAGTATGGTCCATCGTTTTGTGCACGAGTTTGGGATCTCCGTGATACCGTTCGAAGATACACATTGGGTAGAGGCCGCCGCCGCGTACGAGCGCTTCGGCCGAGGCAAGCATCGGGCCGGACTGAATTTCGGCGATTGTTTGAGCTATGCCACCGCGAGAGTTGCCGGTAAACCACTCCTTTTTGTCGGCAATGATTTTGCGCGGACCGATCTCCCACTGGTTGCATTGATCTAGCTGTCACCGGCCACTTCGATGGTAATCGTTGGCCGCTTGGTTGCAACGCCAGCACAGTCTGCTTGACTCCTCGAATCCCTTACGATAGAGTAAGGAATAGGAGAAATAGGTAAGGAAAATGACCTCCACGCTAACTTCTAAGGGCCAGATGACGCTGCCGAAGGACGTCCGCGAGCGCTTGAACCTGAAGCCCGGCGACAAGCTGAACGTGTTTGTTCAGGAGGGGCGCATCGTGCTGGTTCCCGCCTCCTTGCATACGGATGACCTTACGTCGATCCTGCCGCGCGCCAAGAAGCGGCATTCTTTGGACGAGATGGATCGCGTGATTCGTCGTAGAGCGGCGTCGCGTTCCACGTGAAAGGTCTTGATACTAACGTCCTGGTCCGGTTACTCACGGGTGATGATCCGGCGCAGCAGCAGCGGGCGCGAGCGTTTATCGCCTCCAACTGCAGCGCCGCATCACCCGGTTTCGTCAACCGCATCGTCATCGTCGAGCTCGTATGGGTGCTAGAAAGCACCTACGGTTACACGCGGCAGCAGATAGCGGCGGCAATCGATGGACTTCTTCGCACACAGGAGCTCACCGTGGAGGATACCTCCGAGGTAGCGCTGTCACTGAGTGCCTACCGCGAGGGCGCTGACTTCGCCGATGCACTCCTCAGCATAACGAACGAAGCCGCCGGATGTGAGGAGACCGCGACCTTTGACCGGCGCGCCGCGAAGCGTCTTGCCGGCTTCCGGGTTCTGTAGCCGGCAGGAGGGTCGCCCTCGTCCAGCCCCGCCCCTTGGCGCGCGCCGCGTTCTTAGAGGACGACATGTCGTTTGTGAAGGCTCGTCTCGACATTAGGAACAGTTCGCAAGAGTAACCGCGAGCTTCGCTAGAGTCTCCTTTCCCAGGGCTAGCGCGAATCGAAAGTCGCCCAACTCGAACTCGATCTCCGGCGACCCAAGGAAATCGCATATCGACACGTTCGCGGCGTCAGGGATTTGTACCAGCATCCAGGCACGCGGGGCCGGGGCTACGGCATGATCGATCATCGTTACGTCCTTGCAGACTGCGCCGGCACGTTCTCGAGGAAGCGGTGAATCGCTTGTGTTCGATTCGTGACGTCGAGTCTGCGGAATATCTCGGCGATATGCGCCTTCACCGTTGCGGCCGAACATCCGAGATGTTGCGCGATCTCGCTGTTGCGTAGCCCCGCCCCAAGTAGCGAGAGAACCTGCCGTTGGCGCGGAGTCAACGTCGCAGCCAGCGCACTCTTCGGCTCGTCGTCGGCGCAGTCGCCGTCCGAGCCGCATAGAGCGTGCACGAGCGTTGGATCGAGCCAGTGCCTTCCCGTCATAATCGCGCGAATACCGTCAGCGAGGTCGGCTGGAGCAACGCCAGCGCCACAGACGCCGCGAATCCCATCGCCGAACGATTTGAGTACCTCGGCGGCCCGAAGGCCGACGGCGATCAACAGCACGGGTGCGGCGGGATTTGCCGTGCGCAGCAGGTTGAGCCCCGCGCAGAAATCGCCGTCGTAGAGGCGCGAACCGTTGAGATCGGCGGCCAGCAGTACCGGGTGCGTGGCACGCGCGAGATCGGCGCACACCTGCAAGCTATTGGCTCTGCAGTTTCCAGAGCAGCCCAAGAACCGGAACGTACCATATGGGTGGAGCGCGTGTTCCAGTCCCACGCAGACGAGCGGTGAGTCCGAATACACCACGATGTCGACCACGGTTGCGTTTGCCGCCTTCAGGAAGCGCGCGATCCTTTGCCGATGAGTTGGGCGACGACGTACTGCGCGAAGCGGACGAGAACCGATGTATGCCAGAAAACTGAGATCGTATTGCCGCAGAGTCTGCAGTACGCGGCATCGATATCGTAGCTCGTTCCCACGGCGCTCACGCGCTTCGTGGCGAGAGCCAGTGGCCGGTGGCATGCTGGACAGCACGGCTCGCCTATCTTGCCTGCCGGGAGCAGCGCGGTATTCTGTTCTTCTACGGTAATGGCGTCGATAGCGTTCGCCAAGTGCGTCACTGAGCGGGCCATGCAGTCGACGATTCCGGTAAAAGCGGCCTGCGGTGAGGAGGCTCCGGTTTCGAGCCGCGCTGAGAGCCGGCTTGCGTAGCCCATTTGCTCGCGCACATGCGCGGTAAGGGAACTAAGCCAAACAGCTGCCACGAATTACACACCCCGACATGGTTCACTGATGATCTACGGCGTAGCGATGGGGGCGCTCACCACGTGCTAGTTTAGTTGAGATGGCCGGCAAGTTCAATCAGCCGAATGGCTAGTGTTTGCGTCTGAGGCGGAGCGCCAGCGTGCGGCGATGGCCGCTGCCTGAGCCCGGCTCGTAACGCCCAGCTTGCGGTAGATCGCGTGAAGATGCGCCTTCACGTTGGAGCTTGTACAACACAGCCGCACTGCAATAGTCTGGTTGTCCAGACCGTTGTAAATCATGTCGAGAACCTCGACCTGCCGCAGCGTGAGCTTGACACGCTTGCGCCTACTCCGCCCGCGGAGTCCCAGGAGTTGCTCCAACTCCGGCCCGAGCCACTCGCGGCCGCTGGCAACCGACTTGATTCCTTCAAGCATTGGGAGCGATTCGATGCTTGGGAAACAGAGCCCGGAGGCTCCGGCGTGCAGGAATGCCTGAGTGTCCGCAAGCGTCAGATAAGGAACGATCGCTAGAATTGGGAGCCTTGGGAAGCGGCCACGCAGTGTACGGATCGTTGCCGTCGCTTGTGAGACGAGACATCGGTACGACGCGAGGAACGTCGCCACGAGCACCGTGGTGTTGGCCTGTGCTTCGAGCGTCCGCAGCGCTTCGTCGAGCGCGGTTGTATGCGCGCGGACGCGCAGCGTAGAGGTGTACCTGATGATCTCCTCGAGCGCCGAAACATAGACCGGAGAATCAGAAAGAACGACGATGTCGGTGGAATCGCCCGCGGAAAGTCTGCCGCGATCGCCCAGCTGCTTATCGGGGGTGCCGAAAGGAAGTTGCACGAGCGACCCTTGATCAAAGAAATTATGCTTCCGGTATCATAGCAAATCCCGTGCAGGGAGCGTTGGCCGCCCAGGCGTCTTTACGGAATCTTTGCGCAAAGCCCCGCAGCTAGCCGCTGGATGCCCTCGCGGATGCGGGCGGGCGGCATGTTGGAGAAGTTCAGACGCATCGCGTTGGTCACGTTGCGTTGGGGAAAGAACGCGTGTCCGGGTACGAAGGCCACGCGCTGCTTCTCCGCTACCTCGTGCAGCAGCGTCTCGGTGTCGAAGCCGGCTCGCTCCACCGTCGCCCAGAAAAAGAGCCCGCCGTTGGGCTCGTTGAAGCGCACGTCTGCAGGCATGAACGCGCGTAACGCCTCGCGCATGGCATCGCGCCGCTCACGATAACAAGCCTTGATCTGCTCCACGTGCGCGGTGAATGCGGCGCCGTCGCGCGCGTATTCGAAGAAGAGGTACTGACAGAACGTGTTCGTGTGCAGGTCGGCGGCCTGCTTTGCTGGCACGATACGCTCGCGCACCGATGCGTCGCGGCACACCATCCAGGCCACGCGCAGCCCCGGTGCGCAGATCTTCGAGTTCGTCCCCAAGTAGATGATCGTGCCCGTGGTGGGGTACGCGATCAACGGCGTGAGGTGATTGCCTTCATAGCGCAGCTCGCCGTAGGGATCGTCCTCGACCAGGGGCACGTCGTAGCGCTCGCAGATACGCACGATCGCCTCGCGGCGCTCCTGCGCCAGCGTCACGCCGGTGGGATTGCCGAAGTTCGGCACCAGGTATACCAGCTTCGGCGGGGCCGCGGCCGTGCGCAGCGCTCGCTCTAGCGCCTCCGGCACCATGCCCGCGGCGTCGGTCTCCACGGTGAGGTACTCGGCCTGGTAGGCGTCCAGCGCTTGGATGGCGCCAAGGTAGCTGGGGTTCTCCAGCACCACCGTGTCGCCGGGATCCAGGAAGACCTTGGCGACCAGGTCCAACCCCTGCTGCGAGCCGCCCGTCACCAGCACATCGTCCGGCGAGACTTCGGCGCCCCATACTTCATGCAGGCGCTTGGCTACCCATGCCCGCAGCGGCGGATGCCCCTCGGTCACCGAGTACTGCAGGCTGTTGGGGCCCTCGACCGGGTCGGCCAGGACGCGCGTAGCGGCCTGCGTCAACTCCGCGCGCGGGAACAGCTCCGGCGCGGGGAGCCCGCCGGCGAAGGAGATGATGTCGGGCTGCTGGGTGACCTTCAGGATCTCGCGGATCGTACTGGCGCGCAACCGTTGCGTGCGCGTCGCGAAGCGGTTGACGTGGCCCAGGGTGGCGGTTTCCATGCGGTGGAATTTCCCTCGAGCGAGGGAGTTACCCTGTGGCGGCCTCCAAACGCAGCGCCGCCGCCAGTAGCGCGCCGTCCGCGCCCGCCGGTGCGATGAGCTGTACGCCTACCGGCAGCCCGTGCGCGCCGCGGCCACACGGCAGTGCGATCGCCGGCAATCCAAAGAAGGTCCACGGCCGCACGTAGCGGGCGTCGCCCGTCGTCGAGCGTTCCGGCGCCTCACCGGGTGCACAGGGCGCGAGCAGCAGGTCCGCTTGCGCGAAGAGCGCCGTGATATTCGGGCGCAGTTGCTCGCGCAGCAGCAGCGCATCCTCGTAGCGTGTGCGCGGCGTAGACTCACCCTCCGCCAGCAGCTCCGCCAGGCGCGGCGGCAGCGCATCGCCCAGCGCGTGCCAGTGCGCGCCGTTACGCTGCACGCTCTCGTACGCGGCCACGGTCTGCAAGAGCTCGCCGCCGCGCGTCACCGCGTCGGGCAGCCTTTGAGACTCCACCCTGCACCCCGCCGCGCGCAGCCCCTCCACCGCGCGCGCCAGCGCCTCGCGCGAGGACGGCTCCAACGCCTCGTCGCCCTCGAGATCGGAGACGAGCACGCGCAGCGCCGGCGCCTCCGGCGGCACCACGATCGTTGCGTCCAGCGCGCGCGCCGCGGCGATGGCGTCGTGCACGCGCCGCGCGAAGATACCGACGTGATCCAGCGAGTGCGACAGCGGATGCATGCCGCCGGTGGCGATGCGCCCGAAGGTGGGCTTGAAGCCCACGACGCCGCAGAACGACGCGGGGCGCAGCGTGGAGCCGGCGGTTTGACTGCCCAGCGCGATCTGGCAGTGGCCGGCGGCCACCGCTGCCGCGGAGCCCGCGCTCGAACCACCCGGCGTGCGCGTGGCGTCGTAGGGATTGGCCGTGGGCGCGGGATCGAGCCAGGCGTAAGCAGTCGTGTGCGTCTTGCCCAATACCACCGCGCCGGCAGCGCGCAGTGCCGCCACCGCTGCCGCATCCTGCGCGGCCGGTGTGGATGTTGCCTGCGGAATGCCGCATTGCGTGGGCTGGCCTGCCACATCGAAGATGTCTTTGACGCCGAGGATCAGTCCGCGCAACGGCGCAGCGGCGTGGACGCGGCACGCCTGCTCACGCGCGCCGTCCGCGTCGATGAAGGCCCAGGCCTGCAGGCTGCGCTCGGTCTGTTCGATGCGTGTGAGCGCCGCTTCGAGCGCGGCCACGGGGTCGCTCATAGCGCCCGGTCGATGGCCAGCAGCCACGCCTTGAAGGCCTGCACGCCGCGTTCCAGATCGGCGGGCTGTGTGTGCTCGTGGCCCACGTGGCTGGCGCCGGCGACGCTGGGGACGAAGAGCATGGCCGCGGGGCAGAGCGAGGCGATGCACATCGCGTCGTGCACGGCGCCGCTAGGAAGGTCGATGTGCGCGAAGGCTTCGCGATCCAACGTCTCGCGCAGCGTGCCTTTCAAGCGCTCGTCCAGCGGCGTGGGCGCGCGCTCTTCGAAGCGCTGCACGTCGACCTCCACGCCGCGCCGCGCGGCGATCTCGTCTGCCAACGCGTGGATGCGGCGATCTATCTCCACCAGACGCGCGGCATCGGTGGAGCGCGCGTCGATGCGGAACTCCACCGAACCGGGCACGATGTTGGTTTGATTGGGTGTGATGGCGAGCCAGCCGATCGTCGCCACACAGTCGCCAACGTCGCGCGCCGCGGTTTCCAGCGCCAGCGCAAACTCAGCCGCGGCGGAGAAGGCGTCACGGCGCACCGCCATCGGCACCGTGCCGGCATGCCCCGCTTCGCCGTGCACGTGCACGGTGTAGCGGTACATGCCGGCAATCGCGGTCACGACGCCCAGCGGTATGCTCTGGCGCTCCAGAACCGGGCCTTGCTCGATGTGCAACTCGGCATACGCAGCCGGGCGCGGGAAATCGTCGCGCACCGGAACGTCCGGCAGCAAGCCGTAGGGGCCGCTGCGGGCCTGCGCCAGCGTCATGCCGTCGTCGCCGTGCAACTCCAACATTTCATCCAGATGTTCCCAGCCGGCGAAGACCGCGCTGCCCAAACAGCCCACCGGAAAGCGGCTGCCCTCTTCGCCGGCCCACGCGGCCAGCTCAAACGTGCGTTGCGTCTGCACGCCGGCGGCGGCGAGTTCCGCCAGAACCGTCAGCCCGCCGGCCACGCCGTAGGCGCCGTCGTAGGCGCCGCCGTCGAGCACGGTGTCCAGGTGCGATCCAAACTGCAACGCGGGAGCGTCCGTGCGGCCGGCGCGCCGGATGAAGAGATTGCCGATGTGGTCCTGCACGACCTCGCAGCCTAACTCGCGTCCCCAACGCGCCAGCAACGCGCTCGCGCGGTGCTCCGGCTCCGTGAAGAGCTGACGCGTCAGGCCGCGTTCGCCGCGTCCGATCTCCCCTAGCTCCGCAAGTCGATCACATACCGAGATAGGCACGCCGCAATCCCTCGTCTCCCAACAGTTGCTCGCCCGCGCCCTGCATCACCACCTGCCCGTGCTCCAGCACGTAAGCGCGGTCGCAGAGCGAGAGCGCACGTTTGACGTTTTGCTCCACCAGCAGCACGGTCACGCCGTGCTTGCGGATCTCCGCGACGATCTCGAACGTGCGCTCCACGAAGATCGGAGCCAGGCCCAGCGTCGGCTCGTCCATCACCAGCAGGCGCGGACGCGCCATCAGCCCGCGGCCGATCGCCACCATCGATTGCTCGCCTCCGGAGAGCGACCCCGCCAGTTGGCGGCGGCGTTCCGCCACGCGCGGCAGCAGCGTGAAGACTTCGTCCAGTGCCTCCTGCCGCGCCGCGCGCGCGCGGTGGGCATAGGAACCCAGCAGCAGATTCTCCTCGACGGTCATGAACGGAAAGAGGCGGCGGCCTTCGGGGATCTGCACTAATCCGCGCTCGACGCGCCGGTTGCTGGGCTCGCGTTCGATCTGCTCGCCGCCGAAGCGAATCGTTCCGCCGCGCGTCTCGATCTCGCCGGAGATGGCGCGGCAGGTCGTGGTCTTGCCGGCGGCGTTCGCGCCCACGATCACCGTCAGCGATCCCTCCGGCACATCGAAGCTCACGTCGAAGAGCACCGCGTTCTCGCCGTAGCCGGCGGCAAGCCCTCGCACTTCAAGCACCGGCGGCGTACTCCTCACCGAGATATGCAGCAACGACGCGCGGATCTCGTGACACTTCGGCGGGCGTGCCGTCGGCCAGCAACTCGCCGCCATGCAGCACCACCACGCGCTGCGCAATCGTCATCACCGCCGCCATGATGTGCTCCACGAAGAGCACGGTCACGCCGCCGGCGTTGATGGAGCGAATGACGTCGAGCAGCTCCGGTACCTCGCCCGGTGAGAGACCCGCCATCACCTCGTCCAGCAGCAGCAGGCGCGGCTGCGTGGCGAGCGCCCGCGCCACTTCCAAGCGCTTCTTGAGCACCAGTGTCAGGCTGCGCGCCTCCACGTGCGCCAGATGCTCCATGTGCAGGCGCCCCAACACTTCCAGCGCCACCCGGCGCGCGGAGGCGGCATCGCGATGGTGCAGGAAGGCGCCCACCATCGCGCTCTGCAACACGGTCATGCGCGCGAACGGCTTGACCACTTGGAACGTGCGCGCCACGCCGGCACGGCAGACTTCGAACGCGGGGCGATTGCCGATCTCGTGCCCGTCCAGCACGATGCTGCCCTTGGTGATGCGATGGTAGCCGGCGATGCAGGAGAAGAGCGTGGTCTTTCCGGCGCCGTTGGGTCCGATCAAGCCGACGATCTCGCCGGGCTCGACGTCGAGGTTGAAGTCCTTGACCGCGAGCAAGCCGCCGAAACGTTTCTCGACGTTGCGCAGTTGCAAGAGCGCGCTCATGTCTTGGCCTCAGCTTCGGCGGCCTGCTGCGTGGCTGCAGGCGGATGCTTGGCGGCGAACAGCGGGCGCAGCAGCGAGACGAATCCGTTGGGGACGAAGAGAATCGCCAGCACCAGGATCGCGCCGTAGACGAAGGCGTCGATGCCGGGCAGCGACGATCCCAGCCAGCTCTGCAGCTCGCCCGTCACCGGCACCAGGATTGCCGCGCCCAAGAGCGGGCCCCACACCGTGCCCATGCCGCCGATGATGGCGAAGAGCGCGATCTGCACGGAGATATCGGTAGCGAAGATCGAGGGTTCGAAGAAGAGCCGGTACTGCGCGTAGAA
This sequence comes from bacterium, assembly GCA_004298675.1. Lineage (GTDB taxonomy): Bacteria > Vulcanimicrobiota > Vulcanimicrobiia > Vulcanimicrobiales > SCRA01 > SCRA01. The sequence goes on along the minus strand of SCRI01000048.1, from coordinate 7,325 downwards.
GCTGCCTACCAGCGCGGTCATGAAGGCGGAGAGCAACGTGGCCGCGAGCTTGACGCGCACGGCGTCGATGCCCAGCGCCTGCGCGGCGTCCTCGTTCTCGCGGATCGCCACCAGGTAGTAGCCAAAGCGCGAGACCGAGATCCACCACGTCAGCGCGACGTAGGCTAGCAGTAGCGCGAGCGCCACGTAGTAGTAGTCGAGTTTCGATGCGAAGATGGCGTGGCCGAGTCCCGGCGCGAACGGAATCGTCATGCCTTCCGCACCGTGCGTCAGCGCGGTGAGATTCGTGGCCGCGATGCCGAGGATGGCGGCAAACGCCAGCGTGGCCAGCGCGAAGAACGGCCCGCGCAGGCGAATGGTGATGAAACCGATCACCAGCGCCGAGAGCATCGCCACCACGCCGCCGGCTAGCGCCCCCAGCCACGGCGAGAGGTGCAGGTCCAGGTAGAACAGGCTGCTGGTGTACGCGCCAATGCCGAAGAACGCCGCATGCCCCAAAGAGAGGCCGCCGGCGTAACCGCCGATCAAGTTCCAGGCGGTGGCAACGGCGCCCCACATCGCCACCAGCACCCACAGATCGCGCACGAAGCTGTTGCTGGTGACGAGCGGGCCCACCGCTGCCGCCACGATCGCCAGCACGAGCAGCAGATATTTGACGGCGCGCATCAGGAGGCGGTCTCCTCGCTGCCACGGATGCCGAACAGCCCCGCCGGGCGCACGACCAGCACGATCAGGAAGATGATGAAGTAGATGGCCGCCTTCCACTGCGGATCGATCACGAAACCGGAGAACGTCTCGACGATGCCGATCAGCAGCCCGCCCACCAGCGCCCCACTCACCGAACCCATGCCGCCGAGCACCACCACCACAAAGGCCACCAGCACGAATTGTGTGCCCACGTCCGGGCTCACCGAGTAGATAGGCATCAATAGCGCCCCCGCCAGGCCCGTCATCGCGGTGCCCAGCGCGAACGTCAAGCGGTAGATCGCGGGCACGTCGATGCCCATCAGCGCGGCCGCGCTACGGTCCTGCGCGGTGGCGCGGATGGCGCGGCCGACGTCCGTGCGCCCCAGAAACGCGAACAGCGCCGCCGCCACCAGCATCGCGGCGACGAACGCCAGCACCTGCGGCACGCCGATCGTCAGCCAGCCCAGGTGCAGCAACGCGTTGGTGATGGGGAGATTGAGGCCCATCACGTTGGCGCTGAACGCCATCAGTGCCGCCGCCTGCAGCACGATGGAGAGCCCGACGGTGGCGAAGACCTGCACGACGTCGGACTGGCCGACGGTGGGCTTGATGACCGTCATCTCCACCAGCAGCCCGAAGAGGTAGAGCCCCGGCGCCACCACGATCAACGCCAGGTAGGGGTTCATGTGCGCGGCCGTGACCAGATAGTAGCTCAGGTACATCCCGACCATCAGGAACTCGCCGTGCGCGAAATTGACGATGCGCATCACGCCGAAGATCAGCGTGAGGCCGATCGAGATCAATGCATAGACGCCGCCGAGGAGAACCCCGGCGGCGAGTAGCTGGACGAAGAGCTGAAACGTCACGCCCGGTTAGAGACCGAGGAGCGTCCCAAGCCTTGCTGCAAGGTGCAGCGGTACGTAGGCCCAATTCGGCAGCGGAATCATCTCCGGCTTGGCCATGGCGATGTTGGCCGGGCCGACGATGACCGGCGCACCCTTCTGCCACTGGATCATCGCCGCGAACATGTGCGTGTTCTGCCCGGTTTCATCGAACTTCAGGCCCCAACCGTTGGGATAGCTCCCCTCCGGCACGTTGGCGGCCACGGCCGCTGCGCGGATGTCGTCGGTGTTGTTGGGATCCTTGGCCTTGGGCAGCACGTCGTGGAAGAGCGAGTACGCGCCGGTGAAGCCCATGTACGAGAAGCCGTCGGGTTCACGCCCGGTCGCGGCCTTGAACTTGTCGATGAACTCCTTGTAGAGCGCCTCGCCCGCGGGGCGTAGGCCCTTGGGGTTGATGATCGACGGCGCGTCGGCTTCGAGGATGCCGTTGACGTCTTCACCGAGGTTCTTGCCGAGCGCCAGCAGACCGAAGCCGGCGGAGGCGCCGATGATGGCTTTGGGCCGGAACGCCTGCGAGCGCATCGTCTTGACCAGCAGCGTGGCGTCGTTGATATACGACGTTGCGAGCAGCACGTCGGGATTGGAGGCCTTGAGCTTGAGGACCAGCGCCGTCATGTCGTTGGTCTTGGCGCTGTACGGCAGATGGGCCACTACATCGACGCCGAGCTTCTGCGCCTGCGCGATCTCGGCGTTGGCCACGCTGGTTCCGAAGGGACCGTCTTCGTTGACGATGGCCACCTTCAGCGTCTTGGCGGTCTTGCCAATCTTCGGCGCCACCGTCTGCGCGGCGTAGGCTACCGCGGCATCGCCCGCGGGCACCGCGTAGACGTTGACGCGGAAGACGTACTTGGGATGATTATCGAACAGCGTGCTCGTCCACGCGCCCTCTTCCCAGTAGATGACGTGATGGCGCTCGGCCACCTGCGATGCCGCCACGGCGATCGGTGAGGCGTACGAGCCCATCAGGATCTTCAGCCCCTGCTGCGAGATCAGGCGCTCCGCTTGGGAGTTCGCCTGTTCGGCGTTGGGCGAATCGGCTTTGACCCACTCCAATTTACGTCCGTCGACGCCGCCTTTGGCGTTGATCATCTCCATGGCGACGTTGGCGCCGTCGAATGAATCCTGACCGAGAAGAGCAAGCGGTCCCGAGAACGGGAAGACCGCGCCGACTTTGATGGGCGGTCCCGCGGCCGCGGAGGGCAGCGGCGGGAAGGCAAGCGACGCGAGCGCGATGAGCGCAAGCGCATTTCGCATGCGTACGATGAAGGATCTCGACATGAAGCGTCTCCTTCCTCAACGTTAGTAATTCGAGAAGCAGGCATAGATTATACGGTGGCACGCTTCTGCCCTGGGCTTGGAGCGATATTACGAACGGAAGCGGTAGGCGATTTCGACGGTGCGCGGCTGCGCGTAGTGCGTGCCCTGAAGACTGCTGTCGATGGTGATGGCGTAGCGGTCATCGAGGAGATTGCGTACTCTGAAAACCAGCGTGCCGCGGGTTGAGAGCGGGTGGCCGAACGCGGCATCGAAGGTCACGTGCGGAGGTACCTTGCAGGCGTCGCAGAGCGCGCTTTCGCTGAGACCGCTGCCGTACTCGCCGTCCAATGAGAGCCAGCCGCCGCCGGCAAGCGGATGCTCGATGCCGCCCGTCGCGCTCCAACGCTGATCGTGATCGGCGTTGGTCCAATCCTGCGAGAACTGGCTGCAGTCGATCAGCAGGCTGCTGCCGCAGCCGCGGTTGACGGCACGCGAGTGCGTCAGCGAGAGATAGGCGCGGCCGAGCGCGCCGTGCGGCCACTCCAGCAGCAGCGTCTGCAGATCCACGGCGCCCTGTGCGAAGTTGACGTCTTGGTGGATGTTGGTGGCGCCCACTTGGCCGTCGTCCAGCAAGTCCCGCGCCACTTTGTGGGAGACGCGCCACGAGCCTTGCGCGCCGCCCAGCGGGAAGTGCCCGCCGATTTCGTAGAGCGAGTCACGCTCGGGTTTGAGATCGAAGCCGGTGCCGGAGCTGGGATTGAGGATGCGGGCGTTAGCCGGTGAGATGTTCTCGAGAGAGAACGGCGTGAAGAGGCGGCCGTAATAGACGTAGGCGGAGCTGCGCGCGCCCAGCGTGCGCGTCAGCTTGGCGCGCGGGCTCGTCTGCGCGTAGCCCACGAGAAAGCTTGCCGAGCCTAGCGCGAACATGTCGTAGCGCAGCCCCGCGTCCAAGCGCCAGCGCGGTGATATCTGCCAGCCGTCTTGCGCGTAGGCGGCGTATTGGCGTCCGCTGTTGGGTGCGTCGTCGACCAGCTGGTTGACGTTGTAGCGCTTGCTGATGGCATCGCTCTCGCCGTTGGCGCCGAACTGCAGCGCGTGGCGCCCAACTTGCAGGCGGTACGCGCCACCCAGCATGTAGCTGGTGGCGGTGCGGTCGTCGGCGGCAGGTGACAAGTCCGTCGCGAGATCGGCGAAGTCACGAATGCGCGAGACTTTCGTGCCCGCGTTCAGCGCGAGCGAGGAGCGCTGGTCGATCGCGCGCTGCCACTGCAGGATCGCAAACGTGTCGTTCTGCGTCTCAACGTCGTCGGCGCTGGCCGGCACGCCGTTGGCGGTGTCGGGCGGAATCTGGAACGTTTGGTAGCTGTGGCCGAGATCGAGATTGAAGGAGCCGGCCGTGCCTGAGGGCAGCGTCACGCGCGCGAACTGGCTGCTGGCGCTGCCGGCGTCGTGGTTGTTGCCGCGCACGGGAGGATCGAGGGCCCAGCCGGTGGTTTCGTTGTGGAGGCTGAGGCTGAGGCCGCCGCGCTCGCCGATGCGGCGGTGGAGCGTTGCGCCGGCGAAGCTGCCGCCGTAGCTGTCTCCGCCGACGGCGTAGCTGGCGCCGTTCTCGGCGGCGCCGGAGACCGTGGCGAGATTGACGACGGCGGCGAACTTTCCACCGTACTGCGCGGGGTACGCGCCCTCCAGCACGTCGACCATGACCACCTGCGAAAGGTCGACCTCCGAGCCGATGACGCGGTTGAGCGATTGCGGTAAGGTGACGCCATCGATCTGGTAGTTGACGTCGCCGTGGTCGCCGTTGAGATGGATCTGGCCGTTGGAGCCGCGTGCGGCGGCCGGCAGCTGGGCCAGGACGTTGGCCACGCTGTCGGCGCTGGGCGAGCGCATGAGGTCCGCCGCGGTCAGCGTCAGCGAGCCGCCGCTGCGTGTGGCCGTGGCTTGCGACACGGCGATGGCGCGGCCGATCGTCTTCAGCGGCGCGAGCACGAGCAGGGCGCTGGCGTCGCCGCCGGCTACCACGATGTGCGCGGCGGCGTGTTGCTTATCGACATCGGCGCTGAGGTCGTACTCGCCGGCGTCGACGGCACCAAAGGTAAACGTCCCGTCGCCCCTGGTGGTGGCGTGCAGGACGAGGTTGGCGCCGGCCAGGGTGACCACGGCATGGGCCACCGGCTGGGCGCGGCCATCGACCAGCCGGCCATGGATGGCGGCCAAGGCGGCCCATGCCGGCGAGACGCAAGCCGCCGCGGCGGCCGTAGAGAGGAGGGTGACGAGCGCGAAGCCCTTGATCCGGTACCACACAGGGGTGTTACATTTGCGAATGGCTCGCAGATTCCTGGCGGAGCCGCTGCTGTAACCCTAGGATCGCGTGCTGGGTGCCCCGAGCAGCGCGCTCTGCGCGGCCACGAGGTCGCCGCGGTTCACCACGCCGGCGAGCGCACCGGTGGCTGGCTCGACTACGGCGAGAGTCGTGACACTTGGGTCCGCCATGAGCGCCATCGCTTGCTCGAGCGAGTCGCTCGGGCTAAGTGTCGGCCGGTCCGTGCGCATGATTTCATCCACACGGCGTGTCTCGTCGCCAAGCGCTGCGCGTACTAGGTCGCCGGCGGTGACGATGCCGACGTAGCGTCCGTTTTCGGTGATCGGCAGTGCCAGCTCACCCGCCTCGGCGCAGCGCTGGGCCATTGTTTTCGCGAGATCGTCCGGTGCGGCGACGATCCGCGCCGCGCGCGCGATGCGCGAGATCGCGATTCCGGCGAACGGGCTGGGATGGCGAACGCGCTTCCAGTCGATGCCTTCGTGCTCGAGCTTCAGCTGGTAGATGGTGCTGCCGATGAAGCGCCGCCCCAGCACCGTCGCAATGACCGTACTGATCATCAGCGGCAGAATGATCGTGTAGTCCGTGGAGAGCTCGAAGACGATGGTGATCGCCGTGATCGGCGCCTCTGAGGCGGCGCCGAAGAACGCCGCCATCGCCACGAGTCCATAGGCGGCGGCGGGACCCGTCCAGGCCGGGAACGCGCCGTGGACGATCGCACCAAAGGCGTCGCCCACCATCGCGCCGGTGTAGAGCGCAGGTGAGAAGGCGCCACCGCTGCCGCCGCTGCCCAGCGTGATCGCGGTGGCGATTGGCTTGAGCAGCGCCAGCATCGTGGCGTGGACCAGCGGCACGTGTTCGTAGAGCACCTGCTGCACGTAGTTGTAGCCAACGCCGAAGAGCTGCGGATAGAAGATGCCGATCAGGCCAACCAGGCCGAAGCCCACTGACGTGCGCACCACCGGATGGATCGACCAGCGCTCGAAGCGCTGTTCGGCGGCGTAGAGCAGTTTGACAAAACCCGCCGCCCAGGCGGCGCAGACCACGCCCAGCAGTGCGTAGAGCCAGAGCTCGTGTACCGAGACGAGCCTGAAACCGGCCGCGTCGAACGAGGGGCGGTCGCCAAGATAGGCGCGCCCGATCACCGCGGAGACCACGCTCGCTACCACGATCACCGCGAATGAACGCGGTGCGAACTCACCCAAGATTACTTCGCTGGCAAAGAACACGCCCCCGATGGGGGCGTTAAACGTTGCGGAGACGCCGGCGGCGGCGCCGCATGCCACCAAGGTCCGGATGATGGGCGCGGGCGCGTGCGCCAATTGCCCCACCAGCGACCCGATCGCCGCGCCGATCTGAATGATCGGCCCTTCGCGTCCGCCGCTGCCGCCGAAGCCGAGGGTGGTGGCGGAGGCAACGGTCTTGACCGCGATGACGCGCGCCGGGATCCGCCCTTCGTGGAGCGCTACTGCGGCCATCACCTCGGGTACGCCTTCGCCGTGCGCCTCTGGGGCAAGCCGGCGAATGATCAGCGTGACAAGCGCCCCGCCGAGCATGAGCGGGATCAAGATGCCCACTGGTCCCAAGAGCGCCTTCGCCCAGCCTGCGATGCCGCCGAGCGCCAACCACGTCTCGAGATCGATCAATTTCCGGAAGGCGACGGCGCCGTAGCCACCCCCAATACCGACCAGCATCGCTGCGGCGAGGAGCAGCGTGCTTTGACTGATGGCGATCCGGCCCACGTGCAGGCGGTACTCGCCGCGCTGCTCGACGAACTCGAAATGCGGGCGGCTGGTCACATTACCATTTTGTCGCCAGCGGCGATCTATGCCTCCGCTACGCTGAGGTCGTACTCCCCGGCGAATTGGCGCGTTTGGCAATTTACCGTACAATTCGTGCTCGCGACGAGGTTGACGCCGGCCAGGGTGACCACACGAGTTCGTATATTTGCGAATGGCTCGCAGATTTCTAGAGAGATCTATGATGGAATCGACAGCAAGGATGCCCGGCGGATTCTTCCGCTTGCACTCCATACAAAGGCAGCCGAGCTTCTTAACCGCTCGCTCGAGCCACGACTCCGGACTGAAGCTGGTCCGGTTCCGTGGAGAGTTTGTGATTGGACATCAGGCGGGCTGACTCATGCGGCGCTCGAAGTCCAT
>SCRI01000047.1 GCA_004298675.1 bacterium | reverse complement strand
TGCGAGCTGCGCCCCGCGCTTGTTGGGGGCCAGGGCATGGATCTCGTCGACGATCACGCACTCCACGTGGCGTAGCTGATCGCGATACGTGCGTAGGGCCAGCATCAGCGCCAGTGACTCGGGCGTGGTGATGAGCAGATGCGGCGGGCGCTGCAACATGAGCCGGCGTTCGGTCTGCGGTGTATCGCCCGTTCGCACCCCCGTCCGCACGGCGCGCTCTCGCAAGCGCCCACGCCTGCGCTCGGCGCGCTCGCCGCCCGGACGCTCGAGGAGCTCCATCTCGCGCAATGGCCGCCGCGCGTTGTGCTCGATGTCGTAGCCCAATGCGCGCAGCGGTGAAACGTAGAGGACGAACGGACGCGGGTAGAGTTCGTCGCGGTCGATCCGCTCGGCCAAACGAGAGAACTGCGGGAGAAACGCCGCCAACGTCTTGCCCGTTCCGGTGGGGCTCGCAACGAGCACCGTGCGCCCCGCGACAATGGAGGGGATCGCGGCTGCTTGCGGCTGCGTGGGATGCCCCAGCCTCCGTTGCGCCCACGAGGCGACCTTTGGATGGAGTGCGGAGAAAGCGGATCTCACGGCGCCGAGGCCTTCACGCCGCGGGGAGGCGCTCCTCCCGAACGGCCGCGAAACTCCAGCGGCGCGGTGGCGGTAGGAGCCTACAAGGGGGTCGTACCACATGGAACGCTTCGTCAAGCTTACGTTGATCGTCGCGGCCGTCATCGTCGGACTGCTGGTGTTGGTCTTCGTCGTGAAGATCGTGGCCGTGGCAGCGGTCATCGCCGTGCTCATCATCGGCATCGCGTTCGTCATCCGCGAGTTGAGTGCCCGGATGAACAGCCGTCCACCCGCACCGTGACGCCACCTACTTTTTTTTGAATTCCCTGCAAAAACAGAAGGCACTTGCCGTACGAAAGTCAAATCACGGTCCTAATGCCCGGCGGAATCTTCCGCCGAGAAAGGACCTCTGACGTACATGGCAGTTGCCAAACGTAAGAAGGCTGCGCCGAAAAAGGCCGCGGCGAAGAAGTCAGCTCCGAAGAAGGCCGCGCGTAAGCCGGCTCGCAAGACCGCCGCTAAGAAGACGACGGCGCGGAAGAGCACCGCTCGCAGAAAGACCACGGCCCGTAAGAGCACGGCTCGCAAGAGCACCGCTCGCAAGAAGACCACGGCCCGTAAGAGCATGGCGCGTAAGAGCACCGCTCGCAAGAAGACCACGGCCCGTAAGAAGACCACGGCCAAGAAGAGCGCTCCCCGTAAGAAAGCCGCGGCGAAGAAGCCAGCAGCCCGCAAGCGGGTGGCTCGCAAACCGGCCGCTCGTAAGCCCGCTGCCCGCAAGGCGGTCGCCAAGAAGCCCGCGGCCCCCGCGATGTAGCACGGCCGGATCCTCCGGCTGGTCCACTCCGCGAGGCGTTTCCGCCTCGCTTTTTTTTCAGCTCCGGCTAGACGCGCCGGATCTGCGGTTTAGCGAACCAGGTCCAGCCGATGACGGCCGCCGCGGCGATACCCGCTGCGAAGAAGGTCCAGCCCACGCCCATCAGCGAGCCCAGCGCGCCCAGCAAGAGCGCGCCGCCGGGAACGAAACCCAAGAGCACCATCGAGTAGACGGAGATCGCCCTCCCGCGCATGTCGTCGGGTGAGAGCATCTGAATCAGCACGTTGCTGGAGTTGACGAAGATCAGCGTCATGGCGCCGATCGCCACCAGCTCCACGACCGCGAGCGTCAACACATGGGTGAGCCCGAGGAGCGAGACGCCCAGACCCAGCCCCACGCCCGCCCAGGCCCAGAGTGCGCCGCGGTGGCGAATGCCGCCGAGAAACGTCGCCAGTAATGCGCCGAGGAAGCCGCCCACGCCGTTGGCCGTGATGATCCAGGTGTAGCCGATGACCCCCGTCCCCAACTGATGCAGCGCATAGTCCGGGAGCAGTTGAAAGAACGGACGCGCCAACAGCGCCGATGCCACCAGGCATACGATGACCCAACGCAGTACGGGGTGGCCGCGCAGGAAGCGCAGGCCCGCGCGAATCGACTCGGCGGCACTCTCCTTGTGCGAAGACGACGGCGCCACCGGTACCATGAACGCCACGGCCACCACGACCGCGAGAAACGAGACCGCGTTGGCCGCGAAGCAGCCCGCCACGCCGATCGTCGCGATCAGCGGGCCGGCGAAGGCCGGACCGATGACCGACGGCAAGTTGAAGGCCACGCTGTTGAGACCGATGGCGCTAGCCACCAACGGACGCGGTACGAGGATCGGCACCCAGCTCTGGCGCGCCGGAGAATCGAACGACAGCGCGCCGGCCAGACCCGCCGAGATTGCAAGCACGACTCCGAGATTGGCGCGATGCACGTAGGTAAGCGCAGCCAGCAACGCCGAGAGGATGAGCATGGCGAGATTGGTCACGAAGAGCACGCGTCTGCGGGGGAGGCGATCGGCGGCCAGCCCCGCCAGCGGGGAGAGCAGCAGCACGGGCACGGCGCGCGAGAGACCGACGAGGCCCAGGTAGAGCGGAGCGAGCTTCGGCTGCGGTGCCAGCGTCGCCACGAGATAGCCCATGGCGGTGATCTGCATCCATCCGCCGATGTTGCTGAGAAAGAGTCCGCTCCACAGCAATCGGAAGTCGCGGTACCGCAGCGGCGCGAAGGCGCTGGTCCGCGGACGTGGCGGCGGCTCCTCAACCTCGCTGGGAAGGTGGGAGGGCTCCCTCACGAGCTCCCCGTCTTCGCCCGCACCACCGCCACGATCGCCGCGGCCACCGCATCGAAACCAAGCGCCTGCGTGTCGATGACGAGGCCGTAGGGGCTGTAGTCGTTGGGCGCTTGACCGTAGTGCTCGAGCAAGTGCTGGGCTCGGGCGCGATCGATGCGCTCCACCTCCCGGCGCGCCGCCGCGATGCTCACCTTCCACCAATCCGCGACCCGCTGCGCCCGCCACGCGGCCGGCGCGTGGAGCAGCACGCTCACGACGTCGGGACGATCGCGTAAGATCTGGGTACTGCCGTGGCCGGAGATCACGCAGTTCCCACGCTCGGCATACTCGCGGACCGAGCGCTCGATTTCACGCAGCACCTCCTCGTCGGCCCCCCGCAGGGTGGCAACGACCTCGGGGGTGCCGGCTTGTAACGAGCGCAACAAGCGCTCGCCAAAGGTCTTGGCGCGATCCTCGCGCCCGCGCACCTCGTCGGGACTGGTCTCCAGGCGGATCGCCACCGCTTCGGGCAACTGATCGTCGATGAGTTCGTATCCGAGTTCACCGGCCACCGCGGCCGCGACCCGTTTCGAACCGCTGCCGAACTGGCGGGCGAAGGCGACGATCATGGCGTCAGGTTCCGCAGGTGGCTCCCTCGGTGCCTGCCAAAGACGGCGCCAACGATGGAGCCGATCCTGCGCACGCGCGATCTGCGCAAAGTCTTCCGCCGCACGCGCCGCCGCCCCGGCATCGCGGGGGCGTTGCGCGCGCTCTTCTCGACCGAATACGTGGAAACCGTCGCCGTCTCGAACGTCTCGATGGAGGTGGCAGCGGGGAAGTTGGTGGGCTACATCGGTCCGAACGGCGCCGGTAAATCCACCACGATCAAGATGCTCACGGGCATCCTCGTCCCCACTTCGGGTGTCGTGGAGGCGGCGGGTTTGGTACCGTGGAGGCGCCGCAGCGATAACGCGCGCAACATCGGCGTGGTCTTCGGACAACGCAGCCAGCTCTACTGGGATCTGCCGCTGCGGGAGTCGTTCGAACTGCTGCGCGCCATCTACGATATCCCGAGCCAGCGCTACCGCGAGAATCTCGCCGAGTTCGTCGAGCTGCTCGAGATGGCCGACTTCCTCGATACCCCCGTGCGGCAGCTTTCACTGGGCCAGCGGATGCGGGGAGACTTCGCGGCGGCTCTACTGCACGACCCGCGCATTATCTACCTGGACGAGCCCACGATCGGCCTCGACGTCGTGGCCAAGGAGGCGATCCGCGAGTTCATTCTGCGTGTCAACCAGCAGCGCGGCACCACCGTGATCTTGACCACCCACGATCTGGCCGACGTCGAGCGGCTCTGCCGGCGTATCGTGATCATCGACCGCGGCAGCCTGCTCTACGACGGCACCGTCGAGCAACTCAAGGACGCCTACGGGCAGACGCGCCGGCTCATCGTCGTCTTCAGCGAGCCTCAACCCCAGCCCACCATCGCAGGAGCAACGCTCGAGCATGTGGAGCGCAATCGCGCGCGCTTTGCCTTCGAGCGCGCCGCCATCTCCGCAGACCGGCTGATCGCAGCCGTGGCAGCACGCTACCCGGTACGCGACGTCTCGATCGAGGAGCCGGACCTCGAAAGCATCATCCGGCGCATCTACCTCGAGGGAATCTCACCATCGGAGGTGCTACGTCCGTGATCGTCGAGAGCGCAGGGAAGACCCCACACATCCATCAATCGGCCCTCGTCGCCGAGACGGCCACCATCGTCGGCGACGTGGTCGTAGACGAGGGGTGCGCGATCATGCATGGCGCCGTGCTCGTGGCCGAGGGCGCGCCGCTGCGCGTTGGACCTAACTGCGTGGTGATGGAGCAAGCGGTTCTGCGGGCGTCGGGCGGAGCGGTCTCGCAGTTCCCGCTTACGCTGGGCGAGGCTACGCTCGTTGGACCCGGCACGTATTTGGTGGGCTGCGAGATCGGCCCGGGCTGCTACATCGCCGCCGGCGCGAAGGTCTTCAACGGCGCGCGTGTGGGTGCCGGGAGCGTCCTGGCGGCCGGGGCGCTCGTCCATGCGAAGAGCGAAGTCGGTGAAGGCGCCCGTATCCCGGCGGCCGGCGTCGTGGGAGATATGGACGGCTTCTTTGAGTATGTCTTCAACGTGGCCGCAGGCCCCGACGCCGGCGCGGAGATCGCCGCGCGCTACAGCGCCTTCCTGCGCGCGGCGCACGCCGAGGATCGCGTCACCGCCACCCTCCAGCCCGCCGCCAAACCCGCCCCAGCCAAGAAGCCCGCGCCCGCGGAGCCCACTGTCAAAGCCGACGTTGGTAAAGTCTACGACGTCACCTTCTACGAGCTCGAAGAAATGCAACGCCGCCGGGAGACCGGCAAGAAAAAGCGATGATCGGCTCTGCAAGCCGGGCCGAGTGGCCCGGAATCTTTCAAACAACAGGGGCCCCCGCGAACGGAGCGCAGCGCAGTGAGTGGGGATAAAATGCAACGCCGCCGGGAGACCGGCAAGAAGAAACGATGATTTTCGCGCGCGTGCTGGCGCCGTACGCGCAGTTCGCCTCCAAGGCGTTTCAGCGCGAGGCGACCTATCGGGTCGAGGTGTTCAGCGAGATCGGCTCGCTGGTGCTGCGGGTCTATCTGATCCGCGCGCTCTGGACGGCGCTCTACGCACACAACCCCGCACCACCGAACCTGCCGCTGCACGCGATCATCACCTACTCGACGGTGGCGCTGCTGCTCTCGCTGATCTTCGAAGTGGACGGTACCCGCCAACTGCGCGAGAAGATCCGCCTGGGCACCATTGCCACCGACCTGCTCAAGCCGGTCAGCCTGCCCGGCTCCCTCTTCAGTGACGGCGTGGGGATGACGCTGCTGCACGCACTGACCGTGATCCCAAGCCTGCTCTTCGCGCTGCTGCTGGTCCATGTCGACCACCCCGCCACGGCCGCGGCGGGCGTGGCCTTTCTCGCCGCCTTCGCGCTAGGGTACGGCGTGAACTTCCTGCTGAACTTCTGCATGAACTGCGTAGCGTTCTGGACGCTGGAAACGTTCGCGCTGCAGTTGGTGGTGCGCTGGCTCTCCGATCTGCTCTCGGGTGCAGTCATCCCGCTCTCATTTTTCCCCGGCCTCTTCCAGAGCGCGCTCTTGCACTTGCCCTTCGCCGCGGTCTACTCCACCCCGCTGCTGATCTATCTCGGCATCCTGCGCGGCGATCGGATCCCTCAGGCTTTACTGGAACAGGCAGCGTGGCTGCTGGTCTTCGCAGCTATCGCGGCGCTGGCATGGAGCCGTGGGCGCCGCCGCGTGGTGCTGCAAGGTGGTTAGCGCGCGCGGCTGGCTGAACGTGACCGCGCAGGCGTGGCGTATCCGCGTGCTGACGATGCTGGAGTACAAAGCCAACTTCTTCATGTGGTTCGCGTTCACCATCGCCTACCATGGCGTGGCGATAGCGGCGCTAGGCGTCACGCTCTATAACTTCCCAAGCCTGGCGGGCTGGAACTTCCGCGAAATCGCCTTCCTCTACGCACTCTGGATGCTGGGTCACAGCACGCACAACCTCTTCTTCTTCAGCGTCGGCGACGTTCCAACGTACGTGCAGGAAGGTACGTTCGATCGCTTTCTGGTGCGCCCGCGTGACGTGCTCTTTCAGGTCGTTACCGTTCCCAATCAGCAGTGGCCCGACGAATTGGCGCTGGCGGCGGTCTGGTTCATCTTCGCGACGTGGTACGCCCACGTCGCGGTCGACTGGATCTTCCTCGCGGCCGTGCCGCTCATCGTGCTGGGCGGTGTCCTGATCGACCTCTCCATCTCGCTGCTGGTGGCCGCGGTCTCCTTCTGGTTCGTGCGCGTCGATACGCTGCGCTGGGTGGTGATGTCGTTGGAGCAGGAGTTCACGCGCTATCCGGTATCCATCTACACGCGCGGCGTGCGCATCTTGATGGCGTACGTCTTGCCGTATGCCTTCATGAACTACTTTCCCGCCGTGTACTTCCTGCACAAGAGCGACCACGGGCTGACGATCGTGCCGTGGCTGGGACTACTCGCGCCAGTGGTGGGCGCGCTCTGGTTCACGGCCGCCTACGCCTTCTGGCGCGCCGGACTCAACCGCTATCAGGGCACCGGGAGTTAGAGCGGCGCGAAGAGCCAGCCCGCCTCGCGCGCCGGCCCGCGCGGCTCGCGCAGCCACTGCGCCAGCCAATTGGCGATGGCGCGCAGGCGCAAGACGCGATTGCGGGGATGGCCGTCGCGCGAGAGGCCGTGCGCATCGCGCTCGAAGCGCACCATCTCCACGGGCTTGCCCAACCGCCGCAAGAGATGAAAGAGCTCTTCGCCCTGCCCCAGCGGGCAGCGATAGTCGCGCTCGCTGTGCAGGATCAACAGCGGCGAGCGATACGCGTGCGCCAGGCTGATGGGCGAGGCGGCGTAGAGCCGCTCGATCTCCGCGTCGAGCAGCGACGCCTCCAACTCCTGCTCGATAAACCAGCCGAAGTCCGAGGTGCCGATCATCGAGATCATCGCGTTGACGGCACGCATGGAGATGCCACAGGCGAAACGCTCGGGTGCCTTACCCATCAGCAGCGACGTCATGAAGCCGCCGTAGGAGCCGCCGGCGACGGCCACGCGCGCGGGGTCGGCCGGGAGCCGCTCGAGTGCGGCGTCCAGCAGCGTGAGCGCGTCTTCGGCATCGAGCGTCCCCCAACGTCCCACGATCGCCCGCGCGAACGGCTCGCCGTACGACTGCGAGCCGCGAATATTGCCATAGGCCACCGCATAGCCTTGCCCCGCCAGCATCTGGAACTCGAAGAAGAAACCCGGCCCGAAACTCGCGTGCGGCCCGCCGTGCACCTCGAACACCAGCGGGTAAGGCGCGGCGGCGCGCGCCGGCCGCAGCAGCCAGAGATCGAGCACGGTGCCGTCGCGGTGCGCGGGACGCACGCGCTCGGGTTCGGCCAACTCCACCTCGGCCAGCCACGGATTGAGATCGGTCAGTTGGCGCTCGCTGCCGCCGTCGAGGCCGCTGCAGTAGACCTCCGAGGGCGTGCGCGGGTCACTAGCGACAAAGGCGATACGGTCGTGCCCGACGTCCGCGGCCAGAATCGTGCGCCCCGCGCCACCAGCGACGCGCGTCCACGCACCGTCGCGCACGCCGATGCGCACCAGATACGTCGCGCCTTCGATGGTGGCGGTTGAGAAGACAGCGGAATCGTCCTCGCTCCACACGATGAGGTCGTTACCGTGTCCGCGCGTATCGGTGATGACGTGGTCGCCCAAGCCATCGAACGCCTGGGCGTCGACGCAGCGTGACACCCCGCCCTCGCGCGGCACGAGGTACAGGTGCAGATTGCGGGCACCGCCGGGTCCATCCTCACCGTGTTCGTGCCCGGCATAGGCCACCCAGCGCCCGTCGTGCGAAAACGCCGGTGAGGACGTCCATCCCAACGATTGCGTGAGCTTGCGCAACGTGCCTGCGGCGACGTCGACGACCCACACGTCGGAACGAAAGCTCGTCTCCGGCAGATCGATCTGCGCGGAGAAGGTCAGCTCGCGCCCGTCCGGAGACCAGCACGGCGCGCCGGCGTCGAACTCGCCGCGCGTGATCTGCTCCACGCTGCCGCGTGCCACGTCGGCAACGAAGAGGTGACGGCGGCGGCCATCGCTCAGCCCCTCCTCGTCCGACTTGTAGAGCAGCGTGCGAATGTGGCGCGCGCCGCTGCGCTCGTCACGGAAGACGCCCGCCTCCGGTGCCGCCTCGGCTTTGGCCACGAATGCGAGGCGGCGCCCATCGGGCGACCAGCGCAGCGCCGAGATGCCGTCGCGCGGCTCGCCCACCGCCTGCGCCTCGCCGCCGGCCACCGGCAACACGTGGATGCGGCCATGCTCGCCCTCGGCACGCACGAAAGCCAACGCCGCGCCATCCGGCGCGAAGCGCGGTGCCGCATCCTTGTCACCGGCGGTAAAGCGCCGCACGCCGGACGTATCGGCAAGCCAAATGGAGCTCAGGCGCTCGTCGTGCTCGCCGTCGCTCTCTTGCACGGCGAAGGCAATGCGTCCATCGCTGCAAACCGTGGGCGACTGCGCGACGCGCAAACGCAGCAGATCGTCGGGTACCAACGCTCTCGTCACGGCAACTCCGTTCGAGGGGCGCGGCGCACTTCCCGTTGAACGAGCGCTGGGTGGTAAGCGACCGGCGTTTCATGCTCTTCCCCCTCGTATCGTCTGTCCTCTGGGGCGCGATGTACGTGGTCAGCAAATACGGCTTCAGCACCGTTCCACCGCTAGCCGCGGGCTTCTCGCGTTGCGCAATCGGCGGCGCGGCGCTGCTGATCGCGCTGCGTCTCTTTAGCAGAGGCCGCGCGTATCCGCAAGCACGGCGCATGGGCCCGCGTCTGGGTTTCTGGGTGGCGCTCACGATCGTCGCGCAATTTCTCGGCACCGATCTTGCCGACGCGCACCTGGGGGCACTGGTCGGCAGCGCCGCGCCACTGGCCACCATCGCACTCGGGGCATTCCTCCTGGACGAACGGCCGAATGCGCGGCAACTCGCGGGCATTGCGCTAGCCGCGGCCGGCTTCGTGGCCGTGATCGGAGGCGGCGCGCTCGACGCGCATGGGCGCTGGGGCATCGTGCTGCTGCTGATCTCCGCGGTCACTTGGGCCATCTTCACCGTCGACGGCGCGCCCGCGGTGCGCAGCGAGGGCGCGCTTCCCGTCAGCGCCTGGGCGGCGGCCTGGGGCTGTGTCTTTCTAGTGCCGCCGGCACTGGTCGAAGCGTTCTTCAGGCCCACGACCTTCGATCTGCGCGCGCTGGGCGTGGTACTCTATCTCGGGCTGGTCGCCACCGCGCTGGCGTGGTACCTCTGGTACAAGGGCGTGGAACGGCTACCGGCGTGGCTGGTCTCGCTGTTCTTCTTCGTTCAGCCGATGGTGGCTTCGCTGCTCGGCGCGCTGTGGCTAGGCGAACGGTTGACGCGCAACTTCTTGGCCGGCGGGGCCCTCGTGCTGGTAGGCGTGGCAGTATGCGCGTGGGAACGCGAATGAAGGGCCGCGTTGCCATACCCTACGAGATCCCACTGGTCGTGGCCGGCGCGCTGCTGGGGCTGCTGCCGCTGCGCGCCGCGGCGCTGCCGCCGCCCGAGTTGGTGCTGCTGATCTTTATCCCGCCGCTACTCTTCGAAGCGGCCTGGACGTTCGACACCGCCGAACTCGTGGCGCGTTGGAAGCCGATCGTGCTGTTGGCGGTGGTGGGCACGCTCGCCACGGCTGGGCTGGCAGCCGCCGGCGTACGCGCGCTCTGGGGCGTGGGCTGGAACGATGCGCTACTCTTTGGCGCAATCATCTGCGCCACTGACCCCATCGCCGTACTGGCAGTCTTCCGGCGCGTGGGCGCTCCTGCAGCGCTCGCCGCCATCATCGAAGGCGAGAGCCTCATCAACGACGGCATCGCCGTGGTGCTCTTCGGCCTCTTCGCCGCCACCGCGACCGGCCACGGCGCGGGGACTCCCCTCGCGCAGCTCGGGCGCTTCGTCAGCGTCACCGCCGTCGGCTGCGCGTGCGGACTCTTGGCGGGAGCGCTGTGTACGCTCGTGCTGCGCGCGGCGCGCTCGCCGTGGATCGAAGCGGGGCTGACACTCGCGGCTGCGTACGGCTCGTATGCGGGCGCGCAGGCACTGCATGCCTCCGGTATCTTCGCGGTGCTCGCCGCGGCGCTGTTACTGAATGCCGGCGAGCACCGCGCGCGCTCGCGCCGCGTGGTGGCGCGATTCTGGAGCCGCGTCGCGTTCGCCGCAAACGTGCTGCTCTGGATCGTCGTCGGACTGCAGATCGATCTCGCCTTGATCGCACGGCAATGGCTGCCCGTGTCGCTGGCGATCTTCGCCACCTACGCCGCGCGCGGCGTGGCCGTGGCGGCGCTGATGGCGCTGCTGCCGCGCCCCCAGCGCCCGTCGCGGCGTTGGCGCGTGGTGCTCGTCTGGGGCGGCCTGCGCGGAGCCATCGCGATGGCACTGGCGCTCAGCCTGCCGCTTGCTCTCCCTGGACGGGAGCTGCTGATTGCGGCAACGGCCGGCGTGGTCTTCGTCACGCTGGTCGTGGGCGGTTCCACGATGCAACCGCTGCTGACCGCGCTGCGCCTGACCCACGCGTCGTAGCGCGCCGCTCCACCCGGGCGATTAGGTCGTCTGTGCTATAATGGCCGTCGTGAAGACCCGTCCCGATATTCGAAACGTCGCCATCATCGCCCACGTCGATCACGGCAAGACCACGCTAGTGGACGCCATGCTCAAGCAGAGCGGCGTCTTCCGCGTGGGCCAGCAGGTGGAGACGCGCATCATGGACTCCAACCCCTTGGAGCGCGAGCGCGGCATCACCATCCTGGCCAAGAACACCGCGGTGCGCCACGGCGAGTTCAAGTTCAACATCGTCGACACGCCCGGCCACGCCGACTTCGGCGGCGAGGTAGAGCGCGTGCTGCAGATGGTGCAGGGCGTGCTGCTGCTGGTGGACGCGGCGGAAGGCGTCATGCCACAGACTCGCTTCGTGCTGCGCAAAGCCTTGGAGCTGGATCTGCACGCGATCGTGGTGATCAACAAGATCGACCGCAAGGATGCACGCGCCAACGAAGTGGTGGACGAAGTCTTCGATCTCTTCATCGAGCTGGGTGCAAGCGACCAACAGGCCGACTTCCCCGTCGTCTATACCAACGCCAAACAAGGCACGGCGACGCTGGACTTGGCACAGCCCGGCACCAATCTGGAGCCGCTCTTCCAAACGATCGCCGCGCACATCCCGGAGGCCCCCGCACAGGAAGGGCCCTTCCAGATGCTAGTGAGCTCGATCGATCACAACGCCTACGTGGGACGCATCGGCATCGGCCGCGTCTTCCGCGGCAGCGCACAGGTCAACGCACCCGTCGCGAAGGTCGACCGTAACAGCCACGTCGAGACCGGACACCGCCTCACCAAGCTGCTGGCGTTCGCGGGCTTGGAGCGCGTGGAGATCGAGAACGCCGAGGCCGGGGACATCGTCTGCGTTTCGGGCATCGAAGGCATCAACATCGGTGATACGCTAGCCGACGTGGAGGCTCCAGAGGGGCTGGCCGCGGTGGCGGTGGACGAGCCGACGGTCGCGATGTTCTTCTCCGTCAACACCTCGCCGTTCGCGGGCAAGGACGGCAAGTATCTCACCTCGCGCCACCTGCGCGACCGCTTGATGCGCGAGCTGGACTCCAACGTCGCGCTGCGCGTCAAGGAGACTGAGAGCGCCGATACCTTCGAGGTCTGCGGCCGCGGAGAGCTGCATCTCTCGATTCTCATCGAGACGATGCGCCGCGAAGGCTACGAGTTGGCGGTCTCCAAGCCGCAGGTCATCATCACCGAGCGCAACGGCCAGAAGCTCGAGCCCGTGGAGTACGTGGTGATCGACGTGGCCGAGGAGCACGCCGGCGCCGTCATCGAGGCGTTGGGCAAGCGCCGTGCCGTCATGTCCAACATGATCTCGATCGGCGACACGCGCCGCCTGGAGTACACGATGCCGACCCGCGCGATCTTCGGCTTGCGCGGCGAGCTGCTCACGCTCTCGCGCGGCACCGCCGTGATGTCACACACCTACTACGACCACCAGCCCCTGGCGGGGGAGATTCCCGGACGGCTCAACGGCGTGCTCGTGGCCAGCGAGATGGGCAGCACGACGGGCTACGCCTTGATGGGTCTGGAGTCACGCGGGCGCTTCTTCATCGGCCCCGGTGTGGAGGTCTACGAAGGCATGATCGTGGGGCGTGCCGGCAACGAGTACGACGTGGCCATCAACGTCGTGCGCGCGAAGAAGCTCACCAACATGCGCGCCGCCGGGTCGGACGAGAACGTGAAGCTGGCGCCGCCCGAGGAGCTTTCGCTGGAGCGCGCGCTGGAGTTCATCGAGGACGACGAGCTGGTGGAGGTCACGCCCAAAGCCATTCGCCTGCGCAAGCGCCTGCTGGACGAAGGCGACCGGCTCAAAGCCAAGAAGCGCGTCGCCGCCCGCGCGTAGCAGCGGCGCGCCCTGACCGGAGCGATTACGCCGGCGTCTCCTCCGGCGAGGGTAGCTGGAGCGGCCGCCCCGTCTCCAACAGCGTCTTGAGGCCGGAGAGGATCTGATTCCACCCCACGAACGTGCCCTTCGAGGTCTCCGTCTCGCCGGCATAATGCTCGTGGAGCACGGTCAGCTTGCAGGCTTCGCCCGCGGGCGCAATCTCGTAGGTCACGCGTGAGGCCGGATCGCGATCGCTCTCCGAGCGATACCCCGCATTGAACGTATAGACGAGCTTACGGGGAGCGACGCTCTCGATCACCTCACCGAAGTGCATCGTGTCGCCGTCCTCGTCGACGAATTCGTACGCCGATCCCGCCTTCCAATCCGAGCGCGCGACGCCACCGAAGAAGTAGAGTTTGGTGAGATCGCCGTTCGTCAACGTCTCCCACAACTTATCGGGCGTGGTGCGAATGTAGACTTCAAAGACTTGCCGCAGCGTTTGGCTCATGGTTCCTCCAGCTCTCGCTTGAGTTTGGTCAACGCGCGCGCCCAGTGACGTGCATACCTGCTCACCCATCGATCGTAGATGTGCTGAATCGGAACCGCGTTGAGGTAATGGTGCTTCTCGCGCCCCGCGCGCCTGGTGACCACCAGGCCAGCATCCTCGAGGATGCGCAGGTGCTTCATCACTCCGAACCTCGTCATCTCCGCATCCTCGCACAACTCCCCCAGCGTCTGACCGTCACGCTTTCGCAGCGCGTCCAGCAAGGCACGGCGAGTAGGATCCGCTAGAGCTTTGAAGACGTCATCCAGACTGTCCACGCACCCGCACTATACGTTACCATTCGGTCACATGTCAACAGGCGTGCGCCCGCGCGCTAGGCGGCGTCTTCGATCGCCACACGCTCCATGGCATCGCCGCGGCGCACCTTCTGCACCACGCCTAGACCCTCGGTGACCTGGCCAAAGACCGTATACTGCCGGTCCAGGAAACGCGCGTCTTCCAGGCAGATGTAGAATTGCGAGCCCGCCGAATCCGGGTGCGAGGCGCGTGCCATCGCGACCGTTCCCTGCAGATGTGGACGCTCGTTGAACTCCGCCTTCAGGTGATAGCCGGGACCGCCCGTGCCCGTCCCTTCGGGGCAGCCGCCCTGGATCACGAAGCCGGGCTCGACGCGATGGAACGTCAGCCCGTCGTAGAAACCGGAGCGCGCCAGCTTGACGAACGCGGCCACGTGACCAGGCGCATCCTGCGGATAGAACGCGAAGACGATGTCGCCGTGCGGCGTGGTGATGCGGACCTGCAGGTGCTCGGCCTCCGCCGAGAGCGTTCCGACCTCTTCCGGCGTCGGAGCTTGATGAGTTGCCACGGTGGTGATTCCTTTCGATCAGAGACGGGCGCTGCCGCAGAGGGCGATCTTCTCCGTGCGGCTCAAACGTTTGATCCGCGCCTCCAAGCGCAACGCCTCGGAGCGCCCCGCCACCTCCCAAGAGGCCGCCAACGCTACCGGAAGACGTGCGCGCGTGTACCGGGCGCCACGTCCCGATGCATGGGCGCGCAAGCGCCGCGTGAGGTCTGTCGTCCAACCCGCATAGAGCGATCCGTCACGACAGCGCAAGAGGTAGACGTACGCTCGAGTTGGACCGATTTCAGCCATGCATTTTCTTGATACTGCCGTCGGCGCGGTACACGTAGATCACATACGCATGGCGTACGCCCAGCATCTGGGTATAGATCACCTTGACGCGCGTTCCCGGTGGAAGCTCGTTCATGGCGTACGTCCCCATGCCGCTAGGATCCGTGAGATGCTCCGGCTTGGTAAAGACCAGAAACGTCATGTCGCGACGCTGCGAGGGGCTATGGACGCGTACACTCTGCGCCGACGCGTGCACCACATACCCCTCCCACACACGCGTCGGGAGATTGCTGGATCGATCGTTCTTGGGTACTTTCGAAGCAGATGCATCCGCGGAAGGGCGACTGGACGGATGGGCCGGCGTTGCCGCGGGCGCCGCTGACGGGGCCGGAGTAGCGACGGGCGGAACCTCCAGCGACTGCTGTGCCCCCACGGGGCTAGCAAACGCTAGGACCACCGGAAGCGCGATTGCGGCAACGAACGACGATCGAGGCACGTTTGGCCGTTCGCGGGGTACGAGGCCCCGCCCTGCGGCAGGGAGAAACCGGTAGGGATATGATGGGTCTTGTGAACAGTGGTATGCGCACCGCCATCTTCATCGACGGATGGAACTTCGCGCGGGTCACCTACGAGGGGCTGGGAATTCGCGTCGACTTCCGGCGACTGCTTTCGCTGTTATGCGGCGGCACGACGCTGGTGCGCGCGCGCTACTATATCGGCGAGTGGAGCGAGGAATCGTACGCGTTGTACGCCGCGGCGCGGCGGGCACGCGGCTTGACGGTGGAGCACGCCGATCCCACCGAAGCCGAACGCCGGCGGCGCGATCAGCAGGGCTTCATTCGCATGCTCAACCGCAACGGCTACCAGGTCGTGCGTCGCGGCATGCGCGTCCACGTGGACGGGACGGTCAAGGCGGAGATCGCCATCGATCTCGCTGTCGACGCGCTCTGGATGGCCGACCACTGCGACCGCGTGGTACTGGTCATGGGCGATTCCGAATATGTGCCGCTGGTGCAGGCGCTGACGCTCAAAGGCGTACGCGTCGTGGTGGCCGGCTCACAGTCGAACTGGGCCTACAACCACTCCGTCGAGCATCCGCGTCCCTTCCCCGGACGAGCCTCCGACGATCTGCTCGATGCGGCCGACGAGTTCGTCGAGCTGCGCGAGGCGGCGCGGGAGATCGAGCTGCACGACGACTCGCGGCGCACGCTACGCCAGCCGCCGGCGGCAGCCGACGAGTTCGAGGAGATCCCCGGCTAGGGGTCCAGGTTTAGATCTCGCCGCGGCCGCGCATCCGGGCCAGCGCCGCACGCGCGGCATCCAGCGTGAGATCGACGTCGCCGGCGCTGTGTGCCGACGAGAGAAACATGACCTCGTTCTGCGAGGGCGCCAGCAAGACGCCCTCCGCGAGCATCTCACGGTAGAACGAGCCGTAGGCTGCGGCGTCGCCTTGGCGGGCCTCATCGTAGTTGCGGTGAGGGCGATCGGCCGCGCGAAACATGAAGTCGACGATCGACTCGTCCTGCACCACGGGATAGCGTAGCTCGAACTCCGCCAGGACGGTACGCAGCCCCGCCGCAAGGCGCTCGCCCAACGCGCGCATCCGCGCGAGCAGCCCCGGATCACCCTCCAGCACGTCGAGCAGCCGATGCGCGATGGCCACGCAGAAGGGATTGCCCGAAAGCGTTCCGCCTTGGAAGACCGTGCCTTCAGGAGCCAGCACGCGCATCACCTCCGCGCGCCCTCCGAAGGCCGCCAGCGGGAAGCCGCCGCCGAGCACCTTGCCCAGCGTCGTGAGATCCGGAATCACGCCGCAACGCCCCTGCGCACCGCCCAGACCCAACCGGAACGCGGTGATCACTTCGTCGAAGATCAAGAGCGCACCGCTACGCTGCGTGCGCTCGCGTAGGCCCTCGAGAAAACCCGGTAAGGGGTGCACCAGTCCCATATTGCCGACCACGGGCTCGACCACGATCGCCGCCAGCCGCGAGCCGTGCTCGCGCAGCGCGGCATCGACGCTGTCGAGGTCGTTGTACCGGCAGACGATCGTGTCGTGCGCAACACCCGCGGGGATACCCGAGGGGCCGGCACCGGCGGCACCGGCGGAGGCACCGGCATTGAGCAAGGCCTGATCGAAGTGGCCATGGTAGTTGCCGGCGAAACGCAGGATCGCCTCGCGTCCGGTGAAGCCGCGCGCGACGCGGATCGCGCTCATCACCGACTCGGTGCCGCTATTGGTGAAGCGGATGCGCTCGAGTGACGGCAGATGCCCGCGCAAACGCTCGGCCAGACGTACCTCGTCCTCGTGCGTGCAGCCGTAGAGGGTACCGCGCGCCGCCGCCTGGTCGAGGTTATGCGTGAGCGCCGGATGCGCATGCCCCAGCAGCAGTGGGCCGTAAGCCATCAGATAATCCAGCAGGCGCCGCCCATCGGCATCGACCACGTACGCTCCCGCCGCCTCCCGCACGACCACGGGGCCGCCCACCGGCTTACCGGCACGGACTGGGGAGTCGACGCCTCCGGCCAACACAGAGGTAGCGCGCCGCCAAACGTCGGCGCTACGGGTGAGGTCGAGCACGTAGGGACTCCTTTAGGCTGAGAGCAACGCCTGCGGACCGAGGCAGGCGTGAGAGAAGCGGTCAACGGTGCCGCGGTCGCCGGCCACGGTGATCTTGCCCGCGG
Organism: bacterium; assembly: GCA_004298675.1. Lineage (GTDB taxonomy): Bacteria > Vulcanimicrobiota > Vulcanimicrobiia > Vulcanimicrobiales > SCRA01 > SCRA01. Next base: position 71,370 of record SCRI01000047.1, on the reverse strand, counting down.
CCTCCGCCTGTTCCAGCCGTAGATGCCCGGAGAGCACGTCGAGCCAGACGGCCTCACTCCCGGTCAACGCCGCAGAGGGCAGCTCTTCCGTGCTGCGTCCAACCAGACATCCGCCATGCTCGAACGTGACGAACCAGGTGCGCGCGCCCGCACGCACCTCGACGGTACCGCGGGCACCTCGCGCCGAGGCGATGTCGTACTCGAATGGGAGGTTGAGCATCCGCTCGCTGAGCGGATCGTGCTCGAGATGGTGCTCCCCGTCGACGGCGCAGACGTTCCAGCGCCGCCCCCAATCAGCGAGGGAGCGCAGCACCGGCTGGAGGCTCCAGCCCTTCTCCGTAAGATGGTACTCCACGCGCGGCGGAACTTCACGATAGGAGCGGCGGACGACCAGACCTTCGGTCTCCAACTGGGCGAGCCGCTGGGCCAGAAGGTTGCGCGGGATGCCGTGGAGGCGTTCGACCAAGTCTTTGAAGCGATTCGTGCCTTGGAAAAGCTCGCGCACGACCAACAGGGTCCACTTTTCACCGAGCATCTCCAGCGTCCGCGCGATCGGACACTCCTGACCGTAGCCTCGAGCCATCTCCGTCTTCTTCCCTAGGGTGGGGAACCCGCTAGGGCCCTCGCTCCGTGAAAACCGCCTCCCCCGAACGAGGGGGCGAACGCAAGTGCCATTCAGACTTTAGTCGGACTCTCGTCAAAAGTCAACTATCGGCCGTGCCTTCACTCAACTTTTATCGGCCTTAAGGAAAAGACCATTGACAGTTTATTTTATGCTACCTTAGGATAAGGCCATCGAAATCGGCTGTCCATCCCCGGGCGTACGCAACTGGGGGTTGACCCGCTAGGAGATTCTCATGGATACCCCTGCCGAGAGCATCACGGTTACCGCCCTCCCCCGCGTGGTGGATGGGCTAACCGCAGCCCGGCTCAAGAAGACGTTCCGCAACCACGTCGACAGCGGCCGTTTCCTGCACATCGTCGACATGCTCAACGTGGAGCTACTCGACTCGACCGGTTTGGGCGCGCTCATCGCCGCGCTGCGCTCGGTTCGTGAAGTCGGCGGCACGGTGCGCCTGGTGGCCGGCAACCCGCAGATCCTCAAGATCCTCCATCTCACCGCGCTCGACAAGATCTTCAGCATCCACGCCTCCATCGAAGAGGCGCGCGAGCGCTTCGCCACGGCCAACGTGCGCAACAGCGCGTAGGGAACTTGCCTGCGCGAAGCGTAGCCTTCGCACATGGCACGCATCGCGGTAACGGGCTCGCAGGGAACGATCGGCGTTCCGCTCTGTAACGACCTGGAGGCTCACGGGCATCAGGTCGTGCGTATCGACCGTTCCGGGGCCGACGTCACCGCGGACGTCCGCGATCTCGGCGCGCTCGAGCGCGCCTGCGCGGGCTGCGAGACGGTCATCCATCTCGCCGGCGTCGTGGCCGTCGAAGCCGAGTGGGAAGACGTCCATTCGATCAATATTGGCGGGACGTACAACGCCTTCGAAGCGGCGCGCCGGGCCGGTTGCAAGCGGGTAATCTTCGCCAGCTCCAACCACGCGGTGGGCCGCTACGAGGTGGATGGCAAGCCGCGGATCTACGAGCCGGCCTCCGGCGTGCTCGTGCGCACCGATGCGCCGCTCCGTCCCGACAGCCTCTACGGCGTCTGGAAGGCCTTCGGCGAGAACTTAGGACGCTACTATAGCGACGCCCACGGTCTGCAGGTAGCGTGCGTGCGCATCGGTTCGATCACCAAAGAAGACGATCCCAAGCATCCAAGCGTCCGTGCCTCCTCCGGCTGGTTGGGGCTCACCGACGAGCAGAAATTCGCGCGCTACGCGGCCACCTGGATGTCGCAGCGCGACCTCGCGCGGCTGGTGCACGCGATCCTCGCCCACGACGTCCCCTTCGCGATCGTCTACGGCGTTAGTGACAACGCCACGCGCTTCTGGGATCTGGAGCCGGGGCGCGCGATCTACGGCTTCTGGCCGCTCGACGGCACGAAGTAGCGCGCGCACAGCGACTCTCGTCTATAATCCAAGTCGCACGCGTTACGGAACTTTTAGAGAGCGGGGAGTCACCAGCGCGCTGCTCGAAGTGGCATAATCATGGCTACCTTCGAGATCGACCCGCATATCAAAATCAACGTGCTGGTCGAGTCGTTTCGACTCGCCAGCAAGGTGCTCAGCAAGTTCGGCTTGCACTGCGCCAGTTGCGGGATCAACAAATTCGAGACGCTCGAGCAGGGCGTGAATTCGCACGGTCTGCGCATGGAACCGGTCATGGCCGCGCTCTTGTACGCGCGCGACAAGAACGAGGTCCCCGAAGTCAGCAAAGAGGATACGATGCCGCTGCGGCGCCGGCCGGGCGAGTTCAACCGGCGCGCGAAGATCAAGCATCTGATCCCGGTCATGTCCGGCAAAGGCGGCGTCGGCAAATCGCTGACGACGTCGCTCTTGGCGGTGGCGCTGAGGCGTAAGAACTATCGCGTCGGCATCCTCGATGCGGACGTCACCGGCCCCTCGATTCCGCGCTTCTTCGGCCTGACCGGACGGCTGATGATCGAACCCGATCCTAACGCCCCGCCGCCGCCGCCGGGCCAACAGCCCAAGGGGCTGATGATCCCCGCAATGACTAAGGCCGCGATCCAAGTGGTGAGCTCCAATCTGCTCACCGACAGGGAGGACACGGCGATGATCTGGCGCGGGCCGATCCTCTCCGGCGTCATCCGGCAGTTCTACGAACAGGTGATGTGGAGCGATCTGGATTACCTGCTGGTCGACCTCCCGCCGGGAACCAGCGACGCACCGTTGACGGTGCTGCAGTCGCTGCGCGTCGACGGCGTGGTGCTGGTGACGATGCCGCAGCGCCTGGCCACGATGATCGTGCGCAAGGCAGCCAATCTCGTACACCAGCTCAAGAAGCCGATCATCGGCGTGATCGAGAACATGTCGTACTTCGAGGCGCCCGATACCGGCACGCGCTACGAGATCTTCGGACCGTCATATGCTCAAGACGTGGCCGATCTGGCGGGAGCACCCGTGCTGGCACGCCTGCCGATCGATCCCACGGTCGTGGAATACGCCGATCACGGACGTATCGAGGATCTGGAGGGCCCGCTCTACGACGCCATGGCAACCAATCTCTTACAAGCGTTGGAGAACGCGCCTACGTCCAAGGAGACGGAGATCGTCTCGCTGATCTGACGAGCGCGCCGCTACGCTCTCTCACGCGCCCGCCCGCGCTAGTGCCGGCGGGCGCGGCGTTTCACTTGACGGGGATGCGCCCTGCGACCGGACGATCGAAGACCGCCAGATTGGTGGCCGCGGCCGCCACTGCGAACGCTCCCAATAAGAGGAAACCGATGGCGTAGGAGCCGGTCGCCTCCTCGAGCACGCCCAACACCAACGGCGGAAAGAAGCCCCCCAGGCCGCCGAACGCGCCCACCAAACCCGTGACCGTTCCGACATCGGCGGGGAAGTACTTCGGCACGAGTTTGAAGACCGCGCCGTTACCCAAGCCCAACATCGTCGCTCCGACCAGCGCCCCAGTGCTGAAGACGGCGAAACTCTGCGAAACCAGCGCCAGCGCGCACAGGACGATCATCGCAAAGACGACCGTCAATACACGCGCGCCCCCGACGCGATCGGAGAGCCAACCTCCGAGCGGCCGCATCGCCGTCGCCACCAGGACGAAGATCGCCGTCCGCATGCCGGCGTCCTCGAGCGTCACGTTAAACTGCACGCGCAGCAGCGTCGGGAGATAGATCGCCAGCGCCACGAAACCGCCGAAGGTGATGAAGTAAAAGTACGCCAGCACCCAGGAGAGCCGTTCGCGGGCGAGCACGCCGGCGACATGACGCAAGGAGATACTGCGCGGCGGCCCAGCATCACGCGCGAAGATCCAAAAGATCGCCGCCCAAACCAGCGACGCCGAGCCGAAGATCCAGAAGACCGCCTCCCACCCGAGCGAGCGCGCGATCAGCGGCGCGCTGAACGCCACCACAGATTGTCCGACATTGCCGATCCCGAAGATCCCCAGCGCCAGACCCTGTTGCTCCTGTGCAAACCAACGCGTCGAGAAGGCCACGCCCACGGCGAAGCTGGCCCCCGCTATACCGAGGAAGAATCCGCCTACGAGCAGCGCCACGTAGGAATGGAACAGCGTCAGCGCGGCCGCGGGCAGCGCACCGAACGCCAGCAGAGCGGTAAAGACGACGCGCCCGCCGAGGCGGTCGGCCAGCGCCCCCAGCGGGATACGCGTCAGCGAGCCCAACAGCACCGGCACGGCGACGGCCAGGGCCGTCTGCTCCTCCGTCAAGCCGTACTGGACGCGCAACCGGGGCGCGAGCGCCGCGATGCTGCCCCAGAGTGCAAACGAGATCATGAAGGCAAGCGTCGACAGGAAGAGTTGGCGTTGTCTCACGAGCGCATCATAAGGCGCGTCACCTGTCCGCCTTACGAATCACCGTTGCAAGACTGGGGAAGAACCGGCTAGGTTATGGAAGAGAGGAGCCGCCCGTCGCCCCAGGTCTGCAGCACGTGTGCGGTCGCGAACGACCCCTGGGCCAGCGGATCGCGATCGAGCACCACGAAATCGGCGGCCAGCCCCGGCGCCAGAGCGCCCGTGCGCCCCTCGGCGAAGCCCAGGCGCGCCGCGTTGTACGTGTAGAGCGTCAGCGCCTGCTCCGGGGTCAAGCGCTGGCCGGCCTCATGATGCGCGAGGCATGCCTGCATCCCCTCGAGCGGCGCGAGGCGGCAGACGGGGCTATCGTCCCCGCCCGCCACGACGACGCCCGCGCGCAGCAGCGTGGCCAGCCGGTTCATCGCTCGCGCGCGCTCCGGGCCCAAGCGCCGCTCGTACATGCCGCCCCGCCCGCCCCACAACGCGTCGAACTGCGGCTGCATCGAGAGTTGGATACCCAAGCGCGCGCAGCGCTCGATCTGCGCGTCGGTCAGCATCTCCGCGTGCTCGATGAAGTGGCGCGTGCGCGGGGAGCGGTGCCCGCCCAAAGCCGCGTCCACGGCGTCGATCGCCTGCTCCAGCGCGCGATCACCGATGGCATGCACGCCCGCCGAGATGCCGCGTTCCTCGGCCGCACGCACGTACGCCGCGACCTCCGCATCGGTGTAGAAGAGCTTACCCTGTCCGCTGCCGTCGAGGTAGGGCCGGCCCACCGCGGCGGTGCGGCTGCCGATCGAGCCGTCGAGGAAGACGTCGCCCCCCACGTACGGTAGACCCAGGCCGGCGGCGATGGAGACGTCGGTCGTGCACAGCTTCCAATGGATCTTCGCCGCCAGCTCGGGAGCGAGCTCGCGTGCGAGTGCAGCGAGGGCCCGCAGCTCCGCTTCGAAACCCTCGCGTCCCGTCAAGCCTACGAGCTGCACGTGCAGGTGCAGCGCGCCCTGGCGCAGCGCCTCGCCCAGCGCGCGGCCTTCGGCCGCGCGGCGCTCACGCTCGGGCAGCGCCGCCATGAACGCCGTCTGCGCGCGCCAGTTGGCGTCGAGTAAGAGTCGCCCCGTGGGGGTACCGGAGGCGGTGCGCTCGATACCCTCCGTCTCCGGCGCGAGGTCGAGCCAAGCCAGCGTCTGCCGGTTGACGATGCAAGAGTGCGCGTCGACGCGCACCAGCAGCGCCAAGCGCTCCGGAAAGGCAGCCTCGAGCGGTCTCGCGTCGGCTTCACGCCCGTCGCTCCAGCGCGCGTCGTCGTACTGTCCGGCAAAGACGTTCTGCGAGTCCGGAAGCGCACGCACGCGCGCTTCGAACTGCGCGTAGGAACTCACGTCTGACAGGCTCCGCGCGCCCAAGAACCAGCCGGTATCGGTAAGGTGGACGTGACTATCGGCGAAGGCGGGAAGCACCGTCGCGCCGGCCAGGTCGACGCACTCCACGCCGGCGCCGCATAGCCCCTCCCCCAGCGCCAGGATGCGTCCGTCTTCGACGACCATCTCACGCCGGCGGTGGTAGGCGCCGGTGGCGGGGTCTCGTGCATAGATGCGGCCGTTGACGAACGCGCGCCGCGCGCTCACGCGCCGGCGCCTTGCGCGGCCAGCGTCTGCGGCGTCCGGAGCAGCGCCTGCTCCATCGTTGCCGCTACCGCATCCCAACTCTGCAAGCGCGCGGCAGCCGTGACGGCTTCATCGCGCCTAGGGTCGGGACGCGCCGCCACGCAAGCGCGCGCGAACTCCTCGGGCGTACGCGCCTGGGCGACCAAGCCGCCGTAGCGCTCGACGACGTCGCGAATCGGCGTCGTCACGACCGCCTTACCGGCGGCGAAGTACTCCAGTAACTTGGTCGGCGAGATGCTGCGGGTGGAGGCATTGTCCGCGAATGGCATCAGCGCCACGTCGAAGCCCGCGACCCAACGCGGCAGCTCGGCATACTCGATCTGACCGGCGTAGTGAATGTTGGCGGCGCGCGGCAGCGTGTGCGGCTCGACCTTCGCCACCGGGCCGACCAGCACGATCTGCGCTCCCGCCACCTGCGCCAAGCGCCGTACGATCGCGTAATCGATGCGCTCGTCGATCACACCCACGTAACCGTACACGCGCCCGCGCAGGAGACGCAGCGGCCCCGCGGGGAGCGTCGTGCGTGCCGACGCGAAGCGCGCGAACTCGACGCCGCTTGGGATGCACCGCACGTGCGGCCCATAGCGCGCGCGCGTGCGATAGAGCGAGGCTCCACCGCAGAACACGGCGTCGGCTCGTTCCAGCAGCGCGCGCTCACGCGCACGCATTCCGGACGGCGCGAAGGCGAACGACGCTAAATCGTCCATGCAGTCGTAGATCAGCGGAGCCTCCGGAAAGGCATCGGCAAGCGCCGTCATCATCGGCGTGTAGAGCCACAGCGCGGGGCTCGAGATGCCGTACTCCGCGGCCTGGCGCGCGACGGCGGCGATGGCACCCGGCGCGATCTTCGAGGCGACATACGGGCCGTCGGCGTCGACCACGGGCCGGATCACCGTGACGTTGGGCGCGGGCTCCTCGACGTCGAAACGGCTGGCCCCGGAGGCGAACAGCGGCTCCTCCAACACGACCACGGGATAACGGCGCGCCAAGCGCGAGAGCACGTGCTGCGGGCGCTGATAGACGCCGCGCCAGCGCAGGTGCAGGCCCACGATCAGGCCGTCCACGCCCCTCATACGCGCGCCGCTTCCTCCAAGCGCTGCTCGCGCTCCCACCAGCCCGGCGCGTACTCCGGCGGCTCGTGGCCGCGCGCTAGACGCTCCACCAGCTCCGCAACGGCCGTTCGTGCCGGCGCTCCATCGGCGGGTGCGAACGTGAAGACCCCGTCCTCGCTCCAGCCTTCGCGGCGGCGCAGCAGCGAACGCCAGTCCACCATGCCGAAGGCCGCCCAAGCGCCCACGGCCAGCAGCGGCACGCCCTCCGCGCGCAGCGCCATCGCCTCGCGCCAGCGCAGCTCCAGCCAGCGGCAACGCTCCTCCGCGCTGCCGTCGAGGTGTACCTCCGAGAGCGCCAGCGGCAGGCCCAGCCGTGCGTAAGCCGCGCGCAGCAACGGCAGCGGCGAGATGACCTCGCGGCACGCCAAGGCGGCCGACACGTCCCGCAGCGCACCGCCGCGATCCAACAGTGCGCGCTCGGAGTGCGGATAGTAGTTCCAGCCCATCAGGTCCGGCGGCGTGGAATGGCGTGCCAGCCACGCCAGCTCCCCCGGCGGAACCGCGCAGCGCAGCGTCAAGTAACGCCACAACGGGTGCCCCGGCACGATCCGCCCCATGAGGATCTCGGCGGAGAGAAAGGAGCGCTCGCGCAGATGCTGGGCGTAGACCGCGTGCGCCGCATCGGCGTGAAAGCCTTGCAGATCCTCCGTCAACATCAAGCGCGCCGCCGGGTTGACGCAGCGGATCTGCGCCATGGCCAGGATGATCGCGCGCGCCTGGAGCGTCAGCGCCCGTCCGAACGCGGCATGGTCGTCGACGAGGTTGGGATACCAGTGGCCGTAGAGCGTGGAGAAGCGCGCCGTGGTCAAGGGCTCGTTGACCGGCGTCCAGCGCTCGACCCAAGGAAAACGCTGTGCGACCGCACGAGCATGACGCGCGAAACGCTCGGGAAAGGCGGGATCGATCAGCGAGCTGTCATCGGGGCCGCTGCCGTGATGCAGCAGCGTGACGATGGGCGAGATGCCGCGCGCCCGCAAGTACGCGAGGCGTGGGGCCGCCCATGCCAGGCCGCGCTCTCCCTGCTCCCACAGCACCGGATAGCGCACGTGGCTGACGCCCAGACTCGCCAGCAGCTCGACGTCGCCGAAGCGCTCCGCATGGCCCGTCTCGCGCAATTGATCGCGGCGGTTGTGCTCGTCTATTCGCGCCGCCGTGGGCTCGGGGGAGGCCCAGATCTCCAGCGCAGGGATCACCGCAGCGCTCGCGTGGGATAGGCCGCGAGCCAGCTCTGGAGATCCGTCTTGCAGGGGACGCGCTCACCGCCAAGCTCGCGGCGCAGCTCGCCGAACGTCCCGTACGCCTCGGCCAGCGCATCGTGCTTGTGAATCGACTCGTAGTTGATCTGCGTGGCGGCGAGAAACGTCTGGTCCGGAAAGTCCGCGTAGACGTCGAGGGCGCGTGCGAGGATTCCGCGCACCACGTCCTCCACGAACTTGGGGTTCTGGTGCGCTTTGTTCACGACGAAGAACTCATCGGGACGCTTGAGCAGACCGTAGGTCTCACTGGACATCGCGTTCTCGACGATCTCCACCAGCGTCTCCGGTTGCACGCTCTCGGGAGACTCTTCGACCAAGCCGACCAGCAGCGTGCCGCGACCGCGTTGATTGTGCGTCGCGACCGGCAGCGCATCGAGTGCGCGCTGCGCCGCAGCCTCGTCGAAGCCCGCATCTATCAATGCGCGCAGCGAGTGCTCGCGCACCATCGCCTGCGCGCAGGGACAGGCCGTCATGCCCTCGGCCTCCACGCCCACGGCGCGGCGCAGCACGGGCTCGTGGCCGCCGTTCGAACGCGCGTCGGCGCAGGCTAAACCGATCAGCGCGTACATCTCCTCGCCGCGCTTACCGGAGACCGGCGTCCAGCGCTCGAGGCCGAAATCCGCGCGCAGACGCACCTCGGCGCGCGAGGCACGCTGAGAGACCACGATCGCACGCGCCACCCGCGCGCTCAGCTCCTCGGCGCGCAAAGGCTCGCTCTCCTCCAATACGTCGAGCAGCGCCTCTTCGAGCAGCTCCGAGAAACGTGACATGTGGACGCCGGACTGCTCGGGGCGCAAGTCCGCCAACATCGAGAACTCGCCGACGAGCGTCTGCTCACGGCCGCCTAGATCCAGCCGCAGCATCCGCCGCACGCCCGAGACGCCCACGCGATCCAGCGCGAGGTGCACTTCCGGCTCCTGCTCCTGACGGTCGGTCTGGAAGTGCAGTCCGCGCCGTTGCCGCTCGATGCCGCTGACGTTGACGGCCGCGGCCAATGCGCCGATGGTGTGGCCGCTGCGCGGCTCGCAAACGTCGGCGGCGATCTCCGCTAACGGCACCAGGTTGTAAGGGCGTTGCGCAAGGTAGGGATGGGGCACGGAGAAACGGCCGAAGTCGGCGCAGCGCTCGCCCCACAGCAGGATGTCGATGTCGATGCAGCGCGCCGCCGTCGGCGCCTTGACGCCCACGCCGAGATCGCCGCGCTGACGGCCCACCGCCTCCTCCACGCGGCGCAGCGCGCGCTCGAACGCAGGCGGCTCGAGCTCGGTCTCCACGGCCACGGCCGCATTGAGGAATTCGGGCCCGCTCACCGCGCCGAAAGGCCGCGTACGATAGGTAGCGCTGACCCGCACGATGCGAGCGTGCACGCGCAGCTTCTGCAGGGCCTGCAGCAGGTTGGCCTGCCGGTCCCCGAGATTGGAGCCTAAGCCGAGATAAACCGTTTCACCCATGGTCCATTCCTATGGGACGAGCTCACGCTTGCGGTCCGAGGAGATCGCCTCCAGCATCTTGACGAGCCGGACCGTGAATTGGATGTCGTGGGCGCGAATGATGCGCGCACCGGCGAGAACGCTATAGGCGGCGACGGCGGCACTGGGAGCCAACAACTCCGCTGCCGGCAACGCAAAGAGCCGCCCCATGAAACTCTTGCGCGAAGCCGCAACGAGCACCGGATACCCCAGCGCCATGAACTCTTCCAGACGCTCGACGATCGTGAGATCGTCGTACGGCTCCTTCCCGAACTCCAGGCCGGGATCGACGATCAGCGATTGCGCGCGCACGCCGGCCGCGAGCGCCGCGCCGCAGCGCTCCTCGAGCACGCGCACGATCTCGGCGGTGACGTCGCCGTAGACGTACTGCTCCGGTTCGCGTACTTTGAGGCGGCCCTTCAAATGGACGATCACGTCGCCCGCGCCGTAAGCCGCGCACACGGCCGCCATGCCGGGATCGGCGTTGCCGCTACAATCGTTGATGATCGCGGCGCCCGCTTCCAGCGCCGCGCGTGCCACGGCGGAACGGACGGTGTCCACCGAGATCACCACGCCGGGAAAGGCGCGCACCAGCGCCTCCACCACCGGTACCACGCGCCCCCGCTCTTCTTCCTGGCTCACCGGAGGCGTCACGGCATTATAGGACTGTCCGCCGACGTCGACGATGTCGGCGCCTTCGGCCAGCATCTGCCCGGCGCGCTCGAGCGCGCCGTCCACGCCGCGATAGCGCCCGCCGTCGTAAAACGACTCCTTGGCCACGTTGAGGATGCCCATCACGAGCGCCCGCTCCAAGCCCAGGCTGAAGCGCCCCACCTGCAACCGCGCAGGCGTATCCATGGCGTTGCGCACGGCCTGAGCCGCGCCTGCCAGCGCCGTCCCCACGTCACCCTCCGCCGCGGCCGCGGCGGCGTCGTACTGCGCCAACGTACCGGCTAGCTGCAGCGAGCCTGCCGCCGCCAGCACGGCGAGACCGCTTGCGCAGGCTCTCGCGGCAACGCGCGCGGCCAGCTCCTCGCCCAAGGCGTCGAGCGCCACGGCACGGGCGGTGGCGGCGGAGGCAAGTGGACCGCCGCGCATGCGCGCGGGTGAGAGCGTGCGGACGAACATGGGAGGCCTGGTTATTCGGTGGGGCGGATAAGCCCCCCTGGAGCGGCGAAGCCGCGGCTCATGATCAGCCGGTACGACGAGCGCGAAGCCGCGCGCTTTCTCGAGCGCTATCGTGCGTGGGGTGACGATCTGGCGCTGCGCATCTATACCTCGCGCCTGATCGGAGGCGATCCCTCGCTCGTCCTCCACGGCGGGGGCAACACCTCGGTGAAGACCCAAGCGCGCGCTGCCGTCGACGGCGAGGTAGACGTACTCTACGTCAAAGGCAGCGGCTGGGACCTCGCCACCATCGAGCCGCAGGGCTTCCCCGCGCTACGCTTAGACCATCTGCACCGCATGCTCGAACAGGAGCACCTGAGCGACGAGGAGATGGTCAATCAGCAGCGCACGCACCTGCTGGACTTCCGCTCCCCCAACCCCTCCGTCGAAGCGCTGCTGCATGCGCTGCTGCCGCAGCGCTTCGTGGATCACACGCACGCCGACGCTATCCTCGCGCTCACCGATCAGCCCGACGGCGTGGCGCGCGCCCGCGCGCTGTTCGGGCCGCGGGCGCTCGTGCTGGAATACGGGATGCCCGGCTTCACGCTGGCCAAACGCGCGCAAGCGGCGCTGCGCGAGCACTCCAACCCGTCCCTGATCATCTTGGCAAAACACGGCCTCTTTACGGCAGGGGAGAACGCGCGCCAATCCTACGAACGCATGGTGGAGGCCGTCGACGAAGCCGAGCGCGAGCTGGGGCGCGCATGCGCCTTCTCCCTCCCGGCCTTCGCGCCCGATCACACGCGGCGGCGCAACGCCATGCTGGCACTGCGCGGGGCGCTGGCCGAGCGGGGCTCACGCTGGCTGGGCTGCTGGAGCGACGATGGGGCGGCACTGGCGCTCTCGCTGCGCGAGGACGCGGAGCAACTGTGCGCGCGCGGGCCGATCACGCCGGACCACGTGCTGCGCACGCGGCCGTGGCCGCTGGTCCTCGCACCGGATGCCGCGGCAACGGAGCGCGCGCGGATCGACGCCGCGCTCGATGCGTACGCCGCGCGCTACGAGCATTACGTCGAACAAGGATCGGCGCGCTTGGGCGCCCGCGCGCCGCTGGATCCCCTGCCGCGCGTGGTGGTGCTGCCAGGACTCGGCATCTGCGCCTTTGGTGAGACCGCCGGCGCGGCCCGTGCAGCCTGCGACATCGCCGCGCACAGCGCGCACACGATCTTGCAGGCCGAGGCCCTGGGGCGCTACCAGCCCATCTCCGAGCTCCAGCTCTTCGAGATGGAATACTGGCCGCTGGAGCGCGCCAAGGTGGACGGCGCTGCGCGCGCTCCCGCGCCGCTGACGGGCAGCATCGCCGCCGTGACCGGCGGCGCCAGCGGCATCGGCCTAGCCGTCGCCGAAGAGTACGCACGCCACGACGCGCACGTACTGATCGCCGACCGCGACGGCGAGGCGCTCGAGCGCGCGGCTGCGCACTTAGAGCGCTACGGCACCCGTATCGCCTCCGCGCGCTGCGACGTGACGGCGGCAGACGCCGGCGAGACGGTGGTGAACGCGTGCTGCGATGCGTTCGGCGGCATCGACGTCGTGGTCAGCAACGCCGGCATCGCGCCGGCAGGCTTCCTGGACACCGACGAGGGTGAGGCGGCGCTGACGCGGTCGCTGGACGTGAACTTTCACGCGCACCGGCGCCTGGCGCGCGCGGCCTTCGAAGCGTTCCTGACCCAGGGCTGCGGCGGCACGCTGCTCTTCAATCTTTCCAAGCAGGCCTTCGCGCAGAGCGCCGGCTTCGGCCCGTACGGCGTCGCGAAGACCGCGGCGTTGGCTTTGATGCGCCAATATGCGCTCGACGGTGGGCGCTACGGCATCCGCGCCAATGCCGTCAATGCCGATCGCGTCCGCACCGGGCTCTTCACGCCGGAGCTCGTCGCGCAGCGCGCCGCCGCGCACGGCGTCACCAGCGCGGAGTACTTCCGTGGCAACCTGCTGCACCGGGAGGTGCAGGCGGAAGACGTCGCACAGGCATTCCGCTATCTCGCCACGGCTCGTGCCACCACCGGCTGCGTGCTCACCGTTGACGGCGGCGTCCCCGCCGCTTTCCCACGCTGAGGATCGACGATGCCCAAGCTCTGCGCCAACCTCTCCTTCCTCTTCACCGAAGTACCGCTGGAGCAACGTTTCGCGGCGGCCGCCGCCAGCGGCTTCCGCGCCGTCGAGCTGCCCGATCCATACGGACACGTCGAAGAGTACGCCGGTCTGCTGCGCGAGCACGGCCTGCAACTGATTCTCTTCAACTTGCCGATGGGCGACTTTGCGGCGGGCGAGCGCGGGTTCGCGCTCGACCCCACGCGGCGTGAGGAGTTCCACGCGGGCATCGAGCGCGCACTGGAGGCGGCACGGCGCCTGCGCTGCACGCGCATCAACGCGCTGGTGGGCATCCGCAAGGCGGAGCTCGACGAACGCACGCTGTGGGAGACCGCCGTCGAGAACCTGCGCTACGCAGCGGCACGCCTGCGGGAAAGCGGCATCACGCTGCTGGTCGAGCCGCTCAACGCTCTCGACACGCCCGGTTTCTTCATCGAGACGACGGCACGCGCGCTGCGGCTGTTGGACGACGTTGGCGCCGAGAACGCGCGCCTGCAGTTCGACTGCTACCACGTGCAGCGCGGTGAGGGCAACGTCACCGCGAGGTTCGCGCGTTGCGTCGCGCGCGTGGGCCACGTTCAGATCGCCGACTCCCCGGAGCGCCATCAGCCCGGCACGGGCGAGCTAGCCTACGAGCGCATCCTGCGCGCCATCGACACTGCCGGCTACGCAGGCTGGGTGGGTTTGGAGTACCGTCCGTCCGGCTCAACGCGGGAGAGCCTGAGCTGGATCGAGGAGTACGGCTTCACTGCCGGCGCGTGAACCCCGGGGTACGGGGCACTCCTCTCGCGAATGACGCCGCCACCATGGATATCGACGCCTTCAACGCCCATCGCGCGCACGCAAACGAACGCATCCTAGCGTCCGGGCACCTGGGTATCCAGCGCTTCTTCAACCTCGATACGCGCGCGTACGACGAAGGGGCGCTCACCGCCGTCATCAAGGAGCTGATGGGGCTCGTGGCCTCGCTCGTGCTGCGCTGCGACGACTGCGTGACCTATCACCTCGGTCAGTGCATCGCGCTGGGAGTCACCGACGAACAGTTCTACGAAGCGCTCAACGTCGGGCTGGTGGTGGGCGGCTCCATCGTGATCCCGCATCTGCGGCGTGCCGTCGAGCGCATCGACGAAATTCGCGCCAGCGAGAGCCGGTAGCAGCTTCGCCGTTTCTTGTGCGATTTTAGGCTAAACCTTAACGCACGTCCGCACGAAAGCGCCAGCGGTCCGGCGAAGCGCCGCTGAGTCATGACCGTCTCGGTTCCCCCACCCGACCTCCTCCCGTTCAACGACCTCGGCGCCGCCATCCAAGCGGCTCTGGCCCACCTCCAGCGCACCCTCGGCTTTCAACACTGCCTCTTTACGCACGTCGACAAGGACCTGCCGGTACGCGTCGCCGCCCATCAGCCGAAGGCAGCGTACGAGTGCGGTAAGACGCTGGCGCGCTCGGAACGGCTGCACGCCCGCCTGCTGCGCGGCGAGGGTCCACTCGTCCTTGCAGGCGGAGGTGCCGGCGCCTGCGCGGGCGTGCCCATTCTCGGCAGTGACGGGAGACTGTTCGGCACGATCTGCGGCCTATGCACGCAGGCACAGGAGATCGATCACGACGAGGCCGCCGCGGTACTGCTCCTCTTCGGACGCCTGCTGGGCTCGTTGGTGGATCGCCAGCGCGAGGTGGACGAGGCCGAGCGCCGTGCCGAGCGTGCCGAGGCCGACGCGCTGCTCGATCCGCTGACCGGCGTCTTCAATCGCCGTGGCTGGGACCGCCTGCTTGCAGGCGAGGAGGAGCGCTGCCGCCGCTACGACTGCTCCGCGCACATCTTCATGCTCGATCTCGACGAGTTCAAGCACACCAACGATACCTACGGCCATGCCCGTGGCGACCGCATGTTGCGCCATGCCGCGCGGACGATTACGCGCGTCCTACGCGGCCACGACAGCATGGCCCGCATCGGTGGTGACGAGTTCGCCATCCTCGCCGTGGAGAGCGAACCGGCGCAGGCGGAACACCTGCGCCGGCGACTGCTGGACGCCTTTCGCGAACGCGGTATCGCCGCTTCGATCGGCGTCGCGCGGCGCCGCGCCGGCGCCACGCTGCGGCGTACGTGGGAGGAGGCTGATGCCTTGATGTACGAGGCGAAGCGCCGCCACGAGACGGGTACCGCTTAGGAGGCCGCGGCGCGCTCCCACGCGCGCACTAGCTCGACTTTCTTGGCTAAGAACTCCATGAAGCCGCCTTCGAGCACGAAGGACTTACGCAGCGGATCGAGATCGAAGGGGATGCGCCGCCCCAACGCCTCGACGAACTGCCCGGCGACGTCGATGCGCGCGCGTCCGCACGCCGCCAACGCCTCCACCTCGGCCTTGGGCAGCACGATAGGCACCACCCCGTTGGTGTAGGCGTTCTCGAGGAAGATGCGCGCGAAGCTCTCCGCGATCACCGCCCGGAAGCCGCGATCGGCGATCGCCCACGCGGCGTGCTCGCGCGAGCTTCCGCAGCCGAAATTCTCGCGCGCGACCAGAATGGTGGCGGCGGGCTTGCTTTGGAGCAACTCCGTACCGCCCGGCATGCCCGTGAAGAGGTGTTGTCCGTAGCCGCTCTTCGTGATGCCGGTGAGGTAGCGCGCAGGGATGATCTGGTCGGTATCGACGTTGGCGCGGTCGACGAGGAGAATCTCGCCTTCGAAGTTCATGCGGCACCACCGGCCACGGCATGCCGTGCGGCGAGTCGATCGGGTGCGGTGATGCATCCGGCTACGGCGCTCGCGGCGACTACCGTCGGCGAGGCCAAGTGCACGCGTCCGCCCGCTCCCATGCGCCCCGGGAAATTGCGGTTCGACGACGAGACGCAGCGCATCTTTGGAGCCAGGACACCCATCGACATTCCCAGGCACGGCCCGCACGAGGAGTGCGTCCAGAGCGCCCCGGCGTCTTGAAAGATATCGTGGAGACCCTCACGTTCGGCGGCCCGGCGCACCGCCTGCGAGCCTGGGGTGACGATCGTGGGCACGGTCACGTGGCGGCCGCGCAGCACCGCAGCGGCGGCACGCAGATCGGAGAGGCGCGCGTTGGTACAGGAGCCGATGAAGGCTTGATCGATGGCGAGCCCGTCCAGCGTCTGTCCAGGCGTGAGCCCCATGTACTCGAGCGAAGCCTGGGGTGCATCGGCCGGCACGGCGCCGTCGATCGGTGAACACTCGCCGGGGTTGGTCCCCCACGAGACCAGCGGACGCAGCTCCGAGAGATCGATACGCGCGACGGCGTCGTACTCGGCGTCGTCGTCGGCGCGCAGGGCCCGCCAACGCTCGACGCGGCTCTCCCAATCGGGCACGCCGCGCTGGTATTCGGTCTGCGCCAGATACGAGAACGTCGTCTCGTCGACCGGGCAGAGACCGGAAGTGGCACCGGCTTCGATGGCCATGTTGCAGAGCGTCATGCGCTCCTCCATCGAGAGCGAGGCCACCCCCGCGCCGAAATACTCGATGACGTAACCGGTCGCTCCGCGGAAGCCCAAACGCGCGACGACCGTCAGCGCGAGATCCTTCGCCGTCGCACCGTGGCCGAGACTGCCGCGCAGCTCGATGCCGTAGACTTTCGGCCGCTGCAAGATCAAGCAGCCGGCGAGCATCGCCCCGCCTTGGGCGGTGCTGCCGATGCCTAGCCCAAAGGCTCCGAACGCGCCCAGCGTGCAGGTGTGGCTGTCACCGCAGCAGAGCGTCATTCCGGGCTCGACCAAGCCGCGCTCGGGCACCACCACGTGGCAGATGCCGTTATCGCCGATGTCGTAGAGCTTGATGCCGTGACGTTTCGCCCACGTGCGCAGCACCTGTGCCTGGATCGCCGTCTCGGTGTCCTTGGCGGGCGACACGTGATCGTTGAGGGCCACGATACGTGCCGGATCGTAGATGCGGTCACCGAAATTCTGCTCGATCTCGAGTGCCCCGGTAGGGGTGGTGATCTCGTGGGCAACGACGCGGTCGATGAACACCAGTGCGTTACCGCCCGGCAGCTCCTCGACCACGTGGCTATCCCAGATCTTCTCGAAAAGCGTTCGCACGCCGATATCTCCGTTCAGTGTCAGTAGGGCCTTATTTTTTCGTCAGGCCGAGGCGCCGGAAGGCGACGTATGCCAGCAGTCCCTACTCGTTCATAAAAGCGCCGACTTCCGGCATCGCATGGCTCGCATCGAGCGCGGGCGCCGGCGTCTCGGAACGCGGCGGCTCGGGAGCCGCCATCCAGGGCATGAAGCTGCGCAACTCCGCACCCACACCCTCGATCTGATGGCGGTGGCCCTCCTCGCGGAAGCGCTGGAAGCGCGGCTTGCCAGCCTCACACTCGGCCATCCACTCCTTGGCGAAGGCACCGGAGGTGATCTCACCCAGGATCTGGCGCATGGCCTGGCGCGTCTGCTCGGTGACGATACGGCTGCCGCGCGTGTAGTCACCATACTTGGCCGTATTCGAGATACCGTCGCGCATGCCCGTGATGCCGCGCTCGTAGACCAGATCGACGATGAGCTTCAACTCATGGCAGCACTCGAAGTAAGCCATCTCCGGCGCGTAGCCGGCACTCACGAGCGTCTCGAAGCCGGCGGTGACCAACGCCGAGAGTCCGCCGCAGAGCACGGCTTGCTCGCCAAAGAGATCGGTCTCCGTCTCCTCGCGGAAGTTGGTCTGGATGATCGCGGCCCGGCCGGCACCGATGCCGATCGCCCAGTTGCGCGCGATCTCGAGCGCATCACCGTGCGGGTCTTGCGCCACCGCGATCAAGCACGGGACGCCGCGCCCGGCTTCGTACTCGCTGCGCACCAAGCGTCCGGGGGCCTTCGGCGCCACCATGAAAACGCTCACGGCCGGCGGTGCCTGCACGTAGTTGAAATGGATGGAGAACCCGTGCGCAAAGCCCAACGCGGCGCCGGGGCGCAAGTTGGGGCCGATCTGCTCGCGGTAAATACGCGGTGTCTCTTCGTCGGGGGTGAGCATCATGACGACGTCGCGCGTGGCGGCGTCGGCCGGCGTGACGGGGCTCCAGCCGTCGGCGATCGCTTTGACGTAGGAGGCGCCTCCGGTGCGAAGTCCGACGACGACGTCGCAACCGGAGTCCCGGAGGTTGAGCGCGTGCGCGCGGCCTTGACTGCCGTATCCAATGATGCCGATGCGTTTTCCGCGCAGGCTCCCCGGGTCGGTGGTTTGGGCGTGTTGGACGTTCATCGGTACTCCTCTTGGTGGGTTGAAAGAAGACGCGTGATTAGTGCTGACAGGCGCCGCAGGTTGAGCGCGGGCCCCTCGATCGTGATGACGGCGGAGTAACTATCGCCGAAACTAGCGCGCACGCTGGTGGCGGTGCAGCCCGTGCGCGTCAGCGCCGCCAATACCTTGGCGAGCGCGCGTTGGTCGCGCAATGGGAGTTCGAGTCGTTCGCTCATGCCGATGTTCTCTCCAGCATCTCGTCGATGTGGCGCCCCGCCGGTACCATCGGAAAGCAGTTCTCCGTGGGAAAGCAGGCGCAGTGCAGTAGAAAGGCGCCGCTCGAGTCGAGCATCTCGCGCAAGGCGCGATGGAGGTCCTCCGGGCGGTCAACGCGCGTGGAGGCGATACCGTACGCCGACGCCAGCGTACAGAACTCCGGATTGTCGTAGAGATCGGTGGCCACGATGCGGCGCTCGTAGAAGAGCTCTTGCCACTGCCGCACCATGCCGAGATGACGGTTGTCCATCACCACGATCTTGATGGGCAACTCGTAGCGGCGAATCGTCGCCAGCTCGTGCATCGTCATCTGGAAACCGCCGTCGCCGAGAATGGCGACCACGGTATCGCCCGGGCGGGCCACCTGCGCCCCCACCGCCGCGGGCAGGCCGAAGCCCATCGCCCCCAGACCGGCGGAGGTCAGGAAGTCACGGCTGCTCTCCAAGCGCACGCGCTGTGCCGCCCACATCTGGTGCTGCCCGACGTCGGTCGTGACGACGGTGCCGGGCTCCATCAGTGCCGCCAGCGCGTCCAGTACGTCGGTGGCCGAGAGTTCGCCGTTCTCGTGGCGCGCCGGCGGCAGCGGCCGCTTCAGCGCTGCTACCTCGGCCAACCACGGCTCGTAGGACGGCATCGTCGCAACCTGAGCCACCTCCGTCAGCACCGCGATCGTCTCGCGCAGATCGCCCACCACGGGGACGTCCACGTGGATGATCTTACCGATCTCGGAGGGATCGATGTCGCAGTGAATGACCGTGGCATTGCGTCCGAACTTCGAGACGTCGCCGGTGACGCGGTCGTCGAAGCGCACGCCCAGCGCCAGCATGCAGTCGGCACGCGTGACGGCGAGGTTGGCACCTTTGTGGCCATGCATACCGAACATGCCGAGATAGCGCGCGTCACTCGGATCGGCCGTTCCCAGACCGTTGAGCGTCGCCACGACCGGGGCGCCGATCAGTGCCGCCAGGCGCCGGAACTCCTGCACGACGCCCGCGATGCGGGTGCCGCCGCCCACGATGATGACGGGGCGCTCGGCGCGCGCCAGCGCCGCGATCGCCTCCGTGGCCGCGATGTTGAGCTCCGGCGCACGCCCGCCCTCGCCGTAGCCGCTACGCTCGGCGGAGCGCGTCAACGGAGCATCCCAGGTCAGCCGCTCCTTGAGCGCGTCGGTGGTGACGTCGACGAGCACCGGACCCGGGCGCCCAGACGTGGCGATACGGATCGCCTTCTCCACGGTGGCGGGGATGTCGGCCGCGCGCGTCACCAGCGCGTTGAACTTCGTACAAGGGCTGGTGATGCCGACCACATCGGCCTCTTGAAACCCATCGCTGCCCATGAGCGCCGAGCGCACTTGGCCCGTAATAGCCAAGACCGGTGCACTGTCCATCATCGCGTCCAGCAACCCGGTCACGAGGTTGGTGGCACCGGGACCGCTGGTCGAGACGCAGACGCCCAAACGCCCCGTCGTCCGGGCGTAGGCGCCGGCGGCAAAGGCCGCCCCCTGCTCGTGGCGGACGAGATAGTGCGTGAGACCGCCGTGCAGTAGCGCATCGTAAAACGGCATGATGGCGCCCCCGGGATAGCCGAAGACGGAGTCGATCCCATGGGCCTCGAGTACCGCAAGCAAGAGACGCGAACCGGTGATCTCCACGATACCTCCAGTGAAAAAAGAAAGCCGCCTCGCTTGGTCGGCGAGGCGGCTTCTACTTTCGTATTCTGTCGTCAGACAGTGCCTATCCCCACCGACCCCCTTCGAGGCGGACAAGAATAAGGCTAACGACGAGAATTTGCGACGACATTGTTGAAGCCATGGTACTGCCCATGCGTTCGACATGTCAACCTCCTCGCGCGAGGGATATTTCGAGCGCGGCGTCGCCGTGCTTGACGTTGCGTGCTACACTCCACCATAAGATGCGCATGCAGCTCCTTGGCCGACTTCTCCTTACGGACGGCGTCATACGACGAAGCGGCTGAGGTTTGCGCACCCATAAGACAGTATGAGACGCGCCCCCGCTTCGGCGGGGGCGCGTTTCGCTTTTTTCACGAGGTACAAACGATGAAGGTCCGCGTCTTCGATACCACGTTGCGCGACGGGGAGCAATCTCCGGGCGCTGCCATGCGCGCCGCCGACCGGCTGCGCATCGCCCGCGCGCTCGATCGCGCCGGCACCGACGTGATCGAGGCCGGCTTCTCGGCGGCCTCGCCCGCCGTCGCGGCGTCGGTGGCGGAGATCGCCGCGAGCGTGACGCACAGCACGGTCGCCTCCCTCGCCCGCGCCGTCGACGGCGACATTCATGCCGCGTGGGAGTCACTGCGCCACGCCCGCGCGCCGCGCATCCACGTCTTCATCGCCACCAGCCCCATCCACATGGAGCACAAGCTGCGCATGACTCCGCGCCAGGTCTTGGCGGCCGTGGAGCGCTCGGTGCGCAGCGCGCACACGCTCTGTCCGGACGTGGAGTTCTCAGCCGAGGATGCCACCCGCAGCGAGCGCGACTTCCTGGTCGAGGTCTTCCAAACGGCGCTCGATGCCGGGGCCCTCACGCTCAACGTCCCTGATACCGTGGGCTACACGCAGCCGCACGAGTACGCCGCGTTGATCTCGTACCTGCGCGAGCACGTGCGGGGGAGCGAGCGCGCGATCTTCTCCGTGCACTGCCACGACGATCTAGGCCTGGCCGTGGCCAACACCTTGGCGGCCGTGCGCGCCGGGGCGCGCCAGATCGAGTGCACCGTGAACGGCATCGGTGAACGCGCCGGAAACTGCGCGCTGGAGGAGACGCTGGCCGCGATGCGGGTGCGCCAGGACGTCTACGGCGCCGAGGTGGACTTCGACATGGCGGCCATCCCTGCGCTCTCCCGCATGGTGGCGCGTGCCACGCATATGCCGGTACAGAAGCACAAGGCCGTCGTGGGCGCCAACGCCTTCGCGCACGAGTCCGGCATCCATCAGGATGGAGTCCTCAAGCATCGCGCCACCTACGAAGTGCTCCCAGCGGAACTGCTGGGGCGGCAGGCGGCGCGCCTGCATTTGGGGCGTCAATCCGGGCGCCACGCTATTCGCGTACGTCTGGAACAGCTCGGCTACGCCTTCGAACAGAGCGAGATGGAGCGCTTCTACCAGTCGTTCCTGGAGCTGGCCAACACCAAACGCGAGATCACGGATGCGGATCTGCGCGTGATGGCGAACGGTATTCCGGAGGGCGTGGCGCAGCCGGCATAGCTGGGCGCGCCTCGCGCAGGCGCACGTAGTCCAGGATTGGTCCGACGCGGTAGGCGGCGGTAAGCCGCTCGCAGACGTAGGAAACGATCCCCAGCTTCGTCGCGAGTGGGAGCTGCAGCGCGGGGAAGAACATCAGCTCCGGTGCGTCGCCGGCGTCCAGGAAGTCCAGCGGATGGAGCAGGATCGACGGCTCCGTTCCGGTCAAGCGGCACAGCGCGAGCGCGGCGTCGAAATAGGCGCGCGCCAGCGCTGGGTCGACAACCGCGAGATACAGCAGGTAGCTGACGTGAATCGGCACGCGCAGGAGCGGCATCACCGTCACGGGCACTACGGCGATGTCCCCCGCCGCGGTGCGCTCGAAGTGGCAGCGATTGGGCTGAAGTCCGTCGCTCCAACGGCCGAAGAGGGCCGCGCGTTCCCGCTTCTCGCGCTCCTGCAGGCGCATCGAGCGAAAGTAGTAGGCCCGCGCCAACGGTCCGATCCAGGTGGCTAGAGTCGAGGCATCGTAACGGTAGCCGCGGCGCGCCAAGACCCGCAGGATGGTATGCGAGCGCGTAAAGCCCGGTCCGCGGAACCCTTGCGGGCGCACGCCGGTAGCGTGCTCGATGGCTGCCTCCGCCCTGGCCAGCTCGCGCTCGATCTCGTCCTCGCGGCGTAGATGGAGCCAGGGCTCGTGATGGAACGAGTGGTTGCCGATCTCGTGTCCGGCCAGCGCCAACGCGCGCAGCGGTGCCGCGTTGCGGTCGAGCGCGGCATCCTGCCCCACCACGAAGACGGTGATACGCACGCGCTGCCGCGCGAGCAGTTCCAGGGCGCGCGGCACGAGCGTCTCCAGGTACGACGGAAAGGTCTCCCAGCCCGCGTCGCCGTGCGTCTTCATGTAGGACCAGCGGTTGTCGAGGTCGAGCGAGAGCGTCGCGCGCCTCATACGCTCAGCGCTCGTGGCGCGGAGGCACTCGCGCCGGCCAGCAGCTGCGGATACGCCCGCTCCGCCAGTGCCACGGTTTCGTTGACGTTGAGCGTGCCGTTGACGATCTGCGCGCTGTTGACGATGAAGAGCCCGGGGATCGACGTGCGCATGGCAGGCAGGCGATCGGAGTAGCCCAGCGTGGCTAGCGGCAGCACGTAGCGCACGCGCGAGATGCGGAAGCTCTGCACCGCGCCGCGCTGGAAGCCGGGATGCATCCGTTCCAGGGCGGCGAGAAACTCCTGCTCGATCGCCGCGTCGTCGCGCGCCAGCACGGGATCGCTTGCGGTGACGTACTTCGGCAGATAGATCAAGGCACGGCCGCCAAAGGCCGCCCGGTCCACCAAGGCCGTCATCTCGATGACCGCGGTGAAGGGTACCCACGCGTCGACGATGTTGGTGATGTAGTAGGGAGTGAGCGGGCGCTCCAGCAGCGCGGAGGCGCAGACGATGCCTTGATACTCCACACCCTCGTGAAGCAGGCGCTCGGAGGCCGTGAGCTCGGGGCACAGGCGCGCCGCCAGCGGCGAGGCCGCCGTCACGACCACACGGTCGAAGCTCTCCGTGCCGGCGGCGGATCTGACGGTCAGCGCGCCGCCGGTGGCGCGCGTCACGCTCTCCACCCGCTGCCCCACGACCGCGCGCACGCCGTGCGCCGTCAGATGCCCGGCAAAGCGCTCGAGAATGCGCGCGTAACCGCCGGGGACGTAGCCGAACAGCTCGCGCTTGGCGCCGCTGCGGCGCGCCGCATACATGCGCGCGATGATGGCCCAAATGAACGCAGCGGAGACGCGCTCGGCGTTGGCGCCGAGCTTGGCACGCAGCAGCGGATACCAGATGCGCTCCAACGTGTGCTGACCGGAGTGCCGGCGCAGCCAGTCGACGGCCGTGATACGCTCCAGCGCGCGCGCGTCACGGATGCGCGAGGCTATCAGGATCGTCGCCGCCAAGCGCACTTTCTCCAGCGGCGAGAGCAGCGGGAATGCGGCGTAATCCGCGAGGCTCGAGAGCGAGAGCATGCGTCCGCCGGCATAGAAACCGGTGCGCGTGGTGACCCAGGTCAGCTCGCGCTCGAGTCCCAGCTCACGCAGCAGGTTACGCAAGCAGGTGTCGGAGGCCAGCGTCACGTGGTAGTGACGGTCCCAGATCACCTCACCCAGGTGCCAGGGCGCCGCCAAGCCCCCCAACGTTGGCGCGCCCTCCCACACGGTGACTTGGCGGCCATGCTGCGCGAGGCGTAAGGCGAGGGTCATGCCGAGCAGACCGCCGCCCACCACGCACCAGCGCTCGGGATCGCTCATGCCGTCGCCAGCGGTGCGACGCGGCCCCTGTTGATCTCGTACGCCTCGCCGCAGGCTGGGCAGGACACGCGAGCCTCCGGCGCGCCCTCGCGCAAACGCGCGAGAATCTGCCCGCAGGCGCAGACGATGCCGACCGAGCGGGCCGGGTTGCCGACCACCAGATGGTAGTCTGGCACCGGCTTGGTCACCACGGAGCCCATGCCGACCATGGCATAGCGCCCAATCTCCAAACCGCAGCCGATCGTGCAGTTGGCACCGATCGTAGCCCCTTCGCGCACGAGCGTCGGCAGCGTCGTTTCGTCGGGGTCGGAGGACCGCAGCGCCGTGAGGTCGCGCGTCGCCGCGCGCGGAAAGCGATCGTTGGTGAAGACGGTGCCCGCGCTGATCATCACACCGCGCTCGATGGTCACGGCCGCGCAGATGTAGACGAAGGCGTTGATCTTGACCAGCGCGGCGATCTTCACGCCGTAGGCGATGTAGCTCTTCTCACCGATGATGCAGTCCGCGCCGATGACGGCGGAACGGCGCACGTGCACGCTATCCCAGATCGCGGTGCGGTCGCCGATCTCGACGCCAGGCTCGATGATGGCGGTGGGGTGAATTTTGGCGCTCATGAAACACGCCGCTCCGGAAGGCCGGGAAAGGGGTGGACGCCGCGCGCCGCCGAGCGGTGAATCTTCTCCCAATGACTACGCTCCAAGGCAGCGTAGGCCGTCTCGATCACCTCGACCGAGGCCAAGGCATCCAGCGGGGTGATGACCAGGGCCTCGTGGCCCAGGAGCGCGTTGCAGAAGTTCTGAATTTGGCCGCGGAACGCACGCACCTTGTCGTAGCCGTGGCCGAAGACGCGCCACTCACTCTGCCGCGAGCAGCGGTAGCGCGACTCCTGCCAGCCCACCAAGATCGTTCCACGGCTACCGTAGATGCGCAGATAGGTGTCGAGCTCGTTGTCGATACTCCAGGAGAGGTCGGAGGTTCCCGTCACCCCGCCCTCGCTGCGCACGAACAGCCGCACGGTGTCCTCGACGCGCAGCCCCTGGATGCGCTTGGACTCGAAGGCCTGCACGTCCGAGAGCGCGCCCAGGAAGTAACGCAGGATGTCGACGGCGTGCGTGCCGTTGTCGATCAGCACCCCGCCGCCGCTGCGCGCAGGGTCCGAGTTCCAGCGCGACGACATGTCGACGCGGCCGGTGAACGCGTTCTCGATCAACACGACCTCGCCGATCGTGCCGTCCAGCGCCAGCTCGCGGGCGCGGCGCACGTCGTCGACGTAACGGAACTTCGAGGCCATCGTGAAGAGCGAACCGTTCCACTCCGCAGCTTGAAGCATGCGCAGCGCGCTGGAGACGCTGGTGGCCAACGGCTTCTCGCACAGCACCGCGCTGCCGCGCCGCAAGAAGTACGTGGAGACGGCTTCATGCGTCCACGGCGGCGTGCAGACAACCACCGCGTCGAGTGCACCGTCTTCGGCCATGTGCTCGTACGACGTGTAGGCTGCGCAGCCCAGACGCCGCGCGAACTCTTCCACCGCCGCGGCATCGGCGTCGCAGGCGGCGACGATGCGCGCACACTCCAATCCGGCGAAGGCGGACTCATAGGCTTTCGCGATCGCCCCCGTGCCGACGATCCCGAACCGTAACACCCGCTCCATGGCTACCGCTCGCCGCGCAGCACCGCGACCGAGGCGCGGATCGCCTCGCCGATGTACTGTACGTCCCGCTCGCTCAGGCGATCGTTCCAGGGGATCACCAAGATATGCTCCAGGGCCTCGACGGTACCGGGGAAGCGCTCCAGGCGATAGTCCAGCGCCTCCGGGCGGGCCAACACGAAGGGGAACTCGCTCTTCCCGAAGGTACGCCGCTTCTGGAAGATCTCGCACATGAACGCGGGTTTCTGGATGTAGCGCGGTGCCGTGAAGATGTCATACTCGCGCAGCAGGCGCGCGATACCGCCCACGCCCTCCGGGACGATCGCGGGGTTCACGCGAATGCAGTATTTCCAATAGGTGTGGACGGCACGCGGTGCCACGTAGGGCACGCTGACGCCGAGCACGTCGCTCAACTGTTCCGTCAAACGGCCGGCCAGCTCGATGCGGCGCGCAACCACCGCGTCCAGCTTCTCGAGCTGCGCCACGGCGACGGCTCCGCACAGCTCCGACATACGGTAGTTGAGCGCCAAGAAGTAGTGGTCTGGCTTGGGATCACCGTAGCCCCAGGCTTTGTTGATGAACAGATACATGCGGCGCGCCAGCGCATCGTCGTCGGTGACCACGAGCCCACCCTCGCCGGTGGTGATGTGCTTCCCCTGCTGCAGGCTAAAGGTTCCGATGCGGCCCAGCGTGCCCACGTGACGGCCGTGGTGGGTCGCGCCGAAAGCCTGGGCGCAATCCTCGATCAGCGGGATGTTGCGCTCCGCGGCCAGCGCGACGATCTCCTCCATCGCGCACGGGTTGCCGAAGAGGTGGGTGACGATGATGGCCTTGGTGCGTTCGCTCAGCGCCGCGGCAATCGTCGCGGCGGTCACGTTGCACGTGCGCGGGTCGACGTCGGCGAAGACCGGGATCGCACCCTGGTACAAGATCGG
Organism: bacterium; assembly: GCA_004298675.1. Classification (GTDB taxonomy): domain Bacteria; phylum Vulcanimicrobiota; class Vulcanimicrobiia; order Vulcanimicrobiales; family SCRA01; genus SCRA01. The sequence continues at coordinate 44,678 of SCRI01000047.1, read as the reverse complement.
CGCCAGCGCCCCCATGTCGGTGATGGGCGTCGTGACGATCTCGTCGCCGGGCTCGGGATCGATGGCGGCCACGGCACAGTGCACGGCCGCGGAGCCGGAGGCGCAAGCAAAGGCGTGCTTCACACCCAGGCGGGCGGCAAAGCGCTCCTCCAGCGTCTTCACGAAACGCCCCTTGGTACTGGTCAGCGTGCCGCTGCGAATCGCCTCCGCAACGGCGGCGATCTCCTCCGCGCCGAGATTGCGCCCACTGGCGTCTTGGTCCGAGGGTAGAGCAACTTTCTGAAGCAGGATATCCATCCGGTCTAGACTCCTTATCGAGGTTGCATCTGCGCGGCGCTCGACCGTCGCGCGAGCGTGCCGCGGGCGCAGAACGCCGCGAGCTGCCCGGCCAGAACGGCGAGAGCGGCATACTGCACGACCGCGACAAGGACCAGGCCCAGCGCGATCGTTCTGGCGGGGGCGTGCAGGAGATAGAGCAGCACCGCCACGATCGGCAACAGCCCTGGCAGCAAGCCGGGCAGCGCCAGCAGCAGGGCGGGGCGATGAGCGAGTCCGCTGCGGATGACGCCGCCGATCTGCACCGCGGTGCGCGCAAGCCTGAGCGGGCGAGCGGCCCGCACTCGCTCGTCGCTCCATGCCAGCCGGGCCGGGATCTCGATCACCTTGGCGCCCAGGCGCAGCGCTGCGAAGACGAGCTCGTGATTGATCTCCATTCCGTCGCAGACGGTGCTCAGCCGGGCCAGCAAGCGGGCACGGTAGGCGCGCACCATGCACGTGAGCGTGCGCAGCCGCGCGCCGGTGGCGAGCGAGAGGAAACGATTGGCCTCCCGGCTGAGCAGGCGGCGCCCCCAGGGAACGTTTTCGACGGTTCCGCCACGCATATACGCGGAGGCCAAGACGAGATCGGCTCCGCTGCGCTCGAGCACGCACATTAGGCGCTCCGCGTATTCGGGCCCGTAGCTCAGGTCCGCGTCGAGCGTCACGATGAAGTCCCCGCGCGCCTGCGCGAACGCCGTACGCAGCGCCGCGCCGAGGCCGCGATTGCAGGGGTGGCGCAGGACGCGAACGTCGGCGCGCCCGCGGGCGAACCCGGTGGCGAGCGCGTACGTCTGATCGGTGCTGCCGTCGTCGACGACGATCAGCTCTACCTCATAGCGCGCCCTCAGCGGCTCGATTCCCTCGTCCACCGCGCCGAGAGCCGCCGCGATCGTGCGGCCCTCCTGGTACGCGGGGATCACGACGGAAAGCACGCGCATTCCCCTCAACCTCTGCACGCCCTGATTGTAGGAAGCACCACCGCCGCGCCACAGAGTCACGGAGCCCCTCTGGCGAGCCCTGAATGTCCCCCGCTACCCGGGCGCGGCGGGACGTTTGGCGCACCGCAGCAGAGCCGGCCGGCCCCCAATACAAAACGCTGCCGAGCAGCGGAGAACTGCTCGGCAGCGTGCGCATCGCCGGTGGCGAAGACTACTTCAGACGTACGTACTCGTAGTCGACGGGCTGATTGTTGATGCCGCGGTCCGGGGGCGCGATCCACGCGGCGATCTTTCCCGGCTCCGTCACGTTTTGCATCAAGCTCGCGACGTAGGCGCGGTCGCTCTGCGTGGGCAGCCACTGACCCTGCTTGGCGTCGTACTCCTCACGCGAGATGATGTGGCCGTGCTCGTCCGTGGCAATACCGGCCCAAACACCGATCTTGCGGTGGAAGCGCGTGCTTGGCAATGCGAGCCGGAAGTCGTAACCGTGCTTTTGGATGAGACGGTTCCAGCGCGCGACGCCGACCTCGCAATCCTTGACGTACTCCGCGCGCGTGACTTCGTTCATCGCATTGCGCATCGGAATCTCTTCGGACTTCACGCTCCCGCTCTCGCCCGGCGACTCCAGCGCAAAGACCTGATTGACGGCCGCGTGGTCTTCGAACTTCCACTCGTCCGGACGCCCCTTGAGGCCCGTAGCGAAGTACGACGCCGCATTCGACGAGGTCTCCACGCCGAAGAGATCGAGCGAGGCGGTGAACCAGAAGTTCAAATACTTCTGCAGCGTGGGTAGATCGATGGCGCCGGCGTGGCGGATCGCCTCGGGGTCGTCCGTCCCTAGCTCCTTCATCACCTCCAGCGTGCGCTTGGTGACGCGCGCGATACCGGTGTCGCCCACGAACATGTGGTGCGCCTCTTCGGTAAGCATGAACTGACAGGTGCGGGAGAGCGGATCGAAGCTGGACTCCGCCAGCGACTTCAACTGAAACTTGCCGTCACGATCCGTGAAGTACGTGAACATGTAGAAGCTGAGCCAGTCGCTGATAGGCTCGTTGAACGTGGTCAGGATGCGTGGTTTGTTGTTGTCGCCGGAGTGGCGCTCCAGCAACTCCTCAGCCTCTTCGCGTCCGTCGCGTCCAAAGTACGCGTGCAGCAGGTAGACCATCGCCCACAGGTGGCGCCCCTCTTCCACGTTCACTTGGAAGAGATTGCGCAGATCGTAGATGGAGGGCGCGGTGTGTCCCAGCAGACGCTGCTGCTCCACCGATGCCGGCTCCGTGTCGCCCTGCGTGACGATTAGCCGGCGCAGCGTGGAGCGATACTCGCCCGGGACCTGCTGCCACACCGGGCTACCGAGGTGGTCACCGAAGCCGATGCGGCGATCGGGGTCGCGATCGGCCAGAAAGATGCCCCAGCGATACTCCGGCATGCGCACGAAACCGTAGGTAGCCCAGCCCTTGGCATCGACGGACGTCGCCGTGCGCAGATACACGTCGTTCGCCTGGAAGTCGCTCGGCCCGAGATCCTTCCACCAGTTGAGAAAACCCGGCTGCCAATGCTCGAGCGCTCGCTGCAGCGTACGATCGGACGCGAGATCGACGTTATTCGGGATGCGCTCCGAGTAGTTGATGTCCATGTATTAAACCCTCTTCCAGTCGAACTGTGGTCTGGAGCCTGTTCCAAAGACATTGAGCGCGCCGCGTTCCCCGGTGGCGTTGGGGCGGATGAAGACCCAATTCTGCCAGGCGGAGAGGCGACCGAAAACCTTGGCTTCCAGCGTCTCGGACCCGGCGAAGCGCAGGTTCGCCTCCATGGCCGTCAACGCGTCGGGTGAGAGCGCCGTGCGCTCCTCGAATGCCATGCGTAGTTCGTCTTCCCAATCGAGATCGTCGGGGGCGAGCGTGATCAACCCCTGCGCCAGCGCCTCCGCCGCGCGATAGCGGCGGCCGGCTTCAGCGCTAAGCGCCGCAACCGCGGTGGGAGTTCCCAGGAAATGGGTCTCGAGACGGCTGCGCCCGTTGACCATCGGCAGCAAGCCGAAATTGAACTCGTCGAGCGCGATCTCCGGTGCGTTCTCGTCGCCGTCCGTCAGATCGAGCATGTAGGAACGGTCGGCCGCGAGCGCCAGCTCGTAGAGCAGACCCGCGAAGCACGAGTTGGCGTCGACGATGGCGTAGGCGCTGCGCGAGGTGACGTCGATGCGGGCAAACGTGCGCCGCAACATACCGATCGTCTCGCGCACCAGCCAATGGTCGCGGTGGCGTAGCAGCGTCTGGTCGGCGGCGAGCACGGCCTCCGGATCGCCCTCGGTGCGTATCACCAGGAGTCCCAGCTGGGCCTCGTTCGTACGCAGCAGCAGCAGCGCGTCGTCCAGCTCACGAGCTAGCGCGAGCGGCCACCACGCGTCGCCGGCGGCAACGATCCCCTCCACGCCCTGCGGCTGCGCTTCGCGCGGCGCGCGCACCACGAGCGTTACCAAGCGGCGGAGATGATCGAAGCGCACGTCGACGTGGCGATAGTGGTAGCCGGCGGCGTCGATGACCCGCTCCAACGGACGCAACTCGATACCGCGCTCAACGGCCGGGCGTGGCGACGACGTGCAGAGAGCCTGCGCGCGCTCCGCGACCAGCGCAGCGAACTGCGCCGGCGGCGCGATGTGGTCCACCAAGTTCCAGCTCTTGGCGCGCTCGGCGCGCACCCCGTCCGGATTGGTGCAGAACAGATCGGCGATGTCGCGGCGCACCTTGCGCTTGTCGACCACGCGCGTGAGGCCGCCCGTGCCCGGCAGCACGCCCAACAGGGGCACCTCCGGGAGGCTGACGGCGCTGGAGCGGTCGTCCACCATCACGATCTCGTCGCAGGCGAGCGCGATCTCGTAGCCGCCGCCGGCGGTGGTGCCGTTGAGCGCGGCCACGAAGCGCAGACCGTCGTTACGGCTGGAGTCTTCCATGCCGTTGCGCGTCTCGTTGGTGAACTTGCAGAAGTTCACTTTCCAGGCATGGGTGGAGGCGCCCAACATGTAGATGTTGGCGCCGGCACAGAACATACGGTCCTTGGCGCTGGTGATGACGACGCAGGCCACGCCGGGATGCTCGAAGCGGATGCGCTGGAGAGCATCGTGGAACTCGATGTCGACGCCCAGGTCGTAGGAGTTGAGCTTCAGCGCATAGCCGGGGCGGATTCCGCCGTCCTCGTCGACGTCGAGCGTGAGCGTCGCCACGCGACCGTCCACGCTGAGCCGCCAGTGCCGATAGCGTTCGGGGCTGGTGTCAAAGGTGACAAGCGGCTGGGAAGCGATCGGGAGCTCTGCCGTAACCATCGGATGCCTCGTACTGGCTGATCGAAGTACTGCTAAGGTGTATTATACTGCATCTGAGTCTCGATGACAAGCATTATTATGCATGTGGGAGAATTTCCAGCAGATCGTCAAGGCTCTCCGTCAGGCTGCGTCCGCTGGTGTCGATCTCGGCGTCGGCTCCTTTATACAGGGACTCCCGCCCGCGCAGGATGCGCTGGAGATCCCCCATCGCTTGGGAGTTGCCCGCCATCGGACGCAAATCACCCTGAGCGATGACCCGATCCATGTGCTCGTCCGGGGAGGCGTGCAGCCAAACCGTGTAGCAGGCGGAGAGGAGGCGTGCGAAGGTGGCTGCCTCAGAGACGATGCTGCCCCCGGTGGCCAGCACAAAGCGGTGGTGCCGTTCGATGATCCGGTCGAGGCAGAGCCGCTCCAGGCGCCGGAACCCCGCCTGGCCGTAAATATCGAAGATGGCACCCAGCGAGAGGCCGCTCTCCTGCTCGATCTCGCGATCCAACTCCATGAACGGAATATCGAGACGCTGGGCCAACAGCGCGCCCAGCGTGGTCTTCCCTGCACCGCGCAGGCCGATCAGCGCGATGCGCCCTTGGCGCTCACCGGTATCCACCGCGCCCAGGGAGCGCACCATGTGCTCGCGCGCCTGAGCAAGCTGATCCGGCGTGAGACGCCGCAGCAGCTCCACCGTGCGGGTGAGCTCGACCGGCGGTTCCGGCTCATCGTTGACCAGGGTGCTGAGGGGCATGCCCAGGGCGCGTGCCACCTGGCGCAGGAGCAGGATCGAAACGTTGCCTTGACCGGATTCCAGCTGAGCAAGGTAGCGTTCGGAGACCTCCGATTGACGCGCCAGAATGCGGCGGGTCATGCCGCGGCGGGCCCGGGCCTCGCGCACGCGGTCACCAAGCAGGCGCAGGAACGGACCCGACTCGTCGACGGGAAGCAAGCCGGTGGTCTCAGTCACAGGACTCCCCTCCAGAACGATGCATTATAGTGCTTGTTTTCACCCATATTATGCACTATAATACCCTCATCCGAGAGCGTGGTTGCAAACGCGACGCCAAAACCCAGGTATGGAGGGGTGAGGATGGGGCAGAAGATCACAGTTCTCATCGGGACGATGACGGGCACGTCGGAGTTCGTTGCCGATGAGGTCAAGGCGACGCTGGAAGCGGCGGGGCACCGGGTAACCGTCGAGCCCATGGACGACCTCACTGAAAGCATCTTCGAGACCCATTCGACGTTCCTCATCTGCACGTCGACCTACGGTCAGGGTGATGTTCCCGACAACGCGCAGGCATTCTTCTCGTGCCTCGAGCAAGCCCGCCCGGATCTCTCGCACGTCCAGTACGGTCTAATCGCACTGGGCGATCGCACGTATAAGACGACTTTCTGCGGAGGCGGACGACGCTTCGACGCACTGCTGAGCGAGCTGGGCGCTACGCGCCTGGGCGAGCCGCTCATGCACGACGCAAGCTCCGGAACCTTGCCGGAGGACATCGCCGTCGAGTGGGTGCGCTCCTGGGCCAATACTTGGCTCGATCGTGAGGCTGAAGTCGCATGACATCCACCGTTGACACGCCCGCCGTCCCTGCCGGCTCCGGAGCAAGCGCGCAAGCAAAGATCGCGGCATCGCTGTACAACGCCGCAGCCGATCTCATCGATCGAAATCTCCCGGCCCGCGCGCAGAAGATCGCTTTCGTCGATGACGCCGGCACGTACACGTACGGCGAACTAGCGCAGCGCGTTGGGCGCTGCTCCAATGCGTTACGCGCACAGGGTATCGAGATCGAGCACCGCGTGGTGGTCTGCGTGCTCGACGGCATCGACTTTCCCGTCGCGTTCCTCGGCGCGATCAAGGCCGGCATCGTGCCCATTCCCACCAATACACTGCTGACGCCAACCGATTATGCCTACATCCTCGCCGACAGCCGCGCGCGCGCAGCGATCGTCTCCGCCGAGTTGCTGCCGCAGTTCCGCGAGGCGGCGGAGCTGGCGCAGTGGCAGGGGCGCATCATCGTCTCCGATCCCAACGGACGCCTCTCGGCTAACGCCACGCCCACGTTTGCGCAGTTGCTGAAGCGCGCCGAGCCCGACGCCCCCACGGCTCCCACGCGCCGCGACGACATCTGTTTTTGGCTCTACTCTTCGGGCTCGACCGGCGCACCCAAAGGCACGGTTCACGTTCAGACGAGCCTCACGCAGACGGCGGAGCTCTTCGCCCAACACGTGCTCGGATTCACGGACAACGACGTCGTTTACTCGGCGGCCAAACTCTTCTTCGCCTACGGCTTGGGCAACGCGCTCACGTTTCCGCTGGCGGTAGGCGCAACGAGCGTGCTGTTCGCGGGCCGCCCCACGCCCGACAACGTCAACGCCGTCCTGCGCGACCGCAAACCCACGATCTTCTGCGGCGTGCCGACGCTGTTCAGCAATATGCTGGCACATGACGGCCTGCCGGCGCGTGCTGACTTGGCGCTGCGGCTCTGCACCTCCGCCGGCGAGGCGCTGCCCGAGGAGATCGGCCGCACCTGGACCGCGCGCACGGGCGTGGAGATCATCGACGGCATCGGCTCCACGGAGATGCTGCACATCTTCGTCTCGAACCGGCCCGGTGCGGTACGTTACGGTACCACCGGACGGGCGGTACCCGGTTACCAGGTGCGCCTGGTCGACGCCGATCGCAAGCCCGTGGAAGCGGGGGAGATCGGTGAGCTGGAGGTTCGCGGCCCCAGTGCCGCGGCGTTCTACTGGAACAACCGGGAGAAGACGCGTGCGACGTTCTTAGGCGAATGGCTGCGCACCGGCGACAAGTTCCGCATGACCGCGGATGGCGATCTCGTTCATTGCGGACGCGCCGACGACATGCTGAAGGTGGGCGGCATCTGGGTCTCGCCGGTCGAAGTTGAGGGCACGCTGCAGAAACATGAAGCGGTGCTCGAGGCCGCCGTCATCGGCGTGACCGACGACAACGGCATGGTCAAGCCCAAGGCTTTTATCGTGCTCAAGCCCGGTGTCGCTGAGCATCCCGAGCTCGCGAGTGAACTCAAGCTCTTCGTGAAATCGCAGCTGGCGCCGTATAAGTATCCGCGCTGGATCGAGTTCGTGAAGGAGCTGCCCAAGACGTCGACCGGGAAGACCAAACGCCACCTGCTGCGCGAGCGCGAGAACGAACTGCGCGCACGCCAGCCCGTGCAAGCGTAAGACGGTCGCCTAATCGGACCTGGGCGCGTGCTCGTCCGGCTGCCGCGCGGTCCAGCCGGGCCAAAGCCGCTGCGCAACCCGCAGCGAGACGCGCCCTGTCGCCATAGCCAGGGCAACGCCGCGGTGCGTCGGCAGCACCCCGCTCCCGGCCACGATATGTAGACCGAGCAGACCGATGAACGCCCAGCCCGTCGCATCGTGAATGCGCACGCACGCGCCTACCAAGGCGCGCGCGGAGGGCGGGATGAGCGGCAGCGCTACCCCCGTCACGGCGAGCACAGCCAGCGCGATCGTCATCAGCGCGAAGATCGCGCGCTGCACCGGATCGAAGCGGCCAGCGTGCGCGGGCACCGGACGCCGGGCCTGTGCTACCGAAAAGCGCATGAAGTTGAGCAGCCACGCAAGATCCGACACCCGGTAGCGGCTCACGTCACGCACGAACTGCCAGGCCTGCTGCGGTGCGGCAATCGGAATGACGACGAAGACGCACGTCAGCGCGATCCCGGTCCAGTAGTGCCATGCGCGGACGCCGGCGTGACCGCCGAACGCGCGCAGCAGCGGAGTAGGAAGTACCCCTAGTAGACCGAGGCCCGTGACCGCTACCACGATGACGAGCAAGCCGACGGTGGCGTGCGTGCCCACCGTCAGCGAGCTGTGACGGCGGATCATCGGTGTGCCGGCGCGTGTGCTCACGGCGAACGTTAACGCGAAGCGGCGACGGTGAACGTTTCGTCGGCGCTCACGCCGAGCGAGTCATGCGCGGCGTCGGCAAGCTCTACGTGCAGGAAATGCCGGCCCGGCGGGATGACGGCGGTGACCGAGTTCGTCTCCACGCCGCCGGGCTGACTGCCGTCGATCGAGACGTGCAGGTGGTCGAGGCCCGCCTCCGGCGAGCCGAGCTGGGCGCCGCGAACCTCGAACGTGAAGCGCACCGGGTTGGTCACGACCGAACCGGACGCCGGCGACACAATCGTCACGCCCAGCTGTTGATCCGCCACCGCAGCACGCCGCTGGTGCCCGCCAAGCACCACGATGCCGGCGGCCAGAGCGACCGCGACGGCGAGCGCGATCGACAGCCGTAGGACGAGTTTTGTTCGAGATCCAGAACGAGCCGGCACCGGTAGTCCCTCCGCCCTCTCGCGCTAGCGAGAGCCGCAACCGAGCCTACCATAAGAGCCGGCGTCGTTCCTATGCGCCTACTTGCAGGCGTTACAGACCGGATAACTCCGCGAATACACCGGGTGCCGCAGGACCGCCGCGGGATCGAACGTCCAGAATTGAGAGACGTTTGGAATGGTCGTGGTCACGACGTTTTCGAGCTTTCCAGCACGCATCTCGACCTTGCGGATATAGACGTTTTGATCCGGGTTGCCGTAGCGGTCGAACACCAGCGGGCCGCGCGGCGCCTCCGTCACGTGCTCGGAGCGCATCGCCGCGACGAACTTCTGCGTATCGGAGATATCGCCATGGAGCTTGCTGACCGCTTGGTCGAGGACGAGCGCCGCATCGTACGTCCCCTCGCCGTAGTACGAGGGCTGATGGCCGTACGCCTTGGTGTAGGCGGCCACGAAGCTCTCGTTCTGCGGCCGCCCGAGCGCGGTGCTATAGTGCAGCGCCGTCAGTATCCCGAGCGCCGCAGCGCCCGTTGCCGGCAAGGTGCTTTCATCGGTCGTATTCCCTTGACAGATCAGCGGCGTCTTGAGACCGAAAGCCTTGTACTGCTTGATGAAGTTGATCGCCGCGGCGCCGGAGAAACTGCACACGATCGCATCGACGTTACGCGGCAGCTCGGAGAGATACGGCCCGTAGTCAGCGGTGGCAACGGGCGTCCAGAGCTGTTTGAGCACGCTCCCACCCTCGTCTTGAAAGACCTGCACGAAGCCGCCGATGCTCTCCCAGCCGAAGGAGAAGTCGTAAGCGATCGTGGCCACCTTGCGGTACTTCAGCGTCTTGTAGGCGTAGTCGCCCAGCGGCTGGGTCGTTTGGCTGCTCGCCGCGCTCGTGCGCACGACGTATGCGGCCGGCATGCGTTGCGTGATGTCGTCCGGCGAGAGCACCGGGAAGATGGCCGGTACCTTGTGCGCGGTGATGTAGGGAATGATGGCCTGATCCACGGCCGTGGAGAGCGGTCCAACGATGATGTTGACATGGTCTTGCTCGACGAGCCGGCGCGCCTGCGTCAATCCAACGGCCGGGTTGCCGGCGCTGTCGGCTTGGATCACGACGACCTTGCGCCCACCCAGCGTGTCGGCGTGCTGCTGGAGATACAGCTCAAAGCCTTCCTTCATGTAGCGGCCCGGCGCCGCGAAGTTGCCGCTGGTTGGAATCAACAGACCGACCGTGAGCGGCTGCTGTTCCACGGGTGCTGCGGCTGCCGTGCCCTGCGTAGCGGCGGCGAGCGTGGCCGCCGCGACGAACGAGAGAGCACGGAGCGAAGCGGATATGGGAACGCGCATCGGGCTACCCCTTTCTTGGTGGTGCGTGCAGCAGGACGTCCTGCGCGGCCTGACAGGCGGTGACGAGTTGCTCGCGCATCTCGGCCGCGGCGCCGGCGCTGTCACCAGCCAGCATCGCGGCGGCGATTTTCTCGGCGTGCAGCAGCGACTCGGCCATACGATTCTCATGACTCATGGCGATCCGGCGGAGCCTGCGCACGGGCACGAGGACGGCCTCGTGAATGCGCGCCAAGGTCGCATTGCCGGCAAGCTCCATGACGACCGCATAGTAGCGGTCCAGTTCCGCGGTGTAGCCGGCGTGATCGTCGCCCGCAACACGCTCGCGCATGCGCGCCAACACCTCCTCGAGGCGAGCACGGCCAACCGGAGTCAGGCGCTGCGCCACCAGCTGCACGGCAAACGTCTCGAGGGCGATGCGCGTCTCGTAGATCTCGTTGAGATCGTCGATCGTCACGGTCCTGACGAAGGCGCCGGCCCGCGCGACGATCGTTACCAACCCGTCACGCTCGAGCTGGGCGAGCGCCTCGCGCACGGGGGTGCGGCTCACCCCGAGCTCTTGAGCGAGCTCGCTTTCGGATAGGCGCGTGCCGGGCGGCAGCTGCCCCTCGATAATCGCCTCGCGCAGCGGTGGAACGACCACGGCGCTGCTCAGCGAGTGAGCCGCCAAGCCCTCGGGGCGCAAGGTGCGGCGGCGCTCGGCGAGCGGAGCGAGAGCGGCACTTGCCGCGCCGTTGCGCGGCCGGGTCACGTACGCTGGCCCTGCATGGAAGTCGATGACCGCAGCCTTTCATATTCCGGGAAAGGAGTACGCCGTAGCAAATCGTATACCGAGTATACAATGTCCGTGCAACAGGGTCCAGCCTCTTCCCACGGATCCGGCGCGGTGCATATCGACCGCGCCGGCGAAGTGCTCACCTTCACGCTCGACAATCCGGAACGGGACAACGAGATCACCGGCGCGATGTTCGAGGCCATGCTGGCCGTCCTGCGCGAGGAGGCAGCCGCGCCACGCGCTCGCGTCCTGCGCCTGCGCGCGCGGGGGCGCGCGTTCTGCGTGGGGCGCGAGCGTGCCGGGCAAGGAGTCGCAGCGATACGCACCGAGGCCGCGCGACTGGTCGGCTTCAAACAGATGCTGCGCGCCACGCCGCTCATCAGCATCGCCGAGATCCAGGGCGACGCATTCGGCTTCGGCTGCGGCCTTGCGATCCTGTGCGATTTTGCGTTGGCCGCCGAACACGCGTTGCTCGCGTTCCCTGAGATGCGGGCGGGTCTCCCACCCGCCGCGATCATGGCGTACCTGGGCGAGTACGTCCTGCCCCGGCACGCCTTCCCGCTGGTTCTCTTCGGTGAGCCGTTTAGCGCGCGGCGCGCATTGGAGATCGGTCTCGTCTCGGAGGTCGTAGCCGACGCTGCACACGTGGTTGCCGCCGCCGACACGTTGACGCAGCGGATTCTACAACTCGATCCGGCCTCGACGCGAGCCTGCAAGGACCTCTTTCAGACGATGCTGCAGAACTCGTTCGAGAGCAACTGCCGCCTCGCCGTTGAAGCGCTTACCATCTGCAGCGCCACCATGCTGCAGCGTTAACGCCGGCATTGCGACGCCACCGCTCGTAGCGAAAGGCTGGTTGCCATGGTCATGCGTACGCCTTCTCCCTCAGTGCCCGGCAGCGGCACGCAGGCTAGCGTGCTGGGTGCGAGCGCACCGTATCACGCGCCGCTCTTCATCGACGGAACGTGGTGTGATGCCAGCAGCGGCGCGACGCTAGCCGTGATCAACCCGACCACCGGCCAGCCCCTTGGAACCCTGGCCGCCGCCGGCGCGGAAGACGTGGACCGCGCCGTAGCGGCGGCAAACAGCGCCTTCGAGCGCGGCCTCTGGCGTGACGCACCGGTCCAAGAGCGCGCCCGCGTCCTCAACCGTTTCGCGGATCTCTTCGAAGCCGAGCTCGAAGCATTCTTCCGGCTTGAAACGCTGAACAACGGACGACCCATCGTCGAGACGCGGGCTCAGATCGGCCGTCTGGGGCAGTTCTACCGCTACTTCGCGGCACTGGCGCTGACGCGCCGCAGTGACGTGATCCCCGTCGAAGGGCCGTACCTCAACTACACGCAACGCGTGCCGCTGGGCGTGGCGGCACTGGTCTCCTCGTTCAACCATCCCTTGATGATTCTCTCGAAGAGTCTCGCGCCGGCGCTGGCAACGGGGAACAGCGTGGTCATCAAACCCTCGGAGCAGACGCCCTATACCTCGGTGCGCCTGGTAGAGCTGCTGACTGCGGCCGGCGTGCCCGCGGGCGTGATCAACATCGTCAACGGAGCCGGCGCGGACGTGGCCGCGCCGCTCGTGGCCCACCGCGGCATACGCAAGGTCGTCTTCACCGGGGGCAGCGACATCGGCCGCAAGATCGGCGCCGCAGCCGCGCAGAACTTCGCCGCGGTGACGCTGGAGCTCGGCGGTAAGGGCGCCGCCATCGTCTTCGAAGACATGGAGATCGAGCGCGCCGTCAACGGGACGGCGTTCGCGGCCTTCATCGCCGCGGGGCAAACCTGCATCTGCGGCTCACGTATCCTGGTGCAGCGCTCACGGTATCACGAATTTCTCGCAGCGTTCGGACCCAAGATCGCAGCGATCCACGTGGGGGATCCAAGCAATCCGCGCACGCAACTGGGCCCGGTCATCTCGGAGCGCTCGCGCCGGCGTATTCTCGCGCTGTTGGAGCGCGCCAAGCGCGACGGCGCGCAGGTGCTCACGGGCGGCGGCATCCCGTCAGGCGTGCCGGACGGCGGCTTCTTTCTGGAGCCAACCGTGCTGTACGACGTGGACCCGCACTCAGAGATCGCGCAAGACGAGATCTTCGGTCCCGTCACGGTCGTCATTCCGTTCGAGGATGAGGCAGAGGCGCTGCGCATCGCCAACGGAACGCGCTTCGGTCTGGGCGCCTCCCTCTGGACGAACGACGTGGCGCGCGCACACCGCGTCGCAAACAAGCTCCTGTTCGGCATGGTGTGGATCAACGATCACCACCGTCTCGACCCTGCCTCCCCTTGGGGCGGCTTCAAGGAGAGTGGGGTGGGCCGGGAGACGGGTAGTGAATCGTTCGATCATTTTACCGAGCCACGCGTCGTGACCGTAAACACGACAGGGCGTACCGTCGATTGGTACGCGGCCGATGGTACGGCGAAGCGCCTGAACTAGAGGTGAAACGTGTCCGCTCCGATACTCCGCACCATATATTCGCCGATCGTCGAGCGCCCGCGGCTACAACCGCCCGCGGGTACGCGGATCATCGTTCACGTCATCGTCAACGTCGAGGAATGGCGCTTCGATCAGCCCATGCCGCGCACGGCTATCTCACCGCCGCAAGGCGGCGCCTACGTCCCCGACGTGCCGAACTGGGCCTGGGGCGAATACGGCATGCGGGTAGGCTTCTGGCGCTTCCTCGACATCTTGAACGCGCACGGCGTCAAGTGCACGCTGAGCATCAACGCCAACGTCTGCAACGTCTATCCGCAAATCGTGCAGGCCTGCGTCGGCGCGGATTGGGAGATGATGGGGCACGGTATCTATCAGCGGCCGCTGATGCTGGAGCCAGACGAGCGCGCGACGATCCGCGCGACGCTGGACATCATCCAAGAGAAGACGGGACAGCGCCCGCGGGGCTGGTTGGGCCCGGGCTTGGGCGAGACGTTCGATACCCCGGATCATCTCGCAGCCGAAGGCCTCGAATATGTCTGCGACTGGGGCCCGATGGACGACCAGCCCGTGGATATCGCCACCCAGCACGGCCCGCTGGTGGCCGTGCCGTACCCGCTCGAAATGAACGACATCGTCATCTACGTGATGGATCGCCATGCATCTGACGAGCTCTACGAGCGCGGGCGCCGCCAGTTCGACTGGCTCTACCAGGAGAGCGCCGAGAACGTACGCGTCATGTCCATTGCCATCCATCCGTACGTCAGCGGCGTGCCGCACCGCATCGCGAGTCTCGAGCGGCTGCTGGCGTACATGGCCGGGCACGCGGGGGTTACCTTCATGAAGGCGGGGCAGATCCTGGACTGGTATCGCTCGCAGCGCGGCTGAAAGGGCGCGCAGGGACTCCGGTATTTATCAATCGAACAATAAAGGCGGGACGATATCCGAGGCCGCTGATTGCTACTCGCCTGTGCAGGCTTGCACGCTGGGAGGACCGCATGAGACGGGTTTTCGTTTTTCTTCGTCATCACCGCACCGCCGCGTACGTTTCCGTCTGCGCCGCCGTACTCGCGCTGACCGCGCCCTCCGCGCGCGGCGCGGAGCAGCCCCCGATCCGCATCGGTGTCCTGGCTTCAGAGTCGGGCACCGCCGCCGCCGCCGGTCACGACATGGTCACCGCCTGGAAGCTCTACTGGGCGGAGCACGGCGAGCGTGTGGATGGGCGCAGGATCGAGTCCACCTTCTACGATACCGGCTCGAATCCGGCGCGTGCGCTCACCGTGGCGCGGCAAGCCGTGGAGCAGGACCACGTCCAGATGATCGTTGGACCTTACCTGGCCAACGAGGGCCTGGCGGTGGCGCCGTACGCCATTCAGCACAAGATTCCGTTCCTGGAGCCGACGGTCTCCGCGGACGACTTGACGCAGCGCAAAGCCAATCCCTACGTGATCCGCGTGGCCGGCTGGACCAGCAGCCAGCCCACGCATCCGGCCGGCGATTGGGCCTACGACAAGGGCTATCGCACGGTGGTGACCATCGCCGATGCCTATGCCTTCGGCTATGAGAACGTCGGCGGTTTCAACCAGACCTTCACCGCTAGAGGCGGCAAAGTACTCAAGCAGATCTGGGCTCCGCTGGGAAACACCGACTACAGTCCCTACCTCTCACAGATCGAGGCGGCGAAGCCGGACGCCGTTTTCGTCGAGATGGTGGGCGCTGATGCCGTGCACTTCCTGCAGCAGTGGCACGCGTTCGGACTCAAAGACAAGATTCCGCTGATCGCCAACGAGACTACCACCGATCAGTCGAACATCCGCACGCTGCCGGCGGACGTGGTTGACGGGATCGTCAGCTTCGGCCACTTCGCCGAGGGCCGCGATGCCGCTGCCACCCAAGAGTTCGACACGAACTTCGCGGCCAAGACGGGCAAGCTGCCATCGTACATGGCGGCAGCCTTCTTCACGGCGGCGCAGTGGATCGACAGCGCGATGCTCAAGGTGCACGGAAACGTCGAGGACACCGACGCCTTTCTCGCCGCCGTGCGCTCGGTACGTCTCGCGGATTCGGCGTTCGGTCCGATGAAACTGGATACGTACAACAACCCCGTCGAGAACGTCTACGTGCGGCGCGTGGAGACCGTGAGCGGTCCGCTAGCGAAGTACGGCAAGACCTGGAACGTCGTGGTCAAGGCCTATCCGAACGTCTCGCAGTTCTGGAACCTGGCGCCGCAGGAGTATCTCAAGCAGCCTGTCTATTCGCCGACGTTCCAAGGCGTCAAGGCGCCCTAAGAGGCCCCATGCGCATCTTCGTCACGCAGCCGGTCGTCGAGGCTCCACTCCGGCGCCTGCGCGCCCTCCCTGGAGTCGAGGTTGCCGTCAACCCCGACTCCAGCCGGATCCTCCCACGCGATCGGCTGCTGCAGGAGGCGGCACGCGCCGACGTGCTCTGCTGCCTGCTGCACGACCGGATCGATGCCGAGGTGGTGGACGCCGGTACTAGCCTGCGCCTCATCGCCAACGGAGCCATCCACCCCGCGAATATCGACGTCGCCCGCGCCACCGCTCGCGGCATTGCCGTCACCACGATCCCCAGCATCGTGACCGAAGCCACGGCCGACCTCCATTGGGCGATTCTCATGGCCGTGGCGCGACGCATACCGGAAGCCGACCGCGGCATCCGCGCGGGCACATTCCCCGGCTCGCAATCGCTCCACTTCGCGGGGCGCATGGTGGCGGGCAAGACCATCGGCATCGTGGGTTTCGGCGACATCGGGCGCGCGGTGGCGCGCCGGGCACACGGCTTTGGGATGCGCGTCCTCTACAACAAACGCCAGGCGCTTGCGCCCTCCGAGGAGACCGAACTGCAGGTCGAATACCGCGCTCTCGAGGCGTTGCTGCGCGAGAGCGATTTCGTCTCGCTGCACGCAAGCTACCATCCCGGCACGCATCACTTGATCGGCCCCGCGCAACTCGCCCTCATGCAGCCGACTTCCTACGTGGTCAACACCGCCCGCGGACCCATCGTTGACGAGGCGGCGCTGGTGGAGGCGCTACGCACGCGCAGCATCGCCGGCGCGGCACTGGATGTCTACGAACGCGAGCCCGAAGTCCACGCCGGCCTGCTCGGCCTCGACAACGTCGTGCTGACGCCGCACGTGGGCAGCGCGACGCTCGAGACACGCGAGGCGATCGCTGCCGCCATCGTCGACAACGTGACGGCCTTCCTGCGGGGCGAGCGCCCACCCCACCTCGTCAACCCGGAGGCGTTCGGGTCGGCGTCATCCTAACACGGGAGCGGCAGAGTCTTGGGCAACGCATTCTACCTGCAAAACGTCCTCGGCGGGCTTGCGCACGGCAGTCTCCTGTTCCTCATCGCGGCTGGCTTCACGCTGATTTTCGGCCTGATGCGGATCATCAACCTCGCGCAGACGGCATTCTATCTGCTGGGAGCCTACGTCGGGCTCTCGCTCGGGCTTCACGGCGTGAACTTCTGGGTCTCCGGACTAGCCGGCGGCATCGTGGCGACGGTCGTGGGCCTGGCGATCTACGGCATCTTCCTCCATCGCTATCATGCCAATCCGCTGACGGCGCTCTTGCTCTCCCTGGGCTTCGCACTGATCATCGACGACGGCTCGCTAGCGATCTGGGGAGGCGATCCGCAGTCGATCGCCCCGCCGAAAGTCTTTGCCGCGTCGATCCATTTCGGCAACCTCGTCTTCCCCGAGTACTGGCTGGCGCTCGTCGTGGTCAGCACGGTCATCGCCGCGGGCCTGCTCCTCTTTCAGCGGAGAACGAAGTTCGGCGCCATCATCCGTGCCGCCGTCGACGACGAGGAGATGACCCGCGGCCTGGGCATCAACGTCAACCGCGCCTTCTATTTCGTTTTCGCACTGGGTGCGTTTCTGGCCGGGCTCGGCGGCTATTTGGGCGGCCCCATCACCAGCGCGTATCCAGGGCTAGACGGCGAGTTGCTGCCGTTGGCTTTTGCCATCGTGATCATCGGCGGCATGGGAAGCCTGGAGGGCGCGTTTATCGCCAGCATGCTCATCGGGCTGGTCAACACGTTTGGCCGGGCACTCTTCCCCGAGCTCTCCTACTTCACCATCTTCTTGCCGGTGGCCATCATCATGGCGATCCGCCCGCAAGGTCTGTTTGGGAGGAAGACTTGACCGGCCGGCCTTGGAGCAACGTCGCGATCATCGGCGCCCTGCTGCTGTTGGCGATCGCCATTCCACGTTTGGGGCTGCCGGCATTCTACGTCTCGCTGCTCACTCAAACGTGGATCTACGGCATCCTGGCCATGAGCCTCGACTTACTGGTCGGCTTCACCGGCCTCGTCAGCTTCATGCAGGCGGCATTCTTCGGGATCGGAGCCTACGTGGTAGCGATCGCCGCCACGCGCTACCATTTCACGGACTTCTGGCTGACGTTGCTGATCGCCATCCTGGTGGCGGCGGTCACGGCCGCGGCCTTCGCCGCACTCGCCCTGCGCGCCGAGGACGTGGGCTTTATCATCATCACCCTGGCGCTCAACGAGATCATTTGGGGACTGGCTTACCAATGGGTTTCCATGAGCGGCGGCGACAACGGCATCACGGGTTTTCTGCGCGTGGACGTGGGGCCGTTCCACACCACCGGCAACGCCGGCTTCTACTACCTCTCCCTAACCGCGCTGATCGTCTGCCTCACCTTGCTGACACTCATCGTGCGCTCGCCGTTCGGTCTGGTGCTGGTGGGAGCAAGAGAGCGCCCGCGGCGCATGGCGGCTCTGGGCTACAACGTCTGGCTCTTCCGGTATTTGGCGCTGATCGTCGCGGCGATGTTCGCAGCGGTGGCGGGCGTACTCTTCGCCTACTACAACGAGTTCGTGGGGCCGGGCAGCCTAAGTCTCGACACCACGGTCCAGATACTCATCATGGTGATCCTGGGCGGCACGGGCACGCTGATCGGCCCACTGCTGGGAGCCGGCATCCTGGTGTTCCTCAGCAATGCCTTGAGCGACATCACCCAGCGCTGGGTGCTCATCTTAGGAGCCGTCTACGTCGTGACGGTCATGTACGCGCCGGATGGCATCGTGGGCCTGGTCAAACAACTGGCTGCACGCGCGCGCAGCCGGCACGCCTTGGCGCCGGCTGCCGGCAGCATGCCGAGCGCCGCACTCAATCCGCGCGAAGGACCAGAGCGATGAGCGTGGCTGCCGTGCCTGATCCCAGGTCTAGCATAGAGGTTTGCCTGCAGCTCAGCGGCGTCTCCAAGCGCTTCGGCAACCTGCACGTGCTCGACGACGTCGCACTCTGCGTGCGTCATGGCGAGCGGCGCGGGATCATCGGTCCCAACGGCGCAGGCAAGACCACGCTTTTCAACGTGATCGCCGGCGAGCTTGCACCCACGTCCGGAAACGTGCACTTGTACGGACGCGAGATCACGCGTCTGCCGCCGCACGCCCGGGCCAGGCTCGGCCTAGCCCGCACGTTCCAAACCACCACCTTGCTGCCCGGCTTGACCGTGGTGGAGAACTTGGTGCTCTCCCTGCAGGCGCTTACGTCGACGCCTTTCCAATGCTTCGTGCCTCGAACGCACTATCGCGGCTTCCGCGAGGAGGCGTTGCGTCTGCTGCGGCAGGTGCAACTCGACCATTGCGCGGACTGGCTGGTGCGGGCGCTGGGGCACGGCGAGCAACGCCAAGTCGAGATCCTGATGGCACTGGCACAACGCCCCAAGCTGCTGCTGCTCGACGAACCCACGGCGGGCCTTTCCGCCGCGGATGCCGTGCTGGTCACGGACATGCTGCGCGCGTATCACCGCGACGTGGCGATGATCCTGATCGAGCACGATCTCAGCGTCGTCTTCAACGTGGTGGAGCGCATCACGGTCCTGCACTACGGACGAGTGGTGGCGGAGGAATCGGTGGAGAGTATCCATGGCAACCCGGTGGTCCAGGAGATCTACCTTGGAGGGAAGCTGTGAGCTCGCCGCTCCTCGAGGTCCAGGACATCCACACCTACTACGGCGACAAGCACATCCTCCAGGGTGTCTCACTGCAAGTCGAACAGGGCACCGTGACTGCGCTGCTGGGCCGCAACGGCGTAGGCAAGACCACGACCATTCGCTCGATCATCGGCTTCAGTCCGCCGGCAAGAGGCACGGTACGCTTCCGCGATAGCGAGATCCAGCGCTTGCCTTCATACCTCATCGCGCAACGCGGAATCGGTTTGGTGCCGCAGGGCCGGCGTGTCTTCCCCTCACTCACCGTCGAGGAGAACCTGCTGATCGGGGCCCGTGCAGCCAACGGCAATCGCTGGAACCTGGAAACGGTGTACGACTTCATGCCTCGGCTGAAGGAGCGCAGCCAGCACTTCGGTTCGCAGCTCAGTGGCGGCGAACAGCAGATGGTGGCCGTGGGGCGTGCCCTGATGTCCAACCCCACACTCTTGCTCATGGACGAACCGTCCGAAGGCTTGGCGCCGATGATCGTGCGCGTGATCCACGAGAAACTCGCGGAGCTCAAGGCCACCGGCATCGCCGTGCTGCTGGTGGAGCAGAACTTGCCGCTGGCGCTCGCCATGGCCGATACCACCTACGTCATCAGCAAGGGGACCGTGGTCTATCACGGTCCCCCCGGCGACCTGGCACAGAACGAGCGCGTGCGCGCCGACTACCTGGGCGTGTAACGGCAGCGACCGGCGCGCACCGCCGCACTCAGCGCGTTGGAATCACCGGCAGCAGCAGGTAGGCTGCGTGCCCCGCAGTCACGTGCAGCGTCGTCGTTCCGCCGAACACGGCAGCGGGACGGTTGAGTGCATCGTCGTGCAAGAACGGGCCCACGCCGGTGAACTCGTTCTTCATGTTGGAGAGCCTACCGCCGCTGCCGCCGGAATACACGTAGTCGCGCCCGCGCACGCTGAGGCCCAGCCGGCAGCCTGCCAGTATCACGATACTGGTAGGCCAGATCTCGACGTCGACTTCCACGCTCTCGCCGGGTGTGAGTGGCTGCAGTTCGTCGTGCGCGTGATAAGGGCGGTAGGGCAGCGAGAGGAGCGGGTCGAGCTTACGATGCGAAGCACGCAGCCAACCTTGGGCCACCGGAGTATGCGGATCGAGCGCACCTTGAAAGACCACTTCCGTGAGATCGGGAGCAAAGACGCGCACCACCAGAAACAGATCGGCGTCCACGGTGGAAGAGGAGACCCAGAGCTTCGCCGCCAGCGGCCCCGTGATTTCCGTCTCCGACTCGAACGGCGTGGTTAGAAACGTGACGCCGTCGCCAAGAGCGTCGAACGAGACCGTGGAGCCTTCAGCGGGCGGCTGCGCCTGCAGCGCCAACGCATCCGGCCGCAGATAGAGGCGCTGCCACTGCGTGCGCGGGATCGGCCAGTCTTCCTCGGCCCGCTCCACGAAGCGATCGACGTGACGCACGTTCAGCACAACACGCGGTTGCGCGCTCCAGCCGTTGTCTTCGCCTTTGAGGAAATGGCCGAAGAAGCGCTTCTGGAGCGCGATGCCGTAGTCGGTGTAAAACGACGTCCAGTGCTCACCACCATGCATCTCGAGCCACTTCTGCGACGAGGCCGCCCGCATGAACGCCTCGGTGTTGCCGCGCGGATGCAGCCCTTGGCCGCCCCAGTTCCCCGCGGAGAGGAACGGCACGGTCACCTTCGACCAATCCGCGGAGCGCGCGTGCCAGTAATCGTCGTCCAGCACGTGGCTGCGCATGTCACCGCCTAAGTCGGAACGGCTTGCCGCAAGCTCCTCGGAAGTCAGCGTCGCCGGACCGGAGACCCAATCTCCGGTCATGCCGCTGCGGTAACCGCGCGTCCCCAGGCCATGCTGCACGGACTTGACCTGCATGTCGTACCAGTTGGGTGAGAACGTGCAAAAGATACCACCGTGGTGTCCCAGGTCGCGGTAGAAATCGGCCGCCCCTTCCCACGCGCACAGCGCGGCCAGGTGCGGCGGCGCATTCGACGCCACCTGCCACTGATTCATCGCGTAGTACGAGATGCCGCTGATCCCGACTTTTCCGTTGCTCCAGGCCTGGGCCGCGGCCCACTCGACGCAGTCATGGAGATCTTGCGTCTCACGCGGCGACCAGCATTCGAGAAAGCCCGGCGAGCGTCCGGCGCCGCGCGAATCTATTCGCAGACACGCATACCCGTCCGGCACCCACTTCTCGGGATCGGCGATCTCCCAGCTCTGATAACGATTGCTCGAACCCATGGCAACATCGGGATAGTTGGTGACCATCTTCTCCCAAGCAGTCGCGTAACCGTCTTGGAAGATGAGCCACTTCCCGTAGGGTCCATAGGAAAGGATGACCGGGTAGCGTCCGGCGGCAGCCGGCCGGAACACGTCGGCACGCAATACGATGCCGTCGTCCATCGTGATGGGAACGTCCCAGTCGATACGCATACCGGCGCGCAGCGTGCTCGTCTCTTGCATCATCGAACTCCTTAGCGTTCGCCGGACGTCAGCTCAAGCGAACGACGTCGGTCGTGCCGTACCAGTCGGGCGGCGCGCCGAGATTGACGACGATGCTCTGTATCTTGGTGTACTCGCGATACGCCTCGTGGCCGTTCTCGTGACCGATCCCCGACGCTTTGAAGCCGCCCCACACCGAAGACGGATCGATGCGGTGATGATCGTTGATCCACACGATGCCGCACTCCAGACGATGGGCGACGCGCATGCCCTGGGCGGCATCGGAGGTCCACACCGAGGCACCCAAACCGTAGCGAATGTCGTTGGCGATGGATACGGCATGATCTTCATCGCGGTACCCGATCACGCACGTCACCGGCCCAAAGATCTCGTCCTGCGCCACGCGCATGTCGTTGGTGACCCCGGTCAGCACGGTCGGTTCGTAGAAGAAGCCGCCTGCCAGCACCGGATCGTCGGGGCGTTTGCCGCCGCAGGCAACCGTGGCGCCCTCAGCAATGGCGATCCCCACGTACTCCTGCGTGCGCGCCAGTTGGCGCTCCGCTACCAGCGGACCCAACTGCGTCTCCAGCGCTTGCGGCAGACCCAGACGCAGCGACCGCACACGTGGAAGGAAGCGCTGCAGGAAGGGCTCGATCATCCGCTCCTGCACGAGGATGCGCGTACCCGCGATGCAGGTCTGGCCGGCGGCAATGAATGCGGCGAATACCGCGCCCGCGGCCGCCGCGTCGAGATCGGCGCCGGGCAGGACGAGCATGGGCGCCTTGCCACCCAACTCGCACGAGCACAGGATGAGGTTGGCACCCGCGGCCTGAGCCACGGCACGCCCGGTCTCCGTTCCGCCGGTGAGGTCAATCTTGTCGATGCCTTTGGAGTGCGTGAGCGCGGCTCCCGCTTCGGAGCCATAGCCCGTCACCACGTTCATCACGCCGTCGGGCACGCCGGCATCCTTCGCGATCTGCGCGAGCATCAGCGTGGTGACCGGGGTGAACTCCGAGGGTTTGATGACCACGCAGTTACCGGCCGCCAAGGCTGGTGCCAGCTTCTTGGCGAGGATCAGCAGCGGGTGGTTCCACGGCGTCACTTGCGCGACCACGCCAATGGGCACGCGCCGCGCATAGTTGTGGTAGGGGCCTTCGAACGGCGTGACGGTATCATCCCGCGAGCGCGCGACCGCTGCAAAGTAGCGGTACCACTCCGGTAGACGCGAGAGCTGCGCGCGCATCTCGCGGATGGGGCGGCCGGTATAGCGCGTCTCCACGTCGCTCAAGTGCGGAAGCGCCGCTTCGATGGCGTCCGCGAAGGCATTGAGTATGCGCGCGCGCCGCGCCACTCCCAATCCCGACCAACGCCCATCCTGGAACGCGCGACGCGCCGCGGCGATGGCGCGGGCGACGTCGTCGGCATCGCCGCGAGCGGCCCTTCCGGCGGCCTCGCCCGTTGCTGGATCGACGAGATCGTACGTCCTGCCACCCGCACCGGGCGAGGGCGCCCCGTCGATGAAATGCTGGTGAACCTCGAGCTCTCCTGCGATCTCCATGACTACCCTATCCTTTGCGCGCCGTCTCGAGACGCAGCAACGCCGCGAGATTGCCCCCCAGGATCGCCGCATGCTCGCGCTCGTCGAGCGGCAGCCGGGTCAGCAGCGCGCGCGGGTCCGGGATGCCCATGTCATACGGTGCATCCGTGCCGACGACCACGTGTCCGGCGCCAACCCGGTGGATCAAATCCGTGAGAATGACGTCGTCGTGAGCGATCGTGTCGAAGTACAACCGCTTGAAGTACGTGCTCGGCGGCAGCGGCAGCGATTTGGCTTCCGGGCGCACGCTCCAGCCGTGATCGAAGCGTCCGATCAACTGCGGCAGCGCGCCGCCGGCATGAGCCAGCACGATCTTGAGGTCGTGGCGCTCCAGCACGCCGCCGAAGATCAGCCGCGCCGCGCCCAAAGCCGTGTCGCTGGGGTTGCCAAAGAAGTTCGAGAGGTAATAGGCGCCGAGCCGGTCACCGCCCACCACGTGATGCGGATGGATGAAGATGAGCGCGCCCAGGCGCGCGCAGGCGGCCCAGAACGGCTCGAGCGAAGGATCGTCCAGCTCGGTGCCGGCGATATTCGAGCCAATCTCCACGCCCACGAAACCAAGTTCGCCCAGGCAACGCTCCAACTCGCGCACAGCGCCCGGCGGATCCTGCAGTGGCACCGTCGCGAACGCAAAGAAACGGTCGGCGTGGGCGGCTACGGCCTTGGCTAGATCGTCGTTGGCGGCGCGCGCATACGCACGGCCGGCCTCGGGACTCTGCCGATAGCCGAAATAGAACGGCGGCACCGAGATGATTTGACGGTCGATGCCGTATTCGTCGTTGGCGGCGAGACGCACCTCGATGTCGCGCAGCTCCCGCGTGAACGGCGTTGCCACGGCTTCGCGCACGCCGCTGATCGACGGCGGGAGGGAGATCAGCGTGCCGGCCTGATTGGTATGCGCGGCACCCTCCTTCAGGAGCCGATCGACGACCGACTCGGGAATGAGATGAGCATGAACGTCAAGACACCGCATCGCTAGGAATCCTCATACATCACGTCGTAGGCGCCGGCTGTCATGGCCGCGATTGAACGCAAGCTCGAACGCCCGGTTCTCGTCGCGATCGATATGCACCGAGGTCATCTGGACCCGGCCGTTGCCACGATGCCCGTGGCTGCCGAGCGTGCCCGCGCCGTCGTCGAGCGCAGCGCGCGCATCTTCGACCGTGCGAGGGCTGCCGGAATACCCGTGGTGCACGTGGTCACCGTTTACCGGGGCTCGTCCGAGGCCGAGAGCAACCCCTTCTGGGCCTCCAAGCGCTCGGGCACGCGAGCGCGTAGTGCGGAGCACAATCTGGAGCACTCGCCCGGCACGCAGATCATCCCGGCGTTGTACCGGCCCGGCGACGCCGTCGTAAACACGAAGAAGCGCTATAGCGCCTTCTTGCATACCGATCTCGAGTTCGTGCTGCGCGACTACGGAGCGCGCACGGTGCTGTTGGCCGGCATCAACACGAACAGCTGCGTGTTGTGCAATGCCTTCGAGATCGTGAACCGCGACCTCGAGCTGGTGCTGCTCGAGGAATGCGTGGAGACGATGGACGGTCCCGAAGCCCATGCCATGGCCTTGAAGCTGATGCAGATCTGCCTCGGGCGGGTTATGCGCTGGGAAGAGGTCGCAGCCGAGCTCACTCCAATTCCCCACGGCTAGGCTGCCACGACCGCGCGGCCGTTGAGCGCGCCGCCGCGTAATGCTTCGAAGGCCTGATTGGCGGCTTGGAGCTCATACCGCCGATCGATCACGGCGCGGATGCACCTGCGCGCCAGCAGGTCGAGCACGCGCTCGCATTCGTCGCGCCCCGCGGCGCGGGCAGGCAACACGGTGATCTCGTTCAGCACCAGCGCAGCCGTGTCCCAGCCGGCCGTCAATCCGGGCTTGTAGCCAACCAGCACCAGACGCCCCCCTGGGCGCAGCAGGGCCAGGTCTCCCGCGAGCGTCTGCGAGCTAACCGCCGTGTCGAGCACGAGATCGGCGACGAGACTAGGAGCCGGCCACTGCGCGGAGCCGGCGCGCACGGTCAGGTCGGCTCCCAACTCGCGCGCCAGCGCGAGCCGCTCCTCGGCGACGTCGATGGCGATCACCTGCGCACCGGCGCAGTGCGCGAGCTCGACGCCATGAAGACCTAGGCCACCCACGCCCACGATGGCGACCGTCTCCGCGGCGGCGAGGCGGCCGCGCGTCACGAGAGCGTGGTACGGCGTGGCGATCGCATCCATGGCGACGGCGGCCGCCTCCGGGATAACGGCCTCGGGCACGGGGAGACACAACGCCGCCGGCACGCGCACCAGCTCCGCTAGGCCACCGTCCAGCTCGAATCCGATGCGTCCAGCCGATGCCAAGCATACGGTTCCGCGGCCCGCGCGGCAGTTGCGGCACTGGCCGCACGAGAGATAGAAATAACACGCCACGCGTTCGCCCACTCTGGGAGACGACACGCCCGGGCCCAACGCCGCCACCACGCCCGCGATCTCGTGACCGGGCACGTGCGGCAACGGCGTCCCAGCCAGCGCGCCCGAGACGAGCTTGAGATCGCTGGCGCAGACTCCGCACGCCTGCACCCGTACGAGCGCCTCGCCGGGACCCGGCACCGGGTCCGGCAACTCACGCAACTGCAGCGGCGCGCCGAACGACTCCAGTACCATCGCGCGCATCGCTGCCTCCGCTACTTACAATCGTTGCAAGGCGGATAATTGCGCGAATACACCGGGTGCCGTAAGAACGCGGCGGGGTCGTACGTCCAGAACTGCGACACGTTGCGATCGATCTTGATCACGACGTTCGCGAGCTGGCCGCCAACGTCTTCGACCTTGCGAATGTAGACGTTTTCCACCGGATTACCGTAGGCATCAAAGGTCACGGAACCACGCGGTGCATTGGTGAGATTGACGCTGCGCAGCGCCTTCACGAAGGCGGCGGGATCCGAGACGTTGCCGTGCAGCGCCTCGATTCCGCCGGCCAACACCATCGCCCCGACGTAGGTGCCCTCGCCGTAGTATGAAGGCCCATGTCCGTACGCCTTGGTGTACGCGGCGACGAACTTCTTGTTCGTGGTCGTGTCGAGCGCGGCACTGTACTGCAAGGCCGTGACGGTGCCAAGGGCAGCCGATCCGGTGGCTTGGAGCGTGCTCTCGTCGGTGCTGTTACCCTGACAGACCAACGGTATCTTCAGGCCGAAGGCCTTGTACTGTTTCATGAAGTTGACGGCCTGCGAGCCCGAATAGCTACAGAAGACCGCATCGACGTCACGAGGGAGTTCCGAGAGATACGGTGAGAAGTCGGTCGTGGACAGCGGCGTCCAGATCTGCTTGACGACCTTGCCGCCATCGTCTTGGAACGTGGCGACCGCGCCTCCGATGCTCTCCCAACCGAACGAGAAATCGTATCCGATCGTCGCTACCTTGCGATATTTCAACGTCTTGTAGGCATAGTCGCCAAGCGGCTGTGTGGTCTGACTGCTCGTCCAGCCCGTTCGCACGACATATGCCGCCGGCGTGCGCTGGGTGAGGTCATCGGAGGAGACGATCGGATAAACCGCGGGCATCTTGTGGGCGTCGAGATAGGTCGCCATGGCCGAGCCTACTGCGGCCGAGAGCGGGCCGAAGATCACGTCGACGTGATCTTGTTCGACGAGCCTGCGCAACTGGGTGAGGCCAACCGCGGGGTTCCCTTGGTCGTCCGCGATGTCGAGCACGATCTTGCGTCCGGCGATCGTGTAGTCGTGCTCCTGGAGGTAGAGCTTGAGGCCCTCCTCCATGTACTTGCCGGGAGCGGCGAAGTAGCCGCTCAACGATGAGATGAAGCCAACCTTGAGCGGGGCCTGGTCGGCGGCAAGCGCCGGCGTCGTCCCGGCCAGCGCTACACTGGCCGCTAAGACGGCCGCGAGTGAGAACGATCGTACCAGAGTGGCCCGAGAGCGTTGCGAATGGTGCACGTCCAGCCTCCTCGATTCAAGCGCTCGTGTTCTTCAGCGTCCACGTCAGCGAGGATGACCACCTGCGATTCAGTTATTTATCTTTCGATAAAACATGAAGTCCAGACGCTTGTCAAGGGGTACGGCGCCGTGCCGCCGCCCTCGCGCGCGGCGTAGCGGTCGCGCCGGTGAGCCGTGCCACGACGGCCGGGACGCCCTCGATGAATGCCGTCGTCAACGCCACGACCACCGCCGAGACGTCGTCAGGGATGGTAAGGCCATAGATCCATTTCCGGATCCCGATATAGAATATGCTGGCATGCAATGACCAGACTAGCTCGAACTCCGCCTCGCTGATCGGTACCTCCGCGGGTGAGGGCAGCGCGTTTTCGAACCGGATCTCACGGATGACGCGCGCGAAGATGCGGTCGCGGACCACGGTGAGGTAGCGCCCGTTGAGATCCATACCGCGCAGGCCCGAGAACATGAAGATCCGGATCCACTCGTACGTCAGTACCGCACGCGCATAGTCGCTGTAGAACTCGACGATGCGATCCTCCAGCGGGCGCGTACGGTCCTCGAGGATATCCTCCCAATGTGGATTCCAGCGGTTGAGGTACACCTCTTGATAGACCCGGTCGAGGAGTGCCTCCTTGCTCGGGAAGTACCGGTAGAGCAACGGCTGGGTTATCCCTAAGCGTCTCGCCAGCTCCCGGGTCTGACCCTCGAAGCCGCGCGCGGCAAAGAATGCCACGGCCTCACGCACGATCAGACGCTCACGCTCGTCCGGCGGCAGGCGCTTGGGCTTGGGCTGCGCACCCGGGGCTTTACGCGCGGCCGTGCCTGGTTGGCGGCTCTTGGGACGGGTCGACGCTCCTTTGCTCACGCCCACGGCTTCGCGACGAGAAAACGCGGCTCCCTCGCGTTGCCGGCAGCGGACATAGGCCCACTCTTGACAGATCAGCCGGCATGTTGTTTTATCGAAAGATAAATAAGGTGTCGGGTATCCGCAGCTCGATTGAGGAGCATATACCATGGCTTCGTTCGGTAGTGTCGGTACCGATTGGCAAGAGCGGATCAACTGGCAGCGCATGCGCGAGCACCGCTTGGAGCGCGCGCGTGCGGCCATGCGCACCCATGGCCTAGGCGCCATGCTGTGCATGTACGACGAGAACGTCAGGTACATCACCTCGACGCTCACCCCGGGCTGGAATCGCCTCAAGCCGGGACTGCGTTATGCGGTCCTGGTGGAGGGCAAAGAGCCGATCCTCTTCGAGCAGGGCGACATCGGCATCCACGTGGCACGTCACTCTCCCTGGCTCAAGCCGGAGAACATCCGGCACTCGTTTGCCTGGATCAAAGGGGCCGCCGGTCCCGCCTCGGCCACGCAAGTCGACAAGTTCGTCAAGGCGCTGCTCGACGCACTGGAGGAAGCGGGTGTAAAAGACCAGCCCCTGGGCGTCGACTTCATCGACATCAACATGATTAGAGCCTTTGAGAAGGCCGGGATCAAGTGGACCGACGGGATGACGCCGATGATGCAGGCGCGCGCCGTCAAGAATAAGGACGAGCACGAAGCGATGCGTATCGTCGGCGCCATCGGCGATGCGCTGCACTACGAATTCTCCAAGATGCTCAAACCCGGCCTGACCGAGAATCAAGTCACGGCGTTTGGGATGCAGTACCTCTACAACATTCCGGGCATGGAAGACGTGGAGGACGTCATCGTCTCCTCCGGTCCCAACGCGTGGCCGAACTGGCGCAACTTCTCCGACCGCATCATCCGGCCAGGCGAGTTGGTGATCATCGATCTAGCCGCTCTCACGTGGAACGGCTTCAAGTCGTGCTACTACCGCACGTACTGCGTGGGCGGGAAGCCTACCGACGAGCACAAGCGCTACTATGATCTCGCCTACAAGTGGCTCTACGACGCCATCGGCGCCGTCAAAGCCGGCGCGACCACGCGCGACATCGCCTCCAAGTGGCCTTCCGCCCAGGAGACCTGGGGCTACGAAGACGAGGATCAGGCCGCGGCGAATCTCTGGGGTCATGGCTTGGGCTTGGCGCAATACGACATGCCGGTGATCTCACGCATCTGGTCGTTGGACTTTCCTCAGGTCATCGAGCCTGGAATGGTCTTTGCGCTGGAGACGCAACAC
Source organism: bacterium (assembly GCA_004298675.1). GTDB lineage: Bacteria > Vulcanimicrobiota > Vulcanimicrobiia > Vulcanimicrobiales > SCRA01 > SCRA01. The sequence continues at coordinate 15,172 of SCRI01000047.1, read as the reverse complement.
GGCAAGGTCCACGACTTCGGCGTCCGTCTCGAGGAGATGCTCATCGTTCACGAAGACCGCACCGAGCTGATCTCCACGTTCCCAGTCAAAGAGATCACCGTCTGCGGCTAGAGCACGTGGCTTCTCCCCGTCCTCGCGGCCAAGTCACGCGCCGGGTCGTTGTGTTGGACGATGCGGTGGAGGTGCCGGCGTCCGACACCGTCGGAGCCAAGGCTGCACGTCTAGCGCAGGCGCGCAGACTCGGGTTGCCCGCGTTGCAGGGTGTGGTGATCCCGGCCTGCGAGGCGGAGGGCGCGCTGGCACTCGGCGCGGCGGCGGCCGTTACACGCGGCAGCGGTGGAGCCAGGCTCGCCATCATGGGCGCAGAGTTGGATCCCGCCCTGATGATGGAATTGCATGCAGCGACGCAGCCTTTGGGAGCGTCGCTCGTGGTGCGCTCGTCGAGCGCTCTAGAACTCGATGCCGCGTGGGCCGGGGCCTACACGTCATACGTAGGCGTGGCGCCGGCAGATCTTGGGACGGCGATCCGCGGCTGCTGGGCCTCGGCCTTCTCGCGCGACGTCATCGAGCGCTGCGAGGAGCTCGGCATCACCCCCGCAGGACAGCGCCTAGCTGTGCTGATCCAACCCGCCGCATCCTTTGCCGTAGCCGGAGTGGCGGCGCTCGCCGGCGCCGGCACCACGATCGTCACGGTGACGCGCGGCTCGCCCGCGAACCTCCTCGGCGGCTGGGTGCCGGGATACCGCGTGGTCGTGACGGCCGACGGTGCCGTACAGGCACCCGCCGAGTTGGCCGATGTGGACGCGTCGATCTTCCGGGAAGTCGCGAGCATCGCGCACGCAGTACACGCTGCCTTCGAGGACGACTTGATCGAATGGGGCTGGGCGCCTGAGCGAGGCGTACTGCTCCTGCAAGCGCGTCCTGCGGCACCGCTTCCGAAGTTGGAACGCCGGAACGAGACCCCGGCATCCGCGCCCGCGTTCGCCGTGCCGGTAGCGGTGCGCATCGCTCGTCTGGCAACACAGTACGGTGGCCCGCTCGGCGATGCGTTGGTGCTCCCGTGGGCAGTGGGAGCGGCCGACTTTCCCGCGCCTGCCGCGGTGACGCCCGTAGCCACCGCGGATCCAGCGGATGCCTTTGCAGAGGCACAGGCCATTGCGGCCAGGCTAACGGCAGCTACCTGGGACCACTCCGGTCACCGCGGTGTTGAGCGCGCGCGGAAGGCAACCGAGGCGCTCGCGGTGTTGCGCGACGGACTGCGGGAAGCGGCGCTGCGGACGCTGGGCGCGGGGAACCTGCCCAACATCACGCAAGGCGTGCGCCTCGTGGCATTGCTGCGCGGCCTCGGTCAAGGGCTGGTGGAGGCCGGATTGTTCGCGCAGATAGACGACGTCTGGCGCACGAGCGTGAATGACCTCGAGCGCGCCTTGGCGCGCCCGCACCTCACGCGATCGCGAACGGCTGCCGCGCGCGAGGGTTGGGAGCCCTTCGTCTATCTAACCGTGGCGGCGAACGGCAACGTGTACTCAGGTACGCCAGCGGCACCGGGTATCGGTGCCGGCAGCGCCTGGTTTGCCGCGCGGCCCGATAGCCCGCGCCCGGCGCGCAGAGGGGTGTTGGTGGTGCCGTACCCACTTCCGGGGTACGCGCCGCTGCTCTGGAACGCCGCTGCGCTGATCAGCGTCGGCGGCGGCCCCAGCGCCCATTTCATCGAGGTAGCGCGCTCCCTTTCCGTCCCCGCCGTCGTCGGCTGCGACGCGGGAGCCGCGTTCGATTTCACCGGGCCGCTGCTTGCCGCCGTCGACGGCACTGCCGGACGCGTTACACTGCTGCACGCAGAACACGCGCTCCCGGCAGGATAACGTTACCGGCCATCATCAATCAGGACATGCAATGCGCCCATGGGAGTGCTCCCAGTGACGGCTGCCATATCGATCCCGCGCAGCATGCGCGCAGCATTTATCCGCGAAACGGGTGGCGTCGACAACATTCAGGTGGGGGAGCTCCCGCTTCCGCGCCCAGGCCCGACGGACGTGCTGGTCCGCATGGAGGCCAGCGACGTCAACCATGTCGACCTCTTCGTGCGGTCAGGAGCCTATCGCACCCATACCCCGTTTCCTTTCGTCATTGGCCGCGACCTCATCGGAACGGTGGTTGAGCTTGGCCCGGGCGTGTCAGCCTTTAGGCCCGGCGATCGTGTCTGGTGCAACAGTCTCGGGCACCATGGCCGTCAAGGGGCCTTCGCTGAATATGCCGTGGTTGCGGCGAATCGCCTTTACGCGTTGCCCGCCGGAGCCGAGGTAAGAGAGGCTGCGGCGCTGCTGCATACCGCCGCGACAGCACACATCGGCCTCGAGCGCGAAGCCAGATTGCAAGCCGGCGAGACCATCTTTGTCGAAGGCGCGGGCGGCGGCGTCGGCAGTGCGGTCGTCCAGGTGGCGAGCGCCATGGGTGCTCGCGTCATCGCAACGGCGGCACCGGCGGACCATGCGTGGGTCAAAGGCTGCGGCGCCGAGACCGTGTTAGACTTCCACTCGCGAGATCTCTATGCGCAGGTGCGCGTAGCCGCTGCCGGTGCGATCGACGTGTGGTGGGATACCAGCGGCCGCAACGATGTTGCGCAATGTTTGCCGCTACTTGGCTTGGGCGGCAGGGCCGTCGTCATGTCCGGCTTGCGGGGGTCTGATCCGACTCTTCCGGTTGGTGCGCTGTACACGAACGATCTAACGCTGCATGGGTTTGCTATCAGCAACGCTTCCATCCGCGATCTAGCGCGAGCTGCACGTACGATCAACCGCCTTTTGGCATCCGGACGGCTGCACGCGAGGGTAGGCGCCGTCTTCCGTTTATCCGAAGCCGCTCAAGCACACGCAGCGCTGGCTTCCGGCAGCGTTCGCGGCCGTATCGTCGTAGTACCCTGAGGATGCGCGCGGTCGCCGACACGAAGCGCTGGAGCCGACGGTCAGACTCGAACTGACGGCCTGCTGATTACGAATCAGCTGCTCTACCAACTGAGCTACGTCGGCGTCATACAGCGCAGCGCTCCGGCAGGCGCAGCGGGCCTCGTTCAACGCCGGAACGCAGGCCCCTGCTAGCCTCGCCAGAGCCACTTCTTCTTGCACCCATCGCATCGCATACACACCCCTTTGACATGATCCTTCCAAGGAGGACCCGACGATGAGCCAGGAAACCGTGGAGTGTGGCCACGCCAAATGCGTTTGCCGCATCATGGCGCAAGTGGATGAAAATGCGTTCTGCAGCGACTATTGCCGGGACAGCGAAGAGTCGGACGAAGAAGAGGAGACCTGCGCCTGCGGCCATCCTCCTTGCGACGTTCCGTAAGAGAGGAAGGGGCTGCTTCTTCGCGCCCTGAACCGCCGCATCAGCCGGCGATCCCGGCAGTCTGGTGGAGGGCGCGATGGGGGAACACCGGGGCAGTCGCCGCATTCCGAAGCCCGCGCATCCGCGCGAACGCCGCGAGCCACTGCCGTGGCAGCGGCCTAAGTCCGGCGAGGAGGATCCCGAGGCTCCGCAACGGCTTGCCCAGATCCTCGCAAATCCGAACTACCGCCAAGCCGATCAAGACGTCGACTTCCTGCACCGTGACGACACGCGCTCGGTGCGCCTCGAACTCGACTACTGGAAGGCGGAGCTGCTGCTGCAGCAGCACCGCATCTCCGGTTCGGTGGTGGTGCTAGGCAGCACGCGTCTGCCCGAGCCGGTCCAAGCGCGGCACCGCCTCCAAGAGGCGCGCGCCGCCAGCGCGCGCGACCCCGGCAACGCCGAACTGCTCCAGCGCGTGGCGGCTGCGGTACGCATCGAAGAGAAGAGCCGGTATTACGACGTCGCGCGCGAGCTGGGGCGGCTCGTGGGGCAAGCGGGCGAACGGCGCGGCGACGGCCGCCTCGTCGTCGTCACCGGCGGCGGGCCAGGCATCATGGAGGCGGCGAACCGCGGCGCATCCGATGTCGGGGCGCGCTCCGTCGGTCTGAACATCACGCTCCCGCACGAACAGTTTCCCAATCCGTACATCACACCGGACCTCTGCTTTCGCTTCCACTACTTTGCGCTGCGTAAACTCCACTTCATGTTGCGTGCGCAAGCCGTGGTGGCGTTCCCCGGCGGCTACGGCACCTTCGACGAACTCTTCGAAACGCTCACGCTCGTGCAGACCCGTAAGATGGCGCCACTGCCGATCATCCTGGTCGGCGAGGAATACTGGCGCCGAGCCTTCGACGTCGATTTCCTCGTTAGCGAAGGCACCGTCGACGCGGAAGACCGCGATCTCTTCTGGTTCGCGGAGAGCGCAGAAGAGATCTGGAACGGCATCCTGCGCTGGCACGAGAACAACGGCACACCCTTGCTGGAGGCGCGATGAAGCTATCCTTCCACGGAGCCGATCGCGGTGTCACCGGCTCCTGCCACCTGATCGAATCCGGCGGGAAGCGCATCCTCGTCGACTGCGGGCTCTTCCAGGGCGGACGCGAGCTCGAGGTGGAGAACGCAGGCGACTTCGGCTTCGACCCCGCCGCCGTCGACATCGTGCTCCTCACGCACGCCCATCTCGATCACTGCGGCCGCCTGCCGCTCTTGACCAAACGCGGCTTCCACGGCGAGATCATCGCCACGTCCGGCACGCGCGATCTCGCGCGCCTGGTCCTGTTGGACTCCGCCCATCTGCAAGGCGAGGAGGCGGAGCGCCGCGGCCAACGCTCCGCGCGGCGCGGTCACGGCGAGCAACCGCCGCAGCCGCTCTACGGCGAATTGGACGTCTTCGATGCACTAGCGCGCTTCGGACGCGTGGCTGCATACGGCGCACCGATCGAGCTGGGGCAGGGCTTGCACGCCACGTTCCTCGATGCCGGTCACATCCTCGGCTCGGCTAGCATTGTCCTCGAAGCCAACGAGAACAACCGAACCTTGCGCGTGGTCTTCTCCGGAGATATCGGCAACGCAGGGCGCCCGTTGCTGCGCGCCCCCGTCACGCCCGACCCTCCGATTGACGCGGTCGTCATGGAGACGACCTACGGCGACCGTCTCCACAAACCCATTGCGCCCTCCGTCGAAGAGCTCTACACGGTGATCGGACAGACCTTCGAGCGCGGCGGCAACGTCTTGATCCCTACCTTCGCGCTCGAACGGGCTCAGGAGATTCTCTACTTTCTTCATCAGGGCATCCAGCAACGACGCCTCTCCAATGCGATGCAGGTCTACCTCGATTCGCCGATGGCGATCAGCGCCACCGAGATCTACCGTCGCCACGAAGACGAGTTCGCGCCGGAGACCGCGCAACTATTCAGTGAAGGTAGCGATCCCTTCGCCGTCCCGGGCTTGCACATCACGCGCGAAGTCGCCGAATCGGAGGCCATCGACGACATCAAGAGCGGCGCCATCATTCTGGCCGGATCGGGCATGGCCACCGGCGGCCGCATCCGCCGCCATCTTCAGCACAATCTCTGGCGGCGCGAGTGCGCCGTGGCTTTCGTCGGTTATGCAGCCGCCGGCACGCTGGCGCGCCTGATCATCGACGGCGCGCAACACGTCCGTCTCTTCGGCGACGACGTACGCGTGCAGGCAAGCATCCATACGATCAACGGTTTCTCCGCACATGCCGATCAGCGTGAGTTGCTCGCTTGGCGTGAACGCATGCAGCCCGCGCGAACGATCCTGGTGCACGGCGACGAGCAGGTCATGCGGGCCTTCGCAGCGCGCTTGACCGGAGCGCGCGTCGAGATGCCCGGTCCCGCGGAGACGTTGGAGCTCTAGTCGCGCGGCAGCAGTTCCAGGTCTTCCAACAAGTAGTAGACGACCCGGTTATCCGCGAAGCCGACCTTGGCCAACTCGTGGCCGCCGGCGAGCACGACCTCGTGAATGTGTCCCTGCTCTCCCGCGTAGCGGAAGTTAACGGCTGAATAGCGCGGATCGTCTTCGCGCGGGTGAGGGATCACGCGCGTCCCGCGCAGCGGCGAGTTGTGTTTGTGGTCGGCCATGATGTAGGGAGTCAGATTCTATCCTGCGAAGGAGTGGCCCCTGCCGCCGCCCGACCGGAGCGCGGCTCCAGTCCAGTGGGGAACGTAGATGTACATCGAATACCGAGGGAAGCGTCCGCGAGTGGCCCGATCGGCCTTCGTGGCCCCGACGGCCGTGCTGATCGGTGACGTCGAGATCGGCGAGCAGTCCAGCATTTGGTTCGGCACGGTGCTCCGCGCCGACAACGGTCCGATCCGCGTGGGCGAGCGCACCTCCATTCAAGACAACTCGGTGATCCACGTCAGCGAAGGCTGCCAGACCATCATCGGTAACGACGTGACGATCGGGCATTGCGTGCATATGGAGGATTGCACCATCGGAGACGGCTCTCTGATCGGCAGCAACTCGGTGGTGCTCAACCACGCCAGCGTCGGAACCCATTCGTTGGTGGGCGCGGGCAGCGTGGTCGGCTCCGGAGTCGCGATACCGGACGAGGTCGTCGCGGCCGGCGTTCCCGCCGCAGTGAAGAAGCCGCTCGGCGGCACATCCGTCAAGTGGCTGCAGAAAGCTGCTCCGGAGTACGTGCACCTCTCGCGCTCCTACCTCTCGCAGGGCATCGGTGACCCCGAGATGCACGAGATCATCGAGACGCCGGCCGAGGCCGGAACTTAAGCGACAGCGCGAACGAGGCCGACGAGCGTGCGCAGACGCCCACCCGCGGCCTCAGGCTCCGTCCAATCAGACTGGAACCCCAGCTCGCGGAGACGCTCGAGCATCGGGTCGTCGTCGTAGAGCGTGGCCGCAAGCACCGCCGCGAAACGCAGGTTCGCCAAGCGTTCGGCGAACTCGACCGTGGCGCGAAGGGCATCGCCCTCGCCCACCAAGTCGTAGAGAAAAAGCGCGCCGCCGTCGAGCGCCCAAGAGAGCGTGGCCTCCCCCGCAACCAGCGTCCCGCCATCCTCCTCGGCGATGCGGGCGCGGACCGCACGCTCGTAAGCCTCCAGCGTACGCTCGGCATGCGCCGTATGGAGCAGGGACGCGACGCGTGAGACATCTCTCGTGCCTGCCGCCCGCGCGTCACTCTCCATAGAGTTCGAGCGCGTAGTTGTCCGGATCGGAGACGTAGAGAACGCGACGGCTCTGGTGATCGGCTGGACCGCTCAGTACGTGCGCGCCGGCCTTGCGCAGGCCCACGGCCAGCTCGTTCACCTGCTCGCGCGAAGCCATGCGGAAAGTGATCTGCAGCTTCGCGCGTTCCGACGGCGCCGAGGGGATCAGCGCGAGCATCGTCCCGCCCAGCGGGATATGCAGTTCATCGCCCACCTGCTGCACCACCAAGCCGAGCACGTCGCGATAGAAGCGCAACGACGCCTCGGGGTCTGTCACTCCGAGCGCGATGCGGTCGAGGCGTGGCGTGGTACTCATCGAGGCTCTCCATCCGATACGAATAGCGTGTATTCTTTGAAGAACCTGAGTTTGACCGTACCTACCGGCCCGTTCCTGTGTTTGGCAACGATCAGTTCGGTTAAGTTTTCGTCTTCAAAATCCGGATTATAGTAACCCTCGCGGTAGAGAAACGTGACCAAGTCCGCCTCTTGCTCGATGGCGCCGGAGTCCCGCAGATCGGAGAGCATCGGACGCTTGTCGTTGCGTGATTCCACGCCGCGATTGAGCTGCGCCAGCGCCACGACCGGCACGCCCAACTCTTTAGCCAGCGTCTTGAGCTGACGGCAGATGGTGGATAGCTCCTCGTTACGATTGACGTTGCCTTTGGACGTGCCGACCAGCAGCTGCAAGTAGTCGATCACCACCAGCGCCAGCCCCTTCGCAGCCATCAGCCGGCGACAGCGGTTGCGGATGTCGGCCACGGTCAAGCCGCCTTGATCGTCGAGGTAGACGGGCCACTCGCTGATGACGTTCATCGCGCGGGAGAGTTTCTCCCAATCGTCATCGGGACCGCGGCTCTCCAGTCTCCCGGTGCGCATCTTGTGGGCATCCAGCCGTGCCGTCAGCGAGAGAAAGCGCTGAATCAGCTCGTCGTTCGACATCTCCAGACTGAAGATGGCGATCGGCTTCTCCACGCGCGTGGCCGCATTAGCCGCCAGCGTCAACGCCATCGACGTCTTGCCCATGGCGGGGCGCGCGGCCAAGATGATCAGATTGCCCGGCTGCAGCCCCGCGGTCATGTGGTCGAAGTCTGCAAAGCCGGTCGGCAATCCGGTGATGCTGCCGTGCTGGTGGTAGCGTTGATCGAGCGTTTCGAAAGTCTGCCGGAGCAGGTCGCTCACGTGCGTGAAGCCGCCGCTGCGATTGCGCTGCCCGATCTCGAAGATCAACGCCTCGGAGGCGTTGAGCGCTCCATCAACGTCGTCTTCTTGCTCGAAGCCCATCTGCGTGATGCGCCCGCCGGCGTGGATCAGTTGACGCAGCACGGCCTTTTCGGCCACGATCTTCGCGTAGTACTCCGCCGATGCCGACGTCGGCACGACGTCTTGCAGCGCCGTCAGATAGGCTAGTCCCCCGATCGACTCCAGCTTCTCCTGCGCGCGCAGCTCATCGGCCAGCGAGATCTTGTCTAGCGGCGCCCCACGGTCGAACAGTCCTTTGAGTGACGCATAGATCGCCTCGTGCGCCACGGCATAGAAATCCTCGGGGCGTACGATCTCCGCGACGACCGACATAATCTCCCGGTCGATTAGGATGCTGCCGAGCACCGCCATCTCCGCCTCGAGATTCTGCGGCGGGACGCGCTCGGGGGAGGCGCGCAGCGAGTGCTGGACCGTCATCGCACCGCCTTCCGGCGCGCGCGCGGCCGCAGGAACGAGAGCGCCTCGCGCACGTGCGCAATCGGCACGATCTCGATGCCCTGCTGCTTGACGTGGATCTCGCGCGCATTCTCCTTGGGCAGGAGGACGGCGCGCATGCCGGCCTGGCGGGCGGCGTAGATCTTCTCGTTCACCCCGCCAACCGGCCGCACACGCCCTTGAATCGAGACTTCGCCGGTCACCGCCACGTCTTGCGGAAGCGGTGTCCCGGTGATTGCGCTATAGAGCGCGAGAAAGATCGCCAAGCCCGCGGAGGGTCCGTCGATGTTGCCGCCGCCGATCACGTTGACGTGGAGGTCGAAATCCGTAGGGTCGATGCCGGCCACGGCACGCACGACGCTGGCAGCGTTGAACACGGAGTCTTTCGCCATCGAGCCGGCCGTGTCGTTGAAGCGCACCGCACCCTTGCGAGCCTCGCGCGCGGCGAACGCCGTGGCCTCGATCTCGATCAGCGAGCCGATGTAGCGCACCACGCCCAAACCAAATGTCTTGCCGACTTCGCGTGCCGTGGAGGCGCGCACCGGCGTGTGGCGCGAGAGCCGCCCAGCCTCGATCACGCGCACGACATCCGCCTGATCGATGCGCACCTTCGCGCGTCCCGCGGGGACGCCCATGCGCTGCAGCGCGTGACCGTAAGCGTCCGCGAGCATCTGCACCGCCTTGCGCCCCTCTACCGTATAGGCCGCCACCAGAGCCGCGACGCCGCGTGCCAGCGTGGCGCCCAGCCGCCCCGCGGCCTGCGCGACGATGCGCTCGACGTCCGACTGACGCAACGGCTCGAAATAGACCTCGGCACAACGCGAACGGATGGCCTGATCGATCTCCTCGGGGTCGCGCGTGGTGGCGCCGACCAAGATGAAATCCGCCGGCGCACCGTGCTCGAAGAGCTGTTTGACGTAGGCGGGAACGTTGGGATCGCTGGGATCGTAGTACGACGACTCGAACGTGACGCGCTTGTCCTCCAGCACTTTGAGCAGACGGACCTGCAGCGTCGGCTCGAGCTCTCCGATCTCGTCGATGAAGAGCACGCCGCCATGGGCGCGCGTGACCAATCCCAACTTCGGCTCGGGTACCCCGCCCTCGGCGAACTCACGGCGGCTGCCCTGGTAGATGGGATCGTGCACGCTTCCCAGCAGCGGATTGGTGGTTTCGCGGGGATCCCAGCGCAGCGTGGAGCCGCTCACCTCCACGAACGGCGCATCCTCGTTGAACGGCGTGAATGCGGTTTGTTTTGCGCTCTCGAGCGCCAGGCGCGCCACGGTCGTCTTGCCGACGCCCGGCGGTCCGTAAAGGATCACGTGCTGCGGATAGGGCGACGCGATCTTAGCCAACAGCGAGGCGATCGCGGCATCCTGCCCGACCACCTGTCCGAGGCTGGAGGGTCGCAGCAGCTGTAGCGCCGACGCAGCGAGGCCCGTGGCCTCCAAGTGCTGCAGCTCTTCCAGCTTCTTCTGCGTTGCCGGCGTCTCCGGCCCCGCATCCTCCTTGAGCGCTTCGAGACGCAGGTCCCGCAGATAATCCTGATGGCGCTCCATCATCTTGGCGTTGATCTTGCGCTCGATCGTATCCTCGACCGTACGCTGTGCCATGAGATTGGCCAGCTCGTCCTCGATCGCGCGCAGTTCCTCGCGATACTCCGTGCGGCCAGGCGCCTTCTCCAACGTCGGGTCTTCGAAGACCAGCTTATGCAGCGCGAGGATACGCTCGGACAACTGGCGCGAGCGCATGAGCTTGAGGGCTCCCAGCTTACCGGCTTTGAGAACCAGCTTGTCGGCCCCAAGGACGCCGGTGAGCACGTCGTAAAGCGCATCGACCTGACGGCGCAAGTCGGCGTCTCCGCCGTGGCGGCGGCGAAACGCGCGGACGTTGGGATCGTCCACAAAGCTCATCTCCGTATCACGCTCCACGCTGTCCGCCGCCCTAGAGCGCCGCGACCGTCACGTTGACTCGCGCTACGAGATCCTTCCCGAGCCGCACCGGTACCGCGTAGCCGCCCAGGGCTTTGACGGGCTCCGTGAGCTCGATCTTGTGGCGATCGACGGCGATCCCAGTCGCCGCCTTGATCGCCTCGGCGATCTGCTGGTTGGTCACGGCGCCGAAGAGTTTCCCGCTCTCGCCGGCTTTCACCCGCACGGTCACCGCGGTCTCAACCAAGCGCCGTGCCAGTTCCTCCGCCTCCGCACGCGCCTCGGCGGCGCGCTTGGCTTTGGCCACGTTCTGCTGCTGGAGATCGGCCAGACTCCCCTTCGTCGCCTCGGTAGCGAGGCTTCGCGGCAGCAGGAAATTGCGCGCATAACCGTCGCTGACCTCGACGACTTGTCCGGCCTGCCCCAGGCTCTTGACATCCTGCTTCAGGATGACCTTCACGACCTTAACCTTTCGACGCACAAGCGGGGCGGACGCCGCGCATCCGCCCCGCAAACAGGTGAATCGCCCGGCCCGTTACTCGGCGACGAACGGCAGGAACGCGACGAAGCGCGCGCGCTTCACAGCCACGGTGAGAGCTCGCTGATGCTTGGCGCAGTTGCCGGAGATGCGGCGCGGGAGAATCTTGCCGCGCTCAGAGATGAACCGGCGCAGGCGCGTGACGTCTTTGTAGTTGACGTCAACGATCTTGTCGACGCAGAACGAACAAACTTTCCGCTTCGGCTTGCGGTCCTTTTTCGCGGCCTTCTTCTTGGGAGCAGCCATCTTCTTTCCTATCTCAACGCAGCTCGATGCAATAGTCCGTTACGTCGACGACGCTCGAAGGCACGCGTGACTCCTTCGGACGCCGAGCCAGGCGGCCCGGACGACCCGGCCGCAAAGGCCGGGCAAGAGTCTCCACCCCGTCCAAATACTCGGCCGGCGTGGGGTTCCCCGCAGAGGGACCCACGGAGTATATCACTTCGCTTGCCATCATCGCAACTGGCGTTGTGACTGCCGGTGGCGTTCTATCGTACATTATTTCGAACGCTTTACGCCGGGCGCCCCCACGCTGCAGTCCATCTCAAAGGCCTCGTAACTGCCCGCGGCACGAAACAGCGGCGGCGTGGCCACCCGCACGCTCTGGCGCGGCGTGAACGCACCGGGCACGCGATAGATGTATTGATAGAACTGTTTGCGGCCGTCTCCAAAACTGGCGATGATCTCGAGCCCGTAGAGCGGCCGGTTCGTGCGGTTGAGAAACGTAACGGTCGTGACCAAACCATACGTGTGAACGCTCTGGATGTCGATGGGGCAGGAACCAGAGGTTACAACGGTTGCAAAGAGTAGCAGCGCAGTGAGCATGCCAGGGTGAACGGCGCACCCTCATTCTCGAACGCCACCGTGAAAGGACTGGGAAGCGCCAAGGAAGATGACCATCGAGCGTTTCATCGGGCGTGTCGCCGCCGTGCGGCTCCCCGGCGTCTTCAATCCCTGGGGCCAACGCGCACGCGGCGACACGGCTGCCGGGGGACCCGCCGCCCGCCGCCGCCACCTGCGCGCCCATCTCAGCCTCGCCCAACCCGCGCTGCTGATCGTCGGTGAGGCCCCCGGCTATCGCGGCTGCCGCTACAGCGGAATCTTCTTCACTGATGAGCGCAAGCTGCTCGCCGGCGCCGTTCCGCGGGTGCCCGCGCCGGCCTCACGCCTGACAACGTTCCCGCAGAGCCTGGCCGAGTTGACTGCAACCATCATGTGGAAGGCACTGTACGACTTCGGCATCGCGGAGCGCACCGTTTTCTGGAGCGCCTTTCCCTGGCACCCCTTCCGCGCGCCGGAGCAGCACACGAATCGCCGCCCCACGGCGCGCGAGCTGGAGCTCGCGCTACCGTTCCTCGATGAGACGCTGAAGCGTTACGAAGGCGCGCGCGTGGCGACGCTGGGGCGGGTGGCGGAGTGGTCGCTCAAACGCCTGGGGCGCGCAACCTCTCCCGTCCTGCGCCACCCTGCCAACGGCGGCGCAACCGTGTTTCGCACCGGGTTGCACACCCTGCTGCGGGACTACGGTCTCCTAGACGGCGAGAGACTCTAGAACAAGTTCCAGAGGTATTGATTGTACACTTCGTGGTGGTACTGAACTTCCTGTGCCTTCACGAACGTGCCGAGCAGGCGCGGGCACCGGTCCGCGCTCGCCTGCTTCAGCTCGGCGTAGCGCTGTTTCACGTCCTCGCCTAGGAGCTTCGTGGTCCACGCCGAGTTACGGAAGTCCGCGAGGGCGTCGTAGATATTGTCGGGCAAGTAACGGTCGGCTTGACGCAGATTGGCGATGCTGCTGATGTCCGCTTCGAGCCCGGTTTGGAAAACCGCAAGCATCACCATGTACGGATTGGAGTCGGGGCCGACGGAGCGCACCTCAACGCGCGCACTGCGCTCGTTGCCGATCGGAATGCGGACCATGGAGCCGCGATCGACGGCCGAGGCCTTGATCTGATTGGGCGCCTCAAAATGCGGGTCGAGCCGGCGGTACGCGTTGACGCTGGCATTGAGCATCAAACAGGTGTCGCTGCCATGCGTCAAGATGCGGTCGATGAACTGCCAGGCCAAGGCGCTCATCTTCTCCTCGCCGCTTGGATCCCAGAAGAGATTCTTGCCGTCTCTGCTGACTGAGACGTTGGTGTGCATGCCGCTGCCGTTGACGCCGACCACGGGCTTGGGCAGGAAGCTCACCGTCATACCGAGCCTGGTTGCCACCTGGCGGCAGATCAATTTATAGAGCTGGATGCGATCCGCGCTGGCCACGACCTCACCGTAGCCGTAGTTGATCTCGAACTGGGAGGGCGCGACTTCGGGATGGTCCTTCTCGTTCTGGAAGCCCATCGCGCGCTGCACCTCGGCCACCGTGTCGATGAACATGCGCAGCGGGTCGCTCGGCAGCGAATGGTAGTACCCGCCCGTGCTGACGTATTCGAACGTGCCGGTCTCGTGGAAGCGGCGCTCCGCATCCAAGCCTTTGAAGAGAAAGCCCTCGATCTCGTTGGCGGCGTTGAGCGTATAGCCTTCACGCTTGAAGTACTCGCTGGAGAGCTTCTGCAGCTTGCCGCGCACGTCGCCGTCGAATGGCGCGCCGTCACGATCGAGCACCTCCCCGAAGACCAGGACCTTACCCGGCCCGAAGATGTCGCCCGGAGCCCAGTAGAAGGCGCTCCAATCGATCGCCAGGCGCAGATCGCTCTCGCGCTGGGCCGTGAAGCCGCGGATAGAGGAGCCGTCGAAGGTGAGGTTGTCGCTGGCCTTCAGCAAGAACTTCTTGTCGTAGTCCAGCATGTGCAGGCGGCCTTCGAGGTCGCTGAACAAGACGGTCACCGCCTTGATGCGCTTCTCGTCGCTCAAATACTTGAGCCGCTCCTCCTGAAGCTGGCCGCTCGGCACGTGAGCGATGCGTTGTTCCTTGGCCTCCAGGTTCAGCTCTTCCAACTCGCCGTACGAGAGCATGAGGAAGTCGCGCAGTTCGGTAGACATAGACGTCTTTTCGCACTCCTTGACGGACCGTGACAATTACCACTTGCTTCGCACGTGGCGCGTTGCCGGCCCCTATCCATGCGTGTGACGGGCCGGGGAAAAACTTGGGAAAGCGCAGGCAGGAACCCGGCGGCCCGGCACGGTATAGGCCTGGTCCGCTGCGAAAAAGAACAAACGAGGAGCCCCGGCTGGGGCTCCTCGCGCTTTAGAACGGGATCTCGTCGTCGACCGAATCGTCGGCCGCGCCGCCACCGCCGCCCGCGGGAGCACGGTAGCTGTCGTCGCGGTATCCGTCGTCTCCGGCGTTGGCCGAGGGCCGATCCAACATCTGCATGTCGTTAGCGATGAGATCGACCGCCTTGCGTTTGACGCCGTCCTTGTCCTCGTACGTACGGATCTGGATGCGACCCTCCACCAGAACCAGCATGCCTTTCTTCAGGTAGGTATTGCAGGTCTCGGCCAAGCGGTCCCAGGCCGTGACGTCGAAGAAGTCGGCTTCACGATTCTCCCGGTTGGCGCCGCGCCCGCGGCGATCCACCGCCACCGTGAACTTGGCCACGTTAGCGCCGCTGGAGAGCGCGCGCAACTCCGGGTCGCGCGTCAGACGCCCTACGCAAATGAATTTATTGAAACTACCGGCCATTTCTCTCCTCTCCTCGAGCGCCGGCGGCGGCTGCGCGCCTCCGGCTGGGCTCTCTTTAGGATCGGGGCCTGTGTGCGCTACGCGCCGGTGCGAACCAGCATCAAGCGCATGACATCTTCGGAGAGCTTCATCTGGCGCTCCAACTCCTTGGCGTTGGCCGCCTCCGACGTGAAGTTCATGACGATGTAGTACCCCTCGCGGAGATCGTTGATCTCGTACGCGAGGCGGCGTTTGCCCATGCGTTCGACGTTGCCGACCGCGCCGCCGTTCTTCGTGACCTGTTCGGCGAACTGTGTGACACGCGACTCGA
>SCRI01000046.1 GCA_004298675.1 bacterium | reverse complement strand
CGTGGAGATGATCGGTGCTGCCTACAACCTGTTGCGCATCGCAAGACTCCGACCCGAGCCGA
The DNA here is from genome assembly GCA_004298675.1 of bacterium. GTDB lineage: Bacteria > Vulcanimicrobiota > Vulcanimicrobiia > Vulcanimicrobiales > SCRA01 > SCRA01. The sequence goes on along the minus strand of SCRI01000046.1, from coordinate 6,948 downwards.
GTTGATCTCCGACTGCACGCAGACCCGGCCGGAAGAAGTCGCTTGCGATCGAGGCGCGTGACGTGCAAGGCCCCCGTGGTTGGCAAAGATGGCCAGCTCTTCGCCGACGAACGCGACCGGCGTCGCCTCGGCGGCTGACCGGCACGCCACACCCGGTAACCCGTCGTGATATGCCTCGCTCCCGATGGACTGCGTCCGACCGTGGTCGACGCCGAATGGATACTCGGGCGGGAGGCTCACCGCCGCGACACCCTTGGGGCTTACGACATCGAGGTGATCGCTGGAACTCCCCCGGGGAGTTCGGAGCTCTCTGTTATGGTTCGAAGGACTTTCGCCTCTCTTCTCATAGCCGCTTTTGCCGCACTCGGCGTTTGCGGCACCGGCGCGCAAGCCGCGCAAGCCCCGCCAGTCATAAAGATCGGAACGCTGTACGCGTCCGCTGGCCCGTTTGCGGCCATCTCGATGCCTGTGCACAAGGCGTTGCAGCTCTGGGAAGAGCAGGTCAACGCTCAAGGCGGCGTCTACGTCAAACCCTACGGCAAGAAAATTCCCATCAAGATCATCGCGTACGACGATCAGAGCTCGACGTCGACAGCCGCCACGCTTTACAACCAGTTGATCACCCAAGATAAGGTCGACATCCTGGTCTCCGATTCGGGATCCGTGCTGACATCCGTCGCTGTGCCCATCGCGCGCGAGCACAAGATGCTGCTCTTCGATCAGACGGGCACGGGCATGAACTTCTTCACGGCGGACAATCCCTACATCGTCTTACTCTCCGATCCCATCTCGAATCTTTGGCCGAAGAACGCTGCCGAATTCTTGACCAAAGTAGGTCCGAAGCTTGGCATCAAGCGAGTGGCAATGCTCTACTCGACCAACGACTTCACGGGTTCGCAGGCCACCGGTTTTCGCGATATGTTCAAGGGCAGCGGCATCGATCTGGTCTACGACCACGGCGTGCCGACCAATACGTCCAGCTACACGGTCTTGATCCAGACCATCAAGGCGCTGAACCCGGATGCCGTCATCGAGCTCGGTTACCCGAACAACGACATCGCCTTCCTGCGCGATCTGCAAGGATCGGGAACGAAGTTCAAGATGGTCTTCACCGTCTATCCGGGGCTGGAGACGGATCTGCTCCTCAAGACGGTGGGTGCGAAGGGCCTGGCCTACACCTATACGTACACCCCGCCGACGGCCATCAAGTACAAGCCCGACTTCGGCATGGATCTCGACGCCTTCAAGTCGGCATGGGTTAAGAAGTACAAGGACACAACGGATTTCGGCTTCAATGCCGTGGCCGGGTACGTGACGGCTCTCGTGCTGGAGAAGACGCTGGCCACCACGGACTCCATGGATCAAATGGCTCTGCGTAAAGCCGTCTTCGGGCTCTCCGGTAAGCTACGCACGCTTGACGGAACGTTCATGCTCCGCAGCGACGGTGCTCAGATCGGCGAGCTCACGCCGCTTGGGCAGATTGTGCCCAGCGGCAGCGGAGAGGTGAAGTTCGTCATCCTCTACCCGCCGGAGGCCGCAAACGGGAAGGCGGTCTACCCCGCGCCGTAGGCGCACGCGATCGTCCCTGAGGTGCCCCTCCCTACTGGAGGGGTGCCTCGCATTCACGGGCAGCACGTGGTAACAGCATGCTCGAATACTCGATTCTTGCGGGGATCCTCTTCGGCCTCTACTTCGGGCTTGTAGCGCTCGGGTTGAACTTGATTTTTGGCGTGATGAAGATCGTCAACCTTGCCCATGGCGATTTCCTGATGCTCGGTGCCTACGGCGCGTACATCGTCTTCACCGACCTCCACGTCAACCCGCTCGTCACGCTCTTGGCGGAGGTCGTGATCTTCGTGGTCATCGGTTTCCCGCTGTACTACCTCCTGGTCCCGCGCCTGTAGGCTTCGCGCGACCCGGAGATGCTCTCGCTGATTCTTTTCTTCGGTCTCTCGCAGGTGATCGAAGCGCTGGCAACGCTTGGCTTCGGCAGCAGCGAGCGCTCGATTCCCGGTACGGTACTGGGCAACGGACCGATCTCGGTCCTGCAGCAAACGTTTCCCATCGCGTGGGTCGTGAGCGGCGCCGTCAGCTTGGCCGCCGTTGGCGCGATTTACGTCTATCTCTATCGGACGCGCCTTGGTCAGCTAACGCGCGCCGTCATGGCTCAGCGGGAGGAGGCGTTGAGCACGGGGATCGACGTCCAGCGCATCTCGGCGATCGCTTTTGGGATCGGTATCGCGGGCGCGGCCGTCGCCGGGGTCTTAAGCCCGTTCATGATGGGGAGCATCACGCCGGCGATGGGCGTCGGCGTGACAATCACCTCGTTCGCCGTGATCGTGATGGGTTCGCTTGGAAACCCGCTCGGCACGGTCGCGGGTGGCATCATCTACGGTATCGCGCTGATGTTCATGCAGACGTATTTCTCCTCGTGGGCGAATCTGTTGCCGTACCTGCTGCTCATCGCGATCCTGCTGATCAAGCCCACCGGCCTCTTCGGGCGACGGGTGCGCAATGCCTAAAGGTGTGGCCCAGCAGGCTCCCAGACGCCTGATTCCAATGCTGGTGATTCTGGTGGTGGTCGTCGCGGCGTTCGCGCTGGCACCGCGCGTCTACTCGAACCAGCTGCTGCTCTTCAACACGATCGTCTATCTGGTGCTGGCGCAAGGCCTCAACATCATCTACGGCTTCACGGGCTATCTGCCGTTTGGCTATGTCGGCTTCTTCGGTGCCGGCGCCTACGGCTTCTCACTGGCCGTGATCCATTGGCATACGCCACCCCTGGCAGCGCTGGCCATTGGGGCGCTCGTTGCCATCATCCTCGCCTTGATCCTGACACCGCTGCTGCGCCTCTCCGGCGCCTACTTCGCCGTCGCCAACCTCGCCGCATCGGAGGCCGTGCTGCAGATCGTCTCCAATCCGAGCCTCACGGATTTCACCAAGGGACCTTACGGCATCAGCCTCGAGAAGATCTACAATCCCGCCTTGAGTTACGGAGCGGCCATCGTGACGCTGGCCTTCACGCTCGCCATCGTGGTGTATTTGAAAAAGCTCGCGCTTTGGTCTTGCGCTCCAGGCGATACGAGAGGACCCGATTAGCGCCGGAATGGCGGGGGTGAACGTCGTCCGCGGGCGCGTCGTGGCTTGGCTCTTGAGCGCGCTGGTGGCGGGGCTCATCGGCGGTATCTTCGCCTGGTACGTCTCCGTCTTCTATCCCGAGACGGTCTTCGATCTGAGCGTCAGCATCTTCGCTGTCGTCTTCGCGCTCTTCGGCGGCACGGCCACACTGGTTGGTCCAATTCTTGGCGTGCTCATTCTCTACGGCATTTATAACGTGATCGGGATCTCTACGCCCGCCTACTTTCAACTCATCTACGGATCGCTGATCGTCTTGCTCATCCTCTTTCTCCCGAACGGAATCGTCTCGCTGATCGATCGAGGAACGCGCCGTGTCCCGTGAAGGCGCTAGCGGTGTCGGCCCGCTGCCGATCCTGGCTGTCGGGCGCCTAGTCAAGCGCTTCGGAGGATTCCACGCGCTCGACGGAGTCGGCTTCACGTTACACGCGGGCGAGATCTTGGGTCTGGTTGGTCCCAACGGCTCTGGCAAGACGACTTGCATCAACGTGATCTCCGGCATCTACCGCCCGGACGGAGGGCGGGTGCTGTTGGACGGAAGACCGGCGGGAGGTCTCCCCTCGCATCGCCTCGTCCACCTGGGGATCAATCGAACCTTTCAGGTACCCAAGCCCTTTCTCGCCTTCACCGTGCGCGAGAACGTGGAGCTCGCCGTTGCCTACGGGCGCGATCCTACGACCCGTATGAGTTCATCTCCTTCGTCGGCCTCCAGGATCTGATGGAGCGGCAGGCAGCGACGCTTAACAGCGCGCAGCAGAAGATGCTCGACCTGGCACGTGCGCTTGCAACAAGGCCGCGTCTGTTGCTCGTAGACGAGCTCGCTGCCGGCCTCAATCCTTCGGAACTCGAGGCGGTGGCCGAGAAGCTGCTCTCGCTCGCGCGCCTGGGCACGGCGCTGGTTGTCGTCGAGCATCTGCTGGGCTTTATTGATCGCGTTGCACACCGCGTGGTGGTGATGAATGCCGGGCGTGATATCTTTCACGGCGGCCTCGGTGAAGCGTCGCAGGACCCGCAGGTGATCGAAGTCTTTCTAGGGGGCTGACGAACATGCTGGATGAGCTGCTGACTGTCGAGGCGCTGGAGTCCGGCTACGGTCAGCTGCACGTTCTCTGGGGCGTGGAGCTCCACGTGCGTGAAGGCGAGACCATCGTCCTCTTGGGCTCCAATGGCGCGGGCAAGACCACCCTGCTCAAAACGTTGCTCGGGTTGATCCGTACCCGGCGCGGCTCCATCCGCTTTCGGAACGAGAAGATCGCGCATTTGCCGACAGATGCGCGCGTACGCCGTGGCATCGTCTATATGTCGGAGTTAGGCGTCTTTCCCGATCTCAGCATCGCAGACAACCTCGAGATCAGCGCGCAGTTCCTCTCACGCGGCGAAGCAAAGGAGCGCATTGCCGCGCTCTACGAGCTCTTTCCCGATCTCGGGCGCCGTCGCCGCGAGGCCGCCGGCAGCCTCAGCGGTGGCCAGCGCAAGATCCTGGGTGTGGCCAAGGCGCTGGCAGCAAAGCCGCGCCTCTTGGTCATGGACGAGCCCTCCGCCGGCCTGTCGCCGCGCTTCGTAGCGGAAGTGGTGCGGGTACTAGCCGATTTCCAGCGTACACCTGGCCTCTCGCTGCTCATCGCAGAGCAGAACGTGAAGTTCCTCGAGATCGCCGATCGCGTTTACACGCTCGACGCTGGTCGCACAGGCTTCAACGGATCCGTCGAAGAGGCTCGCGAGAACGATGCGATCAGACGCGCCTACTTCGGCCTGAAATAAACGCAGTCGCGGCCCCTGCAACAGAGTCGGAGCCAACCCGTCCAGATATCCTAATCGCGGCTAAGCGGTAGTGCGAGCGTACCGGCGTGTGATCCGCCATCGACGCGATATGATGCACCCGTGATCCAGTCCGAGGCGTCCTCGCAAAGGAAGGCAACGACACGAGCGACGTCCCTCGGCGTGCCGGCTCGGGCGAGCGGAATGGTTCGCGTGATCGCCTCGACATAGGCAGTGCTAAGCGGATTGACGGCGCTGCCGACCTGGACATAGCCAGGTGAAACGGCGTTAACGCGGATCCTCTGGCTAGCGAATTCGAGTGCGAACGACCTCGTCAACATTTCGAGCGCAGCTTTCGACGCGCTGTAGTGCGCGGCACCGACGCGAGCGCGATCCGCTGATCCGGAGGTGATGTTCACGATACAGCCGGCCCGGTCGGCTGCAACCAGCCGCCGGCAGAATTGCTGCGATGTCAGAAACGCCCCCTTGAGGTTCGTGTCCAAAACGCGGTCCCACGCCTCTTCCGTCATCTCTATCAGGGGATCGCTTGGGTAGAGACCCGCGGCGTTGACTAGAATGTCGCATACCCCGCCGAGCAGGTTCTCGGCTCGATCGAAAGCCTGAATCACGGACGCCTGGTCGCGTACGTTGAGAAGCACGAACCAGCTCGAAGTTGCCTCCGCTTTGCGGGCGTCGCACGCGACCACGGGCGCACCCCGTGCTGTCAAGATGTCGACGATCGCGGCGCCTATTCCGCCTGTGGCGCCCGTTACTAAGGCGCGGTGACCCGCGAAATCCAGCGTATGCTCCACGCCGGCCACCTACAGCGGCAACGGCTCGAAGGCCGTCTCCCGCATACGCAAGACGAACAGCAGTGTAATGATCGCACAGGCGATGACATAGAACGTAGGTGATAGGCTGTTGCCAGTTGACGCGACCAGGTAAGTCGCGATGAATGGAGCGAAGCCGCCGAAGATCGTCACTGCCAGGTTATATCCGATGGAGAGGCCGGAGTAACGAATCCTGGTGGGGAAAAGCTCGGCATAAGTGGCGGGGACGCAGGCAGAGTAGGTAATCGTCAGCAGTGTTAGTACGATCTGGACTGCCAGCACGATACCAAATGAGCCGGACATAGCCAGCACGTACAATGGATAGCAGAGTACGATAAAGCCGACGCACGAGGTGATGAGCAACGGCTTGCGGCCAATTCTGTCTGAGAGTGTACCGATCAACGGCGTCGTTATTACGAGGACCACTAGCCCGAGCGTCGTGATCAGCAACGCATCGCGCTGAGGCATTTTGACGACTTTGGTCAACCATGTCGGCATATATGTGAGCGTGATGTAGTAGCTCACGGTATTGTGGATCGTGATGCCGAATTGTGTAAGCAGTGCTCCGAAGTCCTTCGTGAACAGCTCGCGCAGGGGCGTCCGTGAGACAGCATGTTGTTTCTCGATCATTTGGAATTTGGGTGTATCGGCTAACTTGTAGCGGAAGTAGAGGCCGACCGCTCCAAGAAGGATACCGAAGAGGAAAGGTATGCGCCATCCCCAGGCAGCTAGCGTTTCGTGACCGAGGACGTAAGCTAGAAACGTAGCGAATGCAGATCCTACGAGCAGCCCAGCGCCAACGCTAAATTGTTGCCAACTACCGATAAAGCCTCGGCGTCCTTCTGGAGCGTATTCCACCAGGAAAGCGGCCACGCCACCCCACTCCCCGCCGGCCGAGAAGCCCTGCGCCAGACGTGTGAGCGTTAGCAAGATTGGAGCCCATATTCCGACACTATGGTACGTCGGTAAGAGGCCCATGATGAAGGTAGAAATTCCCATCATCGAGACAGTGAGTGTCAGGGCCGCCCGTCTTCCGACTCGGTCACCGTAGGCACCGATGACAAATGCGCCGACTGGTCTCATGACGAATCCGACGCCGAAGATCGCGAAGGTCAGCAGCAACTGAGCGGCTGGCGAGGATCGTGGAAAGAACGCGGTCGCGATCGACGGTACGAGGTACCCGTATACCGCGAAGTCGTACCACTCCAGGACATTACCTAGCGTA
>SCRI01000045.1 GCA_004298675.1 bacterium | reverse complement strand
CGCTCGCGCGCATAGAGCGGCGCCAACACCGGCTCCAGCAGGCGCGTGAGAGACTCCGGCTCCGCCAAGAACGCATCGTGACCATGGTTGGAGGCCAGCTCGAGGTACGCGGCGTCCGCGCCGCCCTCGCGTAGCCTCCGCCAGGTCTGATGCACCTGCGCTGCCGGGAAGAGCCAATCGTTCTCGATGCCCACTAGCACCGTACGCGCTAGCACGCGTCCGCCTGCGTCTTCCGTCGATCCGTAGTCGCGGTCGAGGTCGAAGAGCTCCATCGCCTTCGAGAGCACGAGATGGGTGTTCGCGTCCATGCGGTCCACGAAGATCTCGCCCTGATGCGCGAGATACCCCTCCACGTCGAAACGCGCCCAGAGCCCGCTCTCGGGTCGTCCGCCCTTGCGATCGTTGCGGCGGCCGAAGCGCTCCAGCAGTAACGGCTCGCTCTTGTACGTCAGCATCCCCAAACGGCGCGCGATATCGAGTCCTGCAGCGGGAGGCGCCCCGTCATAGTAGTCGCCGCCATGGAAGTTCGGGTCGGCAGCGATAGCGGCGCGCGCCGTCGAGCTGACGCCGATCGAGAGCGGCGTCAGCGCCCCCGATGCGCCGATTGCGACGACCAGTTCGACGGCGTCGGGCGCTTCGATCCCCCAGGCCAGTGCCTGCATGCCGCCTAGTGATCCGCCGATGACCGCTGCGATGCGTTCGATCCCTAGCTCCCGTAGCGCCAGGCGCTGCGCGCGTACGATGTCGCGCACGGTCAGCACGGGGAAGCGCGAACCGTAGGGGCGCCCGTCGCTCGCGGGCGACGCGGGCCCTGTCGAGCCGTAGCAGCCGCCCAGCGCGTTGATGCCCACCACGCAGAGGCGCTCGGTATCGATCAAGCAGCCCGGTCCCACGACTCCCGGCCACCAGTCCGCGACGCGGCTGGAGCCCGTGAGCGCGTGCGGAACCAGAACGACATTCGAGCCGTCGGTGCGCGGCTTGCCGTAGAGCGTGACGTGCTGCACGGGAGCGTGCAGCACCGTGCCCCCGTCGAGCGCGAAGTTGGCGCCCGGAGTAATCCGGACGCCGGCTTCACGCGTCGGTACCGGTGCCTCAGGCACCGGCCGGCACCCGCGTTTGCGAGCCCTCCAACGCTTGCGACACGTCTTCGATAATATCGAGTGGATCCTCGATGCCTACCGCGAAGCGCACGAGCTCTTCGCTCACACCTGCCGCTTGCTGCTGCTGCGCAGTCAGTTGCTGGTGCGTGGTCGAAGCGGGGTGGATCACCAGCGACTTGGCATCGCCCACGTTGGCCAACTGCGAGAAGAGCTTCAGGCCGTCGATGAAACGGCGCGCCGCCGGGGCGCCGCCATGGATACCCGCGGTGAGGATTGCACCGGCGCCGTTGCGCAGATACTTCTTGGCTTTGGCATAGGAATGGTGCCCCGGCAGCCCCGGGTAGGCCACCCACGTCACCTCTTTGCGCTCTTGCAGAAACTCCGCCAGACGTTGCGCGTTGTCGGCGTGGCGCTGCACGCGCAGCGAGAGCGTCTCCAAGCCCTGCACGAAGAGCCAGGCGTTGAACGGCGCGATGGCGTGTCCCAAGTCGCGCAACAGTTGTACGCGTGCCTTGATGATGAAGGCCAGGTTGTTGAAGGCCTTGGTGTAGGAGACGCCGTGGTACGATTCGTCGGGCTCGACGAACTGTGGAAATCTCCCACTGGCTGCCCAGTCGAAGTTGCCGGCGTCGACGATCACGCCGCCGATCGACGTGCCGTGGCCGCCGATGTACTTCGTGGCCGAGTGCAGCACGACGTTGGCACCCCACTCGATGGGGCGCACGAGATACGGCGTGGCCATCGTGTTGTCGACCACGAGCGGCAGCTTGTGGCGCTTGGCGATCGCCGCCAACGGCTCCAGGTCCAGCACGTCCAGCTTCGGGTTGCCGATGGTCTCGCCGAAGATGGCTTTGGTGTTCGGACGGATCGCCTGCTCGACGTGCTCGGGCTTGGAGGCATCGACGAACGTCACCTCGATACCGAGTTTGGCCAGCGTATGCTTGAGTAGATTGTAGGTGCCGCCGTAGAGCGACTCGCTGGCGACGATGTGATCGCCCGCGCCGGCGAGGTTGAGCAGCGCCACCGTCGTGGCCGCTTGGCCGCTGGAGACGGCTAGGGCCGCCACGCCGCCTTCGAGCTGCGCGATGCGCTGCTCGAAGACGTCCTGCGTGGGATTTTGAATGCGCGTGTAGATGTTGCCGAACTCTTCCAACGCGAAGAGGCGCGCGGCATGCGCGGTGTCGTCGAAGACGTACGAGGTGGTCTGATAGATCGGCAGCGCGCGCGATTTGGTGGTGGGGTCGGGGCTCTGGCCGCCGTGGACGGCGACGGTGTCAAAACGTGGCATCAGCGTGAACTCCTTGTCGAGGTCGGTGCTTGCGTGGACGGTCGAAGAGACCGCGCACCGAGGTTGTGGAGAGAGTTGATTCCGGAAGTGCGATCTAGCGGTCGCGCCAGATGGGAATCGGACACCGCGCGGGCATTCGTGCCGCATTCAGCACGCGCATGACGTTGCCGTCTCCCAGCGCGAGGTCGTCGAACAGGAGGGCGGAGGTGCCTTCCGCCGCGCGCACCGTGTATCCGGCGCGTTCGAGCGCGGCGCTTGCCGCAGCCACGTCGCCCTCGCGGTCCAGCCCCAGCGCGTGCGGCATGCGCACCTGCTCGAGCGGCGTGAGGGTAACGTCCGCCATGCGGCGGTTGGTGCGAAAAGCGGTACCGTGCGCGAGATGGCGCAGCACGGCCAAGAGATCGCCCACCATGGCAGAGGCCGTGGGTTCGCGGCCGGCGCCGGTGCCGACAAAGCTCAGCGCGCCCGTGGCTTGGCCCACGATGCGGATCGCGCATTGCGGTCCCTCGGGCCGGGCGAAGATGTGGTCGCTGGGGACGAAGACCGGCAGCACCGCCGACGTTAGCGTTTCTTCCTCGCAGCGCGAGAAGGCCAGCAATTTCAGCGCGTAGCCTAGGTGTTTGCCCAGTGCCACGTCTTGCGGGCGCAGCGCGGTGATGCCGCGCCGCGCGATGGCGGTCGATTTGACGTAGCGGCGGAAGGCCAAGCGCGAGAGCAGCGCCAGCTTGTGCGCGGCGTCCCAGCCCTCGACGTCGCTGCGCGGGTCGGCCTCGGCGAAGCCCAACTCCTGCGCGCGTTTGAGCGCGTCGGCATAGGTGGAACCGGCGGCCATCGCGCTGAGGATGAAATTGGTGGTGCCGTTGACGACGCCGGCGATCTCGACGATGCGCTCGCCTGCCAGGGACTCGCGCAGCAGCCGGATGATCGGAATGGCTCCGCCCACGGCGGCCTCGTACCAGAGCGTCACGCCGTGGTTGTCGGCCAGGGCGTCGAGCTCGGCGCCGTGCGCCGCCAGCAGATCCTTGTTGGCCGTGACGACGTGCTTGCCCAGGCTGAGTGCGCGCGCCACATAGTCGGCGGCGGCATCGGTGCCGCCGATGCACTCCATGACCACGTGCACGTTGGGGTCGTTGATGACCGCGTCGGCGTCCGTGGTGAGC
>SCRI01000044.1 GCA_004298675.1 bacterium | reverse complement strand
ATCGTACCCGGCGAGTGATAGGCGGGGAAGACGTTGGTGCTGACGTCGGCGATGAAGACCGCCGGCCATTCACGGCCCTTGGCCCAATGGATGGTCGCGATCGTGACGGCATCGCTCGCGGGCGGGTCGGCTTCGCGTTCGTCGAACGCGACTTCACAAAGGCCCGCCAGGTATTCGAGAAATTCAGGGATGCGAGCCGAGGGGAGGTCGCGCGCGAAGCTCTGGGCGATCTCGAGCAGACGCCGCAGGTTCGAGAGCGCCTGTTGGCCGTCCAGACTCTCCTGTGCCTCGAGCGCGCAGCGGTACTCGAGCCCGCTGGCGCGCATGACGCGCCCCGCCGCCTCGGCTAGCGGCAGCGTCGCCACGCCGTCGAGCTCGCCGGCGATCGCGCGCAACGTCTGCACGCGTGCGCGCGCGTCGTCGTCGAGCGCCTCCGGCAACGGGTCTACCAGCACCGCGTGCGCCAGGCGCAAGCGCCGCTCCTCGGGATCCGTCGTTGGGGCGCTCGCGGCCGCGAGTGCGGCGAGCGCGGCTTCGTTGAGGCCGACGATCCCGCTGCTCAGCACGCGCAGGAGCGCGACGTCGTCGGTGGGGTCGTCGACGAAGCGCAGCCATGCCAAGGCCTCCTCGATCTCTAGCGTCTCGTAGAAGCCCACGCCGCCCGTCGTGCGCGCGGGGATAGCGTGCCGTGCCAGTGCTTGCACGTAGACCTGCGCGTGCGTCTTGCTGCGCAAGAGGATCGCGATCTGCGCGCGCGAGAGGCCTTGCTCGCAGATCAGCCGCTCGGCTTCCAGCGCGATCGCCTCCGCCTCGCGCTCGCGGGCGGCGCCGCGCTCCTGCCACGGCCCGCGTGCCAGGATGACGCTGACCTCCTCGCCGCCGCAGGTCTCGTCGCGCAGCGCGCGCAGCGGCGGCTCGCCTGGGCGCTGCGGCGAAATTGCGGCGTGGGCGGCGTCGAGAATCGGCTGCAGCGAGCGGAAGTTCTCGTCGATGCCGGCGCGCACATGGCATGCCGCGAGGCGTTCGATCTCCTCGGGGCGCGCGTTGCGGAACCCGTAGATCGACTGGCGCGGATCCCCCACCAGCATCACGCCGCGCAGCTGCGTGCCGAAGATGCGCTCGAGGAGCCGCTGCTGCGCCGCATTGGTGTCCTGATACTCGTCCACCACGCAGTGGTCGAAGCGCGCGCGGATCGCCGCGCACCGCTCGCGGTCGTCGAGCAGGCGGTCGAGGTGCGCGATCAGGTGCGCATACGTCGCCTCGCCGCGCTGCGCCAGCAGCTCGTCGAAGCGCTCCATCAGCGCGGCGACCAGATCCGCCAGTGCTGCTTCCTCGCGCAACTGTTCGCGCAGTGCGCCGGCAGCGGGCGCGGTATGGCGACGCGCGAGCGCCTCCTCGGCCTTGGGTTCGCCCGCGTTCGGGCCCTTCTTGTAGAACCCGGTCTTTAGCGCGCCCGTGATGGAGAGCGCGGGCGGCTCGCCCGCGCCGTCCCACAGGCGGCTCTGCGCGCGCTCTACCGCGGCGCGTAACCCAGGCGCGCTCAGGCCCTCCTCGGTGGCCGTGGTAACCAGCCGGTAGAGCAGCGCCAAGGCTTTCCCGGGGGCGACGAGATCGAGCGCGCTGGGGATGGCAAGCGCGCCGAGCTTGCCGTCGAGCAGCTCACGGTGGACCTCATGGAAGCGCGTGAGCGCCTCGCTCTCTTCGAGCACGCGCAGATCGGGGTCCACCTCCGCGCGATAGGCGTGGAGCACGAGCATCTCGCGGCAGAAGGCGTGAAACGTCGAGACCGCGACCTCCTCGCCGCGGCTGCCCAGGTGCACGGCTAGCCGCGCCGAGAGCTCCGCCGCGGCGCTACGCGAGAAGGTGACCGCGAGAATATTGCGCGGTTCCACGCTCTCGTGGTGTACGAGCCAACCGATGCGCGCGACGAGCGTCGCGGTCTTACCGCTGCCGGCGCCCGCCACGACCACCAGCGGCACCTGAACGTCATGCTCGATGATGCGCCGCTGCTGCTCGCGCGGTACGAACTCAGTAGCCATCGGAACCACCGTCCGGACTCGCCTCCGCGGCGGCGCGTGCGCAGGCGGCGCGGAAGGGGCAGTAGCCGCAGGCATTGCCCGGCTGCGGTGCGTAGCCGGCGCGTCCGTCGTAGAGATCGCTGCAGAGATCGGCGATGCGTCTCAGCCCTGCCTCCAGCACGTCCGGCGCAATGCCGTCACGCGTGCCGCCGGCGAGCGCGGCTTGGCGCGAGAAGGAGGCGTTCTCGCCGGCGCGTCCGCGCAGGAAGAGCAGGTCCAAGGCGGCGATCTTCGCGTGGGGATCGCGCTGGGTTAGCGCCGCCGCGTACAGCGGCAACTGCAGCACGCCGTCGAGCGTGCCGCCCGGCGGAAGCTCGGCCTCCTCGACCAAACGGCGGAAGCGGGGCGCGAACGGGTGCTCGCGCCCGGTCTTGTAGTCGCGCACCACGAGCCCAGCTTCGGTCTGGTCGACGCGATCGATGCGCCCCGCCATGGCGTGGCGGCGCCCGTCGCTCGCGGTGATGGTGAAGTTCACCGTCAGCTCGCGCTCGCACACGACGAAGGGCGGCTGCTCCCTCATCCAGTTCAGGTAGCGGCGCGCGTAGCTGCGCGCGCGCGCTTCGAGTGCCACCAGGAGCGCGTGCTGCTCCGCCAGCGCGGCGCTGCGGGTACGCCGGCGCTCGCGTTCGAGGGCCTGCGCCACCTCGCCGTCGAGCACGGCGGCGTACGCCGCTTCACCGGCCGCCATGGCCTCCGCGCTGCTGGGATAGCGCTCGTGAAACGCGGCGAGCGCGCTGTGCATGACGTTGCCCAGGAGCGTGCTCGGACTTGCCCGCACCTCGCCTTCGCTGCGCACCACGTACCGGAAGAAGAACTCCCGCGGGCAACGCAGATAACACTCGATGGCGCTGGGTGAGAGCACCCCGGGCGCGAGCGCGGGCGTCGCGGGCGGCTGCGGTTGGAATGCCTGGGGGATGGTGGCGACGCGTTGGGCCGCGGCGCCCCGTACCGTGGCGTTCAGCGCTTCACCGCTCAGACGCAGACGGCGCACGGCCAGCACGCGTTCGACCTCGTCGAGCACCGTGGCGCGGGCGGCTTCGTCGGGCTCCCCCACACCGATGCGGGCGAGATACGGCGAAGGAGCGAGTTCGGAGCCGTCCTCCTGTGCGTATCCGCTGAGGACGAGCCGCTCGGCCGCACGCGTGCAGGCCACGTAGAAGAGCCGTAGCTCCTCCGCGCGCTGCTCCACCGCATCGGGCGGGCGCGGCAGGCCGACGGCGTGGAAGAGCGCGCCTTGAGCCGCTTCGTCGAGCAGCGGGTCGGGGCGCCCCCGCGCCGGTAACGTACCGCGTACCGCTCCAGCGATGAAGACCACCGGGAACTCCAGGCCCTTGGCCGCATGCATGGAGAGCACGTGCACGCCGTCTCCCGCTGGGGCGCCCTCGGCCTCCGCGAGCAATCCGAAGAGTTCGGAGGCTCGCTCCGCTAACTGGGACGCGGCACCCGGTACGTCGCCGCAGACTGCGTCAACGTCCCCGGCTAGTTCGATCAGCGCGCTCAGCCGGTGCGCGGAGACCGTCTGGGCAGTCTGCCCGTGCTGCGCGGTGATCGCCGCCGCGACGTGGTGTGCGCGTGCGATCGACCGCACGAGTCGGCGCGCGCCCAGGCTGCGCCAGCGCGCGCGGTGTTCGCCGAACGCGGCGGAGAACTCGCGCACGCCGGCGCGTTCACGCTCGTCCAACTCCGCGCTCTCCGAGAGCGCGGCCGTGTCGGTGAAGGCGGCGCCGAGCGCGCGCCGCGCAAAGCGCAGCGCGCGCATGCGCACGTTGACCACCGGCGAGGAGAGTAAGCGTGCGAGCAGCTCGCCGTCACCCGGTTGGCCGAGCGCGCGCAGATAGGTGAGTACGAAGTCGACTGCGGGATCGCCTAACGTCTCGGCGGCATCGGCGCAGTCGACGGGGATGCCGTGCGCGCGCAGGGCGAAGGCGATGCGCTCGGCCCGGCCGCGCGTCTCGCGCAGCAGCACCGCGAAGTCGGCGTAGCGTAGCGGGTGCCCGTCCGCAGCGGGTGAGGCGCCGCCGGCTAGGCGGCGGATCTCGCGCGCGATGGTAGCGGCTTCGTCCGCCGGATCGAGTGAGCGCAGCCAGCGCACCGATCCGCGCTGCCTGGTGACGCTGCGCGTGAGGCTCTCCGGAGCGAGTGCGCCGCCCTCACCGTCGTGGGCCGCTTGGGCCAACCGGTTGGCGCAGGCGAGGATCTCCGGCGGACAGCGATGGTTCTCTTCCAGAACGATGGTGCGCGCGTCGAAGCGCGTGCGAAAGTCCTCGATGGCGGCGGGGGCGGCGTCGCGGAAACGGTAGATGGACTGATTTGGATCGCCGACCGCGGTGATGCAAGCGCCGGCCTCGGCCAACTGGCCCAGCAGATCGAGTTGGGCGGGATCGGTGTCCTGCAGCTCGTCTACGAACACGTGCGCGTAGCGGCGCGGCGCCGCGCGCAGCGCCGTTGCGGCCGCGTTGACGAGATCGCGAAAGTCACGCAGGTTCAGGCGGCGCTGCTCGTCTTCGTAGGCTTTGAAGAGACCGGCCAGCTCCAGCAGCGCCAAGCGCGTATCGTCGTCGTCGGCAGCGAGCGCCGCGCTCAGGACGCCGGCGGCGTCGACCCGCCCTTGCTTGCAGCGTGCGATGAAGGCCGAGACGTCGGCGGCGAACTTGGCGCTGGTCAAGGCTTGCGCGGTGTAGTAGGCGGTGCTCACCGTCTGCTGCGCGACGGCCTGGCGGCAGACGCGCTCGATGAGCAGGCGCTCCTTGGCCGGCGTCAGCATCCCCGCCGCGCCCAACGGCTGCGGGCGCGAGCGGTCGAGCGTCTCTAACGCGAAGGCGTGGAAGGTGGAGCACGCCGGGAGGCGCCCGCCGCTGCGCGAGTAGAGCGCGACCCGCTCGCGCAGCGCGCGCGCCGCTTTGCGCGCAAAGGTGAGCATGAGGATTCCGGGTTGCTCGTTCGCAGCGTTGCGAGCTTCGTCGATCAGTGCGGCGGCGCGCCGCGCGAGCGTCTCGGTCTTGCCCGTTCCCGGCCCCGCCAGCAGCAAGAGATGGCCGCCGCGAAAAGCGATCGCCTCGCGCTGGCGTGGATTGAGCTCGACGTTACTCGTGGCATTCACCGCGGCCAGCATAGCGCGCGTGGATGCCACCGGGGTGGCACTGTTGGTGCCTCACTCCTCCAGGATCTCGCCGGCGAGTTCCCAGAGGCTGGCCCACTCTCCGCCGCTGGAGGCGAGGCGCAGGTAGAGCAGGCTGTCGTCGATCTGCAGCTCTTCGATGGGGTCCTGACGGCTTTTGGCGTCCAGCCAACTGCGCTCGAGCACGGCCTGCCCGTGGCCCTGCGTGATGCGGATGGTACGCCCCGTCTCCGCGCAGCGCACGCCGTCGTCGCCCACCTCCACGAGGTCCGGCGCGAGCGCGTAGGCGGCTTCGGCCATCTTCTTGCCAATGAAGCGCAACTGCTGACGCAAGCGCTGCAGACGCTGCTCCAGCGGCAGCTCGTTGAGCGTGCGCGAGAGCCGGCGCTCGGCCAGCAGACGGGCGTTCTCGAGCACCTGGTCGGAGAGCTCGGATTCCAAAGGCGCAACCGCCGGGGACTCTTCCAGCATTCAGTTCCTCATCGTCAGATAGCGGGCATACTGCTCGCGCAGCGCGCGCGGTGGATCGGCGTACCAGGCTTCCTCGTCGAGCGTGAGCTCGGCGGGGGGGCGAATGATGGGTGCGCCGCCCGCGAAACTACGCAGGCGCCGGCCGATCTCCTTGAGGCGGCCGCCGGCGTCGTAGAGGCCGAAACGCAGCTCCCAGGGGGCGCGGTCGAAGGGCGGCACACGCTGCAGCGCCGCCGCATAGTCGCTGAAGCACCAGAAGAGCGCGCCTGCCGCGCCCTCCGCGTGCAGACGCTCCAACGCCGCCATGGCGTAGCCGGCCAACTCCTGCTCGGAGTAGCAAGCGTAGAGCGCGGCGGCGCGGCCCGGCGGCCCCGCATCCCGCTCGCCGCGTTGTCCCGGGAGCACCACGTATTCACCCGGGGAGACCGTTCCCGGCGGGCACTGCGGTCCGCCCCACTCGCTGAACAGCAGCGGCTTCCCGTGCTGCAGCGCGCGCATCGCCGCGCCTAAGAAGGGGACGGCAGCGCTGTCGCGCCGTCCGCGCGACCAGCGCGAGTAGATCGCGTAGCCGTGCATGCTGGCAAAGTGCCAGGGTGCGGAGATCGTCGAGGGGCGGAGACCGCGATCGCGCTCGAGATCCTCGCCGTGGAGTCCGCCCGTGACGGCCGCGCCCGCGGGTGCCAGCGCCTCGCACAGCCGCGCGCTCCAGGCCGCGGCTTCGCGCGGCCGCTGCGGCTCCCGCAGATTCGAGAACTCGTTACCGAGATCGAATGCCCACAGCGCGGGGTGTTCGCGCCAGCGTGACGCCAACTGTGAGGCGCAGAAGATCTGGGCGCGCAGCAGCAGTGGATCGGCATAGATGTCGCCTGCGCCGCTGGCGCGCTCGCTGCCGCCTGCGATGGTGCGGAAGCGTCCGGCGGCGGTGGCCCGATCGAGGGCCCAGCGCGGCAGCCAGTTGACGCCCGACATATGGCCGGTGAAGAGCGTGGGCAGTGCCGCCAGGCCGTGTGCCGCGCAGATGTCGAGCACGCGGTCGGCATGCGCCAGCACGGCGCCGTCGAGCCGGTCCGGCTCGGGCTGCAAGTCCTCCCACATCAGAAAGAAGCGTATGGCGCGCAGGCCCAACTCCGCGATGCGCGCGCAATCGTCTGCGAACTCTCCGGGGTCGAAGGCGCGCCACCACGCCATCGCGCAGCGGGCGGGCCAGTAGTTGACGCCGAGGACGAACGGCGACCCCGGGGTCAACGCAACGTTCACGTCGCGCGCAGCACGTAGGTCGCCGCTCCCACGGCCCCCGCATCGTTGCCCAGAGCGGCCGCCACGATCTCGAAGCCGTTGGGATCGGCCATCGTCGTCAGCGCGCGTACGCGCGGCACGAGCGGATCGAGCAGGAAGGCATCGGCGCTGGAGACGCCACCGCCCAGCGCGATGCGCTGCGGGTTGAGAATCGACACGAGGTTGGCCAGGCCCAGCGCGAGGTCGTCGGTCCAGCGGTCCCAGGCCGTGCGTGCGTGGGCGTCACCCTCCTCCGCGAGTTTGCGTACGTCTTTCGTGCCCAGCTTGCGAGCCTTGCCGGTGAGCTTGCTGCGCGGGAACGAAGGGCCCAGCGCCACGACGTGGCGCAGCAGCCCCGTGCCGGAGGCCTGCGCCTCAAAGCAGCCGATCTTGCCGCAGGAGCAGATGAAGCCGTCGTGGGCGCGGATCTGGTGGTGGCCGATCTCGCCCGCGGTCCAGCCGCTGCCGAAGACCAGCTCACCGTTCATCACGATCCCGCCCCCGATGCCGGTGCCTAGCGTCAGCATCAGGAAGTCACGCGTGTCGCGTCCCGCGCCGAACGTGTGCTCGCCTAGCGTGGCCGCGCGCGCGTCGTTGATCACGTGCACGCGCCTGCGCAGCGCGGTGGCCACGAGGTTCCCCAACGGCACGTCGTGCCATTCGAAGTTCGGCGAGTAGCGCACGGTGCCGCTGGAGACGTCGATGCGGCCCGGCGACCCGATGCCGATGCCGGCCACCTCGCGCCCTTTGGCGTCGGCTAACGCGTGCTCCACGCAGCCGGCGAGTGCCGCCACGACTTTGGCGGGGTCGTGATCGATGAGGTCGAGCTGGTGGCGTGGGCCGATTGCGCCTTGCGCGTCGACCGTTGCAGCCATCACGTGAGAGCCGCCGAGGTCTACGCCGATCGCGATAGCGTTCGCACCGTTGCTCACGCCGCGCCGCCTGCGCGCATGGCCTCCGCGCGCACGTTGGCGGCGAACTGCGCCAGTTGGCGCCCCGCGACCGCGCCGATCATGCTGCCGCCGAACTGCGCGAGCACTCCGGAGATGCGGGTATCCGCCGTGACGCTGATGGTGGTAGCGTCACCGTCGGGGACGAGCGACAGGTGCATGGTGGCGGCGGCGTTTCCGCGCCCCTTGGTGTCGGTGGCCTGGACGTCCAGCACCGCCGTGTGCGCCGCTTCGTCCACCGCCGTGCGGCGGATCGTGGCGCGGTAGTTGAGTGCTACCGGCCCGACCTTCAGCGTCACGGCGGCCTTGTAACTCTCCTCGTCGATGCGTTCCTCCAGCGTGACGCCGGGGAGGCAGCGGGCGGTGCGCGGGATGTCGCGCAGGACGCTCCACACCCGGTCGAGCGGTGCTTCGATGCGCGCGGTGTTGGTGATCTCCATGCGCGGAATTATACCGCCGGAGCCGGGTGCTCCTGGAAGCGGGCGCGATGGATGGGCCCGCTGCTGGAGGCCAGGAACCCCGAGGGATGGCCGGTGCGCAGGGCGACGATCTCGGCGGCGATGGCCACTGCGGTCTCCTCCGGTGTCGTCGCGCCGATGTCCAGACCGATGGGGGCGCGGATGCGCGCCAGCTCGTCGTCGCTCACGCCTTGTGCGCGCAGCTCCGCCACGCGGCGCTCGTGCGTCGAGCGGCTGCCCATCGCGCCGATGTAGCCGGCGTTCGTGCGCAGCGCGACGACGAGCAGCGGCACGTCGAACTTCGGGTCGTGTGTCAACACGCAAATCACGGTACGTTCGTCCACGGGCGCCTGCGCGAGAAACTCGTCCGGCCAGGCGGCGACGACTTCATCGGCATCGGGAAAACGCTTGCGCGTGGCGAAGGCGCGGCGCGCGTCGGCCACCGTGACGCGATATCCCAGGTAGCGCCCCAGCGTCACGAGCGCGCGGCTGAAGTCGACCGCGCCGAAGATGTAGAGCTCCGGGCGCGGAACGAAGGCGTCGATGAAGAGGCGCACGCCGCTCTCCAGCGGCTGGCCGTTCAGCCCGTATTCGCGCGTGGCGGAGGAACCGCGCGCCAGGCAGGAGTTGGCATCCTCACGCACGCGATGCGAGAGGCCCTCGTTGCCGAGCGAGCCCTCGCTCGTGCCGTCGCGCCGCACCAGCATCGTGGCGCCACGGTCCGGGCCCTCGATCTCCACGCAGAGGGCGATCGGCTCGTCGCGGCGCAGAGCCTCCGCCAAGACCGGAAACTCGTCGTAGAGCGGCTGCACGAAGCAATGGATGGTACCGCCGCACGTGAGACCGACCGAGAGGCCCTGTTCGTCGGAGATGCCGTAGGTCACCAGGCGCGCCTCGCCGCTTTCCAGGACCCGCTCGGCTTCTTCGACTAGCGCGCCCTCGACGCAGCCGCCGGAGACCGAGCCGGCTACCTCACCGCGGTCGTTGACGGCCATCGCCGCGCCCGGCCCGCGCGGTGCCGAACGCTCCACCTGCACGATCGTTGCCACGGCCACGCGGCGGCCCTCACGGCGCCAACGGTCGACCTGTTCGGCGATGTCTTTCACCGGCGTGACTCCTCGTCTCCAAGCCGGCGCACCAGCGCCAGCAGATCTTCGAGCGCATGCAGATTATGGCCCGCGACCAGCGCGTCGACGAACGGCAGGGCGCTGGCCATGCCGGCTGCGAGCGGCTCGAAGGTGGGATCTTTCTTGTTGGGGTTTACCCAGATCAGACGGTGGCACAGGAGGCGCAGGCGCCGCATCTGCTCGCCTACGAGCGCCGGTTCCTCGCGTTCCCAGCCGTCCGAGAGCATCACGACGACGCCGCCGCGCGTGACGCCGCGCTGCGCGTAGTGCCGCACGAAGCTCCGCAGCGAGGCGCCGATACGCGTGCCGCCGCCCCAATCGTCGAAGCAACGCGTGGCCGCGCGCAGCGCACCGTCACGCGTGGCGGCCGCTAGCGGATGCGTGAGTTCCACCAAGTGCGTGCCGAAGGCGAAGACGCGGATGCCCGCACGCGACTCGACGGCCGCTCGCAGAAACTGGATCAGCGCGCGGCTGTACGCGCTCATCGAGCCGGAGACGTCGCACAGCAGAATCAGCGGGCGGGTGCGCCGGCGGCGGCCGGCATACGTCAAGCGAACCGGGTCGCCGGCGGTGCGCAGACTACGGCGCAGGGTGCGCGGCACGTCGACGCGGCGGCCGTGCGCGCTGGGGCGAACGCGGCGCGAGCGCCGCGTCGGAAGCGTGACGCGCAACTCCTCGATCAAGCGCGCGGCGAGCCGGTGCTCGTGCTCGCTATAGGCGGCGAAGTCCATCTGCCGCAGGCGCGCGCTGGAAGACGCCAGCGCCAGCGGTACGATCTGCTCCCGCGTCGCGGCAGCGGGGTCGGGCGCGTGCGTGCCGAGCGGCACCAGGGCCGCGGGCGCCGCGGGTGCTTGGTGCTCCGGCACCGGAGCCTCCAGGCGCAGGCTGTGGAGGCCGGTCCAGTAGGCTTGAAAGACGCGCTCGAAGCGCTCGAGATCGCCGCGGCGCCGCAGCAGGCTCAGGCGCGTCGCCCAGTAGAGCGCGCGCGGCTGCGCCGCGTCCAGCGCATCCAAGGCCTCGGCGCAGAGGGCCACGCCGCCTTCGGGAACGGGTAATCCCGCGGCGCGTAGAGCGCGGGCGAAACCTGTGAGCGCGGCGAGGGCGCGTGGTGCGGCGGTGGGCACCTGCGCCTACGCTCCGACCACCGCGGCTAACCCCCGCCCCAACACCAGCTCCGCGTCCTCGCGGTATTTCAACACGACGCCTAGCGTACGCTCGGCCGCGTCTTCATCCAGGCGAACGGCGCCGAGGCTGCCGAGAGCTTGCGCCCAATCGAGCGACTCCGCGATGCCCGGCGGCTTGCGCAGCTCCAGCGCGCGCAGCCGCGCCACGGCGGTGGCGACGCCACGCGTCAGCTCCGCGCCCAGGCGCGGCAAGCGCGCGCGCAGGATCTCGAGCTCGCGCTCCGGGCTGGGATGCTCGATCCAGTGGTAGTAGCAGCGGCGCTTGAGCGCGTCGTGCAGCTCGCGCGTGCGGTTGGAGGTCAGCAGCACCACCGGCGGCGCCGCGGCCCGGAACAGGCCGCGCTCCGGGATCGTGACCGTGAACTCGCCCAGAAACTCGAGGAGAAACGCTTCGAACTCATCGTCGGCGCGATCGAGCTCGTCGATCAACAGCACACCGCCCGCCAGCGCCTGCAGCAGCGGACGGCGAATGAGGAACTCCTCGGCGTAGAGATCGCCGAGAGCCTGACCTCCGCTCTCGCTGCGCCGGATGGCCAGGAGCTGGCGGCCGTAGTTCCACTCGTAAACGGCGTCGTGCACGTCGAGCCCTTCGTAGCACTGTAAGCGGATCAGCGGCTGATCGAGAACGCGCGCGAGCGCTTTCGCGGCCTCGGTCTTACCTACTCCCGCCTCGCCCTCCAAGAGCAGAGGATGGCGCAGGCGCACGGCGAGCTGGAGGGCCGTAGCGAGCCCCGTGTCGGCCAGGTATTCCGCCTGGCGGAGTCGCGCGAGCATCTCCTCGACGGTGGCAGGCTCGTTCACGGGTGCGCTCTCCTTACGTCACGCAGGGACAACGCTCGGTTCGCGTTGAAAGGCGCTCATCCCTCATCGTTCGCTGGAGGCGTCACCATGAAACATTCGATTTCGGTGACCGTGAACGGCGCGAAGTGGACGGGTGAAGTAGAACCCCGCACGCTGCTCGTCTATTTTCTGCGCGATACGCTCGGCTTGACCGGCACCCATGTCGGATGCGACACGTCGTCGTGCGGCGCGTGTACGGTCTTGCTAGACGGCCGGTCCGTGAAATCTTGTACGCTGCTGGCCGTTCAGGCGGACGGTGCGAGCGTCACGACGATCGAGGGCATCGGCGATGCCGAGCACCTCCATCCCGTGCAATCCGCGTTCTGGGAGGAGCACGGTCTGCAATGCGGCTACTGCACGCCGGGAATGATCGTCTCGGCTTGCGACTTGCTGCAGCGCAATCCCGATCCCACCGAAGACGAGATTCGCGCAGCCATCTCGGGCAATCTCTGCCGCTGCACCGGCTACCAGAATATCGTCAAGGCCGTTCAACACGCCGCCGCCGCGATGCGCGCCGCCAAACCGGCACGCGAGCGCGTCGGCGCACCCGCTGACTGATCGGCGAGGAGGGCTCCATGGCCTTCACCAGTATGATGGGCGCGCGCGTCACACGGCGCGAAGACCCACGGCTCATCACCGGCCGCTCCACGTACGTCGACGACGTGAAGCTCGCCGGCATGACCTACGCCGCCTTCGCGCGCTCGCCGTTCGCACATGCGCGCATCGTGCGTGTCGACGTCTCGGCCGCTCAAGCGGCACCCGGCGTCCTCGCGGTTTTCACCGCGGACGATCTGCGCGACGTGGGTGACGTTCCCACCGCACCGCAGATCGAAGGCTTGAAGGTGCCCAAACATCCGCCGCTGGCGCGCGGACGCGTGGCGCACGTGGGGGAGCCCGTCGTCGCCGTCGTCGCGAGCACGCCCGAGGAGGCGAACGACGCCGCCGAGTTGGTCGACGTCGAGTACGAGGAGCTGCCCGCGGTCGTCGACCTCGAGCGCGCGCTCAAAGGCGCGCCCTACGTGCATGACGAGTTCGGCACCAACGTCGCCTACACGATGGAGGTCAACAGCGGCGACGTCGAGGCAGCGTTCGCGAACGCCGCCGTGACGGTCTCCGAGCGCCTGCTCAATCAGCGCGTCGCGCCGGTCTCGATCGAGCCGCGCGGCATGGTGGCGCACTGGGAGCCGGGCCCGGCGCATCTCACGTTGTGGTCGTCGACGCAGATTCCGCACCTGTTACGCACGCAGATGGCGCTGGCGCTGAAGGTACCCGAGCAGCGCGTGCGGACCATCGCACCGGACGTCGGCGGCGGCTTCGGAAGCAAGCTCGACGTCTATGCCGAGGAGATTACGGCGGCGTTCGCCTCGCGCGCGTTGGGACGGCCGGTGAAGTACGTCGAGACCCGCAGTGAGAGCTTCATGTCCACGGTCCACGGGCGCGATCAGATCGATTTCATCGACGTTGCCGCCCAGCGGGACGGGCGCATCACCGGTTTGAAGGTGGAGATCCTCGCCAACCTCGGTGCGTATCATCAGCTGCTGACGCCTGCGATCCCGACGCTCACGCTGTTGATGGTCCCCGGCGCCTACGATCTGCAGAGCGTCTCGGTCAAGCTGCACGGCCTCTTCACGACCGAGGCCCCCACCGACGCCTACCGCGGCGCGGGGCGCCCTGAAGCGACGTTCCTCATCGAGCGCGCGATCGATCTCGTTGCCGCCAAGCTGGCGCTGGATCCCGCTGAGGTACGGCGCCGCAATCTGATCCGCAAGGAGCAATTCCCCTACGCCTCCGCGATGGGGCTGACGTATGACAGCGGTGACTACCACGCCGCGCTCGAGAAGGCGCTGCGGATCGCGGGCTACGATACCTTGCGTAAAGAACAGGCGCGCGCGCGCGACGAGGGGCGCCTCTTCGGCATCGGTCTCTCGTCGTACGTCGAAGTGTGTGGTATGGGTCCCTCCTCCGCACTGCCCGCGCCGGGTTGGGGCAGCGCCACCGTGCGCGTTGAACCCACGGGGGGAGTGACGGTGATGACGGGAGCCTCACCGCACGGTCAAGGCGAGGAGACGACCTTCGCGCAGATGGTCGCGGAGCGTCTCGGCGTTCCCATCGACGATGTCGTGGTGCTGCACGGCGACTCGGCCGTGGTGCAGTACGGTATCGGCACGTTCGGGTCGCGCAGCACCGCCGTCGACGGCGCGGCGCTCTACAACGCGCTGGAGACGGTGCGCGAGAAGGCGCTGAAGATCGCCGCCCACCAGATGGAGGCTAACGTCGGCGACCTGGAGTTCAAGAACGGCAAGATCTCCGTCAAAGGCAATCCCGAGAAGTCGATGTCGACGGCCGAGGTGGCCTTTGCCGCATTCCGGGGCGTCAATCTGCCTGCGGACGTGGAGCCCGGGCTGGAGGCCACGCGCCGCTTCGAGCCGCCCAACTTCGTCTATCCGTTTGGAACCCATGTCTGCGTGGTGGAGATCGAGCGTGCCACCGGCGCGGTGAAGGTGGTGAAGTACGTCGCCGTCGACGACTGCGGCAACGTCATCAATCCCATGATCGTCGAAGGCCAGGTGCATGGCGGCATCGCGCAAGGCTTGGCGCAGGCGCTGTACGAGGAGATCGTCTACGACGAGAACGGGCAGTTGGCCACGGGTTCGCTGCTGCAATACACCGTGCCGCACGCCAATCAAGTGCCCAACTACGAATTGGATCGGACCGTCACGCCCACCGACGTGAATCCCATGGGCATAAAGGGCGTCGGCGAGGCGGGGACCATCGGCGCCACGCCGGCCGTGGTCAATGCGGTCGTCGACGCGCTAGCACCCTTCGGCGTCGTGAACGTCGATATGCCCTGCAAGCCCGAGCGCATCTGGCGCATCGTCAACGGCCACGACGGTAAGGCCAATGGAAAGGCGGCGGTATCGTGATTCCCGCGAGCTTCGACTACGTGGCGGCTAGTTCGGTGGAGCAGGCGATCGCGCTCCTGGAGCAGCACGGCGACGATGCCAAACTGCTGGCTGGAGGCCATTCGCTGCTTCCGATGATGAAGCTGCGGCTGGCCCGTCCGGGCGTGCTCGTCGACTTGGGCCGCCTCCCCGGATTGCGCGGCGTCACGCGTGCGGCGCGAGGATTGGAGATCGGCGCGCTGACCACGCACGCGGAGGTTGCCGCGAGCGCGGAAGTCGCGGCCTTCGCCCCCGTGCTGGCCGAAGCCGCCGCCGCGGTGGGCGACGTCCAAGTGCGCCACCGCGGAACGCTGGGCGGCTCCGCCGCGCATGCCGACGCCGCCTCGGATGAGCCCGCGGCGCTGCTGGCGCTGGAGGCGCAGTTTGAGATCGCCGCATCCACCGGGACGCGTACGGTGGCGGCAAGCGAGTTTTTCGTCGACATGTTCACGACGGCGCTGGAGCCAAGCGAGGTCCTGACGACGGTGATCGTACCGCGGCCCGCGCTCGCTTCGGCGTACGTCAAGTTGCCACATCCGGCTTCACATTATCCGGTGGTAGGGGTGGCCTGTGTGCTGGAGGTGAGCGGCGGCAAGATCGAGGGGGCGCGCCTTGCGGTCACCGGCGTCGGCAGCGTACCCTTCCGCGCCACGCACGTGGAGGCGCTGCTAACCGGCCTGTCCGTGCGGGACCATGCCAAGATGGAGTCGGTCTGCGCCCAGACTGCGCGCGGTGTGGAGGCGCGCAGCGACACCTATGCCGGCGCCGAGTACCGCGCGGCGATGGCCGATGTCATCGCGGCGCGTGCGGTGATCGCCGCGGCGCAGCGGGGGTGACGCTCCGGCCGGGGGAGCATCGACCGCTATGCTCGGTCTCGCCGTACTCGCGTTCTCGCTGCTGAGTTCGGCTTTCGCCGACGGCGGTGCCATCCCGCGTGCGCATGCCCATGCGATGGGGCAATGTGGCGGACAAAACGTCTCGCCGCCGTTGCGCTGGAGTGGGGTGCCGGAGAGAACGCGCTCGTTCGCGCTGACGATGGTCGATTCCGATGCCAAGGTGCCGGGCGGTTGGGTGCACTGGGTTGCTTTCGACATTCCCGGCAGCGCGCGCGCTCTCGAGGCCGGGAAGGAGCCGGCGGGTGAGGCCATGACGAGCTTTGGGAGCGCCGGCTACGGCGGCCCCTGCCCGCCGGTAGGCGACGGTCCCCACCACTACCACTTCACGCTCTTCGCGCTCGATCTGCCGCGCTTGGCGCTGGGCGCGGATGCGACCATCGACGAGTTGCGGCGCAAGATGCACGGGCACGTCTTGGGGACGGCCGCGCTCGTGGGCACCTACCGCCGCTAGTCTTACGCCGTGGCCTTGGCCGCGCGCGGCTTGGGGAGCAGGTCTGGCTGTGCGCCGCCGCGTGGCGCGGCCACCGGATTTTCGAGGATGCCGATGCTCTCGACGTAGACGCGCACCGCCTCGCCGTCCTTGAGATAGCGGGGCGGCTTGCGTGTGAAGCCAACGCCGGCGGTCGTGCCGGTGAAGATGAGATCGCCGGGCTCCAGCGTGGTGATGCGCGTGATGTACTCGATCATCTGGCCGACGTCGAAGATGAACTGTGAGGTGCGCGAGTGCTGGAGGAGCTCTCCGCCGATCTCCAGCCAGATCTCGAGATCGTCCGGGTTGGCGAACTCGTCTGGCGTGACCACCGCCGGCCCTACCGGCGTCGTGCGATCGAAGATCTTGCCGGCCATCCATTGGCCGCTGACGCCTTGGAAGTCCCGCACGGAGACGTCGTTGCCGATGGTGAGGCCGCCTACGACGCTCCAAGCGCGTTCGACGGGCACATGGCTCGCACGGCGTCCGATCACCAAGACCAGCTCCGCTTCATAGTCGACCTTCACGCTCTCGCGCGGCAGCTCGATGGGCGCGCCGTGCGGGATCAAGGCCGACGTGAACTTGGGAAAGAGAGCCGGCGCCTTGGGAATCTCCATACCGACTTCCGCGGCGTGATCGCGGTAGTTCAAGCCCACGCAGAGCACCTTGTGCGGATCGAGCACCGGCAGGAGCGTGCGCACGGCGTCGGCAGCCAGCGTCCGCTGCTTCCCGCCCGCCGCGGCGTCAACGAGGGCCGTTTCGGCGTGATGAACGGCTTGCGCGCGCGCCTCCTCGCTCAACAGGAAGAAGGCGGCAACATCCGCGACGCCGGGGAGCGGAGCGATGCGTCCGTGGCGCTCGAGCCCGAGCTGCGGCTTGCCATTCTGGTCGAACGTGATCAATCGCATGTTGAGCCATCCGCGCTCGCCGTGCCATCGTCCTCCCCGCGCCGTCTCGCTGCGCGGAAGATTTCGGTGCGGCCGGCCGAGGGGGGTGGCGCGCACCGTCGAAGCCCAGGCCCATGCCCTACGCCGGAACCGATTTCTACAATCTCGACGCCGCGCTCAGCGCCGAACAGCGCCAGGCGCGCGACACCGTCCGTGCCTTCGTCGACGACCGTGTGCTGCCCGTCATCGAGGATGCGTGGCTCGAGGGGCGCTTTCCCTCCGAGCTGGTGCCGCTGCTGGGGACGCTTGGCGTCTTCGGCGCCAACCTGCCCGAGGAGTATGGCTGCGCCGGCATGGACAACGTAGCCTACGGTCTGATCATGCAGGAGCTGGAGCGCGGCGACTCGGGGCTGCGCTCGTTCGCCAGCGTGCAGGGGGCGCTGGTGATGTACCCGATCTTTGCCTTCGGCAGCGAGGAGCAGCGCAAACGCTGGCTCCCGGCGCTGGCCAAAGGCGAGAAGATCGGCTGCTTCGGTCTCACCGAGCCCGACTTCGGCTCCAATCCCGCCGGCATGCTCACCCGCGCGCGCCGTCACGGCGACGGTTGGCTGCTGAGCGGCAGCAAGATGTGGATCACCAACGGCTCGCGTGCCGATGTCGCCGTAGTGTGGGCGAAAGTGGACGACGGCGATGCCGACTCGATCCGCGGCTTTTTGGTGGAGCGCGGCTGGCCCGGTTTCAGCGCGCGCGATCAGAAAGGCAAGCACTCGTTGCGCGCCTCCGATACGAGCGAACTCGCCTTCAGCGACGTGGAGCTGCCGGCGCAGAGCGTGCTCCCCAAGAGCGGCGGTTTGAAATCACCGCTGATGTGTCTGACGCAAGCGCGTTACGGCATCGCCTGGGGCGCGATCGGCGCCGCAATGGCCTGCTTCGAGCAGGCGTTGGAGTACAGCAAGACGCGCGTGATGTTCGACGTGCCGATCGGCGCGAAGCAGATCCAACAAGAGCACCTCGCGGAGATGTTGACGGAGATCACCAAGGCGCAGCTGCTGGCGTATCAGCTCGGGCGTCTCAAAGATGCCGGCACGATGAAGCCGGCCCAGGTGAGTCTGGCCAAGCGCAACAACGTGGACATGGCCTGCAACGTGGCGCGCGCCGCGCGGCGCATGCTAGGCGCCAACGGCATTCTCGCCGAGTACGTCCCGATGCGCCACATGGCGAACCTGGAGTCCGTCTACACCTACGAAGGCACCCACGACGTGCACGCGCTCATCCTCGGCCAGGCCCTGACCGGGATGAGCGCGTTCTGAGCTACGAGATCTTCATGTTTGGGAAGCACTCGAGGTCGTCGGCTTCCAGCACGTCCAACAGGTTGGTCATCTGCGGATTGCGCGCCGCGATCGGATAGGTCTTGTAGACGTAGGCGCGGTTGGCGTCGGTGACGACGTGCCCCTCCGCCTCCTCGTTCCAAGCCGCACGCAACTCGTCGGTGAGGCCGGTGCGCTCGCGGAACCAGCGCACGACGTCCTCGTCGGCCTGCACCGCCGCGACCACGTCGAGCAGCTCCTGCGGCGAGATCTCGAAGAACGAGAGGAACATCCCGCTCAGCCCTCCCGGCGGGTATTCGCCGGACGTGCCGCCCGGGAGTGCCGCGCGCCACTTGTCGATCGTGCGTGCCAAGACAAGCATCCCGTCGAGCTGTGCGCGCGGTGAACGCGGCGGCCGGGTCGAGAGGTCCAGGGGTTCCATGGTGACTCCTTCGGATATGCAATGGCGGGAGCAGCGATCCGCTCCTCATACAGCACGGTACGTTCGGCGCGGCCTTCCCGGCTAGGACCGCCGTCGCACTCGCCGCCGCCCGCGCGGGCAGGAGACGCCGCACCAGGCCGCGAGTTTCAGCGGCGGAGGACATCGCATGCGCGAAGAGTTGCGGGATTGGTGGTGGTGCGTGCTCGTGGCCGCGCTTGTGGCCCTCGCGCCGGCGGCGGCCCAAGCCGGCCCGCTGCCCACGGCGGCGCCCGAGTCGGTGGGCATGTCGAGTGCGGTGCTGGCGCGACTCGACCCGATCGTGGATGGGCTCATCGCCAAGGGTGATCTTCCGGGCGCGGTGGTGCTGATCGTCCACCATGGCACGATCGTCTATCGCCGAGCCTACGGGCGGCGCGCGCTCTATCCGCAGCCGCAAGCCAATGCGCTCGACACCATCTACGATCTCGCTTCGATGACCAAGCCGATCGGCACGGCGACCGCGGTGATGAAATTGGTCGAAGACGGCAAGATCAGGCTCTGGGATCGTGCCGCCTTCTACGATCCCGCCTTCGGCCAGCACGGCAAAGGGCACGTGACGATCGAGGAGCTGCTCGATCACAGCGCCGGCTTGCCCAGTGCCCTCAACGAGGCACAATCGGTACTGCCGCTCGCGCAAGGTGAGGCCGTGGTCGACGCCATGCCGCTGCACTTCGCTCCGGGCACGCGCTTTGAGTACTGCAACACCTGCTATATCGAGCTGGCTCGCATCGTGCGCTTGGTCTCGGGCCTGTCCATCGGTGAGTTCGACGCCAAAGAGCTCTTCGAGCCGCTCGGACTCGCAGGCGATCTACTCTTCGATCCGCCTGCGGCAGCGCTGGAGCGGGTGAGCCCGGAGGCGCCCGCGGCGCACGGACGCTACGTGCGCGGACGCTTCGTGATCGAGGGGCACGGCCCGATCGGAGCGGAGGGGCATGCGGGGCTCTTTGGAACCGCCGAAGGCGTCGCGGCCTACGCGCAGATGCTGCTTGACGGCGGCGAGCTGAACGGTGTGCGTGTGCTCGCTCCTGCCACCGTCGCAGCGATGTTGCGGCCCTACTACTTGGGGCGCCACTCGCAGCGCTTGGGGGACGTGCGCGGTTTGGGCTGGGACGAGCAGACGACCTACTCCTCCAATCGCGGTGAGATCTTTGGCGTGGGCGGTTTTGGACACACGGGCTCGACGGGCTGTTCGCTGTGGGTCGATCCCGCCACTCAGACCGTCGTCGTGCTGCTGAGCAACTCCGCGCACTCGCCGCACGCCGTCGATGACGACGTGATTCGTCTCTATGCGAAGGTTGCGACGATCGCCGCCGCGGCGATCACGGATGCGGCGGCGCTGCCGGCGATGCAGCATCAGGCCGCCGCCTGGAGCGCGCAGGTAGCGGCGCAAGCGCCGGGATTCGAGAGCTGGGCCGCCGCCGATCGCCGCCTCTGGAGCACGACGGGCAAAGGCACCGAATACTGATCGTCGCCATCGCCGCAAGCGATTTCTGCGCCGCCGATAGCGTGCATCGGCGGCGCTAATAATGCTTTACGCGCGCCGTCGCGTGCGGTATGTGTGAGACGGAGGACACGTACCAATGACGACGGTTACGTTACCGGGCAGCGCGCGCGCGACCACCGAGGTGCAGCGCCTCGCGCAATTCGTTCAAGGCGTCAACGCCGGCGCTCTCGCCGAGTCGACGCGCACGGCGGTGAAGGTCCGCATCCTCGATGCGCTGGGCTGCGCCATCGGAGCGCTGGGTGCGCCACCGTTACGCGCCATGCGTGAGCTGGTCGAGCATCTCGGCGGCACGCCCACCGCCACGTTGATCGGGGGCGGGAGCACGTCGCCGGATCGCGCCGCGCTTTACAACGGCGCCCTGGTGCGCTATCTGGATTTCAACGACGCCTTTCTCGCCAAGCACGAGACCTGTCATCCCAGCGACAACCTAGGCGTGGTGCTGGCAGCGGCGGAGCACGTGCGTGCCGGCGGGGAGCGTCTGATCGCGGCGCTGGCGATCGCGTACGCCGTGCAGTGCCGCCTCTCGGAGGTGGCGCCGGTACGCGACAAGGGCTTCGATCACACCACGCAAGGCGCGTATGCCGCGGTCGCCGGCGCCGCCTACGCGCTCGGACTCGACTGGCAGCGCAGCGCTCACGCCATCGCCATCAGCGGCACGGCAAACAATGCGCTGCGCGTCACGCGCACCGGCAGGCTCTCCAACTGGAAGGGCCTGGCCTATCCCTACACCGGCATGAACGGAATGTTCGCGGCGTTGTTGGCCGAGCACGGCATCACCGGCCCGCTCGAAGTCTTCGAGGGCAACAAGGGCTTCATGGATGCCATCGCGGGGCACTTCACGATCGCGTGGACGCCGGACGCGCTGCGCTCGGTGGAACGCACGAGCATCAAGCGTTTCAACGCCGAGATCCACTCGCAGTCGGCCGTCGAGGGCATCCTCGAGCTGCGCCAAGAGCACGGCCTGAAGGGTGAGGACGTCGAGAGCATCGAGCTGGCGACGTTCGACGTCGCGCACAAGATCATCGGCGGCGGCGAAGAGGGCGAGAAGCACACCGTCACCACGAAGGAAGAGGCCGATCATAGCCTTCCCTACATGCTGGCCGTGGCGCTGTTGGACGGAGAGCTGACGCCGCGTCAATATCTGCCCGAGCGCATCGTGCGCGACGACGTGCAGCGCCTGTTGCGGCGGGTGCGGATAGCACCCGATCCGGCGCTCAGCGCCAAGTTCCCCGCGCTGATGCCGGCCCATCTGACCATCACACTTTCCGGCGGCCGCACCCTGAGCATCGCGAAAGATGACTACGCCGGGTATGCCACCCGTCCCATGCGCTGGGAGCAGGCTGTCGAGAAATTCAACATACTGGCCGCGCCGCACGCCGATGAGGCGATCCGCGGACAGATCATCGGAGTCGTGCAGGACCTGGAGCGCCGCCGCGTCGGCGAGCTCACGGCGCTGCTGCGCAACCCCAAGGAGTAAGACCATGAACGAACTCATGCGGGAGGTGCGAGCCTTCCCGTTCATTCCCGTCAACCGCCGCAGCAGCAAGCCGCGTAAGGTCGGCTTGACGGAGATTCGCGGCCCCTACTATACGGCGATGGGCCGGCGCTACCTGGAGGACGTCCTCGAGACGATGTCGCCGTACGTCGACAGCCTGAAGTTCGCCGGCGGATCGTTCGTGCTGATGCCGCGCAAGACGCTGACCGAGATCATCGAGACAGCACACCGTTTCAACGTACTGGTCTCCACCGGCGGTTTCATCGAACGGGTTCTGACCTACGGCAACGGCACCGTCGATCGCTACATCGAAGAGTGCAAGGCGGTGGGTTTCGACATCCTCGAGATATCCGCGGGCTTCGTCACCTATCCTACCGATGATTGGCTGCGTCTGATCGAGCGCGTGGCCAAGGCCGGCCTCGTGCCCAAGCCGGAGATCGGCATCCAGTTCGGCGCCGGCGGCGCCACCAGCTCGGAGGAGCTGCAAGCTGAGGGGACGCGCGATCCGGCCTACGCCATCGCTCAAGGCAGGCGTTTCTTGGATGCCGGCGCGCACGTGCTCATGATCGAGTCCGAGGGCATCACGGAGAACGTCACGACGTGGCGCACCGACGTGGCCGCCCGCATCATCGACGAGTTGGGGCTGGAGAACGTCATGTTCGAAGCCGCCGACCCGGACGTCTTCTCGTGGTACGTGAAGAACTACGGACCCGAGGTCAATCTCTTCGTCGACCACAGCCAGATCGTGCAACTCGAGACGCTGCGCAGCGGCTTGTGGGGCATGAAGTCGGATTGGGGCAGGATCGTCACGTACAAGGGTTGAGGCAAAGTGCAGTGGCCATGCCACGCCTCCCGCTGCTTCTTGTCAGCATTGCTCGCGGGTCTTATGCTGATGCGAGAATGGCTGGGTGACCGTTCCAGAGGAGGATCACGGCATGGCTACTGCAACGCGCAAGGTCCTCGATTGCCGGCTCTATCCGAGCGAAACCAACTGTTCGCTCATGATCTCGGGCACCGAGGAAGAGGTGCTCAAGATCGCACGCGAGCACGCCATCTCCACGCACGGGCACCAGGACTCTCCGGAGCTCGTGGCATCGCTGCGCAGCGCGATGAGGGACGAGCGCGGTTAGAAACGGCGCTTAGCGCCCGGCCGCGGCGTACTGGGGCTGGTGGATTCCGGCGAAGCCGATGACCAAGTCGGCAATCTGACGCGAGGCTTGCGGGCGGGCGATCTCCCGCTCGCAGCCGCGCATGCGCTCCAGACGCTTGGCGTCGCGCAGCAGGCGTTGGACGGCGCGCACCGTCTGCCCCACGGACAGCGTCACCTCGCCGATGCCCGTGCGCCGGACGTGGTCGATATTGCCGCGCTCTTGTCCCGGAACGTAGTCGTAGACGACCATGGGGACCGCGGCGACACAGGCTTCTGCAATAGCGCCCGGTCCCGCTTTGGTTACCAGGAGATCGGCCGCGCGCATGAGCGCGGGGATCTCGTGCGTGAAGCCCAGCACGGTCATGGGGACGTCGAAGGCGCCGCCTACTTCTTCGAGCCGCGTTTTGAGCGTCTCGTTGCGTCCGGTGCAGACGATGAGGTGCGCGTTCTTGAGACCGGCGGTTCCCAAGGCGTCGGTGATCCGGGAGAGTTTGCCGCCGCCTTCGCCGCCGGCCATCAGCAAGACGATCTTACAATCGCGCGGCAGGCCCAGCCGCTCGCGAATTTGCGCGCGCGACTCGTCGTAGTCGGCGAAGCGCGGATGCACCGGATGGCCCAGCAGATGAATCTTCTGCAGAGGCACCCCACGTTCGACGGCGCAGGCGCGCACCTCGGCCGAGGGGACCACGATGGCGTCGGCGGAGGGCGCGATCCAGCCGGCGTGCACCCGGCCTAGGTCCGTGATCACGGTGACGATGGGGGCACGGCTTCCCAGCTCGCTGCGCACGCGCAGCGCGACGTGGTTGAGCAGCGGATGAACGGAGACGATGACGTCGGGGTTGTAGGACCGTACCAGGCGCAGCAACGCCTGACGGTAGAGCGAGTTGCAGCTCTCCACCAGCGTGCGGTAGCGCCGCTCGCCGTTGGTGGCATGGTAGAGCGCGCCGTAGACGAACGGCCCGTACTTCAGTGCCAGGTGATACCCGGTGTTGAGGGCGCTGAGCGGGAAGCGGCACTGCACCAGCGCGTCTTCAATGCGGTATTCGAATGCGTCGGCGTCGGGGCGTTCGGCGAGCGCGGCGGCGATGGCTTCGGCGCCGGCGCGATGGCCGCCGCCGCTGTCGGAGATCAGGAAGAGAATGCGCCGCCGCTGCATGCGAGAGATCAGGCTACTGCTCGGCGATGCCGTGGACCGTTTCGCCGGCGCGGAGCACGGACTCCGCGGCGCGGTTAGCTTCGTCCCGGGAGCGCCCCTCCACACAGATCGTCCACTCGCGCCCCTGTCGGTCGGAGACGGCCGCAAGGAAGCGGCGCCGCCCGACGAGCGTGGTGGTGTTTGTGCCGACCTCGGCCATTCCGTTGCGATCGTCCTCGTTCGTGGCGTGCAGAGCGCAACTTTCGCTGGCTCGGCGGTAGTCTTGGCGGGCGTGATGCTCGGCGCGATCCGCCCCAACGACCCTGCTTCGCCTCTGACGCTGGCGCTCATTTTTGGCTACGCGCTTGCGGCTTTGCTGGCCGTTGGCGGGATCTGGATCCGCGAGCACCTGAAACGGCGTGCCTCTCGTGCGGCGGCCCGCTCCACCAAGGTCCCACCTGAGGATTTGCTTCCGTACCGTGAGATACCCCTGCCGAAGCAGCGGACCCGCCGGGAATAGCCGCGTCGAAGCCGAACAAACGTTCGCTGCTTTCAGCGCAAGAGTCCGACCGCCCGCCAACCGGCATAGGCCGTGAAGATCGCTACCGGCAGCGCCACCACGGCGGTGGTCCAGAGATGGCGCAGGATGGCGATCTTATAGAAGCCGGCGACGTTGTTGGCGATCGTTCCGCCCACCCATGGGACCACGCGCAAAGCCAGCAGGAAGAGCGGCGAGCCCACCGGCAGCCGCTTGACCCACGGCGGCAAGCGTTCTAGATCCTCGTGGATGTCTAGAAACTCTCCGGCACGGCGTGCGATGAGGTAGGTACTGACGCCCCCGAGCATGACGCCGGCGCAGTTGATCGCCGCCCCTTCCCAGAAGCCGAAGATCGCTCCGTTGAGCAACGCGAGGATATCCGACGAGACGAACGGCGAGCTGACCAGACCCACGTAGATGGCGATCGAGACCAGCGGCCCGAGCGGACCTGCTTCGATGAGCCACACTTGGAGCAGATGCCGGTGATGCACGGCCGTGAAAGCCAGTACAAAGGCGAGTATCAACGCGCTCAAAGGAATCAAGGCACGAAGGCGGCGGCTCACCGCTGGCGAGTTCTCGTGAGTGGCGGGAATCTCTTTTCGAGAGGTCGCCCCTGCCTGCGGCGGCGAAGCGCCTGCGTCCATGTTGGAATCCGCGGGCGTGGAGCCGCGACGCACGGATGCGGGCGCGAACCTCGACCTCGATGATGCCTCGCTCTATCTGAGCCGCGAGCTGAGCTGGCTCGCATTCAATGCGCGCGTGCTCGAAGAGGGGCTTGACGCGCGCCACCCGCTGTTGGAGCGCCTGAAGTTCCTCGCGATCTTCGCCACCAATCTCGACGAATTCTTCATGATTCGCGTGGCGGGACTCAAGCAGCAGGTCGATGCCGGCGTCGTGCAGCCCTCCGACGACGGTCTGGTCCCGCGCGAGCACCTGCGCGTCATTCGCGAGCGCCTCGAGCCGATCGTGCGCCGCCACGTCGAGGTGTTGACGTACGATCTTCTGCCTGCGCTGGCCCAGGCCGGCGTTGCGCTGGTTCCCCATGCCGAGTTGCGCCCCGAAGATCTCGTGGAACTGCGGCGCGTCTTCGACGACCAAATCTTCCCCGTGCTCACGCCGCTGGCGGTCGATCCGGGCCACCCGTTCCCCTATATTTCGAACCTCAGCCTCTCGCTGGCACTGGAGATCGAGGATCCGCGCGGCGGCGAGCCCACGCATTTCGCACGCGTCAAGGTACCGCAAGTACTGCCGCGTTTCGTGCCGCTCCAACCGCTGCCAGGTAAACCCTACCGCTACGCGCTGCTGGAGGACGTGATCGGCGACAACCTGGCCGAGCTCTTTCCGGGGATGCTCGTGCGTTCGTGGTACCGCTTCCGCGTCACCCGCAACGCGGATCTCGATCTCCAAGAGGACGAAGCCGACGATCTGCTGGAGATGGTGGAGTCGGAGCTGCGCAAGCGGCGCTTCGGCGCGGCGGTGCGTCTGGAGGCCGACCAACGCATGCCGGAACGCATGCTGAGCCTGCTGATGGACGGCATCGAGGTCGAAGAGCAGGACGTCTATTTCGTCGACGGTCCGATGGCCGTGGGCGATTTCTTGACGCTGGCCGCGCTCGACGTTGCGGAGTTGCGCGACAAGCCCTTCGCGCCGGCGGTACCGGCGCGGCTGCACGGGCGCAGCGACCTCTTCGCCGCCGTCCGTGAGAACGACATCCTGCTGCACCATCCGTTCGATTCGTTCGAGCCGGTGGTGCAGTTCGTGCAGGAGGCCGCCGCCGACCCGCAGGTGCTGGCGATCAAACAGACGCTCTATCGCACGAGCGGCGACTCACCGGTGGTGCGCGCGTTGATGGAGGCGGTAGCCAACGGCAAGCAGGTGGCGGCGCTCGTCGAGCTCAAGGCGCGTTTCGACGAGGAGAACAACATTCATTGGGCGCGCAACCTCGAGCGTTCCGGAGTGCACGTGGTCTACGGCCTGCTGGGACTCAAGACGCACTGCAAGACGACGCTGGTGGTCCGCAAGGAAGAGGACGGGCTGCGGCGTTACGTTCATATCGGGACCGGCAACTATAACGACAAGACGGCGCGTATCTACACGGATCTCTCGTACTTCACGTGCCGTGACGAGATCGGCGCCGACGTCACCGATCTGTTCAACTTTCTCACGGGCTTCTCGCACCGCGAGGCGTATCGCACGCTGCTCGTGGCCCCCGTCAACCTGCGTGCCTCCGTGCTGAGGCTGATCGAGCGCGAAGCCGGCCACGCGCGCAGCGGACGGCCGGCGCGGATCGTCGCGAAGATGAACGCGATTACCGATCATGCCGTCATTCGTGCGCTCTACGAAGCCTCGCGCGCGGGCGTCGAGATCGACCTGATCGTGCGCGGCATGTGCGCGCTGCGCCCCGGGCTCCCCGGCGTCAGCGAACGCATCCGCGTGCGCAGTATCGTCGGCCGTTTTTTGGAGCACTCACGTGCCTGGTACTTCGCCAACGGCGGCGCGGAGCGCGTCTACATCGGCAGCGCGGACTGGATGGGGCGTAACCTCGACCGGCGCGTCGAGGTGATGGTGCCGGTCGAGGACGCGCAGCTGCTGCGCTGGTTGCGCGATCGTCTTCTGACGGTTTATCTCGAGGACAACATCACCGCGCGCGAGATGCAGTCCGACGGACGCTACATTCGCCGCATGCCGGCGCCGGGCGAGTTGCCGCTGGCGTCGCAGGCGCGTTTCTTGAGCGAGGGAGGGTTGCGGCTCTGATGATCTCCACGCAGCGCTGGCGCGTGGTGCGCCTCCCGGCGGCGGCCGCCGGGTTCGCCGGCGACGTACGCGCCGGGCTGCTGGCGACGCCGCGGCGGCTGCCCGCCAAGTATCTCTACGATGCGCTAGGGTCCCTGCTCTTCGACGCCATCACGGCGCTGCCGGAGTACTACCTCACGCGCGCGGAGCGTGAGATACTCGCATGCGAGGGGGCTGCGATCGTGGCGGCCGCCGGCGCGCCAGACGAGCTGGTGGAGCTGGGCGGCGGGAGCGGCGAGAAGACGGAGCTGCTGGTCCGCCCCGCGCTGGCGGCGGCGACCGCGCTGCGGCTGCACGCGCTTGATATCGCCGAGGAGGCGCTGGAAGCCGCGGCGGGCCGGCTGCTCGAACGTCATCCGGCGCTGACAGTGTACGGTTATGCCGGAGATTACGACGCGGGTCTGCGGGCGGTGCAGCTGGAGGGGCGCCGCGCGTTGATGCTCTTCCTCGGGTCGAACATCGGCAATCTCGAGCACGCCGAAGCCTGTGCGTTGCTGCGCCGGATGCGCGCGGTGCTGCGTTGCGGCGACGCGTTGCTGTTGGGCACGGACCTGCGCAAGAGCCCCGCCGTCATCGAAGCGGCCTACGACGACGCGTTGGGCGTGACCGCGGCCTTCGAGCGCAACATCCTGGTCCGCATCAACCGCGAGCTGGGCGGCACGTTCGATCTCGCGCGCTTTCGCCACGTGGCCTCCTACGATCCCGGCAGCGGCTGCGTGGCGAGCTACTTGGTGTGTCTGCGCTCGCAGGACGTGCATATCGCGGAGCTCGGCCTGGACCTGCGCATCCATGCCGGCGAGACGATCCACACCGAGAGCTCGTACAAGTACAGCGAGGCGGAGATCGACGCCATGGCTGCCGCGGGCGGTTTCGAGCTCGCCGGGCGCTGGTACGACCGGGGGCATCTGTTCGCGCTCAGCCTGCTGCGCGCAGCAGGCGTTCCATAGCCCGCAGCGCGGCGTCCGCGGCCAGCGCCAGCGCCGCGATGCTCAGCGTGCCCGCAGCGATGGGGCGGATGTCCTGCCGCTCGATTCCGGCGAAGATCAGCGTGCCTAAGCCGCCGGCGTCGATCCATGCCGCCACGCTGGCGAAGGCGATGATCGAGACCGCCGCCACGCGCGCGCCCGCGATGACCACGGGTGCGCCGACTGGGAGCTCGACGCGCGTGAAGACTTGCAGCGGGGTCATGCCCAGCCCACGCGCGGCGTCGACCATCCACGGCGGAACGCTGCGCACGGCCGCCACGATGTTGCGCACGAGGATCACCTGCGCGTAGGCCGTCAGCGCCGTGACCGCCGTCCAGAAGCCCAGCCCCAGCAGCGGGATCAGCAGCGCGAAGAGCGCGAGACTCGGGATGGTGTAGATGGCGTCGAGCAGTGCGATCAGCGCGATCCCCACGCGGCCGCGCTTGGCTGCGAGCAGCCCCAGCGGCACGGCGATGGCGAGTGCGATGGCGAACGAGGTGCCGCAGAGCGCGAGGTGCTGCAGCGTATAGGCGGCGATCTCGCCCGCGTGCGCGCCCAGCCAGCTCACCGGCGTGCGGCTCCGCGCAGCGTGTCGAGGTCCAAGATGGCGGCCTCGTGGCCGTCTCGCAGCACGCGCAGGCGTGATGCGCCGGCCTCCAGCATGACGGCGAGTGCATCGCGCAGTGACGCGCCGGCGTCGAGGCTCGGGAGCTCGGCGGAGCTCCCGGCCTCCGGCGCAGCCGGCTGGCCGTGTGCGAGCAGCTCGCCCAGCGTGATGACGGAGAGCCGGCGCAGCGCGTCTCCCGCGTCCACCAGATCCGCCACGAACGGGGTAGCGGGGCGAGTGAGGATCTCGGCGGGCGCGCCGGCCTGTTCGATTCGTCCGTCGCGCATCACGATCAGCAGGTCGGCCAGCAGCAGCGCCTCCTCCACGTCGTGCGTCACGAAGAGGATGGTCGCGCCGACGCGCCGCTGCAAAGCCAACGTCTCCTCTTGAAGGCTGCCGCGCACGATGGCATCAACCGCGCCGAAGGGCTCGTCCATGAGCAGAATTTCCGGCTCCGCGGCCAGCGCCCGTGCGATGCCCACGCGCTGCTGCTGTCCCCCCGAGAGCTGGCTTGGGAAACGGCGGCGGAAGACGGCTGGATCGAGTGAGACCGACGCGAGCAGCTCGTCGACGCGGGCGGCCACGCGCCGCGGGTCCCAGCGCAGCAAGTTCGGAACCACCGCCACGTTCTGTGCCACCGTGAGGTGCGGAAAGAGTCCCACCGCTTGGATCACGTAGCCGATGCTGCGCCGCAGCACGATGGGATCCAGCGCGGCCGTGTCGCGGCCGTCGATCTCGATGCGCCCGGCAGCGATCGGCTGGAGACGGTTGACCGTGCGCAGCAGCGTGGTCTTGCCGCAGCCCGAGGGGCCCAAGAGCACCGCGAGACAGCCGCTGGGGACCGTCAGCGAGATACCGTCCACCGCTGGGCGCGACGCCGTGGGGTAGACGACGCGGACGCCTTCGAAACGGATCCTCGCCACGCGCCGGCGTTAGGCGGAGTGGAGGCCGCTGCGTTGCAAGAACGCCCGCGCGACGTCGGCGGGATCGCGCTTGGAGCCGTCAACCTCCCAGTTGAGGCGGCGTACCGCCGCGTCCGTGAGATGCGGTGCCAGTGCGTTGAGCGCCGCTGCGATCTTCGGCCAGCGCGTGAGAGCGTCGTCGCGCACCACCGGCGCGATGTGGTAGGGCGGCCAGAAGTGTTTGTCGTCCTCGAGCACCACCAGGTGGTACGCGTCGATCTGGCCGTCCGTACCGAAAGCCACCACCACGTCCACGTCGTGATGGAGCAACGCCTCGTACTTCAGGCCGATCTCGAAGATGCGCACGCTCTTGAAATTGAAGCCGCCGTAGAACTTCTTCAGGCCGGGCAAGGCGTCGGCGCGGCTGACGAACTCGGGGATGGCTCCGAAGCGCAGCTTGGGAGCGAGCACGGCCAACTGCGAGAGCGTGGTCAGGTGATAGCGCTCGGAGATCTCCCGCGTCGTGGCCAGCGCCTGCGTGTCGTTCATGGGCGCGGGGTCGAGCCAGGTCAGTTTGAAGTTCGCTTGATAGCCGCGCTTGACGGCATCGTAGACGGCGCTGGCGCTGTGCAGAGGCGGTTGCTTGAGCACCGTCAGCAGACCGGTTCCCGTGTACTCGGGGTAGAGGTCGATGTCTCCCCGCTGCAGTGCCGCCATCGCCACCGCCACGCCGCCGAGATTCAGCTTGCGCTGAACGGTATATCCCGCCTGCTCCAGCAGCTGCGCGTACATCTCGCCCACGATGAGCTCTTCGGTGAAGTTCTTGGAGCCCACGGCGAGCGCGCGCGACGGGCCGCGCGCGCAGGACTCCAACGCGAGTGGAAGGGCGGCGATACCCGCCAGCACCGAACCGCGCGTCAACGTTGCGCCATGCGTCTCCATGGGATGCTCCATTCGATGATGACGATGAGAAGTTCTGCCGAGAGTGCCAGCAGCGCCACGAGCGTGCCGCCTACCAACAATTGCGCCGGATCGTTCACCTGCATGCCCGTGATGATCGTCTCCCCCAGACCTCCGCCGCCGATGAAGGCCGCCAGCGTGGCGCTGGCGATCACTTCGACCACGGCGCCGCGCACGCCGGTCAGGAAGACCGGGAGGGCCAAGGGCGTCTGCACGCGCAGGAAGCGTTGCCAGTTCGTCATACCCATCGCGCGCGCGGCATCGAGCGCCGCTTCGTCGACGCCGCGATAGCCGGCATCGACGTTGACCAGAATCGGCGGCAGCGCCAACACCACCAGCGCCACCAAACTCGGCGGCGTGCCTACGCCCAGGACCGGCAGCAGCAGCGCCAGGATCCCCAGGCTAGGCACGACGCGCAGGCCCGAGGCCACGCCCATGGCGGCGGCGGAGAGACGGCGCTTCCCTGCCATCCAAACCCCCACGGGGTAGGCCAGCGCGATCGCGATGGCCAGCGCGCCGAGGGCGAGCTCCACGTGCGTGCGCGTCTGCGCCGAGAGCTCCGCATGATGGAGGAGCGCGTACGAGAACGCCTGTTGGAGCATGCCGCCGTTAGCCGTGGGGGGCTGCCTTGCGGGAGAGCGCGATGATGGCGCGCCATTGCGCCGGCGTGACGGGCTGTACCGAGAGCCTCGACCCACGCTGCACCAGTACCATGTCCGCGAGCGCAGGCTGCGCCTTGATCTCCGCGAGCGAGACCAGGCGTGGGAGGCGCTCCACGAACTCGACGTCGACGCACTCCCAGCGCGGCCGCTGCGGGTTGGAGGCGGGATCGAAGTACTCGCTGCTGCGATCGAACTGCGTGCTGTCGGGGTGCGCGCTCGCGGCTACCCGGCAGATGCCCACCACGCCCGGCGGGGTCGTGCTGGAATGGTAGAAGAATCCGAGATCGCCCGGATGCATCTCCCGCATGAGGTTGCGCGCTTGATAGTTGCGCACGCCGCCCCATTCGGTACGGCCCTCGCGCTCCAGGTCGTCGAGGGAGTACGCGTCGGGCTCACTCTTGAAGAGGTAGTAGCGCGCTCGTGTGGTGGTGCTCATCGCATCGCTTCCATTACCACTCCCGCAGCGCGTAACCCCGCCTGCAGGCTCTTTTGAAGAGGCGTGATTTCTTCCCAAGTCGTTCCCAGCACGAGGCGCGGTCGCGGACTATCATGGGAACAGCCGCGCCGGAGGTCCCCCCACCTCCGGCGTGGTAGGCCAGCGCATGAAGATCGCCGTGTTAGGGGCCGGTTTGATGGCCTCCGCAATCGTGCGCCGCCTGTGCGCCGCTAGACACCAGGTCTGCGTTTGGAATCGAACCTACGCCAAGGCAGAGGCGCTTGCCGCCGCCGGCGCCTCTCCGCAGCCGTCCATCGCCGCCGCCGTCGACGGCTCGGAGCTGGTGCTCACCATGCTCTCGGACGACGCTGCCGTGGACGCCGCGGTCGCGCAGGCTTTGCCTGCAGCCGCGCCCGGCACTCCCTTTGTCGACTGCACCACCGTCACGCCGCACGGTGTGGAGGCACGCGCCACGCGCGTCAAGGCCAAGGGCCACCCGTTCCTGCACTGCCCCGTCTTCGCCTCGCCCGACATGGTCGACCGCGGCGAGGGCGTCTTGCTGATCGGTGGAGCGCGGGAGACTTACGTGGCCTTGGCCGGCGTGCTTCGCGCGATCATCGAGCACCACGAGTATCTCGGCGCGGCGCCGGGGCGTGCCGCGATCTTCAAGACGTTGGGCAACCAGATCAACGGCTGTCTCACCGCCGCAGTGGCCGAAGCCGCCGATTGCGCGCGCGCGCTGGGCGTGGCTTCTGCCGATTTAGCGAAGACTTTCGGAGCGTTGGGCTTCGGCGCCCACGTGCTCACGCGGCTCCAGCGCATCGCCGACGGCACCTGGGAGCCGGTGAGCTTTCCGCTCTCCATGTTTCAGAAAGATCTACGGATCTTCGTCGAATCTGCGCACCACGCGCACGTCAACGTCCCGGTCCTGACCGCCGCGCTCGAGCGTGCCAATGCCGCGCTCGAGATCGGCTTGGGGGACCTCGATGCCAGCGCGGTAGCCGATCCGCGGGTCGCGCAGCGGCTGGCGTAAACTCGGAGCGAGGGGCGGCCGATAGACCTGGGACGGAGATTCGCTCATGAAATTACGCATCGGCGCCAAACTTGCCGCCGCCTTCGGTGTCGTGTTGCTTCTTTTCATTTTCGTGGCCGCAGTCGGCGCGGTGGAGCTCTCGCGGGTCGCACGCGGGACCCAGCGGATTGCGCGCGTCGAGGAGGCGCGCGCCCAGGTGCTCGACCTCGGAACCCAGCTCAAGGCGCTGCAGGCATCGTTGCGCGGGTATCTGCTGACCGCCAAGCCGCAATACGCCGTCGAGCTGGAGTTTACGAAGAACCGGCGCAACGACGATTTCGACGCGTTGGCTAAGAGTGCGGGGCTTCCCGACGTGGCCAAGTCGGTCGACGAGATGCGCTCCGCCGGCGCACGCATCGACGACTATCTAGCGCGCCGCGTGGCGTTGGTCAAGAGCGGCAAACGCTGGGAGGCCCTGGCCCAACTCGACTCCGGCGCCGGCACGTTTGTGACGCTGCAAAACGCTTTGGACAGTTTGCTGGCCCAGGCTCAGTCGCAAGTCGCCGCTGCGCAGGCGCGCGTAGCCTCTGATTTCCACACGGCGGTCGTGGCTATCGGCGTGGCGCTGCTGTTGGCGATCGTGCTCTCGTTCATCATTGCCACCATCTTGGGGCGCTCGATCTCGCGACGCCTGGGCCTGGTCAGCGCCGCGCTCTCTGCCGCCGCCGAGCGGGATTTTCGCGCGTTGGCGGAGGCTTTCAGCGCGCTGGCCGGCGGCGATCTCACGGCTCGTTTCGCGGTCCGTGGAGACGAGATCGACGAGCGCGGGCACGATGAGATCGCGGAGGTAGCCGCCAGCTACAATGCCATGGCGCGCAGCATCGCGCGCGTCTCCGGCGAATTCTCGCGCATGACGGCGCGCCTGCAAGAGGTGATCCGGGGCGTGGCCGGCGCCTCCAACGATCTCGCGCTGGCTAGTTCGCAGTTGGCGACCGGAACGGGGCAGTCGCGCCTAGCCGTCGACCAGATCGCCAAGGCCACCGAAGGCGTGGCCGCGGCGGCCCGCGACCAAGCCGGGCGTACGCGCGAAGGCGAGACGGCCTCGCACGAGCTCTCGCGCAGCTCGGCCCAGATCGCCTCCGGTGCGGTGGATCAAGCTCAGGGAGTGCAGGCGGCCGCCGCCGCCGTGACCGCCCTCGACGAGCAGATCGCGGCGCTGGCGCAGTTGGGGGAAGCGCTCTCGCAAGCGGCCGATGCGGCCACGGGTCAGGCCGAGAGCGGCGCCGCGGCCGTACGGCAGACGGCCGAGGCCATGGCGAAGATCCGCGAGGAGTCG
This sequence comes from bacterium, assembly GCA_004298675.1. GTDB lineage: Bacteria > Vulcanimicrobiota > Vulcanimicrobiia > Vulcanimicrobiales > SCRA01 > SCRA01. The sequence continues at coordinate 30,730 of SCRI01000044.1, read as the reverse complement.
TCGATCGCGCGGCGGGCGATGGCGGCGCTGGAGGATCGCTCCGCCGCCGTGGAGACGATCGTCTCGGCCATCGAAGAGATCGCCGACCAAACCAATCTGCTGGCGCTCAACGCCGCCATCGAAGCGGCGCGTGCCGGCGAGCACGGCCGCGGCTTCGCCGTGGTGGCCGACGAGGTGCGCAAGCTGGCGGAGCGCTCCGCGGCCTCGACGCGTGAGATCGGCCAGATCCTCGCGTCCATTCGCAGCGAGACCACGCAGGCGGCCAAAGCGATGCACGCCTCCACGGCGGCGATGGAGAGCGGTCTGGAGCTGGCCAATCAAACCAACGGCGCACTGGGCGAGGTGCGTGCCGCGATCACGCAGACCGCGCGCGTGGCGGGTGAGGTGGCGGAGCGCTCGGAGAGCATGCGCGGTGCTAGCCGTCAGGTCACGGCGAACGTCGGCAACGTCTCGACGGTCGTCGAGGAGAACGCCGCGGCCGCCGAACAGTTGCGCCAAACGGCGGATCAGGTTGCCCAAGCGCTCGAGCCGATCGCGCTCTCCGCCGAGGAGCAGTCGGCGGCCGCGGAGCAGGTCTCCGCGTCGACCTTCGAGCTAGCGGCTCAGGTTCAACAGATGGATGGTGCAGCCGCTAACGTGAGCAGCCAGGCCGCGCGCCTGGACGGCTACGTCAAGCTCTTCACGTTGCCGGAGCAGACGCCCGCGGATGAACTCACGGTGCCGGCCCAGGTGCCGATGTTGGAAACGTCGTTGCAAGGCGTGGCGGCGATGCTCTAGCGTGGTTCTCTCCCCGGAAGAGGGGCGGAAGCCGGGGGCAGGAACACGAGGAGGTTGTGGAAGGTTCGTACGACATCGCCATCGTCGGCGGCGGTATCGTGGGTCTGGCGACGGCCCGCGAGCTCAGCAAGCGTCATCCGTCGCGCAAGATCGCCGTCTTCGAGAAGGAGCGCGAGTTGGCCGCGCACCAGACCGGCCACAACAGCGGCGTCATCCACTCCGGCATCTACTACAAGCCCGGCTCGCTCAAGGCGACGTTGTGCGTCAAGGGCAAGAACATGCTCTGGAAGTACTGCGACGAAAAGGGTATTCCGTACAAGAGCGTCGGCAAGCTGATCGTCGCCACCAATGATGCCGAGGTGGCGCGCCTGCAGGACGTCTATCAGCGTGGCCTCGCCAACGATCCCGCGGCCGGCTTCGAGCTGCTGGACGCCAAGCAGATCAGGGAAATCGAGCCCAACTGCGTCGGGCTTCAGGCCGTGCGCTCGCCCAAGACAGGCATCGTGGACTACGGGCTGGTGTCGCGCAACTACGCCGACGACGCCAAGAGCAACGGCGCCGAGATTTTCACGAGCTGCGCGGTGGAAGGCATCGCCCCCGACGGTTCGGCCAGCGTGCTGAAGACCACGCGCGGCGACTTCTCCGCGACCTATGTCATCAGTTGCGCCGGCTTGCAGTCCGATCGCGTGGCGCGCATGACGGGTAGCGAGGCTGCGCCGAAGATCGTGCCCTTCCGCGGTGACTACTTCGTGATGAAGCCCGGGCGGCAGGACATCGTCAAGGGCAACATCTACCCCGTCCCGGATCCCGCCTTCCCGTTCCTGGGCGTGCACTTCACCCCGCGCATGAACGGTGAGATTTGGCTGGGGCCCAACGCCGTCCTCGCCTTTGCGCGTGAGGGCTACACCTTCTTCACCATCAACCCGCGCGATCTCGCGGAGACGCTGACCTTCGGCGGCTTCTGGAAGCTCGCCGCAAAGTATCCGCAGATCGGCTACTCGGAGATGTACCGCGATCTCAACAAGCGCGCGTTCGTGGCCGAGTGTCAGAAGTTCGTACCCTCGCTGACGGTGGACGACGTCGTGAAGGGACCCGCGGGGGTGCGCGCGCAGGCGCTCGACGATCAAGGGGCGATGGTGGACGACTTCGTCTTCTCGGGCAGCAAGAACGTCATCCACGTTCGCAACGCGCCCTCGCCCGCGGCTACCTCCTCGATGGCGATCGGCGAGTACATCACCGAGCATGCGGAGAAGGAGTTCGCACTGGCCTAGCGCCCGTGCGGCGCATGGTGAAATGCGAGGACGACGGCGTGGCGTGACGAAACGCCTGCCATGAACCTCAAGCATCGCAGTTCCGTCATCACCGATGGTCCAACGCGCGCTGCGGCGCGTTCGTATTTCAAAGCCATCGGCCTTACCGACGAGGATCTCGCGAAGCCGTTGATCGGCATCGCCAACACGTGGATCGAGACGATGCCGTGCAACTACCACTTGCGCGACCTCGCGGAGCACGTCAAGGCCGGCGTGCGCGCTGCCGGCGGCACCCCTATGGAGTTCAACACGATCGCCGTCAGCGACGGCATCACGATGGGCACCGAGGGGATGAAGACCTCGCTGATCAGCCGCGAGATGGTAGCCGACTCCATCGAGTTGATGGGCTTGGGGTACATGTTCGACGCGATGGTGGCGCTGGTCGCCTGCGACAAGACGATCCCGGGCGCCGCGATGGGGCTGACGCGCCTCGATATTCCGTGCGTGCTGCTCTACGGCGGCTCGATCGCGCCCGGCCGGTACAAGGGACACGACATCACCGTGCTCGACGTCTTCGAAGCCATCGGCGCCCATGCCGCAGGTAAGATCAGCGATGCCGAATTGAGCGAGATCGAGGGCTGCGCCTGTCCCGGGCCGGGTGCCTGCGGGGGACAGTTCACCGCCAACACCATGGCCACGGTGATGGAGATCATCGGCTTCTCGCCGCTGGGCACGGCCAGTGCCGGCGCCACCGATCCGCGTAAAGAGAAGATCGCCTACCGCTGCGGTGAGCTGGTGATGGAGACGTTGCGGCGCGATATCCGTCCCAGCGGCTTCCTGACGCGCCAGGCCTTCGAGAACGCCATCGCGGCGGCCACCGGAACCGGCGGCTCCACGAACTCGGTGCTGCATCTGCTGGCGATGGCGCGCGAAGCCGGTGTGCCGCTGACGATGGACGACTTCGACGCCATTAGCCGGCGCACGCCGATCATCGCCTCGCTCAAGCCGGGCGGAGAGTTCGTGGCGCTCGACGTCGACAAGGCCGGCGGTATCGAGTTGATCGCCAAGCGGCTGGTCGAGGGCGGCGTCGCCAACGGCAACACGTTGACGGTTACGGGGCGTACGCTTGCCGAAGAGGCCGCGGATGCCGTCGAGACGCCTGGGCAGCAGGTGATCCACGACGTGCAGCACGCGTTCAAGGCGACGGGCGGCTTGGTGATCCTCAAAGGATCGCTGGCGCCGAGCGGTGCCGTCGTGAAGATGGCCGGTCACGAGCGGTCGTATCACAAAGGGCCCGCGCGCATCTTCGACCGGGAGGAAGATGCGATGCAGGCGGTGCTGGCGGGGAAGATCGGCGCGGGCGACGTGGTCGTGATCCGGTACGAGGGACCGGTGGGCGGACCCGGCATGCGCGAGATGCTGGGGGTCACCAGCGCCATCGTCGGCGAGGGCTTGGGCGAGTCGGTGGCGCTCTTGACCGACGGAAGATTCAGCGGCGCGACGCGCGGGCTGATGATCGGCCATGTCGCTCCGGAAGCCGCGGTGGGTGGTCCGATCGGGCTCCTGCGCGAGGGCGACACGATCGTGATCGACGCCGGGAAGCGGCGTCTAGACGTCGAGTTGCCGGCAGGCGAGCTGGAGTCGCGCCGTGCGGCGTGGAAGCCGCTGCCCCCGCGCTATACGAGCGGTGTCATGGCGAAATACGCCTCGCTGGTCAGCCAAGCCGATGAGGGTGCGATCACCCAGCCGAAGCTCTAGCCTCGCTCGAGCAGCCGCCCCATTCTTTGGGTATGTTGCCCGGAGGAAGGGGTGAAACGATGGCTGAGGAGTCGCTCGAATGCCGCTATCTGCGGTGCAGTTGCGAAGTCGGCGCGGCCGTGGGCGAGGAGTCGTTCTGCAGCGATCACTGCCGCGTGGCCGCGACGCACGAGGACGATGAAGGCGTCTGCCTGTGCGGTCATCGTGCGTGCATGCTCGAAGAGGGCGAAGAGCAGGCGTAGACGCGCGCGGGCGCCAGGGGTGCGCGGACCCCTGGAGAAGCCAGGGTTGCACGGGAGTCCGCCGTTGCGCGGGCTGAGAGGGCGACGCAGGTCGCTGACCGTTGAACCTGATCTGGATCATGCCAGCGCAGGGAGCGAGGCGTCTAGGCTTCCTCCTCGGTCTGGCGGGGGAGTAACGCATGAGCACCACCACCGACCCGAAAGCCGTCGACCAGACCCACGAAGATTCTGATGCGCCGCACGCGCACAAGGTCTACGTCGACGGGCCGCACGGCATGCGCGTGCCGATGCGGCAGATACATTTGAGCGACGGCTCGAGCATCCGCCTCTATGACACGAGCGGGCCATACACGGACCCTGGCGTCGAGACCGACGTCCACCGGGGTCTCGAGCCGTTGCGCGCGGCTTGGATTAGCGAGCGCGCTGACGTCGAGGAGCTCGAGCGTCCAACCTCCGTCTATCGGCGCGGCCGTGATGCCATGCAGGAGCTGGACGAGATCCGCTATCACAACTCGCGGCTGCCCTTGCGCGCCAAGGCCGGAAAGAACGTCACGCAACTGCACTATGCCCGGCGCGGCCAAATCACGCCGGAGATGGAGTACGTCGCGCTACGCGAGAGCTGCACGCCCGAGTTCGTGCGCGAGGAGGTGGCGCGCGGCCGCGCGATCATTCCAGCCAACATCAATCATCCGGAGTCCGAGCCGATGGCGATCGGCCGTAACTTCCTGGTGAAGATCAACGCCAACATCGGTAACTCCGCCGTTTCGTCTTCGATCGAGGACGAAGTAGAGAAGCTGACCTTCGCCACGCGTTGGGGCGCCGACACGGTCATGGATCTCTCGACGGGCAAGAACATCCATGAAACGCGCGAGTGGATCGTCCGCAACGCACCCGTGCCGATCGGCACGGTACCGATCTATCAGGCGCTGGAGAAAGTCAACGGCAGCGTCGAGAACCTCACCTGGGAGACGTTCAAGGACACGCTTTACGAGCAGGCGGAGCAAGGCGTCGACTACTTCACGATTCACGCCGGCGTGCGCCGCCGCTTCATCAAGTTGACGGCGGACCGTGTGACCGGCATCGTCTCGCGCGGCGGCTCGATCTTGGCGCAGTGGTGCCTCTTGCACAAGGAGGAGAACTTCCTCTACACGCACTTCGAGGAGATCTGCGAGATCATGAAGGCGTACGACGTCGCCTTCTCGCTGGGTGACGGTCTGCGCCCGGGCTGCACCGCCGACGCCAACGATCAGGCGCAGTTTGCCGAGCTCGAGACGCTGGGTGAGTTGACGAAGATAGCCTGGGAGCACGACGTCCAGGTGATGATCGAGGGGCCCGGTCATGTGCCGATGCACCTCATCAAAGAGAACATGGATCTCCAACTGGAGAAGTGCCACGAGGCGCCGTTCTACACGCTGGGCCCGCTCGTCACCGACGTGGCGCCGGGCTACGATCACATTACCAGCGCCATCGGCGCCGCGATGATCGGCTGGATGGGCACGGCCATGCTCTGCTACGTTACGCCCAAGGAGCACCTGGGACTGCCCAATCGCAAGGACGTGAAGGACGGCGTCATCACGTACAAGATCGCCGCCCATGCCGCCGACTTGGCCAAGGGGCATCCGGGTGCGCACGAGTGGGACGACGCGCTCTCCAAGGCGCGCTTCGAGTTCCGTTGGGAAGATCAGTTCGAGCTTTCGCTCGACCCGCCCACGGCGCGCTCCTTCCACGACGAGACGCTGCCGGCGCCCGGCGCGAAGAAGTCGCGCTTCTGCTCCATGTGCGGCCCGCGCTTCTGCTCCATGCGCATCACGCAGGATCTACGCGAGTATGCCAAGGAGCAGGAGGACGAAGAAGACGACACGCTGGACGAAGACAGCGTCAAGGTGGCGGGACTGGTCTAAGCGCTAGCGCGAGAGGAGCGCGTAGAGCCCGAACGCTACGAGGCAGAGCGATGAGACGGCACGCAGCGCGCGTGTCGTCTTGTCGTTGAGGAGGTGGCGGGTGAGGGCGATCGCCGCGCTCAAGAGCGTCCACCAGCCGAGCGACCCGAGGAACGTCCCGAAGCTCAGCAGCGCCGCGGCGTGCGGGCGCAAGCCGCCTTCCAGGGAGACGGCGCCCGCGTAGAGACCGGCAAACGAGAGGATCGTGGCCGGATTGACGATGGTGAGTGCGAACGTGGTGGCGAATGCGGAGAATCCCGCGGCATTCGTTACGCGCGTTGCGGCGGGTGCGGGGGCGCGCAGCATCGCCAGCCCCAGCGCAATCAATGCGATGCCGCCGGCGAGATGGAGGGGGGTACGGGCGGCGGCTAAGGCGGCACTGACGAACGCCACCCCAAAGGCAGCGCAGGCCGCATAGCAGCCGTCGGCTAGCGCGATGCCCAGGCCTGAGAGCAACCCCGCGCCCCAGCCCTGCTCGAGCGCGCGACGCATGCACAGCAGACTCATTGGCCCCACGGGGGCCGCGACGAGGATGCCCAAGGCGGCGCCCTTGAGCGCGAGGGATACGGCGTCGCCCATTGGTGCTACAATGCTAGCAAAACGTCTGCGGGCGGTGCAAGCGGCTCGGGGACGGTGGTGATCGGGGGGTTGCAGCGCCATGACGTCGCTAGCCGATCGAGAGTGCGTACCCTGTAAAGGCGGCGCTCCGCCGATGTCTCCGGAGCAGGTCGAGTTGCATCTACGTCTGGTGAAGGGCTGGGAGGCGCCGGGCGATACGCAGCTCTGCAAGACCTACCACTTTCCCGATTTCAAGAGCGCTCTCGCGTTCGTCGAGCGCGTGGGCGCGATGGCGGAGGAGCAGCGCCATCATCCCGACGTCTACTTGGCGTGGGGTGTGGTGCGTATCGAGATCTGGACGCACAAGATCTCAGGCCTCACGGAGAGCGATTTCGTCTTCGCGGCCAAATGCGACCGCCTCTTCAGCGTCGCGACGTCGCCCGCGTAGCGGGTAAGAAGCGCTCGCGAAACTGCTGCGCGGAGAGCGCGGTGCCGGCGGCGATGCGCGAGAGGTTCGGCTCCTCGAGGTCCTCCAATTCCAGGCGCGTCATGTAGGAACGGGCGACCTCGTAGGCCTCCGTCGTGACGTCGACCATCCGCGTGCGCACGCGTCCCGTGGCGGGGTCGCGCAGGGAGGCCAACGGCACCGGCGAGACGCGTCCGCCGGTAATGGCGATCAGCGTGCCCGAGTCTCCGTGCAGCAACTGACGAACCGCCCCGTAGCCTAGCGTGCGCGTGTACTCCACGTCGAACGGCAGCGGTTTGGCGCAACGCAGCTCGTAGCCGATATCCTTGGTGACCACGGTGGTAGAGATGCCGATCTCCTCCAGCGTTGCGTGCACGCGATCGCGCAGGAAGGCTCCGAAGGGAACGTCGGCGAGATGGATGTGTCCGCGCGCCGCATCCACGCTCGCGCGCAGGCCCGGAACGGTCTCGGGGTCGAGGCGTTCGGCGATCCCCTCCGCGACGATCGCCACGCCGTCGGCGTGCCCCTGGGCCCGGCGTTTGACGATCGTGCCGGCGAGCGTATCCACCAAGAGCGAGAGGTCGATCTTCCCCTCGCCGAACTCCTCGGGTATCGCCGCCAGCATCGCCCCGGCCGCCTTGCACATGCCCAGCGTCAGCGCGCCGGAGCGATGCCCCATGGAGATGGCGAGATACCAGCGGCCCGTCGTGCGCGCGTCCTCCATCAGCGACTCGATGATCGTGGTACCGACCGTGCGCGCGGTCTCGTAGCCGAAGGTCGGCGCATTCTCCGGCAGTGCGATGTCGTTGTCGATCGTCTTGGGGACGGCCACCACGCCGATGCGCCCCTGCGCCTGCTCCGCGACGCGGGCGGCGCCGTAGGTGGTGCCGTCGCCGCCGATGCAGATGAGATAACGGACGTTCATGCGCGCGAGCGCGCCCACGACGCGCTCCAAGTCTTCGGAGCTGCGTCCGGGGTTGCTGCGCGAAGTCCGCAGGATCGAGCCGCCGGTGAAGTGGATGCGGCTCACGCTCTCGGCGTCGAGCTCGACGGTATGTGCCGCGTCACCGTCCATCAGCCAGCGAAAGCCATCGTAGAGCCCCAACACGCGCAGGCCGCAAGCGATGGCCTCGATCGTGGCTGAGGCGATCACACCGTTGATGCCGGGAGCCGGGCCGCCGCCCACGAGGATGCCCAGCGTCTCGCGTTCCATGCCGCTGTGCATCCGACGGCCCGCCTGCGCGAACCTCCACGGAGTGTTCGCCGCGGTTGCGGAAGTGTCGCGGCGTGACGCCGAAGTCCCCCCTGCTCTTGGTGCACGGCAGCCTCTCGAATCGCACGCAGTGGGCGCCGCTGCGCCGTGCCCTGCGCCGGCTGAACGTGAGCGCGTTGGCCTACGATCGGCGCCCGCCGCAACCCACGGGAGAGCATCGTCCATCGTTGAATCCCGATGTCGCGGAGTTGCGGGCCACCGCGCGCGAGCGCGGCACCGTTGCCGTCGTGGGAGCCTCGTATGGCGGGGCGGTAGCGCTGGCGCACGCTCTGGAGCATCCGGGCGAGTTAGCGGCGCTGGTGCTCGTCGAGCCGACGCTGCTGGGGCTGCTCCCGTCTCCGGAAACGGCGCAGCCGCTGCCGGATCCCATCGACGACGCCGCGCTGGCGGGGTTCTGCGATGCCATGGCGGGAGCGGGAACTTGGGCGCGCAGCGACGAGCGGGCGCGCGCCGCCCTGCGCGTCATGGCGCCGGCCCTAGCTGAAGAGAGCCGGCGGCTGGTTGCCTTCAGGCCGCCGCGCCAGGCGCTGGAGGCGCTGGCGGTACCCACGCTCGTGGTCTCGGCGGGGCGGAGCCCAGCCTACTTTCGCGAGATCGCCGCGCTCTTGGAAGGGGCGCTGCCCAATGCGCGACGCGTTCATTTCCACGATGCCGGTCACGATCTGCCGGTCAGCCATGCCCGCGAATTGGCGGAGGTGCTTGCGGCGTTCGTGCGCTAGCGCGCCGGACCACCCCGCGACGCTATCCTTTGCGGCGGCCCTTTGAGCCATGCTATACTGCCCGGGATGGCACAACGAAGAGGAGGCCCGCGTCGCCGTTCGTCGGCGGAAGCCAGGGCGAAGAAGGCGGCGCGCGCCGTAGCGAGCGCTACGCCAAAGGAAGAGGCGATCGAGATGGAGGGCGTGGTTACGGAGCCGCTCCCCAACGCCATGTTCCGCGTCGAGCTGGTCAACGGGCTCAAGGTGCTCGGCCATATCAGCGGCAAGATGCGCAAGCACTATATCCGTATTCTGCCCGGCGACCGCGTCCTGATCGAGCTCTCGCCCTACGACCTGACGCAGGGCCGCATCACGTACCGTTACAAGTAGCGGCCGGGCGTGCCGGCCCCGCTGCCTTCCTTGACCGCCAAGACCAGATGCCCGTGGGCGGGCGATGACGTGCTGATGGTCGCCTATCACGACTGCGAGTGGGGCGTGCCTCTGCATGACGAGCGCGGGCTCTTCGAGTTCCTCGTGTTGGAAGGGGCGCAGGCGGGCTTGAGCTGGTCCACCGTGCTCAAGAAGCGCGAAGCCTATCGCCGCTGCTTTGACGGCTTCGATCCGGAGCAGGTAGCGCGCTACGGCGCGCGCCGCGTCGAGCAGTTGTTGCGCGAGCCCGGTATCGTGCGCAACCGCCTCAAGATCGAGTCCGCCGTTGCCAATGCGCGCGCCTATCTTCAGTTACGCGAGGGCGAGGGCGGCGCTGCGGCGTTTCTGTGGCGATTCGCTCCGCCGCTACTCCAAGAGCCGTGGCGCGGCCGTGGGGATGTTCCGGTGACGACGCTGGAGTCGGATGCGCTGAGCAAGGCGCTCAAACAGCGCGGCTTCCGCTTCGCCGGCAGCACGATCTGCTATGCGTTCATGCAGGCCGTCGGCATGGTGAACGATCACGTCGCCGGCTGCTTTCGCTTTGGCGAGATCAACCGGCGAGGTTGAGTGGAAGCATGCCGCAGAGCGAACACGTCGAGCGCCACTTCACCGCCAGCGACACCATCCGCGACATCGTGATCGGCATGTCCGACGGACTGACGGTTCCGTTTGCCTTGGCGGCGGGGCTCTCAGGAGCGGTTGCTTCGACCGGGATCATCGTGACCGCCGGCTTGGCGGAGGTAGCCGCGGGCTCGATCGCGATGGGATTGGGTGGCTACTTGGCGGCGCGCAGCGACGTCGAGCACTACCACAGCGAACGGCAGCGCGAGGTCGCGGAGGTGGCGGAGAAGCCGGAGATCGAGGAGGCGGAGGTCCGCGAGATCTTCGAGAGCTATGGCATCAGCGGCAGTGAGGCGGCGCCGCTGGTGCTGGCGCTGCGGCGCAGCCCCGAGAAGTGGGTGGACTTCATGATGCGCTTCGAGCTTGGATTGGAGCGCCCGGAGCCGAAGCGTGCGCTGCAGAGCGCGGTCACGATTGCGCTGGCCTACGTCGCCGGCGGTTTGATTCCACTGCTCTCGTACATCGTGGTGCACGAGGTGCAGCCGGCGCTGACGCTCTCGGTGGCGGTAACGCTGGTGGCGCTCTTCGTCTTCGGCTTCGTCAAGGGCCGCTTCACGGGAGCCGGGGCGCTGCGCAGCGCGCTCCAAACCGTGCTGATCGGCGGAGTGGCCGCGGCGGTAGCCTTCGCGCTCGCGCGCGCCGTCAGCCGCTAGAGGCGCCGGCACGCACGGCGTCCGGTGCTTGGTCTGCCGCCCAGATGCGCTGCGCGAGTTCGGGTGCGTGGAGCGGTGAGGCGAGATGGAATCCCTGAACGAGATCGCAGCCGATCTCCAGCATGAGGTCGAGTTGCTCGCGGCTCTCCACGCCTTCGGCCACCACGGTGAGTCCCAGGCTCTTCGCGAGCATCGTGACGGACCGGACGATCGCGTGGTCGACGGGGTTGCAGGTCGAGCCGCTGACGAAGCCGCGATCGATCTTGACGATGTCGACGGGGAAGTGGCGTAGGTATTCAAGCGTGGAGTAACCGATGCCGAAGTCGTCGACGGCGATGAGAAAGCCGCATTCCTTGAGCTCTTGCAGCGTGCCGCGCACCGCCGCCACGTCGCGCACGAAAGCGGTCTCCGTGATCTCCAAGATCAACGCGCCGGGCGCGAGACCGGCCCTGCGCACCGCCTGCGCCAGCGCGCTCACGAATCCGGGCAGTTGCAGCTGGCGCGGCGAGATGTTGACGCCCAGACGTGGCGCATAACCGTACGCAAAGGTCCACCGGCGTGCCTGCTCGCACACCGCCTCGATTGTCCACTCGCCGATCGCGCCGATCGACCCCGTTTGTTCGGCTAATGGGATGAACTCGCTTGGGTGCACGTCTCCCAGCGTGGGATGCCGCCAGCGGATCAGCGCCTCCGCGGCGTGGATGTGGCCCGTGGAGGGGACGAAAAGGGGTTGGTAGCGCAGCGAGAAGCCGGGGCTGCTGCGAATCTGTTTCAATCCGTTCTCGAGCGCCAGGCGGCGCAGTGAAGAGGTGTGCATCTCGGGGGCGAAGTGCGTGAGGTGGCGTCCGCCGTGTTCCTTGGCGCGATGCAGAGCGGATCCGGCGTTGCGCAGCAGGGTGCAGGCTTCGTCGCCGTCGAGCGGTGCGCGCGCAACGCCGATGCTGGCGGTGACGAATAGCTCCCGGCCCGCTATCGACAGCGGCTTCTCGATGGCCGCGGCTAACGCTGCGCAGATGGCGTCGGCGGCGGCGAGCGTCTCCAATCCTCCGGCCACGATGGCAAACTCGTCTTCCCCCAGCCGCCCGATGGTGTCCGTCTCCCGCAACTGATGCGAGAGGCGTGTGGCGATCTGCGCGAGGACCTCGTCACCTGCGGCGTGGCCGCAGGAGTCGTTGATGCGTTTGAAGCGGTCGAGGTCCACGAGCATCACCGCGGTTTGTTGTCCGCGCTGGCGCGACCACGCCAACGCCTGCGTCAGCCGGTCGGTCACGAGATCGCGGTCGGCTAGCCCGGTCAGCGCATCGTAGTGGGCTAGGCGGCGTGCGCGCTCTTCGGCTAGGCGCTGATCGACGTGCGCGACTTGCTGCGCGGCGACGAGATTCGCGCGCGTGCGTTCGAGCGTTGCCGTGATGCGCTCCAGGCGCCTGCGCTCGTTCCACAAGAGCTCGCGCTGCGACCGGTAGGCCGCGAACGCGGCGGCAAGCGCCGCCATGGCAATGCCGAACCGGAGCGCTACGCCGCGATGGAAGAGAAACTCGGCGGCGGTCATGACTGCGGCGATGACGATGAGGAAGAGAGCCGCATGCCGATGCCTGAAGGTGAAGGGGAACGCTCGAGGATCTGTTTGCAATGCCGTGGGCCTCGCCGGGCGGCAATGGAGGGAGCGTTCCCATTCGAACTACCGCAGACGCCGCCTTCCCGTCGAGCAGTCCGGCGAGCGAGCGCCGGCGTCCGGCCTATGCCCCGTCTTGCGGTGTGCGCTCCAGGCGCGCGGGGTCGTACAACTGTTCGCGCAGACGGCTGCAGATATCTTCGAACGTCTGCTCGTCCAGCGCGGGTGTCCGCGCGAGTATCCAGAGAAAGCGCCGCTGCGGCTCGCCGATCACGGCGTAGCGGTACTCCTGGTCGAGGTCGACGATCCAGTAGTCCGCGGCCGGCGCGATGGGGCTGTACTTGAGGCGCAGCTTGGCGTTGCTCTCATCGTCGACGACGGACGCCACGGCGCGCGCGCTGCGCGTGCGCCCCTCGGCGGTTGTGCAGCGGTTCTCGACGGCCAAACCGCCGCAGTTGCGCACGACGTACTCAGCCGTGGTGTTCTTCGCGCAAGTGCCTTGGAACGGCGTCGGGTACTTGGCGATCTCGAACCAGCGGCCCTGATAGCGTCCGAGATCGACGTAGGGCACCGTGCGCAGCTCGGGAAGCAGCTCGCTTGTCGAGTGAGTGGACCGGTAGATCATGGCGGCGGCCAGGCCGACTCCGATGCCCGCCCCGGCTAATGCCGCGCCGCGCGATGCATTCATAGACGCCTTCTACCCACGCCGGCAGCGGCTCTGAAAGGTTTTCGTGTAATGGACATGATGGTCTGGACACGGGGGTGCTCCTTTGGCTATTGTATCTGAAAAGGTTAGCGCAATCGTTTTCAGGAGAAGTTACTGTGACTGAGTCGCTGCAGCTATCGGGCGCGATTCCGGCAAACATCATGCCCTTCCGGGCCGATTATTCGATCGACGAGGGCGAGTACCGTAGACATCTGGACTGGCTGGCTTCCGTCCCGGGCGTGGGCGGCATCACCTGCAACGGCCACGCCGCCGAAGTCTCCGTCCTCACCCGTAAGGAGCGCCAGTGGGCGGCAGCCGTCGCCGTGGCCACCGTCAACCACCGTGTTCCGGTTGTCGCAGGCATTTATGCCGAGAGCTACCGCCAGGCTATCGATCTGGCACTCGACGTCAAAGCCGAAGGCGTCGACGCCTTGCTCATCTTTCCGCTCAACGCCCTGCTGCTCGGCGGTGATCATGAGATGGTCTATCGACACTATGCGGAGATCGCGAGTGCCGTGGGCCTGCCGATGGTGCTCTTCATGTATCCGGCCTGGACTCGCATGCAGTACGGAGAGGAGCTGCTCCAGCGGCTGCTGACCGACATTCCGCTGATCGTGGCGGTGAAGGAGTGGAGTCTCGACATCGGCGTCTACGAACGCAACCTGCGCGTTTTGCGCTCGCTCGACCGTCATGTCGCGATGTTGACCAGCCACAGCACCAACCTGCTGCCGAGCCTTGCGCTGGGCGCCGATGGCATCCTGTCAGGCCATGGCAGCGTGATTTGCGATCTGCAGGCACAGCTGCTCCGTGCAGCCGGGAGCGGGCGCCGTGAAGAGGCCGCCGTACTCTACGATCGCATTCAAGGCCTGACGCGCGTCGTCTATCGCGACCCGCTGGGCGACATGTACACGCGCATGAAGGAGCAGCTCGTGATGCTAGGGCGTCTGCGCGAGGCCGTCAGCCGGCCTCCGCTGCTGCCGATCTCGGACGTGGAGCGGGGCGAGCTTCGCGACGCGTTGAGAAAAGCGGGGCTGCTAGCCGCTGACGCCGCTGGAGTGGGTTCGAAGCGATGATCGACGAACACGCTGTGCCGGTGGCGGATCCCACCTTGTTGCCCGTGAGTGAGACGGTCATCGGCGTCGCCGGCAAGCGCGTCATCGTAACCGGCGGGGCCGGAGGCATCGGCCGCGCGGTTACCTTGGGTATGGCCGACGCGGGAGCCAAGGTGGTCTGCGCGGACATTTCGGCCATGCCTTTGCAAGCACTCGTCCGCGAGAGCAGCGGCAACGGCCGCTGGATACGGGGCTTGGAGTTCGACCTTGGAGACCTCGACTCGCTGAGCCGGATGATCGAGAGCGCCGTCCAGACGCTAGGCGGGCTCGACGTGCTTTGCAACATCGCCGGCGTGCAGTTACGCAAACCCGCGCGCGACGTCACGGCATCCGAGTGGCAACGCGTGATGGACGTGAATCTGCGCGGCTCGTTCTTCGCCTGCACGCAAGCTTCACGTTACTTGACGTCTGGTGGCTCGATCATCAACTTCTCCTCTGCCTCCAGCCAGGTGGCGATTGAGAATATCAGCGTCTACAGTGCAGCCAAGAGCGGCATGACGCAGCTGACGCGCGCCCTTGCCATCGAGTGGGCCAAGGATGGAATCCGCGTGAACGCGATCGGCCCCGGTTACATTCGCACCGGGATGACGGCGGACGTCATGGCGGATCCGCCTCGTCGCGACTGGCTGCTGCAGCGGATACCCGCCGGACGCTTTGGCGAGCCCGGTGACTTGGTCGGCGCCACCGTCTTTCTCGCCTCCGATGCCGCGCGTTATATCACCGGCCAGATTCTCATGGTGGACGGGGGTTGGGTGGCGTGGTGAATTAACACACCTGGCCTTCCAATTGCGATCGTCCATTCGCGTCCCTCAAGCGTAGGTACCAACATACGTCAACTGTCTCGAGTTCGAGGAGGGTTCATCGATGCGGACAACACCACTCGTTCGGGCCGCCACGTTACGGCGCCATCTCGCGGTCGTTACCGCGATCGCGATGCTTGCGTTTCTCGGTATGGGTACCGCAAGTCAAGCTCAAGAAACCTCGCCCATCAGGATCGGCCTAGCCGGCGGGCTGACGGGCTCGCAATCGTTCCTGGGCCAAGCGCAGCGCGAAGGGGTGCTGCTGGCTGCAGATCAGATCAATGCCAAAGGCGGGATCAACGGACGTAAGATCGACATCATCTCTGAGGACGATCAGTTCGATCCTTCCCGGGCGGCAGCCATCGCGCAACGCTTCATCAGTCAAGACCACGTTGACGCGATCATCGCCGGCACCAACACCGGCACGGCGCTCGTGTATGCCAAAGTCTGCGAGGCCGCCAAAGTTCCGCTGGTCGTTTCGTTTGCCAGCGATGACCGGATCACCCAGGGCAAGCAATGGTCCTTTGCCGTCGACACCGGTGTCCGGGAAGACATGGAGGCGATCGTCGCCTTCGCGACGCAGCACTTCAAGCGTATCGCGCTCACTTACGACGACGACGCCTACGGTCAGGCCGCGCGTGACTTCACGTTGACGGAGCTGAAGTCCACGCCGATCACCCCGATCATCGTCGCCTCGCTGCCCGACGGCAGCCTCGATTACGGGCCGCAGGTTTCGCGTCTACAGGCCGCTGCCGCGCAGGTGGTTCTGGCCGGCGACGGCGGCAGCAACGTCGCGCAGATGGCCAAGAACATGGTGCAAATCGGCTATCGTCCCCTCGTCATCGGGCCGGCCAGCCTCGCGTTCAAGTCGATGATCGACATCGGCGGCTCCGCGGTCGATGGGAAGGTCTGGTTCACGGACACGATCGACAGCTCCAATCCGCGCTTCCAGTCGTTCGCCAAAGCCTTTGCGGCGAAGTATCATGAGACGCCGGAGACCGGCTTCGAGCCATTGGCGTATGACTCCATGGGCGTGCTTGCCAAGGCTATCCAGCAAGCCGGCAGCACGGACAAGAATGCGGTGCAGGCGGCGCTCAGCAAGACCCAGTATGCGGGTGCCTCAGGTAAGGTTGGCACGGAGATCTCGTTTCCGGCCAGCACGCATCGCCGGCCCGGTGCCGGTATCACGTGGCGCTGGGTCAGTCAGGGTAAATTCGCGAACGTGCCGTCGAGTCTGATCGCGAATCCCGGTACGCTGGCAGGCAAAGTCTAACGTGGTTAGTTTCGTTGAGGTCGTCATCACCGCGGCGAGCTTTGGCGCAGCCTTCGCTTTGCTTGCACTCTCGATCAACGTCATCTACTCGACCTCAACGGTCCTGAACTTCGCCCAGGGCGAGTTCATGATGCTTGGGGGAATGCTGGGCTGGGCGTTCTATTCGGCGCTCGGGCTCCCGTACTGGCTCGCGGTCCTGTTGATCGTGGGATGCATGGGGCTCGTCGGACTGCTCGAGTATAGTCTCGTCGTCCGGCCGCTCCTGCTTCGGCGCGCGGCGGACATCGCGATCATGATCGCGACCTTTGGCGCGGCGTATGTCATCCGCACGGCAACGGCGCTTGGCATGGGTCGCGTCGAACGCCCGGCCAAACCACCGCTTGGCCAGACCCCGGTGGTGATTGGGCACGTTCCCATCCTGCCTCAGAGTTTCGTCGTCATCGGGCTTACCTGCGCCGTCCTCGTGCTCGCCTGGTGGTTGTATACGAGGACGACGCTGGGCCTGGCGCTACGGGCGGCGGCCTTCGACCCCGATGGCGCGCAGCTCGTCGGCATCAACGTCGACAAGCTGAATGCCGTCACGTTCGCCGGGGGCGGCGTTCTGGCCGGGGTAGCAGGCCTCTTGATCAGCCCGCTGTCGTATGCCAGTCCCTGGTTCGGTATCACGTTCGCGATCTCGGGTTTCGCCGCCGCCATCGTTGGCGGACTTGGAAGTTGGCCTGGGGCGGTAGCCGGGGGGATCATCTTGGGGCTTGCCAATGCCATCATGCTGCGATACGTCAGCGGGCAGTGGGGAACGTTCGCGACGTTCGCCTTGATGCTGCTCGTGCTGTACGTACGCCCCACGGGAATTTTCGGTGAGCGCAGTGCCGCGAGATTCGGAACGGTGTGATGGCACACAGAAACACGACGCTTACGCTGGCCGCCGTCGCTGCTGCGATCGTCATTCCGGCGCTCAGCGGCAACGGATATGTCATCCAAGTGGCGAGTTTGGCGGCCATTGGCGCGATGATGGCCGTCAGTCTCGGCATCTTGTACGGGCACGCCGGCCAGTTGAGCTTCGCGCACGCCGCCTTCTATGGCATCGGTGCCTACACTGCGGTGGTGCTGCACACGCAACGTGGACTCGACTTCTTCTTGAGTCTGCTTGCCGGTGCGGCGCTAGCGGGGCTGGCGGCGTTCGTGGTCGGGTTACCCACGCTGCGGTTGCGCGGCAACTACCTCGCCATCGCCACGATGGCGCTGCAACTGGGGATCTCGGAAGTCTTCGTCAACGCGAAGATCACCGGCGGCAGCGTAGGCATCTTCGGCATCGTCAGGCCGGCGGTCTTCGGCATCTCGCTGGAGTCACCCGCGGCGTACTACGTGTTGTTGGCGCTTGCCGCGGTGCTCGTCTTTGCGTTGGCGCAATTCATCGTGCACTCACGGCCGGGCAGGGCGCTGGCGGCTGTCCGGGAGGACGAGACGGCGGCGAGCGTGATCGGCGTCGATATCATACGGTATAAGGTCAGTATCTTCACCATTACCGCCATGATCGCCGGGTTGGCCGGCGGGCTCTTCGCCTATCAACTGGAGTACGTGAGTCCCGAGAGCTTCAATCTGGATTGGTCGATCGCGGTGCTGAGCATGGTGATCATCGGGGGCAAGCGCAGCGCGCTGGGTGCCGTGATCGGTGCCGTGATCGTCACGATCGTGACGCAGCTCCTGTTCAGCATGGGCGAGCTCCAGTTCCTCGTCTACGGTCTCTGGATCATTTTGATCATGCTCTTCTTGCCCGATGGTTTGGTGAGCATATGGCGTACGTCGTACCGCAAGGTACGCGAGGCCGGATCATGACGGCGCTCTTGTCCGTGCAGGAGCTCACTAAGCTGTTCGGCGGCGTGGCCGCGGTCGATCGCGTGAGCTTCGCGCTCCCCAAGGGCAAGCTCACCGGCTTGATCGGACCGAATGGATCCGGTAAGTCGACCATGATCAATCTCATCTCCGGACTCCATAGCCCGACGCGTGGCACCGTACAGTTTAAGGGGCAAGACATCACGAGTTTGCCGCCGCATCGGATCGCGTGCCTGGGCATCGCGAGAACGTTTCAACTGCTGCGGCTGTTCGGCGACCTCAGCGCCTTTGAGAATGTCCTCATCGGTGCACATCTGCGAGGGAAGCACGGCTTTGCGGCGGCTTGCGGCGGACCGCTCCTCACGGGAGCGGAGGAACGCCGGTTGCACGATCTGGCCCGGGAGGCCCTGGAGTTCGTGGGACTGGGCCCGCGTGCCGGCGTCAAAGCCAAGCTCCTGACGTCCGGGGAAGGACGCCTCTTGGAGATAGCGCGCGCGATCGTCGCCGAACCGGAACTCGTTCTGCTCGACGAGCCCGCAGCGGGGCTCAACAGCGCGGAGACCGGTGTGCTCGCGGAGAAGCTGCTGAGCCTGGTCGAGCGAGGTAAGACCCTCTTGCTGGTGGACCACCACATGAGCTTGGTGATGAACGTCGTCTCATCGGTCATCGTCTTGGCCGGCGGCCGCGTCTTGACCATCGGGACGCCGCAAGAAGTGCAGGCCGACGGACGGGTTATCGAGTCGTACCTGGGTAGCGGTGAGATCTATCGCCGCCATCGCGCGAAGCGAGAGGTGAGCGAGCATTGAATACTGCACCGTTTCTCTCCGTCTCTGGTTTGAGCGTCTCTTACGGTCAGATCCGTGCGCTCAGAGACGTCTCGCTGCGTGTCTTCAGCGGCGAGATGGTAGCGGTGCTGGGCGCCAACGGAGCGGGGAAGTCCACCCTCATGAAGACCATCGCGGGTTTGGTGCCGCCGGCGGCCGGCAGCATCGAGCTCGACGGGCAAACGATCACGAAGGTTCCCGCGCACCAGCGGCCCGGCATCGGCATCGCGCTCGTCCCGGAGGGCCGCAAGCTCTTCACGCCTTTGACCGTCGAGCAGAACCTTCGGCTTGGCGCATTCTCGCTGGGCAAATCTGCCGGGAAGGCGCTGGTGCACGAGAGGCTGGAGGAGGTGCTGGAGACGTTTCCGGTGCTGGCGGACCGGCTGCACGCGCTGGCCGGAGAGCTGAGCGGCGGTCAGCAGCAGATGCTGGCGATCGGGCGGGCGTTGATGAGCAAGCCACGGCTCTTGCTGCTGGACGAGCCATCGCTGGGACTGGCGCCGCGGATCGTGGAGGATGTGTTTGAGGCGCTGCTCACGCTGAACGGGCGCCGTAGTCTAGCCGTGCTCATCGCAGAGCAGAATATCCGCGAAGCGCTGGCGGTGGCCGACCGCGCGTACGTGGTGCAATTGGGGAAGGTCGTCATTGAGGAGGATGCTGATGTCCTGTTCGACAGGAGCGACGTGGAAGACGTCTATATGGGCCGGCGTAGCGATCTCGTTGACTGAGTGCGTGCTGATGAAGTGCCACGAGGAGGCATTCGCGTGAGCGTCTTCAGCGTACGGCGCGAAGGCGGCGTAACGAATATCGAGTTGAACCGGCCAGAGGCGAGAAATGCGTTGCGCCGCCAGGATAAGCTGGATCTCGTCGAGTTGTTGGCGTGCGAGGCAGCCGGTGAGACCCGCGCGATCGTCCTGAGCGGTGCCGGAGGAAAGGCCTTCTGCGCCGGGACCGACATCAAAGAGATGGCCCAGTTCTCACCGCAAGAAAGTCTCACGATGCTCGCCGCCGAGGAGCGGCTCTACGAAGCGGTCATGTCGGCGCCGGTGCCGGTGATCGCCGCCGTGGATGGCGTCGCGCTCGGTGCCGGCTGCGTGCTCGTGAGCTGCTGCGACGTCGTCGTGGCCGGTGAGAGCGCCAAATTTGGGCAGCCCGAGGTGCGAAATGGCGCGCCGGCGCCGCTGCACGTAGCGCTCTTGCCACGGATCATCGGCCTCAACCGCGCGCGTTGGATGCTGTACACGGGTCAGTCGATCGGCGCGCGTGAGGCGCAGACGATGGGCTTAGTGAGCGAAGTCGTCGCGGACGGCCAGGTGCTTGCCCGTGCCATAGAGCTGGGGGCGCAGATCGCGCGCTTTCCCCAGCGCTCCCTCGCGCTGCAGAAGCAGATCATCGATTCTTGGATCCGCGATTCTTTTGACACCGCTGTCCGTCGCAGCGCATACATCGGAGGTTCCGCGTTCACCTCCGACGAGCCGCGACAGGCCATCACCGCCTTCTTGGAGCGTCCACGATGATTCCCAAACCCTCGAGCGTCAAGGTTCTGACTGCCGCTGCTGCGGCACAGCTCGTCGCACCTGAGGCGGTCGTTACGATCTCGGGTGCCGCCGGCAATCTGGTTCCCGATGCGCTGTTGCGCGCGATACGCCAGCGTTTTGACCAGCATGGGGAACCGTACGGCCTTACCGCCATCTGTCCCGTTGCCGTCGGCGACGTCTTCGAGATTCCCGGCTTGGACCACCTCGCGTCGCCGCGTTTGCTTTCGACGATCGTCTGCGGCAGCTACGTCTACGGAAGGCGCCCGGATACCGGCGAAGAGCCGGAGATCACAAAACTCGTGCTCAGCGGCAAGATCGCCGCATATAACTTCGGTATCGGCGTCGTATACAATGCCCTCAGAGAGTCCGCCGCTAATCGGCCGGGGCTCATCACGCGCATCGGCCTGGGCACCTTTCAGGATCCACGCGACCGCGGAGGACGGTTGCACGACACTGCGCCGCAGCGCTTCGTTACGGTCTGCCCGCTCGACGGCGAGGAATACTTACGCTATCAGTTTCCGGCGGTGGACGTGGCCCTGGTGCGCGGCTCGACTGCGGACGAGTTCGGCAACATCTCGGCGGAGCGTGAGCCGATCGACGGCGGTATCTTCGTGCAGGCGCTCGCGGCGCACAACCGTGGCGGGAAAGTCATCGTTCAAGTGGAGCGGCTGACCGAGGGGCGTGCGTTGCCCGCGCGCAGCGTCGTCATTCCAGGCGTGCTCGTCGATGCCGTCGTCATCGCCCCCGGAGAGAAACAGGCTACCGGCGTCGAGTACGATCCGTATCTCAGCGGTGAGCTCAGAGCGCCGAATCACCGCGTTGAAGCGTTGTCCGATCCGATCGAGCGAGCGATCCTCGATCGCGCCGTGGAGAGGCTGCCCGGTGCCGGCCTCGTGATTCTCGGGTTCGGTATCCCCTCACGTATTCCGGACCATCCGCGCCTGCCCGAGGGTCTCCGCTTCTGTGTGGAGCATGGAGCGATCGGCGGATCGCCGGCAGTGGGTCTGCAGTTCGGCGGGGCGCGCAACGCCGAAGCGCTGATCGACACGCCCTCGATGTTCGATCTCATCGACGGCGGTGGATGCGATATGGCGTGCCTAGGCTTCTCGGAGGTCGCCTCAGACGGGTCCGTGAATGTCAGCCGCCTGCCCAACGCTATTCCTGGCTCGGGCGGCTTTACCAACATCACGGCGTCGACTCGTGAGATTCTCTACTGCGGCGCGTTCACGGCGGGCGGCCTCAAAGTCGAATACCAGGGAGACTCGGTACGTATTTTGCAGGAGGGGCGGTTCAAGAAGTTCGTGCGTGCGCCGCGCGAGATCACCTTCAACGCGACTCGCAATGCCGGGATCAGGGTTACGTACGTCACCGATCGTTGCATCATCGAGCGCCGGGGCGAGCGGCTGGTGGTCACCGCGGTCTATCCTGGCATCGATCTCCAGCGCGATATCCTTGCACAGTCGGAGTTTGAGTTAGGCGTCGAGGTGTAATCTGGAGAGCGGAAAAAAAGACGCGTTTGGGCCGTCCGAGCGGCGCGTCACGGTCAAAATGGTCGCGAACCGCGCCGGCGCTTCGATTACGACGGTGTCGCGCGTGCTCAACGCGGTTCCGGTAGCGGTGAGCGCGGCGCTGCGGCAGCGCATCCTGGCCGCCGCGAAAGAGCTCGACTACCGGCCTAACGCGCTCGCCGTGAGTTTGCGCAAGGGTGGCGCCACGAAGACCATCGGCTTGCTGATCGCGGACATCTCGGCACCGTATTTTCACGTGCTCACGCGCGGAGTGGAGGATGCCGCACAGGAAGCTGGCTACACGGTCATCCTGTGCGACACCGACCGCAACCCGCAAAAAGAGCTGAAGTACCTCGACGTCCTCTACCGCAAGCAGGTCGACGCGGTGATCTTCGCCGGCGGCGGCGTGGACGACGACCGGCACCTCCATGGCCGGAACTGGGGCTCGATCGCGGTTGTGACGGTCGGCCCGCACACGTTGCCCGTACCGCGCGTCGAAGTCGACGATCGCGCGGCGATCGCTGCGGCCGTGGCCCAGTTGGTCGAGCAAGGGTGCCGGCGCATTGCGTGCATTTCGGGCCAGCAGAATTGGCTGGTCTCTGAGCGCCGCCGGGACGGCTATCGGCAAGGGCTGATCGCGGCGGGGCTGCCCATCGACGAACGGCTGGACTGGCCGAGCGCGTTCACGCTCGAGACGGGTGAGGCCTGTACGAAACAAGCCTTGGATGCCGGGCTGGAGTTCGACGGATTGGTCGCCTTCACCGATGAGGGTGCGATTGGCGCGATGCGCGCGCTGAAGACCGCCGGATTGCGGATCCCCGAAGACGTTGCGGTCGTCGGCTGCGACGACACGAGGATCGCGCCGTTAACCGACCCGCCGCTCAGCAGCCTTTCCTTTCCGCTGCACCAGATGGGGGTCGTTGCAGTCGAAATCGTACTCGCGATGAAATCCGGATTAGCCGTCGAGAATCGGCGCTTTCCATTCGAGTTGCGCGTGCGGACCTCTTCGCAGCGGTCCAAGTAGCCTTTCGGCCTATTGGTGCCAGCGTTCCCCGTCCGTGAAATCGACGCGATCGGTGACGCAGCGCAGCGCGGGAGTGCCGTTTGCGAAGGCTTCGCGCGGAATGCTCGAGCGTCTGCCGGCGATGACGTCGTCCGGTGTAAAGCTGCCGATGTCGATGGCGTGGCCGATCGTCTGCTGGTCCTGGATGACGACGAAATCAACGCGGCGCATGACCCGGCTCGATTTGTTGACGAATGTGATCTCAACCGAGGGTGGCAGCAGCGGGTTCTGCGATGCGACGGGCCGGCACTCTGTGACGTCGATGGGCGAGCGAGCGGCGCCCAAGCCCAGGAAGGCGGCGTTTGCCTGCTGCCCGGCGGCCGCGATGGCGAGCGCACACCCCAGGCTCACGAGCGCGGCGCGCGCGAGCATCGCGGCGAAGCGGTATGAGCGTCCCATAAGCGAACCTCCGGTTGCTTATGGAGATTCTGCCCACGTTGCGGCCTCTCGCAACACGCGGGAAAAGCCTGTGAATACGGACGGGACCTGACTGGCGTGGCATAGAACGCGTTCACCCCGTCGCGACAGGAGGCGCCGTATGACCACCGCGCGTGCCCCGAGCCCGGAAGCCGTCCTAAAGAATCTGGATAGCCTGCTCCCTAAGCTTGAAAGCCTTTACAAGGACCTGCATTCGCACCCCGAGTTGTCGATGCGGGAAACGCGCACGGCCGCCATCGCGGCCGAATGGCTGCGGGGTATGGGCTACGACGTAACCACCGGGGTTGGAACCACGGGCGTCGTAGGGCTGCTACGGAATGGCGACGGCCCAACGGTGATGCTGCGTGCCGATATGGATGCCTTGCCGATTGAGGAGGCGACTGGCCTCCCTTATGCAAGCAAGGTGACCGAAATCGATGCCGATGGTAAAACTGTACCGGTTGGTCACATGTGCGGCCACGACATTCACGTCACCTGGCTTGCGGGCGTCGCGACGTTGTTTGCCCAGGCGCGCGATTCGTGGCAAGGCACATTGATGGTGGTCTTTCAACCTGGCGAAGAGACGGCGCAAGGCGCTAAGGCCATGATCGATGATAATCTCGTGACGCGCTTTCCCACGCCGCTTGTTACGCTTGGGCAACACGTGATGCTCGGAGCCGCCGGCGACGTTGCTGGAAGCGCAGGTCCCATCACGTCGGCGGCGGATAGTTTGCAGATTCGTCTGTTCGGGCGCGGGGCACACGGCTCCATGCCGCAAGCGAGTATCGATCCTGTTGTTATGGCTGCGGCGACGGTTATGCGGCTGCAAGCCATCGTTTCTCGTGAGGTCGCGGCCGCAGAGGCGGCGGTTGTAACGATTGGCGTCTTGCAGGCCGGTACAAAAGAGAACGTCATACCTGACGATGCCATCATTAAACTCAACGTTCGCACATTTGATCCCGGTGTTCGCACGCGCGTGCTTGCCGCGATCGAACGTATTGTTAACGCCGAGGCTGAAGCGTCAGGCGCTCCTCGTAAACCCGAGATTACACCTTTGGACCAGTACCCGCTCAACGTGAATGACGAAGCAGCGAGCAATCGGGTTGCCGCGGCGTTTCGCGCGCATTTCCCGAAGCCCCAGGTTCACCACACGGGGGCGGCTCCTGCGAGTGAGGACTTCGGATGTTTCGGAACGGCTTGGCACGTTCCATCGGTCTATTGGTTCGTTGGTGGAACCGACCCCAAAATGTATGCTGATGCCAAAGCGGCCGGAACGCTAAATACGTTACCGGTTAACCACAGCCCACAGTTTGCGCCCGTGCTTCATCCGACATTGGAGACGGGCGTCGAAGCCATGGTTGTCGCTGCGCTGGCCTGGCTGCAAGCGTAGTGAAAACGTTACGCTGAATATGGGAGAACACGAAGCCGCTACGTTGGTACTGGTGCTTGATCTCGCCGGCACGTTTGTGTTCGCATTGAGCGGTGCATTGGCAGGCGTAAAAACACGCCTTGACCTCTTCGGCGTCCTGGTCTTATCTTTTGCAGCCGGTAATGCGGGCGGCATTGCTCGCGATGTTCTTATTGGCGCAACGCCGCCGGGAGCGGTGAGCGACTGGCGCTATCTCGTGGTGTCGCTGCTGGCCGGGATCGTCACGTTCTGGTCGCCATCGAATATCGATCGTGGTCGCGTGCCCGTTCTCGTTTTCGACGCGGCGGGGTTAGCGCTGTTTGCCGTTGCCGGAACTCAAAAGGCGCTGGCGTTTGGATTGAACCCTGTGATGGCCGCCGGCCTTGGAATGTTGACGGGGATCGGTGGCGGGATGACCCGCGATGTCCTGTTGAGCGAGATCCCCACGGTATTACGAGCCGACCTGTATGCCGTGGCAGCTCTCGCCGGTGCAGGTGTGGTGGTCGTTGGTGCGACGTTGCATCTTCCGGCGGCGGGGACGACGCTGACAGGGGCGGCCGTGTGTTTCGGATTGCGCTATGGGGCAATCCGTCGCGGGTGGCATCTGCCAATCTCCGGTGGCACGCCCAAGCCTTCGGAGCCGCCAGAGCCATGACGAACAGATTTAGGGGAAACGACCGGCTTTTGTTCGGCATGATTTTTGGCGTGTTGACGTTCTGGCTCTTTGCGCAGACAACGCTCAACGTCGCGCCGAAAATGCAGAAAGACCTTGGTATTGACTCGGCGACTATGAATATCGCCGTTGCCATTACAGCATTATTTTCTGGCATATTCATCGTCTTCGTCGGTGGCCTAGCGGATCGGTTTGGTCGCGTCAAAATTGTCATGGGCGGTTTCGTGCTGAGTATCATCGGTTCGCTTATTGTGGGCTTCTCGCCAAGCGGATCACTCGCCGCTATATTTCTGCTATCGGGTCGCGCGCTGCAGGGATTGTCGGCTGCCTGCATTATGCCGGCGAGTCTCGCGCTGCTAAAGGCTTATTGGGATGGCGGAGCACGGCAGCGCGCCATCAGTATGTGGTCAATCGGTTCCTGGGGCGGATCTGGCTTTTGTTCGTTGTTCGGTGGCTTCGTGGCGCAGACTTTTGGCTGGCGTTGGATCTTTTTTTCGTCTGTCTTCGTCGGGCTGTTGGGAATCGCACTGGTAAAGGGGACCCCGGAGAGCAGGGGTGATGTCCAGCAGTCCGGCAAGTTCGATGTCGCAGGCCTGTTGAGCTTTATGGTTGCGATGATTAGTTTGGAGATTATCGTTACGCAAGGCAGCATAATGGGCTGGGCGAGCCCTGCGGTTATCGCGCTTTGTGTGCTCGCTGGCATGTTCGGGTGGCTATTCTTCCGGATCGAGTCGCGAAGCTCAAATGCCTTCGTGGATTTTAGGCTCTTCCGCAATCTAACGTATACGGGTGCAACGCTGTCGAACTTTCTGCTCAACGCAACCGCGGGAACATTGCTTGTCTCGCTGCAACTTGTTCAAATCGGCGGCAACATGACTGCGCAGCAGGCAGGTCTGCTCACACTGGGATATGCGATCGCTATCGTGATGTTTATTCGCGTAGGAGAGGGCCTCCTCAAGCGTTTTGGCGCGCGCCGGCCGATGATTCTAGGATGCGCTATCACCGGAGTCGCGATCATGCTTTTGCTTCCAACCAACATGATGCTTGGCAGGTACGAGGCTTTCGCAATTGTCGGATATACGCTCTACGGCATCGGCCTTGCCTTCTATGCCACGCCCTCAACTGATGCGGCGCTATCGAGTTTACCGGGCGCCCAGGTTGGATCAGGTTCCGGCATCTACAAGATGGCTTCCTCGCTTGGGGCCGCTTTCGGAGTTGCGATATCAGCAGCCATCTTCTCGGCGCTGAGCGCAAATCCGAAGGCGGTCAATTGGCTCGAAGGTGTTATCACGTTTCAAGGGCGCCAAGATAATCTTGCTGTCAGACAAGCCGCCTTGTTTGCGTTGGCCTTTAATGTGGTAATGGTAGTCGTTGCCATCGTCGCCATTTTGCGGACGGTGTCAAGAGGCAGGGTTTCCGCGAGTTGATCTCCATGCCCGCTGCGAAAGGATGAGGAGATGCCCGAAGACTCCGATGAACTGACCCGCGTGGTCAGCGGCGTGCACGTTCCGGCGCGCGGCACCTACAAGATCGATCCCGTTCACACGTTTGTCCGCTTTGGTGCGCAACATCTCGTCGTCGGTCGCGTGCGCGGTCGCCTCGTCAATGTTGCGGGGACGATCGTCGTGGGCGAGTCTCCGATCGATCTGACGCTCGATGTTGAGATCGATCCGGCAAGTGTAACCACGTTGAACGATGTTCGAGACGCCGATCTGCGCTCCCCGCGGTTTCTTGACGTCGCCACCTTTCCAAAGATGACGTATCGCAGCAAGTCGGCGACCGTCAGTCCGCAGAATCGCTGGCTCATCGCCGGCGAACTTCGCTTGCGGAATATCGCGCGGATCGTCCAACTGGAAGCGGCGCTGGGCGGTGTGATCGTGGATTCGCAAGGCATGGCGCGAGTGGGCTACCACGCGACTGGCAGCCTCACGCGTACGGATTTCGGTTTAACGACGGATCTGGAAAAAGAAACGGGCGGGATAGCCGTGTCGGAGGATGTGGTTATTTCGATTGATGTAGAGGCAACACGATCACTAACATAGATTCAAAAAAGGAGAGAACGGTGAATAATCTTGAGCTCATGCGGACGCTTGACGACGCATGGAACGGACAAGACTGGGACACCTTCGAAAAACGCCACTCCGCAGACACCGCAGTGTTCTGGCCTGGGCAACCGGAGGCGACCAAAGGTCGCGCAAACCATAAGGCAGAGTCAATAGAGTTCTTCAAAACCTTTCCCGACAATCACCTCATCAATCATCCGTATAAGGTGGAAATTGCATCGGGAGATTGGACGTGCACGGTCGCCGATTTTACCGGGACGATGAAGGGCCCGATGAAAGGCTCTGATGGAAAGATGATTCCGCCCACGGGTAAGTCGTTCCACGTAGACTTTTGCACGGTCGCCCATTGGGTCAATGGCGAAATCGTGGACGAAAAGCTGTTCTATGATCTCGTCGGCTTGATGAAGCAGATCGGTCTGATGTGAGGAAACGTCCGCTGGTACGGTCATAGGAAGGGCTCTCCGGCCATCGAACGCCCGTTCCCCCGGGTGAGGCAAAGCGCGTTCCGGAAAGTCTCACGAAGCCGGAGCGCGCCTTCCTTTTGCGACGTAATTCACCAGTAGTCGGGTGTGCTTAAACGCGCCGCGGTGCAAGTGCCCGACGTAACGCCCGAGATGGCTTGGTTCCGGAATACAAAGTCGGAGTGCGCCAAAACAAAAACGCCTGACTTCTCAAGCGTTTTGAAATGGTGGAGATGAGGGGACTCGAACCCCTGACCCCTTACATGCGAAGCAAGTGCTCTACCAGCTGAGCTACATCCCCAAGGCCACCGACGCGAGATTTTATCACACGAGCGGGCGCGTCGTAAAGGCCCGCGGGGCGAAAAGGGTCGCCCTACGGTGAAGAGAGTTCTGGCTCGATGCCCAGACCATCGGTGAACGCTCCCAAGGACGTAGCAAGATCGACGGTCGCGACAACCTCAAAGATCTCGGCGTCGCTGAGGCCGGCGGCGTGCAGGCCTTCACGTGACGGCCGCAAGTCGGCGGCGGCGGCGCGAGCGAACGTGAGAATCGCAGCTTCGACCGCTGTCAAGGCCTCGTCGTCCAGCCGATTCTCCATGACCGCCGCCAGCACGGGGCGGCCAACCTGTGCGCGTGAGAGCAGCAGCTTGAGAAAGGGCGCCAGCGTTCCCGTGCTGCCGCGTACGGCTGAAACCACGACGCCGATCAACACCTTGGTGGTGAGTGGAAGTTCCCCCGCGAAGAGCGTGGCCTTCGTCTTAGCCCAATTCGCCGCGAGGAGATCGGGACGGCCTTCCATTGCACGGAATGCCTCCGGAACCTCACCAAAAGATTGCTCGAGGTCTTCATAGAGGCTCTCGGGCGATCCCTGAAGTTCTGTACGTGGGGAAATGGGTCTCTCCTCATCAAAACGGTGCGGGCTAGGGAGTCTCATCCCCTCTTTACCCTAATTTCGGCTGAGCGCCGGTTGGACTTAATTGCCGCCGGGGGGGAGTTGGCGGTCTTCCACGACGCAGCTCTTTTCAACGCTCGCGGCGGCGATTGCCGCCTGCGACTCCGCGTGCGCGATGAGCGAGCGTTGCCGGTCGAATTGCAGCACCATCTTGGCGCTGGCGGGTTGGGGTGCCAGCGCCTGCGCTGCGTCGGTGCTCCCGGGTTCCGGCACCGGATCGTCGAGCGTGTGGACGATCACCGGCATGTTCGGATACGGCATCGTCTCGGCGATGTGGTACTCGTCCGTGTCCGCAATCGTGTGCTTGTCCATAAGGACGTGAATGACGTTACTGAGATCGAAGGTCACTGCGCGCTGCCGGTCGATCGAGCGTTGCAGTTGCGAAGCCGTCGTCTGCAACGCTTCGCGGCGCGCAGTATCTTTGGTGGCGTGCGCCTGCGCGAGCAGGTCGTCTACCGCGACCTGTCCTTGCGGGATCGAATGCATCATCGCACCGACTTCTTCGATCAAACGGTTGCGGTCGCCGTAAACCAGCAACGCCCCGTCGCGCTTCACGTAGTCGGCCTCGAGCGCATCCAGGTCGCTGGACGTGTGCTCCAGATGTTGGTCGTTGGCGATAAGCACGTTCGCCGCTACATTGAAATGTCTGATGAAGCGCGAGCAGTAGCTGGTGACGTATAGCCGCTCGATGACCTTGAGCGGAGCAGCGCGCTCCGGCGGTGCCGCCGCGGGGGGCAGCCCTACGGGGGCAAGCGTTGGAGCGGGCGTGGGGTCGCCCGCGGCGGCACCTCCGGGAGCGGCCGCGAGGATGATGGCTGCGGAGGCGAGCGCCAGGCCGAATCGCATGCCCACCTACTTTCGCTACGGGAAACTTCGCGGGACTCTGGCGCTGCAACCTGCGCGAGGCTGTGAGGTTTGTCACGCCGGCAGGAGAGGCGGGACGATTCGCCAGTGGGTATCGTTAAGGCTACCATGAACAGAACGCGTCTAGCCGCGGCGGCGACGCTGGCGGCGCTTCTCACCACCCTGGCTCCGCAGGCGCCGGCCCTTGCCGACGGCGCAGCGAGCACGCGCAACATCATTCTCGGCGGCGCGGCGGCCACGTTGCTCATCATTAACCACAACCGCAAGGTGCACGAGCGCTATGCGGAGGACGCCAGGAGGCAAGCGGCGACCGCGCAGCAGCGCGACGACGCGTGGGCTGCCTACCGCTCTGAGAAGGTCGCCTACGATCATGAAGCCACGGTGGCCTCTGAGCTCAAGCGTGAAGTCGCCTACCAGCATCGCGTGATCCAGGATCAGCGGCATCAGCTTTCGATGGCCAAGACGGGCCAAAGTGCGGACTTCGCGCGCCAGAGCGTTGCACACGTGAACGCGGGCGGCAAGAGCCAGCAGGTTGCGGTCGTCTCCTATGGGTGGGGCTCGCTCTAGGAGACCGCGCCCCCAAGAGTAGCCTTCACCTTGCCTTAACCCAGCCTTGAGTTGCCGGGCGTAACGTCGTGCCCATTAGGTACACGAGCGTTCCGTGAAAGGGGACCGGTACTCACGATGGGTTCGCGCTTCTTTGCGTTTCTCACAGTTCTAGTAATGCTGGTTGCCGGCATGGTACCAAGCGTGGCGGCTGGCCAAGGCGACACGGGAACGATCGTCGGAACCGTCGTCGACTTGGCCTCATCGCTTCCGGTCGCGGGAGCGAATGTCACGCTAGACCACGCCGATTCGCCCGTAGCGTCGACGACGACTGATGCCTCCGGCAGCTATCACCTCGATGGCATCGCCCCTGGTCCCTACGCCGTCGTCCTCCAAGCGGCGCACTACGACA
>SCRI01000043.1 GCA_004298675.1 bacterium | reverse complement strand
AGCGCGCGTTCTCCAGCGAGAGCGCGCGGTCGCCCAGGAACGGTGTGTGGATGGCCTCGGTCAACATGCCGCAGAGATGGATCGCCTGTCCCGTCATCACCGAGGTGAGGTTGAACATCGCATCCATGACGTGGCTCTTGAAGATGTTGCCGGTCATGTGCTTGGTGGGCGGCATGTACTTCAGCGGCGCGTCCGGGAAGATCTGACGCGCCAACTGCGCCTGCGCCACCTGATACAGAAAACCGTCGGTCAGTGCGGGGTCGATCTCGTAGGCATCGCCCAAACCGATAAGATGATCGGGCAGTCCCGCGCGGTGCGCGAACTCCTCGTTGATGAACTGCGATGCCAGCACGGCAGGGGCTTGTTCCACTGCGTCGGCCGTGGTGAGGTAGTTGTCTTCACCGGTGTTGATGACGATGCCGGCAGCGGCGTTGAGCATGCGGCTGAAATGCTGATCCACGAACGTGCGCTTCATGTTGATGTCGCGGAAGAGGATGCCGTACATCGAGTCGTTGAGCAGCATGTCCAGCCGTTCCAGCGCCGCCAGCGCCGCGATCTCCGGCATGCACAGGCCGCTGGCATAGTTGGTGAGCATCACGTAGCGCCCCAAGCGCTCCGAGACGTCGTCCAGCGCGGCGCGCATGATGCGGAAGTTTTCCTGGGTGGCGTAGGTGCCGCCGAAGCCCTCCGTGGTGGCGCCGTACGGCACGTAGTCCAGCAGTGACTGGCCCGTGGAGCGGATCACCGCGATGATCTGCGCGCCGGCCTCCGCTGCTGCCACGGCCGCGACGCGGTCTTCGTAGATGTTGCCGCTGGCCACGATCACGTACAACAGCGGCGTCTCACCTTGCGGCAGCCGCGTCATCACCGCGGCGCGCTCATCGCGCCGCCGGCGTACCGCCGCGAGCGCGGCATCCAGCGCGGGACGCAACGCAGCGCGCGCGACATGCGGCGGCGTGGCGGTCAGCGTGCCGGGCGTCAGCGTGCCGGCGGCGATCCCACGCGCCACCTCCAGCGGAGTCGCGCCCGTTTCAGCCATGCCGGCGCCGATCCAGCAGGCCGCGCCCCGCGCGCGTTGGTCGGGATCCAGGCGCTCCAGCACCGCGTTGGGGAGCGGAACCTCTTCGTCCACCACGCCGTCCACGCCCAACAGACGCAGGACCGCGCGCTCGACGCTCACGGTGGAGTGGGCGGCGATGAAGTCGTGAACCGGATCGGCAATCGCCCCGGCAAGTGCGCGGCAGCGACCGGCCCGGAGAGCGTCGACGCGGAGTTCCATACCTCGGAGATTATGGATGTTTA
Organism: bacterium; assembly: GCA_004298675.1. Taxonomy (GTDB): domain Bacteria; phylum Vulcanimicrobiota; class Vulcanimicrobiia; order Vulcanimicrobiales; family SCRA01; genus SCRA01. The sequence continues at coordinate 4,288 of SCRI01000043.1, read as the reverse complement.
CGGATTCATCCTACTGATTATTCGGCAAGACCTCTGATTTACCAAACGGATTGCCGTTTTTCTGGAGTAGGACCACCGCCAATCCCGCGGCATTGGCAGCCACGAGGATGGTCAGCAGGCTAGCGCTAGAGGCGTGCCAGAGCAGCATCGCCACGATCTCCCCCGCCGCCACCAACAGCAACGGGATGACGTAGCCGAAGCTATGGAGGCTGACCCGGTAGGTCACCACGATCGAGGTGGCTGCCAGGAGCATCATCGCCACGCCATACGGCAGCGCCAGATGGGCCGCCGGCAGAAACTTGGCCCCGGCCACCACCCGCACGGCCAGCCCCGGCGCGAGCGCAAGCACCGCCACCCCCACTAGCGAGATGGCGCCGGTCAGCAGCAGGGCGCGCCGCAGCACGCCGCTGGGATCCTCGCCGCGCGCGTGCAGAGCACTTGCTTTCGGAAGCACCACGCCGGGGACGAAGCCCAGCACGTAGAGCCCGGCGTGACCGATGAGCGAGGCGGCCGCGTAGTAGCCGGCGTCGAGCGCGGAGAGGTAGTGGCGGGCCAGCACCATGTCCACCGTCAGCAGCCCGGTCACGGCCAAGTTCGAGCCCCCCACGCCCAGCGTGGTCTCGATCAGGCGACGCGGCTCGATGGAGAAGGGTGCGCGCCGCCCCAGCTCCGGACGCAGCAGCGCCATCGTCAGCACTAAGCCCGCCAACGACCCGGCGGCAAAGCCCCCCAGGGCCCCGGCCACGCCCCAGCCCACCGCCACCGCCAGCACGCCGAAGACGGCCTTGCCTATGCCCTCCAGCGCCGTCGACCCGGCGAAGCCGCCGAAGCGCTGGCAGCCCTGGAGCACCGAACGCATCACCGGACCCAGGAAGCCCAGCGCCGCCGCCATCAGCGCCAGGAAGACCGAGAGCCCCGACGTTAGATGGAGGAAGCGCACGATCGCCCCCAGCAAGCCGGTGCCGACTGCCAAGACCACCAAGCCTCCGGCGACGGCGATGCGCGCGATCCACTCCACCAGGCCCCGCAGGCGTTCGCGGTCGCCCCGGGCATGGAACTCGGCGGCGTAGCGCGCCACCACGGTGGTGACCACGCCCGCCGGCACGCCGGCAATCATCAGGAGGGAGATCAGCGAGAGCAGCTCGCCGTAGCCTGCCGGTCCTAATTGGCGGCTGAGGGCAAAGTGATAGAGGTAGCCGCCCACATTGCCCGCCATGGTTCCAATGAAGACGAGGGCACCATGGCGTACGAAATCATCGCGCGTGAGACGGCGCAAAAGACTGGGTTCGACAGACTCGGCCACGCCTCGCGTATTGCGGAGAACGGCCCAGGCGACCTTCAGGCAGGCTTCACGCCGTTGCCGGAGAACGCGGCGGCGAACTTATGAGCGACGCAAGCGGCACTAAAGCCTGCGTCGATATTGACGACGCTAATGCCGGGTGCGCAACTATTCATCATCGTCAAGAGGGCGGCCAAGCCGCCCAGGGAGGCGCCGTAGCCGACGCTGGTCGGTACGGCGATGACGGGCTGACGGATCAATCCCGCCAAGACGCTCGCCAACGCACCCTCCATCCCGGCCACGGCGATGACCGCCAGGCAGGGTTCGAGCGAGGGCAGGATCGCCAGCGTGCGGTGGACCCCCGCCACGCCCACGTCGTCGTGACGCACCACGGGGTGGCCCAGCGCGCGCAGCATCTCGTGCGCCTCTTCCGCCACCGGCACGTCCGAGGTGCCGGCGCAGACCACGCCGATCGGCATGCCGGCGGGCTCGGGAATGTTGCCCACGGTGAAAATGCGCGCCAGCGGGTTGTGATGGCCCTGCGGGAAGGCCTCCAACAGCGGAGCGGCTTGATCGTCGCGCACGCGCGTGGCGATCGCGCGCCCCTCGCGCTCCATGAAACGGCGCACGATGGCGACGACCTGATCGGGCGACTTCCGCTCGCACAGCACCACCTCGGGTATGCCGGTGCGCCGCTGCCGGTCGTGATCGAGCCTTGCCGTCGTTTCATCCATCGCTTCCATCCGTTCGACCTCGCGGTGCAACTTTCTCCCGCACGCGGAGTATGCACGTGCACGTGAATGGAGACGACGCGCTGGTGCGGGCCGTTCTCGCCGGAGACCGGGAGGCATTCGCCGCCTTGGTCGACCGGCATAAGCGAGGGATCCTGAACTTCATCGGCGCGAGCATCCGATCCCCGGAGGATGCGCAAGACTTGGCACAAGAGACGTTTTTACGGGCCTACGCCCACCTTGGAACCTTCAACCCCGCGCTGGGGAAGTTCTCGACGTGGCTCTACCACATCGCGCGCAACGTGGTGCGCACGGCGCTCGATCGTCAGACGCGCCGCGTGCCGATCCAAGCGTTGGGCGAAGATGAAACGCTGGAGCAGCGCCTGCCCGACGAGCGCGCCGAAGCCAATCCCGAAGAGCGCGCGCTGCGCAGCGAGGAGGACGCCACCGTGCGCGCCGCGCTCGACCGCATTCCACCGCGCATGGCGGCGGCGCTGCGGCTGCGCTACTACGCCAATCTGGAGTATGCCGAGATCGCCAGCACCATGGGCCTGTCGCTCGGGAACGTGAAGACGCTGATTCATCGCGGTAAGCTGGCGCTGGCGCAGAGGATGCGCGCATGAACTGCCGGGCCTGCGATCAACGTTTGGGCGACTATCTGGACGGCGCGCTGGACGTCTACGCGCTGGCGCGCGTGGAGCGCCACTTGGCGTGCTGCGCCAACTGCCGCGCGCTGCTGGCGGAGCTGCGCAACGTCGAGAGCATGCTGAGCCGCGGCGCACACGACGCGGCGCTGGAGCCGGCACGCAACTTCACTGCCGCCGTGATGGCGGAGGTGTGCATCGAAGCGCGCCCGCATGCGCAGCCGGTGCTGCGCTGGGCCTTCCTGGGCTGGTATCTGCTGGGGGCGTGGGCGCTCATCGGCGCGCTAGCGGTGGTGGCGCGGCCGTTGCTGACGGGGGCGCTGCACGCCTTGGCCGGAGCCGGCGGCGCAGTGCTCTCCATCGCGCAGGCGCTGACGGTGGCCGTGGGCGTTGCCACCGGCGGTCACGCCGCGGCGATTGCCGCCGTCATCGGCTTCGTCCTCATCGCGGACGCGCTGCTCGCGTTCGCGATCTACTTTGCCCACACGCGTCTGGAGTTGGCATGAGACGCATCGCAGCGTTGCTGATCCTGATCGTCGCGGCCGCGCTGCTGGGCACGGCGCCGGCCGCCGCGCGCAGCGGGCACGACGTGGTGGAGCTGTTCCACAGCGTGGTGATTCCGCCGGATCGCACCGTCGACGGCGACGTGACGGTGGTCTTCGGAAATTTGGACGTGGGCGGCCACATCACCGGCGACGCCACGGCGGTGGGCGGCACGATCACCGTGGAGCCCGGCGGCCAGATCGACGGCACGCAGACCGCCATCGATCCCTCGCAGATCGCGGGGATGGCGCCATGGCTGCAGCATTCGCAGGAGTTTCCGTTCTCGCAGACGTGGCATGCCGAGGTGCACGCGTGGGCGCAGGTGGCCGGCGATATCATCGTGCTGCTGGTGTTCCTGCTGGCGCCGCTGCGCGCGCGCGCGACGCTGGCGCGCTTGGAGGTTAATCCCAGCACTTCGGCGCTAGCCGGCGTGGTAGCGCTGGTGGCTTTGGCACCAATCGTGGTGATGCTGGCGATCACGCTCATCGGCATCCCGCTGATTCCGCTGGTGCTGATTGCGTATCTGGTGGGGATTTGGCTGGGCAAGGCGGCCATCGCGCTGCTGGTGGGACGGCGCTTCTACGAGCTGATCCGCCCGCAGGCCACACCCTCGCCGCTGGGGGCGCTGATCCTGGGCTTGGTGCTGGTGAGTGCGGCTGAGCTGGTGCCGGTGGTGGGCTGGGCCGTGACGGGCCTGGTGTGGCTGATCGGCTTGGGTGCCTCCGTGCTCACACTACTGGAGCCCGCCGGCCGGCGCTTTGCCTGGCAGGGCCCGCCATCGCCACCACCCCCGCCACCGGGGCCTCCGATGACGCAAGCGTAGGGGCGGCGTTGGCGCTCTCCACAATCACCGTTGGACGATTACCACTGAGCGATAGCGGCCCAGATCTTACGCCAGATGGCAATTCGGCGGCTGCAAACTTACCGTGACGAAAAGTTATGAAGCCAAATTAGCATTCTGTTGGCGTCACATGTGAAGCTGGCCCGGTTCCGTGGATACTCTCCGGTTGGCGGAGAAAGGTCCACCAATGGCCAGAAAGCACCCCCGGTCCTACCCGCCGGAGTTCCGGCATAACGTCGTGGAGCTGGCC
>SCRI01000042.1 GCA_004298675.1 bacterium | reverse complement strand
TACTCGCGGTCCTGGCAGAGGGTCATCGTATACTCTCCTGAGTCAGGCGCTCGAACTCACCCGAGCGCAGCTTGTTTCGTAGGATCTTGCCCGACGGCGAGACCGGCAGGCTCTTGACGAACACGTAATCACGGGGACGCTTGAACGTGGTCATGCCGCTGTCCACGCAGAAACCATCGAGCTCCTCAGAAGAGGACACGTGCGCGGACGGTTCCACGTAGGCAACGATACGCTGACCTAGGCGCTCGTCGGCGACGCCGATGACGGCCACGCGCGCCACGCCGGGATGGCGTGCAAGCACGTCTTCCACCTCGACGGGAAAGACGTTCTCGCCACCGCTAATGATCATGTCGTCGACGCGGCCCACGACGAACAAGTCACCGTCGTTATCGATGCGGCCGAGATCGCCGGTGAAGTACCACCCGCTGCGTAGCGCGCGCTCGTCGGCATCGGGGCGATGCCAATAGCCCTGGAAGGCCTCGTCGGAGGTCAGCTCGACGATGATCTCGCCGGACTCCCCAGGCGGTGCGACGTCGTTGGGGCCGGTAGCGTCGATGCGCACGACGCGCAGGCGCTCGTTCAATCCGGCGCGGCCCGCGCAGCCGGGTTTTTCGCGCAGACGGTCGTAGATCGAGAACGTGTAGATCTCCGTCGAGCCATAGTGGTTGACGAAGATCTCGGGCTGGAACACCTCGAAACAGCGCTCCACCAGGCTGGGCGTCATCGGCGCGCCGGCGTAACCGAGCTTGCGCAGCGAGCGTAGATCGTGCGTGGCGATCGCCGGGAGATTGACCAGATCGAAGTAGAGCGTAGGCGCGAGGTAGAGGTTGGTGACGCGCTCGCGCTCGATGGCTTCCAGCGCCTCGCGCGCACGGAACTGCGGCAGCGCCACGAAGGTGCCGCCGAGCAGCGCCATCGCAATCAGCGAGCGCACGCCCATCGTATGGTAGAGCGGCATCACACCCAGCGTAACTTCATCGCGCCCGTAACGATTCTGCGCCACATGCGCCACGGCCGCCGCGCGCTCGGCACGATGCGAGCGCGGGACACCTTTGGGCCGGCCGGTCGTCCCGGATGTATAGAGCAGCAAGGAGGTGCGATCGTCAGAGATCACCTCTCCCGGGACCTGCGGCGCTCCCAGCAGCGCGGCGTACGACTCCGGACCCGCAGCGTCGCCGTCCACCGCGAGCGCCGGTAATCCTTGCACTCGTGCCAGCTCCCCCAACTCCGCGCTGGCCCGCTCGTAGACGACGGCAACCGGCGCGGCGTCGCGCAGCACGTAGGCGAACTCGTTGCGCCCCAAACGCCAGTTCACCGGCGCGAAGACCGCTCCGATGGTCTGACAGGCCCAGTACAGCGTGGTCATCGGCTCGCCGTTCTTGAGCACGACCAGGAGGCGTTGTCCGGGTGACAGGCCCAAACGCCGCAGGCCGCCGGCGACGTGCCGGATGCGCTCGAGCCAGGCGGCATACGTCAAACGCAGCGGTCCGTCGACGATGGCGATGCGGCCGGGATCGCGCTCTGCCGACGCTAGGAAGGACAGACCTAAATTCACGGCGTTTCATCCTTTCCAGCACGAGCGCAATCGAGCACCGCGTCGACGATGGCCCGGTAACCGGTGCAGCGGCAGAGGTGCCCGCAGAGCATCTCCACCACCTCGCGCTCGCTGGGGTCGGGGTGCTCCTCCAGAAACACCTGCGCCGAGTTCAGGATGCCGGGGGTGCAGAAGCCGCACTGCAGGGCATGGTGCTCGTGAAAGCTGCGTTGCAGCGGCGAGAGCTCGTCTCTAGAGCCGAGGCTGGCCACGGTGTCAACGTTGTGGCCGTCGGCCTGCACCGCGAACATCAGACAACTGCGCACCGGACGCCCGTCCACGCGCACGGTGCAGGCGCCGCAGACGCCGTGCTCGCAGCCCACGTGCACCTCGGTCTTACCACAGGTCTGCCGTAGGAAATCCGAGAGCAACATGCGCGCAGGCGCCTCTTCCTTGACGTGGACGCCGTCTAGCGTCAGGGAGATGGCGGCGCGCTCAGCGGCTTTATGTGTGATCATCGGACGAGCTGCTCCTGGGGCTGCGCGAACGCCGTCAGCATGCGGCTGGTCAGCGTCCGCACGAGTTGTCGCCGGAAGGCGGCACTGGCATGGTGGTCGTTAGGCGGATCGCACCCGGCCCAGGCGCGCTCTGCGAGTGTCGCAACGGCGGCGGCCGTAAGCTCGGTGCCCAGCATGTCGGCCGTCTCGACCAGCAGCGGCATCTCGCCCGCGCCGCCCAAAGCCAGCGCAAGGTGCGAGATCCGCCCGCTTTCGTCCAGCTCTACCGCACAGGCTACCGCGGCGAGGGCGAAGTCCCCATGACGCTGTGCGAACTCTTGAAAAGCATAGCGGCGGCGCGGCCGCGCGAGTGGGAGATTGGCAGTGACGATCAGCTCATCGGGCTCGAGCGCGGTCGTGAAGTACGATGCGAACAGATCGCCGGCCGCGACGGTGCGCGAGCCGCGTGTGGAGCGCACCTCGACCGACCCTCCGAGCACGGTCAAGAGCAGTGGCAGCTCGGCGCTGGGGTCCGCATGTGCCAGGGAGCCGCAGAGCGTGCCGCGATTGCGGGTCTGCCAATGCCCGATCAGCGGCAACGCCTGGGCTAGAAGCGGGACCTCGCTGAGCGCCTCCGGGGAGCGCTCCAACGTGCCCTGGCGAACGGTGGCGCCCACGCGCAGTGCGCCGTTCTCGCGCGTGATGGTGTCGAGCTCGCGTAGCGCGTTGATATCGAGCAGCGCGGCGGGCTGTGCCAGGCGCATGTTGAGCATGGGCACCAGCGACTGACCGCCGGCGAGCACCTTGACGTCGTCACCCAACTCGTGCAGCGCATCCAATGCTTCGTCGAGCGTAGCGGGCAGGTAGTAATCGAAACGCGCCGGTTTCATCGGGCCGCCAACTCCTCGTGCAGACGTTTGAAGAACTGCGCCGCCACCATCTTTGCCGCCGCATCCAGCATGCGTTGACCCACCATCGCGATCTTTCCGCTAACGCTGACGTCGTAGACGTAGTGTAAGCGGGTCTGGCCGGCAGTGGAAGGCGCGAGCGAAATCGAGATGCGTCCGAAGACGCTGCCGGGTGCGCCCTGCCCCTCCACTTGCAGCGCGTAACTTTGCGGCGGCTGCTGATCCGTCACCGCCACGGTGGCTTTGAAGGTGCCCTTGATGGGCCCCACGCCCGCCTCCATGACGGCCGCGTAGCGGGAATCGCCACGCTCCTCGAAGTCGCGGCAGCCCGGGATGGCTCGCCGCAGCAACTGCGGATCCAACAGGGCCTGATAGATGGATTCCTGTCCACCGGCAAGCTCGATGCTGCCTTCACCAATCATCGTTGCGCAAGCTCCCAAACACGGCGCGGCGTGAGCGGCAGCGTGACGTCGTCGATGCCGAGCGCGTCGGCTACCGCATTGGCGATCGTCACGGGGACGCTCATCGAGTTACCCTCGCCGATGCCCTTGGCGCCGAGCGGCGTGAACGGCGAGGGCGTGTCCACATGACCGATCTGCAGCGGCGGAATCTCCGCCGCGGTGGGGCAGAGATAATCCGCGAATGTGCCGGAGAGCAGCGCGCCGCTCTCGTCGTAGACGATCTCCTCCATCAGCGCGCCGCCAAGCCCGTGCGCGAATCCGCCGCGAATCTGACCCTCTGCCAGTAACGGGTTGAGCATGCGGCCGGTATCGTGCACCGAGACGTAGCGCTGAATATCGATCTTTCCGGTGTCGCGATCCACCTCCAGCAGGCAGATGTCCGCGACGAAGCCGTACACAGCCGAGGAGTTGACGCGATCCTGATCGTCCGGCGCTTCGAGAATCGGCACGGAGTAGTAGGCGGTCTCGTAGACGCCCGGCTCCAGTCCGGCGGGCAACGCCAAGGGATTCCAGTGCGCGAGGCCCGCTAGACGCTTGATCGGGATCGCTTTGGCGCGCTCTCCGCGCGGGATCGCCAGGCCCTCGGCTAGTTCGACGTCGTCGGCGGGCACGCCGCACTCTTGCGCGGCGATGGCACGTAGCTTCATGGCCACTTTGCGCGCCGCCGACTGCACCGCCACGGCGGCGATGGGCGCGAACCGGCTGGAGTAGGTACCCGACGCGATCGTCCAGGGGCTGGTCTGCGTGTCGACCTCGGCGATGACTTCGATACTCTCGAGCGACACGCCCAACTCTTCAGCGACGATCTGCGCGGCCACGGTCTGGTGGCCCTGCCCCTGCGGGGCCGTCCCTAAGCGCACGGTGATCGCGCCGGTGGGATCGAGCGCCACCGTCACCGCCTCCGCCGCGCCCGATTTCGGGAGCGATTTCTTGCGCTGCTCGAGCGGCAGCGCGATGGTAATGTAGCCCATGCTCGAGCCTGACGGCTCGACCACGCAGGCGAGGCCAACGCCGGCGCAGCGCCCTTGTGCGCGCGCACGGTCGCGCGCCGCCAGCAGCTTCCCGTATTCGGCCAGGCGCAGCGCCTCGTCGAGTGCGGCCTGATAGTCGCCGCTGTCGAGTACCGAACCGGCTGGAGCGCGGTACGGAAATTCGTCGGCGTGCACGAGATTGCGGCGCACGACGTCGAGACGGTCGAGCTGCAGCCGCTTGGCGATCAGCGCCATCGTGCGCTCGAGCGCGAAGTAGTGCTCCTGCCCGCCGTAGCCGCGGTTGAGACCCGTCGGCAGCTTATTGGTGGTGACGAGCCGGTTGTGAATGGCGATGGCGGGAATGCGATAGGCACCCGTGCTGGTGCCGTGCATGCGGTAGAGGCAGGCCGGCTCCGGAGCGCGCACGTAGGCGCCCACGTTGTCGACATGGTCCAGGCGCAGCGCGAGCACCGTACCGTCGCGCAACACCGCCGCCTGCACCTTAGTGAGGCGATCGGTCAGACTGGAAGACGCGCAGAGGTGCTCCAGGCGATCCTCGATCCAGCGTACCGGGACGCCGCTCTCCTTACTGGCGAGCGCAATGAGCGCCATGTACGGGTAGAGCAGCGCTTTGATGCCATAGCTCCCGCCGATGTCCGGCGGCACCAGTACGCGCACGCGGTTGCCCGGCACGCGCAGCGCCGCCGCCAGCAACGTGTGCAGCACGAAGGGGCCTTGGAAGTTGGCGTGGATGGCGTAGGTATCGGTCCCGCGCTGGTAGTGCGCGATGACGCCGTAGGTTTCGATGGGTGTGGAGGCATACTTGGGGAAGCGGAAGGTTGCCTTGATCACATCCTCGGCAGCGGCGAAGGCACCGTCGACGTCACCGTACACGAACGAGCGCTCGTGCACCACGTTGGAGCCGACGTTCTCGTGCAGTGGGGCGGAGTCGCGCTCTAGTGCGCGATCGATTTCGACGACGGGCTCCAAGCGCTCGTACTCGACCTCGATCAGATCGAGAGCATCCTCGGCGATGTAGCGGTCACGCGCCACCACCACCGCCACCGGCTCGCCAACGTAGCGCACTTTGCCGACGGCGATGGGGTAGAAGTGCACCGGCTCCGAGATGCCGGCATGAAACGGCTTGGAGATCTCCGCTACCCGCGCGCCCGTCAGCACCGCCTTCACGCCATCGAGCGCCAGTGCCCGCGCCGCGTCAACGGAGAGGATGCGCGCATGCGCGTGGGGACTGCGCAGAATGGCGGCATGATAGGTGTTAGGGAAGGGATCGAGATCATCGATGAAGCGCCCGGCTCCCGTCAGCAGCGCGGGGTCCTCCTTGCGCGGAACGGCCTCTCCGATCCAACGCTGCGGCCGTATCCGCGGCGGCGACTCAATCATGCTTTAGACTCCCTGCGCCATCGCGCGCGCCGGCGCGTGGCCTAGATCTTCCTCAATCGTGGCGGCGGTGCTCCGCAGCTGCTTGACCTGACCCGGTAAGGCGCTCTTGGTGAAGCGGAATTGCGGGATGCACAGACCGACCGCGGCGACCACCTTGCCTTGGGCATCGTGAATCCCAACCGCGACACCGCAGACCTCCTGCCGGTACTCACCGCGGTTAATGGCGATGCCGGAGCGGCGTATCCGTTCCAGCTCCGCCCGCATCCCCGCCGCCGACGTGATGCTCAGCTTGGTGTAACGCTTGAGCGCACTGCACACCTGGCCGATCTCCGCGTCGCTCTGGTGCGCCAGCAGCAGCTTGCCCGTGGACGTGCTGGTAGCGGGCACGCAGGTGCCAACGAGCGAGGAGCTGCGCACCGGCTGGGTACTCTCCACGCGATCGACGTACTTCGCGATGCCGCCGCCCTGATAGACCGTGAGGTGCACCGTTTCGCTCGTGGCATCGCGCAACGCGACTAGACGCTCGTGCGCGCGCTCGACCAAGCCGGCCGACGGCACCGCCTGGAGACCGAGGTGCTTGACGCGCGCGCTCATCTGGTAACGGTCCGTCAGCGGATCCTTCACCATGTAGCCGCGTTGCTCGAGCGTTGCCAGCATACGGTAGACCGTGCTCTTATTCACACCGGTGGCGCGTGCGCACTCGCTCACGCCCATGGGCTCGCCGTGCTCCGTCAACGTTTCGAGAATGTCCAACAGCCGCTCCACCGACTCCAGCGGCTGGAAGCGGTTCTGCTCCGGTGTTTCTGTCATAGAAACGATTTCTCTCACAGAGGAACAATTCAGGGTGCCGCCAACGGTTCCTGCGGCCGGGCGCCCTCTCGCGCAGCATTTTTGTGGAGGAGCATACTCGCATGACCGCTACATCGCTCTCGGCATCGGATGCGACGCCGATTAGTCCGGGTCAAATATGGGCCGCGTCGCTCGCGTCGATCTTCGCGTGGTCGCTCGATCTCTTCGACCTCTTTATTCTGCTCTACATCGCGCCGACGATCGGACCGCTCTTCTTTCCGACCAGCTCGCCGACACTCACGCTAGCCGCCGTGTACGCGTCGTTTGCGTTTACGCTCCTCATGCGCCCCGTGGGCTCCGCCGTGTTTGGGAGCTACGCCGACAAGCACGGACGCAAGCGCGCGATGATTGTCGCGGTCTTTGGCGTCGGCATCGCAACCGCACTGCTCGGCGCGCTGCCGACCATGGCCGTGGTCGGCTTGGCGGCGCCGGTGCTCTTCCTGATGCTCAGGCTGGTGCAAGGCGTGTTCGTGGGTGGCGTGGTCGCTTCCACGCACACGATCGGCACGGAGACGATCGCACCGAAGTGGAGAGGCATGCTTTCAGGCCTCATCGGCGGCGGCGGAGCCGGCGTCGGCGGCCTCTTCGCCTCCGTCGTCTTTCTGATCGTGTCGCTCGTCTTCCCGGGGCCGGCATTCGCCGTTTGGGGATGGCGCTTCATGTTCTTCTCCGCGCTCATCAGCGCGGTACTGAGCTTCTTCATCTTCCGCGCGGTCGAGGAATCGCCGCTGTGGGCGCAGCAAGAACGCGGTAAAGGCACCGCCAAGGCACCCGTACGCGAAGTGTTCTCGCGCAAATACGCCGGTATCGTGACCGTGAATCTGCTCATCACGATCGGCGCAGGCGCGATGTATTACCTGACGTCTGGGTATCTGCCGGCGTTTCTCGCCAAGATCAACCATCTACCCAAGCCCGTCGCCGGTCACATCCTGATCTGGCTCTCGCTCGTCGTCATCATCGTCTCCACGCTGGTCGGACACCTCAGCGAGATATTCGGACGCAAGGCAACGCTGATCACGGTGGCGATCATCAGCCTCTTTGTGATTCCGATCGCGTACCACCGTTTGGCGGTACTCGGACCTTCGGACACGGGTGCCATCACGACCTACGCCGTGATCTTGACGGCTCTAGGCAACGCCGCCTACGCACCCGTGCTCGTCTTCCTCAATGAACGTTTTCCCACAGCGATCCGCTCCAGCGGGACGGGCCTCTCATGGAACATCGGCTTCGCGATCGGCGGGATGATGCCGACGTTCGTCACGGTACTCGCGGGCAGCGTGGCGGGGATCCCGCTAAGTCTCACGATCTTCCTGTCGGCGATGGCGATCCTGCTGTTGATCGGTTCGTCCATCGCGCCCGAGACGCGCGGCCAGTTCTCCTAGCCTAGCGGCTGCGGCGGGGCTCTGCGCGGTGCCCCGCCGTCCAGGCCTTGGCGGCGGCCGTACGGAAGGCGGGCGGTAGCGAGGGAGATGACCATGAAGCAACGCGCATTGGGTAGGCAAGGGCTCGTCGTGGGGGAGCTGGGCCTGGGCTGCATGGGAATGTCCGAATTTTACAGCGGGCGCGACGAAACGGAGTCGATCGCCACGATCCACCGCGCGCTCGCGCTGGGCGTGACGCTGCTCGATACCGCGGACATGTACGGTGTGGGCGAAAACGAGCGGCTGGTGGGGCGGGCGATCCGGGACCGCCGCGAGCGTGTGGTGCTAGCGACGAAGTTCGGCAACGAGCGCGCCGCGGACGGCACCTACCTGCGGGTGAACGGCACGCCGGAATACGTGCACCGCGCCTGCGACGCCTCGCTGCAGCGCCTGGGTGTCGACCACATCGATCTGTACTACCAGCATCGCGTCGACCGTAGCGTGCCGATCGAGGACACCGTCGGCGCGATGGCCGAACTCGTGCGGGCCGGGAAGGTGCGGTATCTGGGCCTCTCAGAAGCGTCGCCGCAGACCATCCGGCGCGCCCACGCCGTGCATCCTATCAGCGCTCTGCAAAGCGAATACTCACTCTGGAGCCGCGAGCCCGAGGTTGCTACGCTTCCAACGCTGCGAGAGCTGGGCATCGGCTTCGTCGCTTACAGCCCCTTGGGGCGCGGCTTCCTCTCGGGACGCTTCGCGAGCTCCACCGATTTGGCGGCCGACGACTCCAGGCGCAACTTCCCGCGCTTTCAGGGTGAGAACTTCGCCAAGAACCTCGAGCTCGTACAACACCTCCAGGCGCTGGCCGAACGCAAAGGCGTGACGGCGAGCCAACTCGCATTGGCATGGCTACTCCAGCGCGGCACAGATATCGTGCCCATCCCGGGCACCAAGCGCCGCCGCTACCTCGAGGAGAACGTCGCGGCCACGAAGGTCACGCTGACGAGCGCGGAGCTTACCGCTATCGAAGCCGTCGTCCCTAAGGGCGCGGCCTCAGGCGAACGCTACCCCGCAGCGGCGATGGCGAATCTCGACGCCTAGCACCCGAGTCTACGGCCCGTCGTAGGCCCAGGCTTCCATCTCGATACGCGCGCCGCGCACGAGCTGCGCGCCGATCGTGGTGCGCGCGGGACGATGCTCGCCGAAGCGGCGTGCCATCGCCGCGTTCATCACCGCGTAGTCATCGAGGTCGGCGAGAAAGATGCCGACCTTCACGACGTGCCGTAGACTCGCCCCTTCGCTCTGCAAGAGACGCTCGAGGTTGTCGATGACGCACTCGGCCTCAGCGGCGATCCCGCCCTCAACCAAAGCGCCGTCACGGATCGCCAATTGGCCCGAGACGATCAGCCAGTGCCCGGCGCGAATAATCGGCACATTGAAAGCCGGCGGAAATTGCGGCATGGTTAGATACTCCCGTCGAATGCAGCCTGCATGCCATAGAGGTCGAACGTAAAGGCGCCGCGCTCGATCTCGGCCCGCACGGCCTGCTCGCGCTGCTCGCGCTCGCGGCAGGCATCCAGCACAGCCATCGCGCGCGCGCTCTCTACCACCACCCCGCCGTCCGCATCCAGCACCACGACGTCTCCCGGCGCAACGGCGCAGTTGCCGATGCTCACGGGCACGTTGACTGCGCCGGCGTGCCGCTTCGTCGCCGTGCGCGCGCGGATGAAACGCGTCCAGATCGGCACGCCCAGCGATTGCAACTGCTCGACGTCGCGCACGGCGCCGTCGACGAGGATTCCGGCAGCGCCACGCATGCGCGCCTGGCGCACCATCAACTCGCCCATCAGCGCCACTGCTTCCGGCTCCGGCATGCTGAGCACGAGGATCTCTCCGGACCTGATCTGTTTGAGCACCGCGTGCACCGCCAGGTTGTCTCCCTGCCCACAGCGCACCGTGCGGGCTGGGCCGGCCGCACGCGTGCTGGGACATACTTGGATCAGCGGTACGTCGATCAACCCCGCGCGAGCGTTCGCCTCCAGGACGGTCGAGACGCCGTGATCGGCGAAGCATCGGTACTCATAGGGCCGAAGTGTCGACATTTTTGGCCGCCCTCCCTTGACAGTACCCTAGTGATCCGCGCATACTTTGTCAAGATCGCACGATAACTGTCGACACTGGAGGGGTATTCCTTTCGTGGCAGAGCAGCCCATCGGTGAGTTCCCAGCAGAGGTCACGACGATCGAAGAGCGCCAGCCTATAGGCGACGGCGTTTGGCTGTCTACGACGGTGCGTGTCCATCCCAACCCTGCTGCGCCCAAAGTCGTGCTGATTCACTCCCTCGCACTCGACCGTTTCGTCTGGGAGGCGGTCGCGCAGCGCCTATCCGCGGAATGCACGGTGCTCACGTACGACTGCCGTGGCCATGGCGACTCGTCGAAGAGCACTGGCCCGTATAGCGTCGAGCAGTTTGCCGACGATCTCGCAACGCTCTTCGCGGCGCTGGGCTGGGAGCAGGCGGCGGTGGCCGGCTGCTCGATGGGCGGTGGCGTGGCGCTGGCTTTCGCCGGCCGTCATCCCCGGCTCATGCGCGCGCTTACGCTGGTCGACACGACGGCCTGGTACGGCCCCGACGCGCCCGCGCGCTGGGAAGAGCGCGCGCTCAAGGCCGAGCGCGAAGGGATCGCCTCGCTGGTGGAATTTCAGCGCAAGCGCTGGTTCACCGAGGGATTCCTCGACACGCACGAGGCGGTGGTAGCGCGCTGCGTGCGGACCTTTCTCGCCAACGACATCGGCGCCTATGCCGCCACATGCCGCATGCTGGGCGCGATGGACCTGCGCCCGCTGTTAGGCACCATCCGCGTCCCCACGGCGATCCTCGTCGGCGAGGAGGACTACGCCACGCCGCCTGCGATGGCCGGCGCTCTGCATGTAGGCATCGCCAACTCCACCTTGACGGTGGTGCCCAAGGGGCGCCACCTGCTGCCGCTAGAGCACCCAGACCCCGTTGCGCAAGCCATCACCTCGCTGCTCCGCGCACTCGACAACGAAAGGTCGCATTAGAACGTGCAGGTCACCGGAAAGATCCGTGTTCACGCGCCGCAGAGCGACGTCTTCGCATTCGCGCAGAACGTGGCGCTCCTCACCCAGTGCATCGAGGGCTGCCGCGACCTCCAGGAGCGCGGAGACGGTACCTATGCCGCCCGCATCGAGGCGCAGATCGCCTTCCTGCGCATGACGTTCAACGTTACCGTAGCGCTTGCGCGGGTGGAGCCTCCGCACGTGCTCGAAGCACGCATCACGGGCAGCCCCGCGAATCTGGCCGGCAAGGTCGACGCCCGCGCTACGCTGACGTTGGAGCCCGTGGACGCCGGCGAGACCGACGTCACCTATGCGCTCGATCTCAGCCTGGCGGGCAAGCTCGGCGGCATGGGCGAGTCGGTCTTCCGCGCCAAGGCCAAGGAGTACGGCGACCGTTTCGCGGCGTGCCTGCGCGACGCCGTGGAATCCCGTCAAGCGGAGAAAACCCTATGACTCCGTTCGAGCTGCAAGAGCCGGACACCCTAGCCGAAGCGATCACACTGCTGGATCCCGACGATCCCGCGGTACGCCCGCTCGCTGGAGCCACCGCGCTCATGCTCATGATGAAGGCGGGCCTCTTCCAGCCCACGCGTTTGGTGAGCCTGCGCCGCCTCGACGACGGCCTGCGCCACATCTTCATCGACGAACGGGGCGAGTTGCATCTGGGAGCGCTGGCGACGCTCTCCGACATCGAGCGCTCCGCTCTGGTAGCCGAGCACGCACCCGCAGTCACACAAGCCTGCCACACGCTCTCGAACGTGCGCGTGCGCAACGTGGCGACGCTGGGCGGCCATCTGGCGCACGGCGACCCACACATGGATCTACCGCCGCTGCTGCTGGCGTTGGGGGCCCGCGCACGCGCTGTGGGACCGCATGGCGAGCGCTGGATCGACGCGGCCGATCTCTTCGTCGGCTACTATCAAACCTCACTCGAGCGCGATGAGCTGCTGAGCGAGATCGTGATTCCTTCACCCGAGCCTGACACTCACGCAACCTACGTAAAGTTCACCGCGCTCTCCGCCGACGATTGGCCCGCTGTAGGCGTGGCAGCCGCCGCGCGCCACCGCGACGGCGTGATCGTGGATGCCAAGCTAGCCGTCAGCGCGGCGACGGAGCGCCCCACCCGCTTGCCGGCCGTTGAGGCGGCGCTGCGCGGTGCAACGGTCTGCGCCGACACCATCGAGAGCGCCGCCGAGGCCGCGGCGCGCTCCGTGGAGCCGCTGGCGGATCTGAGAGGCTCCTCCGCTTATAAGCGCGAGATGATTCGCGTCCACGTTCGCCGTGCGCTCGTCACGGTCACCCGCTCCTGAGGTCGAGATGTCCACACGCGTCGATCCCCAACCCATTACCGAAGATCGGCCTACCGTACAAATCGGCCGTTCGATCCCGCGCTTGGAGAGCCTGGAGAAAGTCACCGGCGAAACCGAGTATATCCACCATCTGCGCCTGCCGCACATGCTCTATGGAAAGATCTTCCGCAGCAGCGTGGCGCACGGACGCATCTTGAAACTTGACACGCGCGCAGCGAGGGAACTGCCCGGCGTGGCGGCCGTCATCACCGGCGCGGACGTGTGCGCCCTGATCCCCGAACCGTACTACGGGCCGGCTTTTCACGATCAACCCGTGCTCGCGATCGACAAGGTGCGCTACGTGGGTGAGCCTGTGGCCGTCGCGCTCTCCGAGGACCCGCACCTTGCGGAGCACGCGGCCAATCTCATCGAGGCCGAATACGAGGAGCTGCCCGCCGTATTCGACGAGGTGGAGGCGGCCGCAGCCACTGATACCTTTGTCCACGATGCTCTGAAGCCGGCAGGGACCTTCCCAGACCTCAAGCACCTGCAAGGGCGCACGAAGACCAACGTGGCACTGGACTTCTCCCTGCGCCACAACGATGCGGAACGAGGCTTCGAACAAGCGGACTACATCTTCGAGCACGTCTTTCGTACGCCGGCGGCAATTCACGCGGCGATGGAACCCATCGTCGCCGTTGGCGAGCCGCGCGGCTCCAGCGCCGTAACCATACACACCTCTTCACAGAGCCCCTCGTTCGTACGAACGGAAGTGGCACGTCTACTGGGCTGGCCCGAGAACCACGTACGCGTGCGCACCGCCTTTCTTGGCGGCGGCTTCGGGGCGAAGCTCTACATCAAGCTCGAGGCATTGGTGGCGGTGCTGGCGCTGCTGGTGAAGCGGCCCGTGAAGATTGCGCTCACCATGGAAGAGCAGTTCTACACCATCACCAAGCACGCCACCACGGTGCGCATGAAGAGCGGCGTCACCAAGGCCGGAAAAGTGGTCGCACGGCGCTGCGAGGCGTGGTGGAACGGCGGCGCCTACGCCGACATCGGACCGCGCGTGACGCAAAAGTCCGGGTTCACGGCCGCCGGACCTTACGACATCGAGAACGTTTCTCTCGACTCCTACGCGGTGTACACGAACTTGCCGCCCGCGGGGGCGTTCCGCGGTTTCGGGATTCCACAGTTGGTGTGGGCTTATGAGAGCCATACCGACATCATCGCGCGCGAATTGGAGCTCGACCCACTCGAGTTCCGCCGCGCCAACATCCTACGTAACGGACGCCCACAGGCCACAGGCACGATCATGCGCGACACTGCCACGGTCGAGGTGCTCGATACGCTGGAGCGCGCGATGGATTGGAAGGCACCACGCGATCCCGGCGACGGAAACGTACGCCGCGGCCGGGGCGTCGCCATCGGCTTCAAAGCCTGCATCGCACCCACCACATCCGTCGCGATCGTGAATATCTACGGCGACGGAAGCTGCGCGGTCTACTGCGGCACCGTCGACATGGGACAAGGCTCCGACACCGCAATGGCTCAAATCGCCGCCGAAGTGCTGGGGCTAGACCCGCGCGCCATCTCGGTCATCCATCCCGACACCGACGTCACGCCATACGACATGGCGACGCTGGGCTCGCGCTCGACCTTCCACATGGGCAACGCAGTACGCTTAGCGGCGCTGGATGCGCGCGAGAAACTCTTCATCATGGCCGGCAAGGCGCTGGGGTGCGACCCCGGGTTGCTGAGCGCCGCCGGCGGCTGCGTGCGCGCGCCGGACGGCCGGCAGCTTTCCGTCGGCGAGGTCATAAAGTCTGGATTCTTGATGCAGGCGGGAAACCTCATCGGATCCGGCAGCTTCCGGCCCACGTATACCTCGCCTAGCCACGGCGACGGCCAATCCAGCGACATCACGCCCTTCTGGATGGTGGGCGCGGTAGGCGCGGACGTAGAGGTTGACATGGAGACCGGCCACGTGCGCGTGACGCGCCTGGTCAGCGTGGCCGACGTGGGCACGGTGATCAACCCCGCGATCGTGACGCGTCAACTCAACGGCGGCGCGGTGATGCAGTTGGGCTTGACCATGTCCGAAGCCTTACGCTTCGACCACGGCCAGGTCACCAACGCATCCCTGGCCGACTACAAGATACCCGGCATCTTGGACGTTCCAGCCGAGATCTTCGCCGAGGCCGCGCCGGGCTGTCAGCACAGCGGCCCCTTCGGCGCCAAAGGCGCGGGCGAGACCGGCACCTTCGCCGTCTCGCCGGCCATCGCTAACGCCATCCACGATGCCACCGGCGTGCGCATCTACGACCTTCCGCTGACCCCGGAAGTCGTCTACCGCGCGCTGCGTGCCGCGCAGCACAACCCCTTGGAGAACGAGTTATGAGCGCGCTGCGCCAGATTGCCTTCACCCTCAACGGTCGCGCCGTTACGGCCGACGTGGCACCCCACCATACCCTGGTAGAGGTGCTGCAGGAACAGTTCGCACTCTACGGCGCGCGCGAAAGTTGCGCCCAAGGGCTCTGCGGCTGCTGCACTGCGATCGTCGACGGACGCGCGGTTTCCGGGTGTCTCTACCTAGCGGCGTTCGCCGATGGCGCGGACGTCGTCACGATCGAGGGGTTGGCCGACCGTAACCACCTCGACCCCGTGCAGGAGGCATTCATCTCCTGCAATGCGTTCCAATGCGGATTCTGCACCTCGGGCTTCATCCTGATGACGCGCCAACTGCTCGAGCAGAATCCAGATCCAACGGATGACGAGATCCGCCACTATCTCTCCGGCAATCTGTGCCGGTGCGGGACCTACCCGGACATCATCAACGCGGTGCATGCTGCAGCCGCTACCCTTCACAAGGAGTAGAGACGCCGTGGAGACAGCCGTAACGATATCCAGCACGCGGACGCTTTAATTCCGCACTGCCGACAAAGAGCCAACATCAAGGAGACAGTCATGTCGGAATTTCCCATGAAGCGCGATGCATTCATCAAGTCCGCCGCGGCTGGAGCTATCGCCGCCGGCATACCAACCTTCATTCCGCGGCGCATCGAAGCCGCAGACGACCTCATCAAAGTCGGAATGACCAACCCGCTAACCGGCACTTATGCAAGCCTGGGTCAAAGTCAGATGCGCGGTGCCCAGATGGCAGTTGCAGCTTGGAATAAACGCGGTGGCGTCTTGGGCCGCAAGGTTACCCTTCTTTCCGAAGACGACGCGGCGGATCCCGGCGTCGCCGTGGAGAAGGCGCGCAAACTCGTCAACCAAGGTAAAGCCGCGGCACTGGTTGGCACCGTCTCTAGCGCTACGACGCTGTCCGTCAGCTCGGCGGCAAACGCGCTCGGCACGGTTTTCATCGACATGGGGGGCGCCGCCGACACGATGAGCGGCAAGGACTGCAAGTGGAGCTCCTTCCGCACGTGTAAAACAGCCTACATGCTCACCCACGCTACTGGACTCGTCTTTCAACGGAAGTTCGGTAAGCGCTGGTATATGATCACCCCAGACTACGCATACGGCCACGGGCTGGCGGCTGGCTACACGGCGGTAGCCGAAAAAATGGGTGCAACGATCGTCGGGAACGATCTCACCCCCCTCGGTACTACCGAGTTCAGCTCCTACCTCCTGAAGGTCCAGGCGGCCAAGCCCGATGTGCTCATCGTCAATGTGAGCGGCAACGACTTCGTGAGCCTCATGAAGCAAGCCGAGGCATATAACCTTCTCAAGAGCACCCCTGTAGGCGGACCATTAATGGAGCTCGAGGGCCTATGGGCCCTTCCCGAGAGCGCACGCGTTGGCTACTGGGGCGTTGAGTGGTACTTCGCAGGTAACGCCATCTTCGGCAGCAAGCGAAGCGCCGTAGAGTTCGTGCGCCAATATCGCAAGGACTACGGAACGCCGCCTACGGCCCGTTCCTGCTTCGGCTACGTGACCGTCGATCGGCTCCTCACTGCGATGACAACCGCGAAGTCAACAGACTCGGTGAAGGTGGCGCGCGCCTTGGAGGGCTCGGAATTCGACTCTCCGCTGTGGTCCGGCAAGGCCTATATTCGCAAGGCTGACCATCAGATGATGTGGCCCATGTGGGTCGCCAAGGTTCGCGCGGGCGGTGTCCCCGGCGACAAGTACGATACGTTCGAAGACTTCGCGCGCGTCGACGCAGAGCAGATTACGGTACCACTATCTGTCGTCGGCAAGACCTGCGCAATGACCTATCCGTCATAGATTGTATTGGTGAACGATGAAAGCAGTAGTCATCACGGGTGTTGAAAGCATCGAGGTCCGTGAGCTCGATTCCCCCGCAATGCGGGCAAACTACGCGTTGGTGCGCGTGGCCGCCGCGACGCTGTGCGGCACGGACCTCCATCAGTACGCCGGGAAGATCAAGACGCCTCTTCCAAGGATCCCCGGTCACGACTTTAGCGGCGTGATCGAGGAGATCGCTCCCGGCCACGAGCGGTTCAAGAACGGGGATCGCGTGGTCGTCAAGCCCTCGTTCCCATGTGGGAGTTGCGCGCACTGTGCGCGCGGTGATTACGGCGCCTGTGAGGACAAGAAGTTGATCGGCCTCCATGGCGAGGGGTGCATGGCTGAGTACGTGCTGGCGCCGGTGGCGAATCTCGTACCGCTCCCGGAGGACGTTTCCTTTGAGGCTGCGGCCAATCTCGAGATGTTTACCGTGGCCATGAACACGATGAAGCGCGTACAGCCGCGGCTGGGTGAGTGGGTCGTAATCCTAGGCCAGGGGCCGATCGGCTTGGGGCAGACGCGTATGGCCAGCCTCTCCGGCGGACGCGTGATCGCCGTCGACGTACGCCGCGAGGCATTAGAAATGGCGCGCGACTTCGGCGCAGAGATCA
The DNA here is from genome assembly GCA_004298675.1 of bacterium. Classification (GTDB taxonomy): domain Bacteria; phylum Vulcanimicrobiota; class Vulcanimicrobiia; order Vulcanimicrobiales; family SCRA01; genus SCRA01. Next base: position 13,372 of record SCRI01000042.1, on the reverse strand, counting down.
CACTTAACTCTAACGAATGCGATGTCCCGGAGGAAGTCAAGCGAATCACCGGTGCTGGAGCGGACATCGTCGTCGAGTGCGTCGGCGCAAAGGCAACGGTTGATCTAATCTTCCAGGTGGCACGCAAAGAGGGGCGCGTGGCCAACGTAGGCTTCCAAGTCGGGGCGGCCACGTATGACCTCATCCCGATCATGCTGCGCTCCTTGACAATCCACGGCGTGGGCGGTAACGGCGGACGCGGCCAGTACGAGACGGTCTTGGCGCTTACCGCGAGCGGCAAGATCGAACCCGAGCGTCTGATCACCCATCGCCTGCCATTAACGGAAGCCTCCAAAGCCTTTGCGATTGCTCACAAGAAGAGTGAGCCGGTTCTGAAGATCGTGCTCACACAAGGAAGATAGCAATGACAAGCACTACGGAATCCCCCGTCAAGACGTACCAGCTCTATGTCGATGGCCAATGGGTCGACTCACTCTCCGGCAGAACGTACGACTCGACCAATCCGTTCGACGGACGCGTGTGGGCGCGTGTCCCAGACGGCGACGCAGCCGACATTGATCGCGCCGTCGCTGCGGCACGCAAGGCTCTCAAGACAGGCCCATGGAGCAAAATGACCGGACGAGACCGCGCACGCCTCATGCGGCGCCTCGCCGACATACTAGCGCGCGACTATGAGACGCTGGCGCTCGCCGAGACAACCGACAACGGGAAGCTTCTGCGCGAATCGCTGGGCTCAGCAGCCTCGTGGCAAGATTGGTACAATTACTTCTCGGGGATGGCGGACAAGATCGAAGGCGCCACAATCCCCTCGGATCGGAGAAACTTCTTTGTCTATACACGTCACGAGCCGATCGGCGTAGTCGGCGCGATCCTGCCATGGAACTCTCCCATCCTGCTCCTGACGTTCAAGCTGGCGCCGGGGCTAGCCGCCGGCTGCACCTTTGTGGTCAAACCTTCAGAGTTCACTCCGGTCTCGACTCTCGAATTCGCCAAGCGCATCGAAGAGGCCGGCTTCCCGCCAGGCGTCTTTAACGTGGTCACTGGCGGTACGGCCGAGGCGGGGCGTGCGCTCGTACAGCACCGGGGTATCGACAAGATCGCCTTCACGGGCTCGGCCCAAACGGCGATCGCCATTGGCCGCTCTTCGATCGAGAACCTTACCCCCACTACCTACGAGCTGGGTGGCAAATCACCCAATATCATCTTCGACGACGCTAACTTGGATGCGGCCGTCAACGGCGTGCTGGCTGGTATTTTTGCTGCCAGCGGACAGACCTGTATGGCCGGCTCGCGACTGCTGGTTCAAGACGGCATCCACGATGCGCTCTTAGAGCGACTGGCAGCCCGGACGCGCACGATCCGGCTAGGTTCACCGACGGCCCCGGAGACGGAGATGGGACCACTTGCAAACCGTCCCCAGTTCGAGAAGGTGATGTACTATCTGGACGTTGCGAAGGGCGAAGGGGCTCGCGTCGTCTGTGGGGGCAATGCGCGGCCGGATATCGGTGAGCTCTTCGTTGAGCCGACGATCCTGTCCGGCATACGCAACGGAATGAGAATCGCGACGGAGGAGGTCTTTGGTCCCGTACTCTCGGTTATCCGTTTCTCCAGCGAAGACGAGGCGATCGAGATCGCGAACGACACACGCTACGGATTGGCTGCGGCGGTCTGGACAGAGAACATCCGTAGGGCCCACCGCGTCGCCCACGCGTTGGAGGCAGGTACGGTCTGGATCAACGCTTACCGGACAGTCGCACACAACGCCCCCTTCGGCGGCTATAAGATGAGCGGCTGGGGGCGAGAGAACGGCATCGATGCGGTGCGCGAGTACACCCAAACCAAGTCGGTCTATGTCGAGCTCGAAGGGGCTACCCGCGATCCCTTCGTCCTGGGCTAGCGACCGTCACGGACACGTCGCCTCACTCGTGCCGCCGAACGATTGCTGCATGTAGAAATCGAGCGTCAAAGCAGTTCGCTCGACCTCCGTGCTTGTGAAGCCTCATAGACAATCAGATCCGCCACTACAACGCGGTGCATGCTGCAGCCGCTACCCTTCACAAGGAGTAGAGACGCCGTGGAGACAGCTGTTACGATATCCAGCACGCGGACGCCTTGGTACCGCGCGGTTGACAAGAGCCAATGGCGAGCGTTAGTGGCAGCCAACCTTGGCTGGCTCTTCGACGGATACGAGACCTACGCTCTGATCCTGACGCTTGGGATCGCTCTGCATCAGCTCCTGGACCCTTCGCAGTTCGCCCGCATCCCCGTCTACGCCGGCGGCGTGATCGCCATTACCCTGCTGGGATGGGGCATCGGTGGCATCCTCGGCGGCGTGCTGGCAGACTACATCGGCCGTAGGCGCATGATGATCTACGCCATGATCGGCTACTCGGTCCTCACCGGACTGACGGCTCTCTCTTGGTCGTGGGTCTCATTCGCGCTGCTGCGCTTCTTGGTGGGCATCGCCATCGGCTCCGAGTGGGGCACGGGCACCGCCATGGTAGCCGAGCTATGGCCCAACGGCACGCGCGGCAAGGGCGCGGGGTTGATGCAGTGCGGCTTGGGCATCGGCTTCTTCCTTGCCTCGGCCATCTGGCTGTTCGTCAGCCCCATGGGCCACATGGCATGGCGCTACATGTATCTGCTGGGTATCGTGCCCGCGATCGTCACGCTGTGGATTCGCCGGCGCGTCCCCGAATCGGGGCTCTGGGAAGCCTCCAACGAGCACCGCACGCGCGCTATCGCGCGCGCCAGCCGCGGCGAACGTCTAGACGATTCGGAGCGGCATCTCACGCGCTTCACGCTGGCGGAGCTCTTCGCCGATCCCAAGGTGCGCCGCAACACGCTCATCGGCCTCGTGATGTCCGGCACCACGACGCTGGCATGGTGGGGCATCTCCACGTGGGTGCCTCCGTACATCGGGTCGCTGGCCGCGAAGAACGGACTCTCCGCGCCGCAGTGGGCGAGTTTCGCGGGCATGGTCTACAACGTGGGTGCGGTCGCCGGATACATCGGCCTTGGGTTTCTCGCCGATCGCTTCGGACGCAAGCCGGTAACGCTGACATACTTCATCGTCTCGCTGATCCTCACTCCAGTACTGTTCCTATGGACGCATAACCTGATCGCGCTGTTGATCGTCACACTGGTCAACGGCTTCTTCACCCTCGGACAATACTCATGGATGCCCACGTGGCTTCCCGAACTCTATCCCACCCGCATGCGCGCCACCGGTATCGCATTCAGCTTTAACATCCCACGCTTTGTCGCATTCCTTGGACCGCTCGTTGCCGGTACGCTGATCGCGCACTTCGGCGGATACGGCAAAGCGGCAACGATCGTGGGCATGATCTACATCTTGGGCATCGTGGCCACGCCCTTCATGACGGAGACGCATGGAAAACTCATGGAAGACGATGGATAGCCACCCCACTCCCGCGCCCAACGGCGAATCGTCGCTACTGGCGAACGTCCTGGGTGATCGCGGCGTGGGCTCATCTCTGGTGGCGCGCATCGCCGACTGGGTGGGGCGCGCCATCGTCGAGGGGCGCCTGCGCCCTGGAGACGACCTAAACTCAGTCGACCTCTCCAAGCACTTCCAGTCGAGCCGGACCCCCGTGCGCGAGGCGCTGATGCTTCTCGAGCGCGAGGGTCTGGTCGAGATCTCGCCGCGCCGCCGGCCGCGCGTGGCGTTCTTCCCCCTGAAAGAGGTGCGAGAGATCTACCAACTGCGCGCCGCTCTCTATGCCTTAGCGTCGGAGCTGATCGTAGCGCACGCGTCCGACGATGGCATCGCCTCTCTGTGGCGCTGTTACGAGGCCCTCTCTCTAGCCGCCCAGCGAGACGATGTCGACGGCTACTTCTGGGCCAACGTCAGCTTCCGCGACGCAGAGATGGAGTTGAGCGGCAATTCGCAGTTGCGGCGTATCATTGATTCGCTGCGCCTGCGTACGATGCAACTGCGCCACTTCAGCCTCTCGTTGCCGCACCGGCTGGAGAGCTCGAATTCGGATCACCGCCGTTTGATGCAAGCCTACAGCGACCGCGATGCGGCGCTGGCGGCGGCGCTCAATCGCTCGATCGTTTCGGAGGCGCTGCGCGCCATCGAGGCGGCTTGGGGACAGTTGGAGGGCTAGACTGCCGCGGCGGCCAGGAGCCCGGCGGCGTCGCCGCCACCGCTCTGGAGCGCGGCTGCCGCCGCCACGAGGCGGTGCGCGCTCGCTGCGCCGGCGGTCATCTCCGCCTTCCGCAGCAGTTCGTCGCGCGTCAGCGGACGCTCGCTGCCGCCGCGGTTAGCCATGACGCGCTCGGTGATCTCCTGTCCGTCATGCAGCCACACGGTGACAACCGCGGGAAACTGTTCGGGAAAGACCGCGTCGCACGCCGCGTCGACCACGACGTCGCTGCGTTCCGACAAGCGCCTGCGCTGCGGATCGCGCAGCGCGGCCTCGCTAAAATCCTCGAATCCGACACCGAGCCCGCCTCCTCCGACCATCGCCGTCGCGAAAACGAACGGCGCACTGAAGGCGGCGTGATAGGCCGACTGCGGAAGACGCTTTTGCTCGATCGGCGAGCCGATCGTTCGGTGGCTCGCCGTCGCCGTACCGATCCGTACGCGCTCGACGTCGGCGGCCTTTACGCCGCGCGCTCGCAGCCTCAAGGCGGCGTCGACGATCGCATGCGTGAAATGGTTGCACGGGTACGGCTTGTAGAAGATGCGTGGCGTCTCCCAACGCGTGCCGAGATCCTCCAACACGGCCTGGGGGCGCCAGCGCTCGCGGCAGTAGGCTTCGAAGAAGCCGAAGCGCCCCTCTAAAACGCTGGGCGGCCCCGTGAGGCCGTTGGCGGCGAGCTCCGCCGCAACGATGGCGCCGTGCGCCGCCCAACCGCAGTGCATCCGCTTCACGGAACCGCCAGCGCGATTGGCCTCGATTAGTCCCGAGCCCATGCTGCAGGCGATGGCCAAGGCGTGCATGACACCATCGGCATCCAGACCTCGCAGCTTGGCGCAAGCAGCCGCCCCCGCTACGGCTCCGATGATCGACGTAGCATGGAGGCCATGCTCGAAAAAAATGGAGCTACGTTCCCGCACGTCGTACTGCGCCAACGCCAATCGCACGTAGATCTCGTAACCGGCCACCAGCGCGGTCACGATCGCCGGTCCGGCGGCGCCGCACGCCTGGCCTTGTGCCAACAGCGCGGGCACCAGAGAGGAACTGGGATGGGCTATCGAGGGCAGGTGCGTGTCATCGAAGTCGAGCGCGTGGGCACACGTACCATTATAGAGCGCGGCGGCGGTTGCAGGGAGCGAAGGCGTGCGCTCACCTGCCAGCGTCGCCTCGGCGCGGCCGCCCCACGCACGCACCACCGCCCCAACCGCACGCGCCGCATCGGTTGTACGAGCCGCCATCGCAATGGCAAGCGTATCGACGATACGATCGCCGGCGCTCCCGACCACGACTTGCGGCAGATCCTCGAAGCGCAGCTCCGCCGCCCAACGGGCTAGTCCCTGTGCGAGGGTCACGCCACGACAGCCAAGGGTCGAATCGGTGAGCCGGTCGCACCCACGAGCTTCAAGGGGGCACAGACGAAGAGAAACTCATAGACACGGTCTTGGGCGAGCTGCTCCAAGTCCAGCACCTCCATGATGTGGATGCCGTGCTCGACGATCAGCGTGATGTGTGCGGGGAGGCGCCTATGCCCCGCACCCGGGGCTAGCCACTCGAAGGCAATCGTGTCGCCGCCTGCGGCGCGAATGCCACGCTGTGCCAGCCACGCGGCCGCCGACGCATCTGGACCGGGGACACCGCTCTTCCAGCCGACGAAGGCCTCGCTGTCACCAAAGCGGCCCACCGGCCAACCGCTGCGGATCAGCACGGCGTCGCCAGCCTGGATCTCGACGCCCTGAGAGCGCGCGGTCGCATCCAATTCCGCCGCCGTCGTCGCATGCGCCGGCGCGAGCGTCTCTACTCCCAACGCTCGCGGTACATCGAGCAGCACGCCGCGACAGACGAACGGCGCGATCGTCTCAGCACCGTAGACGTTGAAGCGTCCCCCGTGTGAAGCCTGCGACGCATCGATGCCGCCATAGAGCCGCCCCGCATACGAAACGTGACAGAGAGCATCGATGTGCGTGCCGGTGTGGCAGCCGAGCGAGAGCATTTCATTGGCGCCGCTGCCCCCGTCCTCGCGCATGCGGTCGCCGTGCCGGCGCATCAGCGCCATCCGAAAAGGTGGATGGTTGGGGCTCGTGGGCGTGCCAGCCTCTAACGGTTGCCCCAAATCATAGACGCGTCCCGCGCTCGCCGTCGCGATCAAACTTGCCGTTTTCGAGTCGCTCATCATTGGATCTCCCCAGCGAAGCGTAGGACCTGGCGCGCCCGCTCCGCGACCGGTACGTCCACCATCTCGCCATCCTGCGTTCGCGCGGCGGCGCCTCCAGCCGCGTCGAAGGCCGCCAACACCCGTTGCGCCCATGCGACCTGGGCCGGACTCGGCGTAAATGCTTCGTGAATCACGGCAAGCTGACGCGGGTGGATCGCCGACTTCCCGAAAAAGCCCAGGCTGCGGGCGAACGCCGCCTCCCGGCGTAGCCCATCTTCGTCGGCAATGCGCGTGTAGGCGCCGTCGCACGGCGGCGCGATTCCGGCCGCGCGTGCGGCCAGCACCAGTTGCGAGCGTGCGTAGAGCGTTGCCATCTCGCCGCCGTCGATGGCCAGATCGGCGCAGAGATCGGCGTTTCCGTAAATCAACTGCACCGCTTCGGGTGCGGCCGCGATCTCACGCGCGGCGAGGACTCCACGTGCCGATTCAATGGTGCAAGCCAGCGGCAGCTGCGGTGCCCGTGCGGCGACCCAGGCCACGTCCTCCGCCGACTCCACCTTGGGAATACGAATTCCCAGCACTAGGGGAGCCACGGCCTCAAGATCGGCGGCGCAGCGCGAGGAGCGCGCGGCATTGACACGTACCCATGCGGGTCTGCGCCGCAGGGCCTCTACCACCATCGCGCGCGCGCGCTGCTTCGCATCCTCCGGGACCGCATCTTCCAGATCGAGCACTACCGCATCCGCTCCCGCAGCGTACACGCGTTCCAACAGCTTGGCGTCGTGCCCGGGCGCGAAGAGGTAACTGCGCGCGAGCGCAAATTCCGCCATCACACGACGCCTCGTTCACGCAGGCTCAGCAGCTCCTCGCGCGAGAGGCCAAGCTCGCTGCAGAAGACGTTCTCGTTATCTTGCCCGAGCCGGCGGCCCGCGAAGCGAACGCGTCCGGGCGTCCCCAGCATACGCGCCATGACGTTCTGCATCCGTAGCGGGCCGAGGTCCTCGTCCTCGAGCGTCACGAACGACGAAAGCGCGCGATACTGCGGATCGTCCAGCGCCTGCGCCACGTCGTAAATCGGGGCCACCGCTGCTCCCGCCTCTTCGAAACAGCGCACCACCTCCTCGGCGTCGCGCTGCGCGATCCACGCGCCAACCGTGGCATCAAGCTCCTCGACGTGCTGCACTCGCCCGTTGCCGCTGGCAAACCATGGCTCGTCGATGACCTCGGGGTGTCCCACGACGCGCATAACACGTTCGGCAATCGTGTTCGCGCTGGTGGAGACCGCCACCCAGCGGCCGTCGCGCGTTCGATACGTGTTACGCGGCGCGTTGTTCGTGGAGCGATTGCCGGTGCGCCGGGCGATCAAGCCCAACTGGTCGTAGACGGTAGGCTGCGCCCCCAGAACCGTTAGGATCGGTTCGATGATCGCGAGATCGATCATCTGGCCGTCACCGCCACGCGCATCGCGATGGTAGAGCGCAAACGCGATCGCCATGGCTCCCGCGAGACCCGCGATCCCATCGGCGAGGCCGAAGGGCGGCAGCGTCGGCGGACCATCAGGCTCACCGGTAATCGCGGCAAAACCGCTCATCGCCTCCGCGAGCGTACCGAAGCCCGGCCGCTTCGCGTAGGGGCCAAACTGGCCGAATCCGGTCGCGCGCAGCATCACCAGGCGCGGGTTATGCGCGTGCAGCTGCTCCCAACCGAGGTTCCAACGCTCCATCACGCCCGGGCGAAAGTTCTCGATCAAGACATCCGAGCGCTCGACCAGGCGCAGCAGCAGCTCGGCGCCCTCTGGCTTGGAGAGATCGAGCGTGACGGTGCGCTTGTTGCGACCCACCAGCTTCCAAAGCAGGCCATGGCCGTCCTTATCGGCGCCATGCGAGCGGATGGAATCGCCACGCGGATGCTCCACCTTGATGACGTCGGCTCCGAAGTCTCCTAGCAGCGCCGCCGCCAACGGCCCGGCGAGAATCGTCGCGACGTCTAGCACGCGGACTCCGGTTAGCGGCGCCTCTGCCATCGTCACGTCTACCGCGCGACGAGCGCTGCCGTGTAGGGGCGCGACAGAAACGTGCCCGAAGGCTCGGAGATCACTTCGCCGTTCCGGTAGACACTGCGCCCACGCAGGATCGTCTGCACCGGCCAGCCCTTGACGCGAACGCCTTCAAACGGCGTGTGGTCCTGCGCCGAGTGCAGCAGAGCGGCACTCACCGTTTCCTCGCGCTCGAGATCGATGAGCGCGAAGTCGGCGTCGGCGCCGACCGCGATCGCGCCCTTGCGGGGATAGCACGCGAAGGCGCGCGCGGGATTCGCGGAAGCTAGCTCGGCGATGCGCTCCAGCGAGAGACCACGCTTGTGATAGCCCTCCGAAATCAACACGGGATAGAGGAGCGCGGTCCCCCCGAAACCGGGCAACGCCGGCCAGAGCTCGTCGCCCTTCAGCGATTCCATGCAGCAAGCGTGGTCGCTCGCGATCCACGAGATCGCGCCGGATTCCACGCCTTCCCAAAGCGCATCCACGTCCCGCTGCTCGCGGATGGGCGGATTGACCTTACCGCCCAAGCCCTTGCCTTCGAGCATGGCGTAGGTCAGGCACAGATGGTGCAACGTCGTCTCCATCCGCACGTCGAGCGTGGGATAGAGTGCGCGTAGCTGCACAGCAGCCTCCAACGCTTCTCGACTGGAGAGGTGCAGGAGATTCACCCGCACTCGCGCGGCGTTGGCCAAGACACCGGCCTCGTGAATCGAGAGACGCTCCGTCAGTGCCGGACGAGCCTTGCTGTACGCCTCGAGCGGTGGCAACCCGCCGCCCTTGACGCGTTCGATGAACAGCTTGATCAGCTCGGCGTTCTCACAGTGCAGGCTCAGCGAGATACGGCCGCGCGCGCCGGACTTAGCATCCGCCTCCGCAACCCGCTCCATCATCTCGTAGAGGTGACCGAAGTCGTACGAGTCGCTCATCGTGTACGACTTGGCGTCGGCCGAGTCGGCCGCAAGGTTGAGCCCCTTGTAAAAAAAATAGTATTTGAAGCTGGCGACACCCGCCTCGCCTGCTAGCCATTCGATCTCACCCAACTGCTCGCGCGTCATTGGTGCGATATGGAAGCCGACGTCGGTGTGCACGCGCCCGCGCACGCTCTCGAGGACCGCTGGGAATATCTCGCGCAAAGGGCCGGTGCGATTCAGGTAGTGCTGACCGGTGCGAAAGTAGCTGAGCACGGTGGTTGCCCCGCCCACCAGCGAGGACTCCGTCTCGCTGCTTGCATCGGCCGCCAAGTCGCGGTAGATCCCGAGATGAAAGTGGGCATCCACGCCGCCTGGAAAGACGACCGTGCCCGCCGCGTCGATCGCTTCGTTGCCGTCCGAGGGGCGTAGCGTATCGGCGAGCGCGGCGATACGCCCTTCGCTGACGCCGATATCGCACGGCACCACACCATAGCCCGGCAGCACCACGCGCCCACCGAGAATCACACTGTCGTAACGAGCCACTATGTCCTCCTCACCAGAGTTGACGGCCCAGCTCGTCCGCGCCGCGGCGCACGAGCTCCCCGCATAACGTTACGCGCTCCGCCACTAAACGCGTGCGCGGACCGCAGATGCTCATCGAGCCGATCACTCGCCCGCCGCCGGGCAGGATCGGCGCGGCGACGGCCGCCGCCCACGGGTCGCGCTCGCCCGAACTGGCCGCGTAGCCTTGAGCACGCACTTTGACCAGCTCGCGCTGGAGACGCTTGCGATCCACGATCGTCGAACGCGTAAGGGGCTGGAGCTCCGTGCGATCGAGGTAACGCGCCAATTCTTCCGGTTGCAGGGAAGCCAGGATCGCACGCCCGGACGCGCCGACGTAGATGGGATAGCGCCGACCCACCTCCACCGTCATACGCACCTCTTGCGGGCTCTCCACCTGAGCGGCGTAGACGCGTTCCGTACCGACGAGCAGGCTGAGCGTTGTCGTCTCGCCGCTCTCGCGCACGAGCCCTTGCATGATCGGAAGCGCCAGGGTGCGCACATCGGGTGCACCGACGGCGGCGAGAGCAAGTTCGAGCGCGCGCGGGCCTAGACGATAACGCGCCGTGTCCGGATCGCGCGCAACGAGCCCCGTCTCAACGAGGGCGTCGAGCGTACGATGAATGACGCTCTTGGGCAACGTCAACTTGCGAGCGAGCTCGCTGACGCCGAGCAACGGCTCCCCTTCTGCGAAGGCTAGTAGGATGCGTGAGGTACGCTCAACGGTCTGTATCGCTCCGTCCTCCGTCTTGACAGACGCTCCGCGCACGACCTATCGTATGAACAACGGAACGCTCTGTCAATATCGTCCCGCACAGTGGAACGAAGGAGTCAAGCATGATCTTCCGGCAGATCCTCATCGTTCTGGTAGCCAGCTCCCTTGGCATTGCGCCCATGGTTGCAAGCGCGCAAGGCGCGGCTACGGTCAAGGTCGGTCTCATCGATACGATCTCGGGGGCATTCGCCCAAGTCGGCACCGACACGCAGCACGGCGCCCAGCTCGCCATCGACGAGATCAACGCGCAAGGCGGCGTCGCTGGCCATCGCTTCGAACTGGTCGTCAAGGACGAACAACTGAATCCCACCGCCACCGTGCAAGCACTACGCGAGCTGCAGGCGGCGGGCATCAACATCACCATGGGCTACGCATCGAGCGCCGACTGCCTGGCAGCGCTACCGGTAGCGGCACAAAGCAACGTGCTGGTGATGGGCTCCAACTGCATCGCCACCGCGCTCACCACGACCAAATTCGACAAGCACTTCTTCCGCATCGCTCCGAGCGACGCGATGCTGACGAGCGCAGCGGCCCAATTCGCGCACGAGCACTTTCCCACGATCAGCACGTGGGATGCCTATGCGCCCGACTACGTGACGGGTCACGACGACTGGAACTTCTTCAGCGAAAAGCTGCGTCGCCTCTCGCCGAGCGTGCAGACCGGCAAGGCTGTCTTCGTCCCGCTGGCCGCGCAGGACGTCCGCTCCTACGTGACGGCGCTCAGCTCGGCCCTTCCCGCCGAAAGCGCGAAGAGCCATGGCCTCTACCTCGCCACGTTCGGTGGAGCCACGGCGGCCGTGGTGAAGCAGGGTAAGCCGGACAATCTCTTCGGAAAATTCGCCGCCACCATCAACGTCGGTGGTTCTGAGCCGACGGCGGCCCAACTCGGCGCAGACTTCCCCGACGCCTGGTTCGTCTACGACTACTACAACCGCGCCTACAACACGCCAATGAACCGGCATTTCACCGCAGCCTATCAGAAGGCATACGGCGACGCCCCCAATTCGTGGTCGTACGAGGGTTATGCGACGATCTATGCGCTGCGTTCAGCCATCGAGCGCTCCAAGAGCGTGGACGTTTCGCAGATCATCACGGCGCTCGAGCAGGTGCCGGTCGTGACTCCCAAGGGAACGCTGCGCTATCGTCCCGATCACGAGCTGGCGCAGCCAGTGACGGTCTTCGAGTGCAAAGGCGATGCCAGCGCTCCAAAACAATACTCCTGCCCGCACTGGGTGACCGTCCCCGCAGAGAAAGTCGCGAAGTAGCCGCACCCGACACCGCAGCATGCACAACCTCTTCCTGCCGCTCGTCGACGGTCTGGGTCAGGGCGTCCTCCTCTTCCTGATCGCCAGCGGACTCACGCTCATCTATGGCGTGATGCGGGTACTGAACTTCTCGCACGGCGGGTTCTTCATGCTGGGCGCATACTTCACGTATGCGATTACACGCGGCCACGCGTTGCCGGGGCCGGCGCTCGTGGCCGCGGTCGTTGTGGCCGGCCTGTTGACGGCGCTGGTCGGAGCGCTCACCGAGCGCGGCCTCTTCCGGCGGATCTATCCGTTGCCGGAGATATCCTCGCTCTTGGCGACCTTCGCGCTCTTACTCGTCTTTGAAGGATTAGGGCGGCTGATTTGGGGCATCGCACCGCTTTCCCAACCGCAGTCGCCGTCATTCCTTGGCCTACTGCACGTGGGCCCGGTAGCACTCCCGGCCTACGACGTTTTTCTGTATGTCGTAGGCGCCTTGGTGGTCTTTGGATTGGAATGGCTGGTAGAGTCGACGGAGTTTGGCCGCATGGTGCGTGCGACCGCGGCCGATCGCCACATGGCCGCATTGCTGGGCATCGACGTCGAGCGCGTCTTCCTGGTGATGTTCTCGCTGGGCATCTTTCTCGCCGGTCTGGGTGGGGGTCTCGTCTCGCCACTCGTGGGGTTGACGCCGGAACTCGCAGTTTCGTTCATCATCCAAGCGTTCGCCATCGTCATCGTAGGAGGACTTGGCAGCGTTCGCGGAACGCTGCTGGCGGCAATTTTCTTCGGTCTCTTGAACGCCTATCTCGTCGTCCTGCGTCCGGGTCTGGCGGACTTCAGCCTCTACATCGGCATGGGCCTCTTTCTGCTCTTTCGCCCGCAGGGCATCATGGGGCGCGCGAACCGGGCGGGGGAATTATCCGCATGAGCGTCTCCCGTGGAGCCCTCGTTGCGGCGGCGGCAACTCTGGCGCTGGCGCTCCCGCATTGGGCAAACGGCGCGCAGCTGTTCTTCTGGGAAACGGTGCTGATCCAAGCCCTCTACGCGCTCAGTGTCAATCTCCTGATCGGTCACGCGGGCATCCCATCCTTCGGTCAAGCGGCATTCTTCGGGATTGGCGCATACGTTGTCGGTCTAGGTTCGGCGGCGCTCCCGCCGCTGGTGTTGCTGCTGTTCGCGATGGCACTGGCCGCGCTTGCGGCATTGGCCGTCGGCGCAACCGCGCTGCGGACGTACGGGATCGCCTTCGCGATGGTTACCCTCGCCGTGGGCCAGGCACTCTACACCGCTACCCTCCACCTGCCGGCGCTAGGCGGCGAAAACGGTTTGGCAGGCATCGATCGAGGAACGCTATTCGGCGTGCCATTGGGTGGCCAGGCGGTGTTCTGGTACGTCTGCGCCGGCTGCGTGGGGCTGGGTATCTTCGCGCTGCACACGATCCACCGCTCGCCGTTCGGCCACCTCCTGCGTGCGCTGCGGGACGACCCCGTGCGCGCCCGCTTTCTGGGCATCGACG
>SCRI01000041.1 GCA_004298675.1 bacterium | reverse complement strand
ACAACCCACACCGCCGACACACGTCAATCGGCTTCCTCTCACCCATGGACTTCGAGCGCCGCATGAGTCAGCCCGCCTGATGTCCAATCACAAACTCTCCACGAAACCGGACCAGCTTCAAAGTGTCAGTGGTTCGTAAGAGTCCGAGCTGAGGTTGGAGATACACCGCCGGAGCGTCGTCGTTCACGCATTCGCGTTCGTATTGGGCTTCACTCTCGTGTTCGTCGCGGAGGGAGCAGCGGCAAGCGCGATCGGTTCCGCGTTTATAACTTGGCGCGGCTTTCTAGGGCGCGCCGTCGGCGCGCTGGTCATCGTTCTCGGCCTCAATATGCTCGGCGTCTTCCGGCTGCGGTTTCTCGCGATGGATCGCCGCCTCCGCTTCCGGCTGGGGCGATTCGGGTACGCCGGATCGACTATCGCGGGGATCGGCTTCGCCGCGGGTTGGACCCCCTGCATCGGTCCAATTTTGGCCGCGGTCCTCGCTATGGCCGGGAGCGCTCGCACCGTGACGAGCGGCACGCTCCTGCTGGTGGTCTACTCCGCCGGTCTTGCCGTCCCGTTCTCGCCATGGCGTTCGGATTACAGTATGCCCTGCCGGCGTTGGCACGGCTGCGACCGCTTCTCGCGGCCATCGAGCGCTTTGCTGGCCTGCTCGTGATCGTAACCGGCGTCGTTCTCGTCACAGGTTCGTTTCTGCGGTTCCTGGGGTGGATTTACCAGGCATTCCCGTTCCTGGCGAATGTTGGGACGGGGCCTGACGCCACTGCCGGCATGGTGACGATCGGCGCTGCTTTCATCGCTGGGCTCGTCTCATGCATCTCGCCGTGCGTCCTGCCGCTGCTTCCCGCGTACTTCTCGCTGTTGACCGGGCAAAGCGTCGAGTCTCTGACAGCCGCGTATGCACATCGTACCGCGTAGGCGGACCTGCGACTCTCCACACGCCCTCCACACACCGTTGGCATACTAGGCCACAGTGGGAACGCCCCTCATGACGGTGGGGGTGTGCCGCAACGCTACGAGGAGGTAGCGGTAATATGATCGAGTCGTTGGTAACGATCTTCTATGCGCTTGCGGTAGTAAGCTACGCGGTAGCCGCGCTGTCGCTCTTCGCGTACTTTCTTTGGCGCGTGCCGTGGCAGGTGATGCTCGGCGTGCCATTCGCCATCGTTGGACTTGCGTTGCAGGCTGCGGCGCTTATCTCGGAGGCTCTCTCAACGGGCTGGTCGCCTACATCAAACCTTTACGATTCCCTCTCGCTGTTCGTCGCTTTCTCGGTATTGCTCTACCTGATCTTTGCGAGGCAGTACCGCATTTGGTATCTTGGCGGCTTCGTCTTGCTCGTCGCGGACTTTTTCCTTGTCTATGCTGGGACGTGGAACGAAGGGTATCGCCCACTTGTGCCTGCCCTGCAATCATACTGGCTGGCGATCCATGTTCCGACGGTCGTGGCTTCGTACGCGGCGTTCCTGCTGGCGTTCTGCTCTAGCGTCCTGTACTTGATGAAGTACTACCTGGAGCGCCGTCACATCGGTGGCCGAGCACAACTTCGGAGCGTCGGCCTTCAGCCGGCCACTGCCGGTGCCGATGTCGGCTCCATGGCAATGGCCAGACTGCTCGCCGATCGCACGGGGAGTGCCGTACAAGACGAGACCCCAGGGCTTGCGCTCGCGGCGGCGCAGGGCGATTCGATCGCGCGGTGGCTAATCGGAATGCCAGCGCTTGCGAAGCTCGACGTCATCACCTATCGCATCATCGCCGTTGGCCTGCCATTACTCTCGCTTGGCATTATTATGGGCGCCATGTGGGCGAAAGAGGCCTGGGGTGCGTATTGGCAGTGGGATCCCAAGGAGACGTCGGCGCTGGTTAGTTGGATCGTTTACCTCTCCTACATGCATCTGCACACGC
The DNA here is from genome assembly GCA_004298675.1 of bacterium. GTDB lineage: Bacteria > Vulcanimicrobiota > Vulcanimicrobiia > Vulcanimicrobiales > SCRA01 > SCRA01. Next base: position 17,556 of record SCRI01000041.1, on the reverse strand, counting down.
GCGGCCAGTGGCGTGGTCTGCGCACGAGTTGGATCAGCGTGCTCGGCTTTGCTACGATCATGTTCTGTTACTTGGGCGTCAACATCTGGATCAGCGGTCTCCATAGCTACAAGGTGTAGCGGTCCACATGCCGCTGCTTACGCGCAGGGCTGTCGTCCGGAATTTGCTCCGGCCGCAGCAGATCGCTGCGGCCGTCGAATCCGTGTTGCGAGTGAAGTAGGTGGGAGCCAGGGGCTAGCTGTGAGGCGCTCAGGTGTACGCGAGCACGGAGGCTAGCCCGCCCTCCATGTGTTGCCAGTTATGACACATGAGCAGGAAGCGGCCTCCGTTGGGGTTGTCCGCCCGGAAGAGCAACTCGGATCTTCCCATCATGGGGCGCACGACTACCACGTCTTTGTGGATCCCGGACGTCGAAATCTCATCAACGCGCGCAAGCTCGAAGCCGTTGCCTAGGATGTGCATCGGGTGCTCCATCATCGACATGTTCGAGAAGCGGATGAGGTAGGTTCCGCCTTTGCGTACCTCTAGGCGTGGCGTATCTGGATACAGTGCGCCGTCGATGCTCCAGGCGTCAGGTGCAACTGGCGACTTTCGTAGGACCAGATCGAAGCTGCCGTCGACACGCTCGGCTTTGCCGGGGTTACCGAATGCCTCATAGGTGAACCGGTCTCGTGAATCGTCGCGCCAGATCGCCTCACCGCGCGCTCCGTCGTAGGCGATCACCACGCCGAGGCCAAGCGTGCGCGCCTTCCGCACCGTGCTGCCGAGAACCCACACGCCTGGGGCGTCCATCGTCACGATGGCATCCACGCGCTCACCGCAGCCGACTTCCACGGCGTCGAGCATACGCGGCCGTGGCACCGGGTTGCCGTCGAGGTGAGTGATCAGGAAGCGGTGCCCAGGCAGGGCAAGACGGTGCGTGAGCGTTGCACTGGCGTTGATGATGCGAAAGCGGACCCGCTCTCCTCGCTTTACCCGGATCGGATCGCCCGCTCCCAGCGCTTTGCCATTGATGGAATAGACGGTGTACTCGGCATCGTGCATCAGCATGTTCTGCATGCCGCCGCCGCCCATCATGCCGCCGCCACCACCCATCATGCCGCCGGCGCCCATCATGGCCATAGCAGGCGCTGAGAGCGTCGGTGAGCCTGGTAGCCGGTCGTCGGCCATGACTCCTTGCGCCGGAATCGAGTGCTGGAACTCGTGCAGGACGAGTATGATGTCGCGATCGTAGGCACCGGGTTCGCTCTTGGGCTCGATGATGAGCGGTCCGAACATGCCGCTGAACATCCCGCCGCCGTTGACGGAGTGATACAGTCGCGTGCCTGCCGGTGTTGCCGTGAACGAGTAGGTACGCGTGCCGCCCGGCGGGACGTCCGGCGTTGCCAAGCCGTCCACCCAATCGGGGACGACCATCCCGTGCCAGGATATCGATTGGGCAAGCGCCGTGCGATTACGCACTTCCACGGCAACTTGGCTACCTTCGTGCAGGCGCAGGATCTTGGCTGGGACCGCACCTCCGTACGTCTTCGTGCGGACTGTCAAGCCGGGCCGCACCTCCCATGAGGCTTCCTCCACGGTGATCACGTGGTCCGGCGGCCGCGCGGCGCTTGCCTTAAGCGGCAGAGACGCTGCGGCCGTTCCAGCCGCAGCAAGTGATCGTAATAATTCGCCCCGGTTCATACGCTAGTGGCCTGTGCCGATACCCTTCCCGTCTTGATTATCGTTTGGCATCATGGAGCCATGCCCGGTCTCGTTGGACGAAAACCCTCGCATGGCACCATTCATACGCCGGTGGAGGGCCGGGTCCGAAGCGACGTTGTTCATCATCTTGGTGCAGCTTGCAACAGGGTCGTTGCCCATCATCATCTGCATCGTCATACCGCCGGAGCCCATGTTTGCGGAGCCCATGTTTCCGGGGTGCATCGTCGGCGGAGCCGGTGCGGTGGTGGCCGCCGCTGGCGTTTGAGTATCGGCCTGTGCCACTCCTAGGCCGCCGATAGCCGCGGCCGCGACGAGCGCGAGGGTAAATGTTCTGGTGTTCATGCGACTATCGTACTCCACGATTGTGGAGAGCGTATGGACAAGGTGGAAACGACGTGCACTAGCCTGCTAGAGATCCAGGATGACGCGAACGCCCTTCTCGACCGCGGCCATGACGGGCGCGGGAACGGCGCCAAGTTTCCCGTCGATCCGGACGGCGTCGATCGTACGAATCTGATTGCAGATGACGAGGCTATCCTTGCGCACGCCGCCAGTCCCCGCGGCTAGGAAGATGTTGAGGACGTTCCCCTTGGCGCCGCGCGCATCGCCGATGGGGGCCACGATGGTCGTCGGCGAGGTCTCGTTGGCGGCATTGCGCTGAACGATCAAGCAAGGACGGCACTTGTTGATCTCTGAGCCCGTGGCTGGATCGAGATCGACCCAAACGACGTCGCCGCGCTGGTAAGCGAGCGACGTCACTCCAATCCGTCCTTGAGCGTGGGCTCGTAGTCTTTGCTGATGCGGCGATCACGTTTAGACGTACTCGCGCAAATGCGGCGAACCTCGGCGTCCTCGCGTTGCCGCTTGATATGGGCAGCGGCGTCGAGAGCGGCACGTATCATGAAGGCAGTCCGGTTGTGGTCGGCCACATCGTCGATGGCGGCAAGGTCGGCGTCCGGGATCAGCATGGAAATCTTGGGCATACTCGCAGTATAGCATACTCTGCCAGCGTATTTATCCATAATAGCAATATGGACATATGGCCGCTGCGGTAGCACCGACTGCGAAGGTTTCTTCGCAATGCCTGCCCGGCGAAACTTTTATGCTGTGATAAATAGTTGATTATGGTAGGGAAGGGATGAGAGGAGGCATGCGAAGTGCGCCTTTCACAAGAGCAAGTTAAACTGCTACCGCGCGCCACTCCAGTACGTAGGGCAATCAGGGCCTCGTATCCTAAGGTAGTCGCGACGGTTGTCGAGAGCGCCGATCCGAAGCCGTACCGGCACGATGGGCGCGACGACGAGATTACCCGCACGCTGCTGGACGCGCTGGAAGCCTCCACGGCACGGTGCAAGCCGGCGCAGGACCAAGGTGAGCATCCTTCAGTGCGGTGGCTGCGGGGCCGGATCATCGACGAGTACGTGTAGCGGGTCCAGCTTTCCAACCACGAAGTGGGCCAGGACGTTGGCCGCCACAGCAGACGTCATCGTGCGGAAATCCGTGAGCGGATTGACCTCGGCGATGCTGAGCGACTCGACATGCGGTGCGAGCGTGGCGGTGAAGTCCAGGAGTTGACGCGACGTCAAACCGCCCGGTTCAAATGCTCCCGCGCCTGGGGCAAAGGCCGGATCGAGGACGTCGATGTCCACCGCGAGGTGGAGGTGGTCGACGCCGCGCGCAAGCTCCAGCGCGCGTTCCGCGGCCGCTCTCGTGCCGAGGCGATCGTACTCCGCTGCCGGGATGTGCTTGATCCCGCGTTCATCGACGTATTTCTTGGAAGCTGGAAAATTAAAATTCCGGCCACCGACCTGAACCAGCGCTTCGCTCTTGAATCGCGTGAGCTCCGTCACGCGGCGCACTCCGCTGGAGTGCGAAAGTCGCCCCTGGTACGGTGAGCTATCCATGAGATCCAGATGAGCGTCGAGGTGAATCATGCCCCATGTACCCGGCGTATGGTCGTGCAAGCCCTTGACGATCGGAAACGTCACCGCATCATCGCCGCCGACGACCAGCGGGATGAATCCGTCGTCGAGAACCTTGCCGACAGCCGTCTCGATGCGCGCGAAACTCTCGTTGACGTCATGGGCCACGAGGTCGACATTGCCCCGGTCACCGACAAGGCCGCCGGAGGTCGCCACCACCTCCTCACGATCCAGCCAATAGACGGCCTCGCCTTGCAGGCGCATGTTGATCCACTTGAAGGCCTCGCGCACCGTGTCCGGAGCGTAGCGGGAACCCGGCCAGCCCAGCGAGGAGGTGTAGTCCCAAGGTACGCCCAGGTAGGCGAACCTCATGACTTGACGACCTTCTTCACGGCACGCATGTCGATTGCATGGAGATAGGACGGCGTGCCGTGCTCGATCTTCCAGAGCGCCATCGACGGGTTGGTTGTGTCGCCGCTTGCGTCGAAACCGAAGGTGCCAACGATGGAGTGGAACTCCTTCGTTGCGCGCAGTTGCTTCAATACCTCGGCTCGCGAGGGCCGGTCACCGTGGTTGCTCTGAATCGCCTTCACGGTTGCATTGATGATGACTTGCGCCGCGACGAAGGCGTTGGCCGCGAAGGCCGTCGGCGCCGTGTGGTAACGTTCCTGGTATGCACTGATGAACTCGCGAGCACTAACCAGCTTGGTAATGTTCGGTGCCGCCGCCGTAAAGTAAGTGTCGTCGGCCTGCGGACCTGCAATCTTGACGAAGGCTTGGTCGTAGATCCCATCGCTGGCGACGAACGGCGTCTTGGCGGTATCGAAACCGGAGTCCGCCATCTGCTTGCGCAGGAGCGCGCCCCCCGTCGACGTGACGCCGCCGTAGTAGATGGCGTCCGGATGCATCTGCGCGATGCGAGTCAGCAGCGGCCGGAAGTCCTGCTGGTTGACGGTGAGATGGTCGCGTCCTAGAATCGTCAGGCTCAGGCTCTTCGCTGCGTCCGTGAAGATGTTTGCGAGACCCGTGCCAAACGTCTCGTTATCATCGATCACGTAGATGCTCTTCAAGCCAAGCTGCTTACAGCTGTACGCGGCGGCATGGGCTTGCTTGTCGTTGCTCGCGGAGACGCGAAAGAACGTGAACTCGTCCGGGTGCGCGGGCCTATATCTCGGCGACTGCGTGAGCGTCGGATCGGTGGCAGCCGGGGAGACGAGCGGGAGCAGGGCTTGATTGGAGACCGGGATCTCCGCCGCAGCGACGTTGGAGTTGAACGGCCCGACGACGCCGATGACTCCCGGGTCGGCCGCCAGTGCCCGAATGTTCGCCACGCCCTGCTGTGGATTGTGGATACCGTTGACGGTATCGTCTAAGGCATCGGCCTGGAACGTGAACCCCTTGGGTGCGTGCGCGTTAGCTTGCTCGATCGCCAAGGTCGCTGCCTGCTCCATCGGGATGCCGTCCGACGCATCGTTGCCGGAGATCGGGAGCTCGATTCCGATCTTGATCACCTGATTCGCCGCGCTGGCGGGCTGGGCAAACGCACCTAAGCTTAACGAAAGCGCTAGCGCGACGGCTGCCGCACCGAGTCTCTTCATCCTGTACATGCCTGTCCTCCCATTGACGTAGCTGAGAGTGTATTACCGGGTCAAACTCGGAGTGAGACGTTCGCGTGCTCTTCTTCACGCTTCAAGGCGCGAGTAAGGGCGTGAACGATGAAGTCGATGTGCTCGTCATCGACGATCAACGGCGGCGCAAGGCGCAGCACGTTGTCGCGAGTCTCTTTCGCGAGCACCCCCTCGTCCAGGAGATGCTCGCTCACGTTGTGTACCGGGATGGTGAGCTCGACGCCGATCAGCAGGCCGCGCCCGCGCACGTGACGGACCAGTGGTGAGCGAATCTCGCGCAGGCGTTTCAGCAAGAGGCTGCCATAGTGCCGGGCTCGCTCCGCGAGGTGCTCCTCTAGCAGGACATCGAGCGCCGCTTCACCGACGGCGCAAGCGAGCGGGTTGCCTCCGAACGTGCTGCCATGATCGCCGGGCTCGAAGAGCTCCATGATCCGCCACGGCGCCAATGCGGCGGAAACGGGATAGACGCCACCGCCCAGTGCCTTGCCGACGATCAGGACGTCGGGGATGACTCCTTCATGATCGCACGCGAAGAGGTCCCCCGTGCGGCCGAAACCCGTTTGAATCTCGTCGGCCATGAAGAGCACGTTGCGTTCCGTGCAGAGCTCGCGCACGGTGCGCAGATAGCCCGAACGTGGGACGTTGACGCCGCCCTCGCCTTGGATCGGCTCGAGCAGCACGGCGCAGGTTCGCTCTCCCGCCGCGGCCTGGAGGGCTGCTATGTCGTCGAAGGGTACGCGGCGGAAGCCTCCGTCGAAGGGACCAAAACCGCGGCGGTAGCGCTCCGTGCTGGAGAAGCCAACGATCGTGGTGGTGCGCCCGTGAAAGTTGCCGTCGAAGACGACGATCTCGGCGGCGTCGCGCGGGATTCCTTTGCGGACGTAGCCCCAGCGCCGGGCGAGCTTGATTGCCGTCTCGACGGCTTCCGCACCGGTGTTCATGGGAAGTGCGGCCTCTTGATGCGTCACCTGTGTCAGGCGCTCCAAAAAGGGGCCGAGGCGATCGTTTCTGACGGCGCGCGACGTCAACGCGAGACGCTGCGCCTGGGCGACGAGCGCAGCGACGATGCGAGGATGCGCGTGCCCGTGGCTGAGCGCCGAGTAACCGCTGATGCAGTCGAGGAAGGGCCGGCCTTCAACGTCGGTAGCCCATACGCCCTGAGCCTCTGTGATGACCACGTTCAGCGGTGCATAGTTGCGCGCCCCGTGACGCTCCTCTAGCGCGATGAGCGCGGCCGGATCGCGGCTCGTCTTCACCATCGCCTATCCAACCTCGGCGTATTCGCGCGCAAGCGTGTTGAAACTCTCCGGCCCGCGCTCCGTGACGAGGATGTGATCTTCGATGATGAAACCGCCGACGCCGTCGACGTAATACGGCGTCTCGAAAGCGAAGACCATTCCAGGCATCAGGACTTGGCTCTCGGTGGCCGCGATGTACGGCCATTCCTCGTGCCAGACGTTGGCGCCGATGCCGTGGCCGAAATGCCCGCGGGTGTAGCTCTCGAAACCGAGCTCACGCATCTTGGTCTGCGCCGCGTGATGGATCCGGCTGATAGGATTGCCCGGTTTGAACTCTTCGAGGCCGGCGTGAAACGCTTCCAGCAGCGCGCCATGGATGCGCTTCTGATGCTCGTTGCCGTTGCCGAACACGTAGGTGCGTCCGATATCAGATTGGTAGCCGCCGACGGTGCAGCCGACGTCGAACTTGAGTTGAGATCCCGCAGTGACGGTAGCCGTTGATGCGCCGGCACCCCATGGTTGTGGGCCGACGCTGATGATGTCCCACGTCGACTCGAAGGTGGCCGCGGCGGCGTGGCGCGCCGCCTCCAGCACCCCGGAGCGGTAGGAGAAGGCCACGTCAGAGGCGCTGAGGCCCTCGCGTACGGCATTGAGCGACGCCGTGATGCCCGCTTCGCTGAGTGCGGCACCCTGGCGAAGGAAGGCGATCTCAGCGGGACCCTTGATCATCCGCAACTGGCGGAAGATGTGCGAGCTGTCGACGAAGCGCGCGTTTGGAACGCCGTGGCGAAAGCTCTCGAAGTCGTTGACTGGGATGAAGTCCATCTCGATGCCCAAGCAGCCGTGCAAGAGGGCGCGCTCGTCGAGGATGTGGCGTACTTCGGCAAGCGCGAGCGCGATGTCGTAGGTAGCAGGGCGCTTGTGCTGGGGCTCCTTCCCGGCGCGGCGCGCGGCGTCGCGCACGATCGCCTCCGTTGGCCGCTCGCTGGGGAGAAAAGGGGCGAGGTCCTCGGTCTCGACCCAGAGCGGGTGGGTGCGCACGTCGCGGATATCCGATGCCATGCGAAACGATCGTGCCTGGGCATCGGGAATGACCACCGCCGGGGGCACGCGCGGGTCCGCCGGGATGACGGCGATCGCGGTGCCGGCGCGGCGCCAGAGCGCGGCAAAGCCGGCGTTCGCACCGGTCGCGTAGTAGAAGTTCTCGGGTTGGACCACGATCAGTGCATCGATGCCCTGCGCCTGCATCAGCGCAGTTGCTCGAGCCTGGTCCATAAATGCGCTCGTCATTGCCCCCACTGTAGCGGGGAGCGGCATGATATGTCCAATATATCTTTGCTTGTGCTATTATATTCAGAACATTACTATGGAATTACGCCACCTGCGCTACTTCGTAGCCGTCGCCGAAGAGCGGCACTTTGGCCGCGCGGCCGAGCGGCTGAACATGGCCCAGCCTCCACTCAGCCAGCAAATCCGCAAGCTGGAGCACGAGCTGGGCGCGGCGCTCTTCCGCCGGGACAGGCGCCCGATCGATCTGACAGAAGCCGGCAAAGTGTTCCTAGAGGAGGCGCGTCTCACGCTGGCACAGGCCGACCGCGCGATGGAATCGGCGCGTCGCGCGACGCGCGGTCTCATTGGGCGGATCACCGTGGGCACCGTGGCTTCAGCGACGTACGACGTGCTTCAGCGGGTGCTGCATGCCTATCGCGAGCGCTTCCCCGACGTTCGCCTGACGGTGCGCGAGCTGTCGTCGCCCGAGCAACTGATCGCGCTCGAACAGCGGCAGATTCACATCGGCTTCTTGCGGCCGCCCGTGACCGGCGAGAAACTGCGGGTTGCTATCGTTGCGCGGGAGCCTTTCGTGATCGCACTGCCGGCGGACCATCGGCTAGCGCGAAAGAAGCGCGTCTCCTTGCGTGCGCTCGAGCGGGAGTCGTTGGTGCTCTTTCCGCGTCGCGAGGCGCCAGGCTTCCGCGATCAGATCATCGACATCTGCCGGGCCTCCGGCTTCGAACCGAGCCTCGTCCAGGAAGCAAATCAAACCGACACGATGATCTCACTTGTTGCCGCGGGGTTGGGCGTGACGCTGATGCCCGCTTCAATCCAGCGCCTCAACCTTGCCGGCGTCGTCTATCGGCCGATCGCCGAACAGACGCCGCCCGCAGAACTCTACGCCGCGTGGCGCACGGACGAAGCGTCGACGGCGTTGCTGGCGCTGACGGAGGTCATCCGGGGACTCGCATGCCGGAACGTTGGCGGTACGTAGCCGTACACAGGTCGGTCTACCGCCGACGTGCTAGTGGCGTTGGCGTGGGCTTGAGCCGGATGGCGTTCGCGGTCGTGACCTCACATCGTGGGCCGTCGAGGACGGCCGCCCTTGCGACCATTCTCGCGCGCGGCGCGCGCCTTCGCGGCAGAGCGTACCGCGCCACCTCTCTTCCCTAGCTCGCTCATCCAGCGGCGATTTCCGAACACGCCATCGAGAAGCGCTGGGATGTAGTGATCGACGTCGAGCGATGGCCAGTGAAGTCCCGAGTGCGCGTCAACAAGTTCCATCTCCGCGAGCTGCGCCGGCGTTGCACTCTCCAGGCCCTGCAAGAGCCTGCGCGGAATCACGAGCTCAATCCCCGTCGCCAGCTTGATCGCAATGGCGTCGTCGGCCTCGCGGTACGCCGCGGCAACGGCCTTCGGCCGAAACCTCTCGTAGGCTCTCGCTTGCCCGAGGGCAGCCTCGATCTGGGCGTCAGTCGTCACGATGTTTGCCTTGGTCATCTGTGCAGTCTTTAGTCTAACCGAAACGCGCTTGGGTTTCAAGCGGCTCGCCATCTACTTTGCCATCATGCGAGGTCGTGCCAGTCGTGCGCGTGAAGCGTCACGCCGAAGTAGCGCGAGGCCGCCTGAATGTTGCGAAATGCCAACGCGCGCTCGGCATCCGTTACTCCGGTAACCTGAGGGAAGCGTGCGACGGCGCTGCGCAGGTGTGCGGCGTCCGTGAGCGGCTCCTTGCGTTCCTTGGGAAATGCGAAGGCGCTTGCGGGGAGCTTGCATCGCGGTTCGCCGGACCCCATGTGTACGGGCTTCCATGTAATCGTCACGACGAATTTGTCACGCATGCGCGTTGCCGTTCAATGACGGCGTCATTGCCACGTGATCCCCGCCCGTCGTCGGCCGCCTCGCGCGACGCGCTCTTTGCGGCGCGCCGCTAGAATAGGTATACTAGAGCGCGAACCGCTCGGGCAGCGACTGACAATTTCGCAGGCAAAGAGCGTCAATCGAAGTGAGCTAGAGGATGACCAGAGACCGATTCGCGACCGTGTTTGATCTCGCCGAGATGCGCTTGCGCGCTCGCCGGCGGCTCCCGCGCATGGTGTTCGACTTCATCGACGGCGGTGCCGACGACGAACGAACGCTGCGCGAAAACGGCGCCGCTCTCGCTCGGCTCACGTTCGCTCCGCGGGCAATGACGAACGTTCGAAAGGTCAGCACCAGTCTCGAGCTCTTCGGTGTACCCCTTTCGATGCCGCTCCTTCTCTCACCGACCGGCCTGCCAGGACTGGCACATCCCAAGGCCGAGCTCGCGGCCGCGCGCGCAGCACGCGAGGCCGGGATCCTCTTCACCGCGAGTACGGTCTCGAGCTATTCGCTTCAAGAGATCGCAAGCACCGTCGCGGGGCCACACTGGTTCCAACTCTATGCCTGGAACGACAAGGCGCTGACCGGCAAGCTGGTCGACAAGGCGCGCGAAGCCGGTTATCGCATGATCCTGCTCACGATCGACACCCCGGTCGTCGGGAATCGTGAGCGCGATCTCCGCAACGGCATGGTGCTTCCGCCACGCGTGACGTTCGCGAACGTCACCGACATGCTGCGACGGTGGAGTTGGATTTGGGGGCAGATCCGTGGTCCGGGCGTAAAGATTCCGAACATCGCAGACTTGGAGACGCAGGTGCACAAAGGCGGGACCGGGCCCGCCGGTTACTTGAAAGGGCTCTTCAATCCGGAGCAATCGTGGGACTACATCGGCTGGATCAAGGAACGTTTCGGCGGTCCGGTCGGCGTCAAAGGCATCATCACGGCCACTGACGCCCGCCGCGCGCGCGATGCGGGAGCCGACACGATCGTCGTATCCAACCATGGCGGACGGCAACTCGACGGAGCGCCGGCGACGATTACGGTTCTCCCTGAGATCGTCGAGGCGCTCCGGGGATCGGGGATGCCGATCTTGATCGACAGTGGGATACGCAGAGGTAGTGACATCGTCAGAGCGCTCGCGCTCGGTGCCACAGCGTGCATGATCGGCCGTCCCTGGTTGTGGGGCCTCGCCGCCGGCGGTACGGACGGGGTCCGGCGCGTCATCGAGCTCTTGCGTACGGAACTCGAGCGCACAATGGCCCTCGTCGGTGCGACGAATCTACGCGAGCTCTCGCCTGAGTTAATCCGCCAGCCTTAACCCTACGAAACGAGTACGGGCCGCATCGTTCGGGTCGCCGGCTCTTCAGCGCGACACGTATTCACGGTGACGTAGGAGTGGTAGTAGGCAATATGGACTGAGCGCTCAGATAGTAGTACGCTATCCCGTACCCAACTGACGGAGGGCTCTGCGAACGGATGGCCGGTACGAAGAAGAAGGGCGCGCGCGTCGCGCCGCCAGCAGGAGCGCGCGAGAGAATCCTTGCGGCGGCGCTCAAGCTCTTCGCGGAGCGCGGCTTCGACGCGACTGCCACCAAGGCGATCGCCGCCGAGGCCGAGGTCCCCGGCGGTTTGGTCTTTTACTACTTCGAGAGCAAGGAGGCGCTTCTCGAGGAGATCTTCAAGAGCAGAAACCTCATCGACGTGATCGAAGAGACGGTTGATAGCCTGGCCGACGAGCCTCCAAGCAGAGGCCTGAAGGTGGCGGGTACTCGCCTTTTCCAATGGTTGAGGGATCACGAAGATCTCGCTCGCATCTTCTTCAAGGAGATGACCTCCCATCGCTCCGTCGCCGACCGTCTGCGTGAGTTGCGGCGCCGCTCGATCGCGCGCGTGGCGAGCTACCTCGACCGAGCCGTGCAACGCGGCGCGCTCGACCGAACGAACACAAAGCTCATGGCGCAAGCCTTCGTCTCCAGCATCTTGCTCGCGGCGATCTTCGATCTAGAGACGAACCCCGACAGCTACGTCCGGGACTTGGTGGCGATTCTCGTCGGCGACCGGCGGCGCCGGTCTGCATAGAAATTCGCCTGCCCATTATATTGACTGACTACTCAAACTATGTTATGGTATCGGCGACTTGCGAATCTGTCTCCGATGACGTGAGGGAGGAAACCCAATGTTCTCAGGTGTGCATGTCTTCAGTTCGCTCGCCACTGCGATCAAGGCCGGTTACCAAGTGTGCGACCGGACCGAGAACGGCTATCTCGTGCGTACTCGCACCCCAAGCGGCTGGGCGCTGGCGATGGTAGACTGCCGTTCTTCGCTGTGTTGACCCGAGGCGCAAGATTCGATGGCGTGAATCGCCATCCGCCTCAGGCCCTCATCATGGGTGTGGCCTGGGCCACGATGGCGCAGGCTCTCGACGGCAGAATGCTGGCGGTGACTCTACCCCTCGTTCGCGGTCACCTGGCGGCAACGAGCGATGAAGGCGACTGGGTCGCTATCGCATATCTCATGGCCAACATCGCCGTCTTGCCGCTCAGTCCATGGCTGAGCGCGTGGCTAGGCCGCCGGCGCTACTACCTATTGTCCCTCGCCGGCTTCGCGGCGGCGGCATTTTTCTGCGCGTTCTCGACTTCCATCGTCGAGCTGGTGTGGTGGCGGGCGGTTCAGGGAGCCTTTGGAGCCGGCCTCATTGCAGTCTCACAGGCGATCCTTCGACAGGCGCTGCCCGAGCAGAAGTTGGGTCTCAGCCAGGTGATCTTCGCCGGAACGTTCGTCGGGGCGCCCCTCGCCCTTGGACCCCTCATTGGCGGATTTCTCGTCGACAACGATGACTCGTGGCGCTGGACGTTCCTGATCGTGGGGATGCTGGCACTGGTGTCCGCCTTCTTGTGCTCGAGGTCCCTACCGGAGCAGGAGACTGCGAGCAGGCGCGAGCTCGACTGGATCGGTGCCAGTCTTCTCGCGGGGGCGCTCGTTCCGCTCCAATTTGTGCTCTATGAAGGCGAGCGCTATAGCTGGTGGAGCGAGCCTCGTATCGGCCTGCTCGTCGCACTCTCCGTGGCGGCAACAGCCGGTTTCCTCGCCTGGGAGCTGCGTACCCCCAATCCGCTCATCGATCGAAGCCTCTTTGCCGTGCCCGTCGTGGCGGCGGGAGTGCTGCTGATCGTACCCGTCGCGACCGTGCTCTCTGCCGTCGTGGCCATCGTGCTGCAGTTCGCGGAACAGTCTCTCCACTTTACGGCTACGCTTGCCGGCGAGTTGACCGCCGTGCGGGCGCTCGTCTTCGTGCCTCTTGTCTTCCTCCTCGGCATCACCATGGATCGCCGGCCGATGCCGGTGCGCCTCTTGCTCTTCGTCGGCCTGGGCCTGCTCGCGCTGTCGAACGTCATGCAGTCCTTCGCGACGACCACCGCCGCGAGCTTCGGCACCGTCATCGTCTCGTTTGCTGTGGGGGGTATTGCCATCGCGCCGGCAGTGGTACCGCTGCTGTGGAGCGTTTTGCGCGCAGTTCCACGTTCGCAGACGCTTGGGATTACCACCATGCTCGGATTGGGCTTGCAACTCGGAGGGGAGGCCACGCCTGCCATCGTCCAGAGCGTGCTGGCTCACCGCTTTGCTTTCCATTACCAGGTCTTACGTTCGAGTGCAACGCCGAGCCGGTTGGCATTTGCCCACCTACCCGCACATCTGCACACCGTCCAGATCCTCGTGAGACTCATCACGGAGCAATCCTACACGTTGGCCTTTGCCGACGTGACGCTCGTGGTCGCAACGATCGCCATGCTGAGTGCGATCCTCGTACCGTTCTTTCGTCCCTACGCCCCAGAGCTCAAACGCTCGTAAAGGGGCTATGTCTACGCGGGCCGGCATCGCGAGCGTGCCGCCTATCGCTGGTCCGTCGACGTAACCGCGTACGTCGCGGAGCGGAGCCGCCGTATGGGGATCGTGCGAACGCTCTATGCCTCGCTCTTCCGCCTCTTGGCGAAGCAGCGATACCACCGTGCATACGCTGGTATCACGCTCCCGAATGATGCGAGCGTTGCCCTGCACAGAGCCGTTGGTTTTGAGCCGGTTGGCGTCTACCGCAGTGTTGCGTTCAAGCTCGACCGTTGGTGCGACGTGTCTTGGTGGCAGCGCTCACTGTGCGACGACGCGGCTCCCGCGGGCGATCCTGTTTCGTTGCGAATGATAGATGCTGCCCCTGAGAGAGCAAGGTCCGCGCCGTGAATTCGCGGATTGGTATCCCGGCCATAACACGCCTGTGAAGCTTTCTTCGCAAGGCCTGCTCAGTGCAACTTCTATGATGTGATAAACGGTCGTAGGCACAGAAGGGATGAGAGGAGGCATGTGAAGTGCGCCTTTCGCGAGAACAAGTTCAACTGCTGCCGCGCGCCACTCCAGTACGCAGGGCGACAAGGGCCCCGTACCCCAAGGTAGTAGCGGCGGTTGTTGAGAGCGCCGATCGGAAGCCTCACCGGCGCGATGGGCACGACGATGAGACGACCCGCACGCTTCTCGACGCACTGGAAGTCTCCGCGGCGCGGCGTGAGCAGCCGAAGGCAGGCGTCCATCCTGCAGTGCGGTGGCGGCGTGGCCGGCTTGTCGACGAGTACGTCTAGCGGATCCAGCGCGTGTCGGAACCTTGACGGCCCGTAGCCGTACACAGGCCGGTCTACCGCCGACGTGCTAGTGGCCCTCATGAAACGCCAACTCTCATTTCGCATGGTTCTCGTGTCCGCGGCGTCCGGGGCGAAACGCGGCAATCTCGAGGCCGCACGCGCCGCGAAACGGCTGGCGCTCATGGCACTCGCGTCCGCTGCCGCTTGCCCAGATCGCGATGCTTGACACTTCATGATTACATGATATATTGTCTTCTCAAATGACTAAGCTGCGTATTCGTCCGGGCATCTCGCCGTAGTCGTGAGATCAGAGTCGCCGTTCGACTGGCTTGTAGCGCTCGGCGCTGCAGCAGCGGCCCTTGTCTGCTGCGCGACCCCGTTCGTGCTCGCCGCGACCGGGTTCTCACTCACGGCACTTGTACTGACAGGCGCACGCCGCTTCTCTGTGGTCGCGGCTGCTGCGGTAGGTGCGCTCGTTGTCGTAGCATTCGTCGTGCGCCGGCGCCGTGCGGCGGCGTGCCGCGCGCGGAGCGGGAAAGGCTTGCCGGAGGCGAGGCTGGGCCGCTGACATGACGCGTTCCAAGACGTCTGGCCAGCTCCGGCGAACGTCGCATGTCATCGCTCATCCCGACCACCTTTATCGGACAATCTTGATTGGATTCGCGGTTGGCACGTGGCTGACGCTGTTTAACGAGGGCGACGCTCTCTGGCGCGGCGGTGTTACAGATCTCCTCGTGCTGAAGATTGTTCTCAACTACATCACCCCAATCGTCGTCGCGAATCTCGGCCTCCTTTCAGGCCATCTGCGGTAGCGGGGCGCGTTGTGCCGTTCAATCGTGCACTGCCGGTGTTGGAGCTGTACTCCTCGGCATAGCCTTCGAGCCATGCGCTGCGGCATTCGTCGCAGAGGCCGGGTCGCCAGGCGTGCCGGAGCATTTCCTCGGCGTGCCGGAACCGAGCCGCATGACTGTTGCTGAAAGCGTAACGGGCTGCGTTCGCGCCGAGGCGGCGCCAAAGGTCTAGGTTCGGGGCCCTGTCTATCGGAGGAGCGCCGCGTTCACTTCTGCTTTCAGGTGTCATCTTCTTGGATGTGCTCAAGCCCGTCGTCGAGCTGCCAGCAGCGAACACGCAGGAAAACGTCGACGAGCGTGGGGTCGAATTGCACGATGGGCGGGCGATACGGCCGAGGCGAGGTCATCGCGCAGCGGGACTCAAGTGAAGATGCGGAATCGCTACGGCAGATGGAAACCCGAACATTGGTCGATCTGTCGGCATGACTCCCCTCTGACCGAGCGTCACGATACTTGGGTGCTCGCTTACACCATATGCTACAGGCGGGGACAGGCCGAGTCAGTAGGCCATCTTACAGCCAGCGCGCGCCCGGCCGTTCGCAGTTTGGCGGCCCATCCCGGCGCGCGATGCGACCGCTACCGTCACGTCGCTGGAGCTAAGCGCTGCTCGTAAGAGACCTTACATCCAAGCGCGCATACGTGAGCTATACTCGTGGCATCCCAAACGCGATCGCAAGATCGATAAGCGAAAATAGGAAAACCTGTAATGAACAACAACATGCGAGCGTTCGTCGCGGCGGCGCTCTTCGTAGGCCTAGCAATCCCTGCGGCTGCCTCAGCACAGCAGCTACCTGCACAATCGGCGCGGCACTTGGCCGCAGCCAACTTCGATACTCGGCCGAGTGCCTGCGATGGCACAGCAGCCTCACGGCAGAGCGACCAGGCACCGGCGCGCTACATCTGGATTGCGGGACCGTAACTCCCTAATCCCAAAGTGTAGGCCGCCCGTGACGATGGGGAGGCGAGAGGGAGGTAAGCGGTTTGAACGGCTCTCACGATCGCCTCCGCTCGATATTCTCGTGGTATGTTCGATGCTTGTCATGATCTCACAACTAAGGCGCTCCCGGGCTGGGAGCATCATTCTTTCGGCCACCTATGCTGTAGTCGGTCTCGCAATCGGAGCTACCGGAAGCGAGATCGACACCATGGCGTCGGCGGTTTTCAGCACGCATCGGTGCTGCTGACCAGCGCTGTAACGTAGCGCAGCGTCTCTGCAAAGCCGATCGGTGGACGATATGGAAACTACTCCTGCGCTCACTGTCACGAGACCGGCCGGGAGCGGATCTCTGCCCGCGTATGTGCTGCCCGACTCGGCCCTTGGTATGGGCGCGAGCCTCGGCAATGGTGCCGTGTGGATTCACACGAAGAACACCGGAGCGATAGAGCGCGTCTTCTCGACGGTGCTCGGTGAAAGCCTGTTTGGTACGATCGCGCTTCAGTACGGCGGGATGACGCTTCCACTCGCGGCAGCTCGGTTCTCGCATCGCGAGGACCCGTCGGCAGTCACGTATATCGGTCTGCGGCCGGACGGTCCCAGGCGGACATTTGAGATTCATCCCGCGTACCAGCGTGTCACCTACACCGTGGCGGGGAGCATTGCCGTCAGCGAGACGACGTTCGTTGCCCTCTCCGACAGTGGGCCGGCGAACGATCCATCCATCGTGTACCAAGTCGTCACGCTGTCGAACCGCAGCCGCACACAGCAGCAACTGCGCATCGTGGCGTCGGGTAGATTACGCGGTTCAACTCCAGCAGACGTGCGCGCTGTCTTCGATGAACGGCTCAACGCGCTCGTCGCCTGGAACCACTCGATGGCGAACGCAGTTCGAATTTTCGGATTGACGGAACCGCCGACACGTTACGGTACGACTTTCGACTTTGGAAGCGCCTACGACCCGTCACATGTCCACGCTCTCGGAAACTCCACGGACGCCTTCGGAGATGTACTCGGACAGCTGCAGCTTGACATCGAATTGCCGCCTGGAGAAACGCATCGCCTTTATTTGAAAGCCGGCGTCTTCGCGCGGAGCGTGGACGAGGCCGTGCAGTGCTACCAATCTGCACCGGACCCCGATACTGCCTTGCATCGCACGATCGGGCATCTCGAAGACTGTCTCCGTGCGTCACAAGTGCTGACGCCCGACGCCGTCATCAACGAGGGGGCACTCTGGAGCAAAGTCAACATGCGCCGCGTCATGGCGGCCTATCCGCAGGGCTGCGCCTTCACGAATGACCCGGGCGCCTCGTCGGCAGTCGTCGTGCGAGACAGCGCGTGGTTCGTGTATGGAAACGACTACTTCTTGCCCGCATTCTCGCGGGCACTTTTGGAGAACATTGCAAAACGGCAATATGCCAACGGAAAGTTGCCGGAGTACTACCATGCGGTCAACGGGGAGGTCGAGGACGACGGGCTGAATATCAATGACGACACGCCGCTTTACATCCTCGCGCTCACT
>SCRI01000040.1 GCA_004298675.1 bacterium | reverse complement strand
CGCGGTCCAGCGCCCGAACGCTTCGGGCTCGCTCGCCGGACTGGCCGGTGGAGTGGGTTTCTTCATCGGACACCTTCACTTCGCTTCAGAGGTGTCCAGTCCCCGAGGGGGTCACTTCACTACGGGCACACGTTCGTGCCGCTGCGTTTCGTGGCGCAAGCGCTCGGCGCGACGGTGGTCTATCTCGCGGCCACGCGCGCCGTGACGATTCACCAGGCAGCCGCAAGCGATGCCAGCGGTAGCGTCGCCTCCACCGCCGTCACGCCTTATCCCGAGCAGCCGCCCTACGCTCCCACGCCGGTCGTTCCGCCGTTGCCGAGTCCAACGCCGTATCCGGACTACTCGCGCAGCGGCATCTATCCCTTCCTGCCGCAGTACGCGCAAGCCGGCAACGGCCTCTTCTTCGGCGTCGCGAGCATCCCCAACGGCTGGGGCTACTTCACCATCCCGGGCATGCCCGGCGAGTATCCGCTGCTGCCCTGGCCGGGCGTCCCCGGGCGCTACTACGGCGTGGCAAGCATCCCGCTCATCGCCGCCGCGCCGCAGCTGCGAATCAGCGGGCGCTTCTACGGGCCTGGCGGCACCTCGCAGCCGTTCGCGCTCGCCGTTCCGCTGGGTAACGGCGCCGCCGCTCCGCTGATCTTCGCGATTCCAGCTCCAGCGCCGGCCTCCACGCCAACGCCGGCGGCCACGCCAACTCCAACGCCTGCACCCGCGCGAACGGCGGCACCTGAGAAGCGGCACCGCCCCATCGTCTCGCGCCGCCCCGCGGCCACGCCAACGCCCGCGCTGAAGGCAAAGTCTAGGTTAACTGCTACGCCGCAGTGAGTCGATGGCGAGCTGAAGAGTCTCGACGATCCGCTTGCCCATGCGCCTAAATCCCATTTGACGAGCGGCCTCTTGAATGATCTCCTGGTCCGTGCGGAGCAGGCCATCGCTATTGATCCACCCTATGATCTTGTGAAGCTCCGTCTCACTGTAGTCCGAAACCGCGGGGCGCCGCTGAATTTTTGGGCGAGCTCCGCGGATCGCGGCCTGCTGGATCGCCTGCTTTGGCTCAGGGACGCTAGGCTCTCTGAGCGATGGTACCAGCGAATCAGCGGCTAGCGCCGCCGCATAAGCAGCCTTCGCCCGGTCGATCTCTTCAGCGCGATTATGAAACCAGTCGGTCGACCATATCCGATGAAAGCGCCACCCAAGCGCCTCAAGATGTTGCTGCCTAAGGCGATCTCGATCGCGAGCCGTCGGACTTCCATGATAGCTCGCACCATCGCATTCTACTGCTAATAGGAAGCGCCCTGGTTTGGCAGGATGTCTAACCGCGAAATCAATCCTATAATTCGACACTCCGTATTGTGGAACAAGATCGAGGCCTTCTGCCTTCAGTGCCTCTGCAATGTCCGCTTCAAACGCATTGATTTCAGCGCCCATTACTGGACCCTCGCGGCCTAAATTCGTGCCATTCGACTCTGCGTATTGGATGTACCGTCCAAGTAGATTCGATCCGAGGGAACGTAACCGTTGGGGATCCAGCTCTGCATGCCTGAACGACGACACAACGGTGATCCGATTCTTTGCACGTGTCACCGCAACATTTAGCCGGCGCTCTCCGCCGCTAAACAGTAAGGGCCCAAAGCGGTAGACCATTTTTCCAGACCGATCTGGGCCGTAACCAATCGATAGGATGATAGCGTCCCGCTCATCGCCCTGAACGCGCTCGAGATTCTTAACGAAGAAACTCTCTAGCCTATTTTCGGAGAAGAAGTCGTCGAGATCCGGACGTAGCCTTCTCTCATTTTGTAGATATTCATCAATCCGCCGCGCGTGCTTAATGCCCATGGCAATGACGCCAAGCGATTCTCGCGGACGTGTCTCAGCGTGCTCTATAATCAACTCGACTACGCGCTTCACCTCTGCGGAGGAACTCAGCTCCTGACCATCTGCGAGTACCGGAGTCACATATACGTGCTGCACCGCGGGATCGCGCCCGCCGACCCCGGGAAACGTCAATAGTCGATCTTCGTAGACATAATGATTGCTAAACCCGATTAAAGTCTCGTCTCGGGAGCGGTAATGCCATTCTAACGGGCGCGGCTCGACGAACCCGCTCATTAAGTCAAGAATGCTCTCCATACCCGAAGCCGCGGAATCGGATTCCTCTTCCTCCTCATCGCGATCGGTCAGCGCGAAAAATGTGGTGGGCGGCAACTGTCTTTGATCTCCCGCGACGACGGTGTGCTTGCCACGGATGATTGCCGGCACCGCATCCTCCGGCAGCACCTGGCTTGCCTCATCAAAAATGACGACGTCGAAGAGAACCTGCGCAGGGAGCAGCTGACTGACAGACAGCGGGCTAGCCATGATGCAAGGCGTTATTGCCATGAGTACGTCAGGCGCAGAAGCCACGAGTTTACGTACCGGCATATGTCTTGATTTCTTTTCAAGCTCAAGCCTTACGGTCGTATACTGCAGCCGATTAGCGTTCAGTGCATTGATATAGTTCTCAGCCGCGGCACGCCGAACCCGTACGGCTGATTGCGCCAACCGTGCGCTATCCAAGCGCCTGAACTTATCGACATACACACGGTGCGTAGCGCCCTTAAAGGTGGACAGTACAGGATCTGTTGCGAAGAGGTGGTCCAGCTGCGACTGAAACCAAGCCTTCTCGAACATGCGCACCCAATCGCTGGCGTTAGGCTTGTCACCCGAGAGTTCGCGAAGAAACGCCGCCGCACCTAATTCACGCAGACGCCTTTCCTTGGTACGCAGCGAAGCCGACAAGTATGCGCTCCGACTTGCCCACTGTAGCTTTATCAATTGGTCGCTCAGCGCACCCACCTCATCACACAGTTGATGTCCGAGCATTACCGCAAGACGCGCAACGGTCGACTGCACGCTTTCGTACGTCTCTACGAGTAGCGACACAGACTCGGCGGACGCCGCTCTGGCTAAGGACGGCGCACGCCACGAGGCGGGCTGCTCCGCTAGCAAGCAGAGCAATTCCACAACGTCCCCGGGCTTCCTCACGTCGGCGCGACAGCGCCTCTTCATGTTACGCCAGACTGCTCGGTACTCAGAACCAGCCAAAGCGAACAGATGGTACAGCATGCCTCGTTTAGCAGGCTGCAGAATGGACGCAAGGTGGCTTACGTTGTCATCGAAGATTTCTGGCCCGAATGCTACGATAGACCTGCTAAACACTTGCAAGTGTTCTACGGCGTCCCTAATGCTCGAGAGGGTTCTTGGCGTGAGCTCAGCATCGCGCAGAAAGATCGACGTGCATTGGGCCTGAAGAGTCTCCAACAGCGTCTGCAGGGTGTCGACCTCTACGAGAGCGTGGGCCGCCTGCTCATTCGTCTCAAAATCCGCACTGCTCCACGGGACATCGGGCTCGCGCAAGAAGAGTTGCGGGCTGTCACTAATCTCCATTACAAGATCACGCGCTTCTCGGTATCGATCTACCGTGAACTCTCCTACCAATCCCCCCTTCCAGCGTGTGCGCGTCTTGACATCGCGGAGACGAGCGAGGGCAGAGAATAACTCATATGCGCTATGCCCACATACCCCGCGCACGAGATTGACCGCAACTGCGTAGGCGTTGAGCCGGGTCCGTAACGTGGAGATTACATCATCTAAATGCTCCCCATTCACGGCGGCAGAGTTTCGTGCGGCAGAGTCGCTCACACGCAGTCTTTCATAAATCGTCCTGCGCTTAACGTCACCTCCGTGTAAATCAAGCACCAGGTGCCCAAGACCAACTTGGGCGAGTCGCTTCTGGACGACCTCCAATGCAGCTCGCTTCTCGGCAACGAACAAGACGCGGCGACCGTTCCCAATGAGAGCCGCAATGAGATTTGCAATCGTCTGGCTCTTGCCAGTTCCTGGAGGTCCTTTGATTGCTCCATGCGCTGGATGACGCAGGAAGGAATGAATCACGCACTGCTGACTTGAGTCTGCGTCGAGTACGAAAAGTTCGTCAGCAGGTGGAATCTTGTCTAGCTCGAGCGGGCTGATTAGCCGTTGCGATTCCGCTATACTTTTGCGAGCCGCTTCGTCTCCAGAGATTGCTGATACGAGATCATTCTCCGCCAATAGGTCGCCGTTCTTTCGGAGATCCTCCACCATCGCCATTTTTTGGAAATCAAAATTACTCAATACGCAGGTCGTTGCAACGCTTACCCTGACGATACGGCCTAGTATTTCGGAAAGTGTCCGAAACGCAGCGAAGAGATCCGGCTCCTCATCCTCCAAAATTACGTCATCAGCGTCGATTTGGACATGGAGCTCGTCGTTGATTTTTTCCAACAAGACTTGGTTGACGGCGAGATCACCGGACGCTCTTAGCGCAAGCTCACCAGTACGCTCATTATTGACGATACCGACTGGGAGGAGAAACATAGGTGCGTTTGCTGGACGCCCACCGTCAGGTGCCGGCCATGACGCAAAGCCTAACGCGCAAAATAGCGTCGCGAGACCACGTTCCTCCTCGTTTGCTTTGGCGCGAAGGCGAATCTCACGCACCTTGGCACGGTCTTTTGCGCTCAGCTCACTGGCCTGGAAATCCGCAACTGGGCACAAAGCACCGGCTATGAGCCGCCCCACGGATTTGTCATGGAGATCGCCCAGCGCGAACGTACCGTTCTTTAGCTCCCTGTGATAGATCAGGCGATTGTTTCGGCTGAGATCTATCAGGCGGCGGACCCATGTGTCGCGAAGATGCAGTACAGCTGCCGATACGGTGGTGCCGGGACTCGAAGAGGGTTCCCCTGGCTGTTCCATCACGATAATCTCAAATTTGATAGCCCGCAGGCTGCCGCGGGAGGTTTGAAAATTAAGGTCTTGGAGGGATTCTAGGCGGCATCCCGCAGTCCTTACAGCAACCGGTTGTCTTATGGCCTGCTAACCAAAAGCGCCATGGGTCTACGAGCTGAGCACCGCGGGACGCCAAGGCCGACAGGGCGCCTTGTGCCGACTCGTAGCCCGACAGACTGGGTCTGCCCATTTTTGGTTAGGGGCGGGCCGGCTACTTCAACTCCGCGACGGCCTGCGCTAGATCCAGCGTCCCTTCGTAGATGGCGCGGCCGACGATCGCGCCCTCGAGATTGGGCAGTTCCAGCGCCTGCAGCGCGCGCAGATCGTCGACGCTGCCGGCACCACCGCTAGCCTGCACGCGCGGCACGCCGCGCTCGCAGATGCGCCGGTAGAAGTCGAGGTCGTAGCCGCGCCCGGTGCCGTCACGCTCGATCTGTGTGGCAATCACGCGCTCGATGCCCCATGCCTCCAAACGCTCCAACATCGTCTCCACGCGCACGCCGGCGCCGCGTTCCCAGCCGCGCACGGCCACCTCGTCACCGCGTGCGTCGATGCCCGCGCTGATGTGCCCCGCGAACTCGCGCGCGATGCGTGCCGCCTCCTCCGGCTGCTCCACCAGGACCGTGCCGAGAATGACGTCGTGCGCGCCGGCAGCCAAGCGCGCGCGCACATCCGCGCTCGTGCGCACGCCGCCGCCGGTCTGTACCGGCACTTCCACGGCCTGCGCGATCGCGCGCAGCACGTCGAGGTTGGAGCCGTCGCCAAAGGCGCCGTCGAGATCGACGACATGGATACGCCGCGCGCCGGCGGCCACGAAGGCGCGTGCGCGCTCGACGGGGTCGTCACCGTAGACGGTGGTGCGCGCCTTCTCGCCCTGCACCAGGCGCACGCAGCGTCCGCCGCGCAAGTCGATGGCGGGGATGACGATCACAGGTGCACCACGGCGAAGGCCGGGACGATCAGGTACTGCACGAACCGCAGCGCCATGCACGGGAAGACCGATCCGCTGGCGGCGCGCGCGAAGACGAAGCCGATGCCGAAGGCAACCTCCCAGAGCATGTCGCCGCGGGCGGATCCGGCGAGATACTCGACGGCGGCGGGAAACACCAACGAGAGCGCGGCTCCTACGCCCATGAACGGCAGCGCGCCCTGCAGCAAACCGCGCAGCAGCAGCTCGATCGCGGCGGCGGCCACCGCCGCGTGCAGCACCAGCAGCACGGGTCCCGTGCCCAGCGTCAGCGGGGACCAACCCGCAACGGCGCGAGCGATCATCAGCAACAGCTCGTAGAGCAACGCGATCCCGAAGACGCCCGCGGCGCGCTGTGGCGACGGCAGCACCAAGCCGGCGAGCGCGCGCAGATCACGCGTGCGCGTGCGCATCGATGCCGGCGAGAAAATTGGCGAGGATACGCAGGCCCGTTGTCTGGCTCTTCTCGGGGTGGAACTGCGTGCCCACCACGCTGGCGCGCGCCACCACGGCGGAGAACGGCCGTCCGTACGTGCACGCGGCGACGGTATCGTCGACGACCGGCGCGACATAGGAGTGCAGGAAGTAGACGTAATCGCCGCTCGCTACCCCCGCGATGCACGGGTGCGGCTTGCGTACTTCCAACGTGTCCCAGCCCATGTGCGGCACGCGCGGCGCGTCCTGCAGCCGCGTGACGACCCCGGGAAAGATACCGAAGCCGGCGTGCTCGCCGTATTCGTCGCTGCCTTCGAAGAGCAGCTGCATCCCCACGCAGATGCCCAGGAAAGGGCGGCCGCCGGCGAGCGCGCGGCGCAGTGCATCGTCGAGGCCGCGCTCGCGCAGCGCCTCCATCGTCGCGCCGAAGGCGCCGTCGCCGGGGAGAATCACCGCATCGGCCACGTCCACGGCCGCGGGCTCGTCGGTGAGCGCGAAGCCCACGCCGAAACGCTGCAACGCCCCCGTGAGCGAGCCGAGGTTGCCGCCTCCGAAATCTACGACCGCGATCACCGCCGCGTTACTCGAGCACGCCTTTGGTCGACGGGATCTCCGCCGTGCCCGTGCGCCGCTTGGCGGCACGGAAGGCGCGTGCGAAAGCCTTGAACGAGGCCTCGCAGAGATGGTGTGACTGCTTGCCGGAGAGGCGCACGAGATGCAGATTGAACTTGCCGTTGTCGGTCAGCGCGCGGAAAAACTCGCCGACCAGCTCCGTCTTGAGGTCGCCGAGGTTCTCGGCTTTGAACTTGATGTCGAAGCTGAGATAGTTACGCCCCGAGAGGTCCACCGCGGCGGAAACTAGCGCGTCGTCGAGGGGCACGGTGGCATCGCCGAAACGCTCGATCCCGCGCTTCTCCCCTAACGCTTGCGCGACGGCCTTGCCCAGCGCGATGCCGACGTCCTCGACCAGGTGGTGGTGGTCCATCCCGTCCCCGTGGGCGCGCAACCGCAGGCCGCAGCCGGAATGCTTGGCCAGCGCATCGAGCATGTGGTCGAAGAACGCGACGCCGGTCGCGATCTCGATCTCGCCGCCATCGAGGTCGAAATCCAGGGAGATCTGCGTCTCCTTGGTCTGTCGCTCGATCTGGGCACGCCGGGTAGACTCTGGTGCAAGCATGCGCCGGGCTTCGGCGGGAAGCGCATCACTCCCCGCCGTGCGCCGTGCCCGGCTCGCGGTGCGGCATCAAGAGCGCCAGCACCCCCGCCACTATGAGCGCGGCGATCAAGAAGCCCAACGCATCGGTAAAGCTGCCGGTCCGGGTCTTGACGGCACCGACGACGTACGGACCCAAGAAGCCGCCGAGGTTCCCGATCGAGTTGATCAGCGCGATACCGCCCGCGGCGGCCGTCCCGGTGAGGAACGCCGGAGCAAACGTCCAGAAGGGCCCCAGCGCCGCGTAGATGCCGATGGCGCCGAAGATCAGGCCGATGAACGCGCCCACCGCCGAGTGCAGGTAGACGGAGACGACCAGCCCCAGCGCCCCCACAAACGCGGGTCCGGCCACGTGCCAGCGGCGCTCGCGGCTGCTGTCGGAACTGCGCCCCACGATGACCATCGCGATGGCGGCGAAGACGAACGGGATGGCCGAGAGGTAGGCCACGGCAGAATTGCTGGTGCCCGCGGCCAGCATGCCTTTGATGATGGTGGGCAGCCAAATCACGAAGCCGTAGAGGCCGATGACGATGCCCAGATAGATCAGCGCCAGCAGCCACACGCGCCCGTTGACCAGCGCCTGCATCAGGCTGAACCGCTCGCGGCGCTCTTTCTCGTCACGCTCGCTCTTGAGATGCCCGATCAGCCAGCCGCGCTCCGCCTCCGTCAGCCACGTCGCCTGCTCCGGCTTGTCGGTGAGATATCCGATCACGACGAAGCCGAGGATGATCGAAGGGATGCCCTCCAGCAGAAAAAGCCACTGCCAGCCGTGGAGTCCGGCCACGCCTTCCAGCTTCAGGAGCAGGCCGGAGATGGGATTGCCGATCACACCCGCCACCGCCACGGCCGTCATGAAGCCGGCCACCGCCTTGGCGCGCTCCGCAGCGGGAAACCAGTACGTGAGGTAGAGGATCATGCCGGCGAAGAAGCCGGCTTCGGCCACGCCCAACAGGAAGCGTAGCGTGTAGAACATCCCCGCGCTGTGCACGAACATCGTTGCCGACGAGATGATGCCCCACGAGATCATGATGCGCGCGATCCAGAGGCGCGCGCCGACTTTGTCGAGGATGAGGTTGCTCGGTACTTCGAAGAGGAAGTAGCCGATGAAGAAGATGCCCGCGCCCAGGCCGAAAGCCGCGGCGCTGAGGTTGAGGTCTTTGCTCATCGTCAGCGTCGCGACCCCGACGTTCACACGGTCGAGGAAGTTCGCAACGTAGAGAATGAACATGAAGGGGATGAGCCGGCTGGTGACCTTCGCCAGCGTCGTCCTCGCAAGCGCCTGATCCACGTCGTTCCAACTCCTAACGGCGCACGATCGAAGCGGTGCGCCCCGCGGAACGATTCACGACGCCGGCGCGCCCGTCCCGCTAGCGCTGGTCGATGGGAATCCAGCGTAGGCCGGTAGGACCGATGTAATCCGCCTGCGGGCGGAAGATGCGATTGTGAGCCAACTGCTCGAGGATGTGTGCCGTCCAGCCCACGATGCGTCCGCAAGCGAACATGCAGGTGAACTCGTCGCTGGGGATGCCCAGCGCGTTGAGCATCGGCGCCGAGTAGAAGTCGACGTTGGCGTAGAGCGCGCGGTCGGGCTTCTCCTCTTGCAGCACACGCACCGCGGTCTGCTCCAGCGCCACGGCCAGATCGTACCAGTGGCTGTCGCCGGCTGCGATGCTCAGCGCCTTGGCCTTCTCCTCCAGATGCTGAGCGCGTGGATCGCGCACCTTGTACTCGCGGTGGCCGATCCCCATGATGCGCCCGCCCTTATGGACGATGTCGCGCACGTACGGCTCCACGCGCTCCTTGGTGCCGATCTCCTGCAACGCGTGCATCACTTCGCTGGGCGCTCCACCGTGGAGATTTCCTTCCAGCGCCGCCACGGCGGTGGTAGCCGCCGCGTAGATGTCGGCGCGCGTGGACGCCGTACAGCGCGCGGCAAAGGTGGAGGCGTTGAACGAGTGATCGCAGTGCAAGACGAGGTACATGTCCAGCGCCGCCACGGCCGCCTCGTGCGGCTTCTCACCCGTGCGCATCCACAGGAAGTTCTCCGCCGCATCAAAGTCGGCACGCGGCGCCACCGGCTCGAGACCGCGCCGGATGCGGTCCCATGCCGCGACGATCGTGGGCGTCTTCGCGATCAGCTTGAGCGCCGCGTCGACGTCGGAGGTGTGTGCGCCGTCGGGATTGTGCGGCTCGAACTGCGAGAGCATGGAAATGGACGTGCGCAGCACGTCCATCGGCCAGGAATCCTTGGGCAGCGACTTCATCATCGCCGTCACCGCCGCCGGCAGCTCGCGCTGGGAGGCAAGTTTGCGGCGGATGTCGTCAAGCTGGGCGCGCGTCGGCAACTCACCGAAGTGGAACAGGTAGACGATCTCTTCGAAGTGAGCGTTGGGGGCGATGTCGTGGATGTCGTACCCGCGGTACGTCAAGCGACCGATCTTGCCCTCGACGTTCGAGAGTTTCGTAGATGCAACGACGACGCCCTCGAGCCCGGCCGGGGCAATCAAAGCTTGAGACATGACGGAAACGACCTCCTAAAAGCGCGCGCGGAGACTTAGGCCCGGCCGCCTCCCGCTCCTCCGGGGGGCAGTGCTGGCGCAAGCGGCTGCGACTATTGTCGGCCGGCGGAGTCGGCGGCGCCGAGCCCTTCGCGCCCGCGGTCGAGTGCCGCGTGCACCAAGCGATCGACTAATGTCTCGTAGGCGATGCCCACGGAGCGCGCGGCGTCGGGCAGGATGGAGGTAGGCGTCAGGCCGGGGAGCGTGTTGGTCTCCAGAATGTACGGCCGCCCCTCGCGCGAGAGCAGGATGTCGGTGCGCGAGTAGTCGCGCAGACCCAACAGCCGGTGGGTGGAGAGTGCCAGCATCTTCAGGCGCGCCGTCAACTCCTCGCTCAGCGGCGCGGGGATTACGTGGTGCGAACCGCCCGGCTTGTACTTCGCATCGTACGTGTAGAACGTGTCCTCCGCGACGATCTCCACCACGGGCAACACCTCGTCGAAGAGCACCGGCACGCTGAACTCGCGACCCGCCACATACTCTTCCACCAGCACGCGCGCGTAGCGTTCGGAGAACGCGATCATCGCCTCTTTCCACTGATCGTGTGTGCGCACGACGGCGACGCCCACGCTCGAGCCCTCGTCCACGGGCTTCACCACCAGCGGAAGATTGAGCCCGGGCAACAGCGGCAGCGTGCCGCCGCGCAGATCGAAGACGTCCCAAGCCGGCGTGGGCAGGCCCTCGGCCGCCAAGAGCTTCTTGGTGATGTGCTTGTCCATCGACATCGCGCAGCCCTGAACGCCGCTGCCGGTGTAAGGCAGGCCCATCCACTCCAGGATCGCCTGCGCGTGGCCGTCTTCTCCGCCCAGGCCGTGCAGCGCATTGAAGACCACGTCGGGTGCGTAGGCACGCAGCGCCTCCACCACGCGCGCGTCGAAATCGAACGATTCGGCCTGATACCCCAGCGACCGCAGCGCTTGGAGCACTCCGGTACCGGTGGCGATGGAGACCTCTCGCTCCGACGAGGGCCCACCCATCAGGACGGCGACGCGCATCATCTCAGATCTTTCCATCCCTATTCGTCGAAGACGCCCACGAGGTGCTGCTCCAGAACCAGATCGACACCGAAGCGCTCGTGTACGCGGCGGCGCACGCGTGCCATCAGCGTCGCGATATCGGCGGCCTTGGCGTCGCCGGCATTCACGATGAAGTTGGCATGCAGCGCGCTCACTTCCGCGCCCCCGCAGCGCCATCCCTTGCAGCCCGCCGCCTCGATCAGCCGCCCGGCCTTGTCCCCTTGCGGGTTGCGGAAGACCGAGCCCGCGCTGGGGTAGCGGATCGGCTGGGTGGCATTGCGCCGCTGTAGGCGCGCCTTGAGCTCGCCGCGCACCGCCTGCGGATCGCCGCGCTCGAAGCGCAGCCGCACCTTGGCCACGACCGCGTCGCGCGCGAGGTTGGTGTGACGGTAGAAGTACTGAACGCTGACGGCGTGCGGCTCCGGATGCTGCGGCGTCTGTACCAGCACCTCCTCGACGAACTCGCCGAACTCGCGATCGGTGCCGCCGTTCATGCGCAACGTGCCTCCGACGCTGCCGGGAATCCCCGCCAGCGACGCGATGCCCATGCAGCCCAAACGCGCGGCCTGTCCGCAGAAGGCCGGCAGCGAGGCGCTGGCGCCGGCTTCGGCCCGCACGAACGGCTCGCCGGGCTCGTCGCTCCAGTGCACCGCGCCGTACTCGCCCCTCAAATGGAAGACCACGCCGCGCATCCCGCCATCGCCCACCAGCAGATTCGTGCCGCTGCCCAAAGCAAACCAGGGCATGTCCACGCGCGCGCAGATGCGCAGCACCTCCGCGAGCACGGCCGTGCTTCCAGCCCCCACCAGCGCGTCGGCGGGACCGCCGACTCTGTACCACGTGTGCTCGGCCAGCGGCGCGTCGAAGGTGACGTGTTCGCCGCACGCGGCCTCCAGCGCCGTGCGCTCCGCCGCGCCGATGATGCTGCGGCTAGCCATGCGCCGTCGCCGCCTCCGCCTCGCGCAGGCGCGCGGCGGCCTCGGCCGCGCGCGCGGTGATGTCGCCCGCGCCCATGCACAGCAGCAGCGTACCGGGCTGCGCGCGCGCCACCAGCGCAGCGGTCACCTCTTGGCCACCGCCCACGTAGGCCACGCTCAGCTCCGGCGCTAGCCGCCGCA
>SCRI01000004.1 GCA_004298675.1 bacterium | reverse complement strand
CACGCGCCTGGAGCTCTTCAACGAGCCTAACTTAGGCGGCTGGTGGACCAACTACAACGCACAGTACGCCGCCCGTGACGGCTCCGCCACCGCCGTCTACATGAAGGCTGCCTACGCCGCCATCAAGCAGGCCGCAGCGAACATGACTGTGGTGGGTCCGGCACTCTCCGACGGCGGCGGCATGGTCACCGATCCGCGCAAGTTCTTGCAGACCATGTATCTCAACGGCTGCCGCGGCGGTGTCTGCTGGGACGTGCTCTCCGTGCACAACTACCGTTGGTACAATCCAACCTTTGCCACCGCGCCGATGACGTCGAGTTCCTACATGAACCGCTTCGACATCTATAAGGACCTGCAGCAGATCGCCGTGCAGAACGGCGATCCCACGCCGCACGTCATGTTGACCGAGTGGGGCTACTCCACCGACACCACGTCGCCGGTGGCGTTCGATCCCGCGGTACAGGCACGCTACGTGGCCCTGGGTTTCAACCTGATGCTAGCCGATCCCACCGTCGACGGCATCGTCTACGTCAACGTCTATAACCCCGGCACGGATTTTTGGGGGCGCACCGCACTCACCGACACCGGCTTCGGGCTGCTTCCGGGTTACAACGTCTACCGTCAATTCGCTGAATTCTAGCGGCGCAAATCAGGGCCGGCTGGCCGTCTCACCGGCTTGCGCAAAAGCGCGAAACACTTCAAACCCAGGCAGCGTCCGGAAGTCGGTCGTCGTCAAGGCCGTACGGGCCCAGAAATCACTCCCAGGGTTGTAGAGATTCACATAGACGATGCCGTCGACGGTGGAGTCGGCTAGCATCAGGTTGAAGCCCAACGCCAGATAACGCGCTTGCACGCGCGGGTCGAAGCCAACCGGCGAGTCGATGGTGGAAAAACCCCATTCGGTCAGCATGACGTGCGTGCCGGGGTCGCCACGGCCCGCGGCGATCTCCTGGAGCTGCCGGTAGATGCTCCACTGATTCTGATACGACGGCTTCGTGCTGAAGGTGGGATCGTACCAGCGATAGTTGTGAACGGAGAGCACGTCCCAACAGGCTCCGCGCCGGCAACCGCTATCGTACATCGTGCGCAAGAACGCGCGGGGATCCGTATCGTGACCGCCATCGGCAAGCGCCGGACCCACGACGGTCATACTCGGCATGACTTGCTTGACTGCGGCGTAGGCAGCCTTCATGTAGATGGCGGTGGCAGAGCCGTCACGTGCGGCGTACTCGGGATTGGGATTGCTCCACCAGCCATGGAGATTGGGCTCGTTGAAGAGCTCGATGCGCGCGATACGCGGGAAGCGCCGCACCAGATGCGCCGCGACCGCTCCGGCGAAGTCCGCGTATGTCGACGGCAGCATCCAAATCGCCGGGTAATTGCGGCCTCCGGTGGCCCACTTCGGCGCGCAGTACTGCTCGACGATGGGCAACTCCGTGATGCCGCGGCGCGCAAGCTCATCCGCCACGCGATCGGTGATACTCCAATCCCAGCGCCCGGGATCCGGCTCGATCTGCGTACCGCAGTAATCGATGCGCACGAAGCGCACGCCCGCGCGCTGCATCAGGTCCAGCTGGCGCTGCGCGGTCGCGCCGGTAAGCGAGAACGGAAACGGATGCGCGAGCACGCCGTAGCGATACGGCTCGCCCGGAGTGGCACGCAGCGGCGCCGGAACCGCGGGAACGGCGGGCGTGGTGAGGTGCACGGCCAGGGCGCGCCCAAGCTCCTCTCCCTGCGCGTCGGTAACGCCCGCGGCCACGGCAATGGTGTAGGTGACGCCTGGAACTTTACGCATCGTGATGGAGATGCGCCGCCCGTACTCCCAGGCGTAGACGGAGCTGGGGGTCTGCGGAACGATCGTGTAGGAGGCGCGGAAACTGGTGAGGTCGACGGGTTGCGTGAACGTGAGCGCCACGTCCTCGCTGTACTCGTAAGCGTCGCCGTCGCGGTGGACGACGTAGGCGTTACCGCGGTAGCCTCCAAGCTCCGCCAAGGCGAAGGGCTCCAAACGCGCCGGGGCGGCTCCAAGCAGCGGGGCGAACAGCGTTGCCAGCAGCAGCAGCCGGAGCAATCTCACGTGGTTTGCGTGCCCACGAACCAGGTTTCCAACGCATCCGCCGTCGCCAGCGGCGATCCCGGAAGCACCAGACACGCCCGCACACCACGCAAGGCGGAGGCGAGCTTTGCCAGGCCGGTGAGGAGATCGTCACAGCGCCACGTCAGCGCCTGAAACTCCGGAATCAAACTCCACGGATTGCGCTCGCAGACCTGCGGGCGCTCCGCGCGATCGGTCTCCAGCAACGCCACCGCGCGCAGCCGGGCGCCATCGGCCCAGGCTTCCTCACCATAACTCAGCGCGGGATCGATAGCGTAAAACCCCAAGCCGTCGTTGGCGGCGCCATACCACGGCGACTGCTCCAGCGAGCGCCGGAACGACGAGGGCAACAGCGGGATTACTCCGGAACGAAGATACATCAACTTCTGGTAGGGCACCAACCGTCCGCTGATCGGCTCGACGAAGGCGTACTCGTCGGAGAGCAGATGCCAGCCGCGGGAGAGCAGATGGGTGGCCACCGTCGATTTTCCGGCGAAACCTCGCCCTGCGATGGCCAACGCCTCGCCGTCGCGCTCGAGCACGGCCGCGTGCAGAATGAGGAACTTGGAGCGCGCCGCCACCTCGCTGATGATCGAGTTCGCCACCTCCATCGCAAGCCAGCCGTTGCCGGCGCGCGAATCCAAAAGACGCGGCTGCTCCGAGAGCGTCTCTACAATCTCCCAGCCGCTGGCAGCGCGGCTAACGACGATCGACACGAGGCCCTCTTCGCCGGCCGGAACTCTCGGTAACCGCGAGAAGGCCCGCTCCAGCGAGGCGATTGCAGGCTGCGGCCCCCGCACCTCCACGTCGACGTCGGCGATGCGGTAGCGCGCCGCCGTCACCGCTTCCCGCTGCGTACCCTGTGCCATGTCCTCTCCCTTACCATGCGAGCGTACGACTAGCATACGCCGGCCTGGCGGGGGTGCGGCCAGCGGCGGAAGACCCAGCGCTCCGTCCCGATAGTCACCAGGGCGATCCTACCAATGGTCCGCGGGCGCTAACTCCAGATCCGCTTGCGGAGCTGATCGAGGATCAGCGCTAACAGAATGACCGCACCTAGCGCGATGTCCTGCGTGTAGCTCTCGACATTTGCCAAATTCATCACGTTGTTCAGCACGCCGATCAACAGCGCGCCCACAAACGTGCCGGCGATGGTACCGGATCCGCCGAAGAGGCTGGTGCCGCCCACGACCACCGCGGCGATCACCGTGAGCTCGAAGCCGAAACCGGTCTGCGGCGAGCCGGACTGGAATCGCGCCATCAAGAGCAGGCTGGCGATGGCGGCACAGACGCCGCTGATGACGTAGACCGCCGTGATCACGCGGCGATTGGGTATGCCCGCGAGACGCGCGGCCTCGATGTTGCCGCCGATGGCGTAGACATAACGCCCGAAGCGCGTGCGTGCCAACACCACACCCGAGAGAATCAGCACCGCGGCCATCCACAACACCGCTACCGGGATACCCGGCAGGGCGAAGAGATGCCCCAGCCTACGCAAGGTGAAGCCGATGCCGATCGCGTTGAAGGCATCGCTGTTGACGGGGATCGGGCGGCCGTGGGATAGCTTGTAGGCCAAGCCGCGCGCCATCAGCATCATCGCCAGCGTGGTGATGAACGGCGGCAATCCCAGGCGCACCACCGGCAGCGCGTTGACGAAACCGGCCGCGGCTCCGACGAGCGCGCCCACCACCAGCACCGCCACCACCAGTGCGACGCCGTGGAAAGGTAGCGCGTTAGCCGCCATCGCCATGACCACACCGCAGAGCGAGACCAGCGAACCCACCGAGAGATCGATGCCGGCGGTGATGATGACGAACGTCTGGCCGGCGGCGAGGATGGCGTTATAGGTGATCTGCCGCAAGACATTGATGAGATTGCCGGGATCGAGGAAGGCGCCGTGCGTGAAGTAGGCCACAAGCGCCAGGGCCACCACGAGCCCCGCCGCCACCACACCGTAACGCAGCCACGCGCGTAACGCCGCGCTACGTGCTGTCTGTTCGACGGTCTTGCTCTCTATCGTCGTTCCCACGCTCGTCTCGTCCCTCTATGCCGCGCCGCGCGCCGTCGTCGCCAACGCCATCACTCGCTCGCGCGTGGCCTCCTCGCGCGTCAGGATCGCCGCGATGGTCCCATCGCGCACGACGGCGACCCGGTGCGACATCCCCAACACTTCGGGCAGCTCGCTCGACACCATCACGACCGCCGCGCCCGCCTTCGCCAACTCCACCATCAAGTCGTAGATCTCCGCCTTCGCACCGACGTCGATGCCGCGCGTGGGTTCATCGAAAAGAAACAAGCGCGCCCGCTCGGTGAGCCATTTTGCCAGCACCACCTTCTGCTGATTGCCCCCCGAGAGATTGCGCGCACGCTGCTCGATGGATGGGGTGCGGATACGCAACTCCTGCACCAGCGCGCGCGTGGACTTGGCCTCGGCCGCGCGATCGATGAAGCCGGCGCGGCGCGAGAACAGCTCCAGATGCGGCAGCGTCACGTTCTCGCGAATGCTCATGTCGAGCACGAGCCCCTGGCCTTTGCGATCCTCCGTGACCAGCGCGATACCCGTCGCGATGGCGTCGTGCGGCCCGCGCGCCCGCAGCGGTTTGCCGTCGATCGAGATCACCCCGCCGCTCGGTACGTCGGCCGCGGCGATCGCGCGCACGATCTCGGTGCGCCCGGCCCCCACCAAGCCCGCCAGACCCAGAATCTCTCCGGCGTGCGCTTCGAAGGAGACGCCGTGCACCGCGCTTCCGCTGCGCAGGTCGCGCACCGCGAGGACCACGGGCGCCGCGGGATCGAGCGGCGGCAGCGGCGGGTAATACTGGTCGATCTCGCGCCCCACCATCAGCCGGATCATCTCGTGCGCCGGCAACTCCGCCACCGTTCCCCCACCCACGACGCGCCCGTCACGCAGCACGGTGATGCGGTCCGCGATCCGGGGCAACTCCTCCAGCCGATGCGAGATGTAGACGATCGCCACGCCGCGCTCACGCAGCGCGCGGATAGCCTCGAAGAGGTGATCGATCTCGCGATCGGTCAGCGCGGCCGTAGGCTCGTCCATGACCAGCACGCGCACTTTGCGCGCCAGCGCCTTGGCGATCTCCACCATCTGCTGATGCGCCACGGCCAAGCGCCCTACGGGAGCGGCCAGCGGGAGCTCCAGCCCCAATTGCGCGAGGGCGCCGGCGGCCTGCGTACGCGCCGCCCGGTCGTCGAGCCAGCCCCCGAAGCGCACCGGCTCACGGCCCAGCATCACGTTGGCGGCGACGTCGAGCTGCGGGACGAGATTGAACTCCTGGTAGATCATCGCGATACCGTGACGCTCGGCGTCACGCGGGCCGGCGATCTGCACCGCCTTACCGTCGATCGCGATCTCACCGGCATCGGCCGGCTGCGCGCCGGCGAGAATCTTCATGAGCGTCGACTTGCCGGCGCCGTTCTCGCCTACCAGCGCATGAACTTCACCGGCGCCGATCGCCAGCGAGACGCCGTCGAGCGCGCGCACGCCGGGGAAGGACTTGGAGATGCCGCGCATCTCCAACAGCGGCACGCCCACGGGCTGCGGCAAGCGACTACTTCGCGTCGGCCTTGGTGTACGTGCCGACCGGCACGGCGATGACCGGGCTAGGCGTCTTGCCGTTAAAGTAGTCGTGGATGGCGCCGATGGTGAGGCTCCCGATCTGGTCGGGATGCTGGATCGCGTCGCCGTACATCGTCCCCGCCTTGATCGCCGTGCGCGCCTCGACGGTGGCGTCGTAGCCGACGATCGCAACCTTTCCGGCCTTGCCGGCGGCCTCCACGGACTTCATGGCGCCCAGCGCAGAGTCGTCGTTGATGCCGAAGATACCGGAGAGATTGGGGTGACGCTGCAGCAGATCGTCGGCGACGGAGCTGGCTTTCGTGCGCTGCCCGCCGGCGGTGACGTCGGCCACCACCTTCACGGAAGGACACGTCTTGGCCAGCTCTTCTTTGAAGCCTTTGACGCGATCTTGGACGCTGGTGACCTCGGGCTCGTCGATGATTGCAACGGTGGGAGCGCTCTCTCCCTTGAGGGCTTGGCACATCAGCGAGCCGGCCTCCATGCCGCCTTGGACATTGTTGGAGGCGATGTGCGCCACCACAGTGCCCTGCTTCGACGTGCTGGCGATATCGGCCGTGAAGACCGGGATCTTCGCATTGTTGGCTTCGACGATGGCGCTGCCGATGGCCGTGGAGTCATAGGGGGTGAGGATGATCGCATCGACCTTCTGCGAGATGAAGTCCTCGACTTGCGACTGCTGCTTGCTGTTGTCGCGGTTGGCATCGACGACGTGCAGCGTGTAACCGTAGCG
Source organism: bacterium (assembly GCA_004298675.1). GTDB lineage: Bacteria > Vulcanimicrobiota > Vulcanimicrobiia > Vulcanimicrobiales > SCRA01 > SCRA01. Next base: position 18,726 of record SCRI01000004.1, on the reverse strand, counting down.
CTTGGCCGCCTCGCGCATGCCGGCTTCCATCGACTGGTAGAATTGTGCCTCGCGGTCCTGAATGGAGACGCCGATGACCTTGCTGCCCGCGCCGGCTCCAGCCGAGGCCTGAGAACCGGAGGAGGCACTGTCGGAACCTTGCGACGAGCAGCCGCCGAGCACCGCCAAAGCCAGCGCGAGTACGATTCGCTTACGTGAATACAAGGTTATCCTCTCTCCCCGGCGGCGGCCAGGCCCCGCCGCAGATCGTCGATGATGTCGGCACCGCGCTCGATTCCGCACGAGAGGCGCAGCAGGCTCTCGGTGACGCCCAGCGCGTCGCGTTCCGCGGCGGGGATGCCGCGGTGGGAGCTTGCCACGCTATACGACACGGTGGTGGCGACTTCACCCAGGCTGTGCACGACCTCGATCATCCGCAGCCCCTTGATGAACGCGTCCACCACGGCACGGCCGCCCGCAAGCTCGAAGGAGAGCATGCCGCCGCAACCCAGCGGAAAGAGGCGCGCGGCCGCGGCGTGCTGCGGGTGCGAGGGAAGGCTGGGATGATGCACGCTCACGACGGCCGCTCCGGCATCCGCAAGGAAGGCGGCGGCCGCCTCGGCGTTGCGCGAATGGCGCTCCATGCGCAGTCCCAGCGTGCGCAGCCCGCGCTGCGCCAGCCACGCTTCGAAATGCGGAATCGTGGCGCCGGTACGCACGAGGTAGGAACGCGCGGCGCCGATCAGGGCGTGGCTTCCCACCAGCACGCCCGCACCCACGTCACCATGGCCGCCGATATACTTCGTCACGCTGTGCACCACGATATCGGCGCCGTAGTCGAGTGCGTGAAAGAGCGCGGGCGAGGCGAACGTGGCGTCGATCACCACCAGCGCACCAGCAGCATGGGCCAACTCCACGGCTTGCTCCAGCGCCGGGATACGCATCAGCGGATTGGTCAGCGCCTCCAGGTAGACCACCTTCGTGCGGCCGGGCTCGATCGCGGCGCGTAGCGCCTGCGGATCGCAGGCGTCGACGAACGTGCTCGCGATACCGCGCGCCGGGAAATCCTTGGTCACGATGGCGTACGTGCCGCCGTAAACGTCGCGCGTGACCACCGCGTGATCGCCGGCTTTGAGATTGGTGAAAAACGCGGCGCAGATCGCAGCCACGCCGCTGGCGGCCCCCACGCCGTCCGCGGCTCCTTCGAGCTCGGCTACCGCGCGTGCGAAGGCGTCGCCGTTGGGTCCACCGTAGCGCCAGTAGATCTTGCCGGGCTTGTCTCCGCCGTAAATCGCCTCAACGTCTTCGAGGTCCTCGAAGACGTACGCCGCGGCTTGGTAGAGCGGCGGCGAGACCGGGGCATTAGCGGGAGTTTGCAGCACGCCGGCATGCACGGCGAGCGTATCGATGCGTCGCTGGTCGTCCATCGTCAAGCCAGCGGGTTCGGGGGCTTTCCAGCCGTCGCCTGCCCGGGGATTTCAGCGCGCTTACGGCTCGACCCAGTCCGCCGCGCCGTTATCGATGATGGAGTTCTCCGGCGGCTTGGTCCCGGTCTCACCGCCCATGAACGCTCTGAGCCGCATGGAGGGGACCACGAGCGAGAAGCCCCCCAGCGCGCCCGAGAGAATCCCGACCACGCCGCCGGCGGCGTTCCATACCGCCGCGCCGGAGTAGCCTGGCTGACACAACGGACAGTCCATCGCAAAATCACGCGCCGTCGAGCGCGACGGATTGTCGCCGCTCGAGCGGCTCATGACGTCCAAGCCGACCGTGTCCTTCGCAGCCAGCGCGGCGATGCCGCCGGCAAGGATCCAACGCCAGCGTCCGGGCGTGCCGTAGACCCACAGCGGCTGCCCCAGCACCGGCAGCTTGGCGAGCACGGCGGGCGGATGATCGTGCCCGGCTTTGACGTACAAGAGCGCCAGGTCGTCGTCCGCGTCGATCACGACGCGCTCGATCAAGCCTTTATCGCCGTCGCGAAACATCACGTAGTCCGGCTTGGCATCGGTTTGTTCGCCGGCCGGCTTCGCGGAGAGACCCTGCGGATCGTAGGTGGCGCAGTGGCGCGCCGTCGCGATCTGCAGCAGTGAGCCCTCTCGTCCCACCACCACGCCGCCGCAGTACTCCACGTTGCGCATCCCTTGCGACCTCCAAGGGCTGCTGGACGCGAAGGCACCATGTAGCAGCACCGACGAGGTCTCGATGGCCGTAGCCGGCGCTTGCTGAGCTACGGCGCTTGCCGGCAGCATGGTGAAGATGAGAGCGAGCGCGACGTAGCGATGCATCATCGGCTGCCTCCAGCGTTCCTGATGCTAACCTCCATGTACCCGCAAACGCAGCGCGCTCCGGCGCTGGTCAGTAACTGCGGTCGGCCAAAGCTCTCAGCGCGGGCCGATACTGCGCATGGCAGGCGACGCAGCTCTGCGCAAGCCGCCCCAGCGCCTTCGCGGAGCCGGCCGGGTCCTTGGCGGCGGCCCGGCGAGCCAGCTCCGCCGCGGCGGCGTGCGTCTCCTCATCGGCGCGCTCGAAGCCGGGGAACCGCGAGCCCAGTCGTGCTTTGATCGCCACGACCAGCCCCGGCGGCATCGGATGGGCTTCGACCTCCTTGGCCAGGCGCTCCATGCTCGCGTAGTCGTCATAGAACAGCGCCTGCGCCAGGCGCAGATAGACGTCTTGAAGCTCAACCATCACACCGCGCAACGTCGTCGGTGGCGGCGAAGGCCGCGCCTCCGCGGGGCCTCCAAGCCAGGTCGCCGCCGCGAACACCAAAGCGGCGCACGCCCACATGCACCGGTTTGAATGCTTGTTCATCCCCACATTGTCGACGCGCTGTTGGAAGAAATCACGAACACGCACCCGGCGCTAGGCGATCTCCTCCGGCGGCAGTCCGGTTTCCGGCGCGAGGGCGGCAGGCGGCGCCGGCGGGCCTGGGACGGCGCGAGATGCGAACAGCGGAATACGCGCAATGTGCCGACCGATCGCATCCATGAAGCTGCCAGGCAGGAGTTGAAGGTCGTTGAGATGGGGCCACTCGGAACGCATGCGCTCTACCATGGCGCGAGCGGTGCGCAGCACGACGCCACGCGGCACGCCGGCACGGCGCGCAAAACGCTCGAAGAGATCTTCCGAGACGCGTTCCCACTCCTTCGTGCGCGCGATCGTCAATGCCAACCGGTCATCTTTGATGTAGACGATGGTGGAGACATAGTCGTAGGCCGGCGCGAGACGAGGCGTCATACCATCCGGATAGATGACGCTCCAATTCTTCAGATGCATATCCGCATTGCCGATGCCAATCGAGAAAACCAGCCTGCGGATGAATTCCGTTGCCTCTTTCTCGCCCATCGCTCGCCAGATGCCGCCCAGCATGTTGGCATAGCTCACCTTCTCGTACTTCTCGGCTGGATACAACGCGTAGATCTGAGCGAAATCCTCGGCGTGGATGCGGGCGCTTCCGTCGCGGTCGAAGCGTTTGATGTACAGCGCCTGCCCGAGGTCTCTGCGTACCTCCGGCGGCAAGTTCACGACGTCGGCGGCAGCGACCAGCCCAATCTCGGGGACCTCGATCCCGACGCGCCGCGCGAACCGCAGCATCGTGAACTCGTTCTCGGGAACCAGACCGTACGTCGCCGATGGCATCTTGACGATCCACTGACCGTTCTTGCCATGCGCCGGAATCGTGAGGCCCCCAGCAGCCTCACGTATCGCGCTGAATTTTAATTGCACGCCGGCCAACGAAAACTTGAGAACGCTTGGATCGTCTTCGATCGCTTGCGGCACGGTCGCGTCACGTTCGCGCGGCGGCGCGGTGATACCATCGGCATGCCGCGCAACGACGGCACCGGGAAGATCTTCGCCGAGAAGCCACAAGAGCGGGAAATCGCGAACTGGATTGACGTGTGCGCGCGCAGCCAAGTACTCGCGGAGATGACCCTCCGGCAACAGGTTCGCGAAAAACGGCGGAAGCCGGACCTGAGGCGGACGCCTGGCGGCAGCGAGCTCTCCTTTTGCGTTGAGAAAGCCGAGGCTGAGAATAGGGCGCTTGCTATCGGCTGCGTACGCGGGATCGAAGACGAAGACGTTGTGATCGCTGCTGAGGTTCGTGATCGTACCGACCCGGTGATCCCCGAGATAGATCTCTAGCGCGCGTTGCACTAGTCGGGCTCCGCGGAGAAGAGGGGCCGTTCTTCGGGTGCAGCCCCCCGGCCGGCGAGGGCGTTGACCGTGTCGACGAGCTCCCTGGGAACCAACATCACTTCCAGCGACAGGGCGCGCGCGACGTCTTGCAGCGTGCTCAGCCGCGGGTCGAGCTTGCCCTGCTCGATCTTGGAGTAGTAGTTCTGACTGTTCCCGGCGCTCTCGGCCACGGCGCTCTGGGTAAGGCCCAGCGCGACGCGTCGCTTGCGTAAGATAGATATAATATCGTCTATCACAGATTAAATATACATTATTATATCTATTTAAATCAAGCGGGTGGCTGCAGTTGCCCCCAAGCCGAGATCATCGGCGGCTGCGCGAGGTCGAGTTGCCCCGCGGCCACGTTGGCGAGATGGGTCTCGATCTCTTCAACCGTGGCGATGCCGTGCTCGACGAGCTGGTCGCGGATCATGGCGATCGTCTCCGTCTCCAAGGCCGAACACACGGGTGAGGCCACCGGGAAGTAGGCGTCGGCGGCGACGTTGGACAACCCCGCCGCTCGCAACAGGCGCGGCAACTTGCGTCCATACGCGAGGTCGGCGCCGCGCGCGGCGAGCAGCGCGCGAAAACCGCGCCGAATGCTGTTAGCCAGCGCCTGAGCGGGGCCGTACTCGTCGATGCAGCTCAGCGGCTGGAGCGCGGGATCGGCATCCTCGATCAGCAGCCAGCCGCCAGGGCGCAGCGTCTGAACCAATGACCGCAGCACGCGCTCGCGCTCGCGCAGATGCACGAGCACCAAGCGCGCATGCACGAGATCGAACGTGCCCCGCTCCGGTGGATCGTCGCGTTCAACGTCGTGGCGGCGCACCTCGACATACGCGCTCGCCGCGTCCACGGCCCAGGAGACGTCGATGTCGGTGGCCAGCACGTATCCGTCCGGACCAACGCGTTCGGCCAGCCAGCGCACCACCGGCGTGCCGCCGGCTCCGAGCTCCCAGCAACGCCAGCCGGCGTCGACTCCCAGCGCCGCGAGATGCCGGAAGGTCGACGGGTCGAAGAGCGCCGAGAGCACCTCAAAGCGCCGCCCCGCCGCCGCTGCACGATTATCTAGGAGATACTCCGCATCGCCCACTATCTGCGCGTGTTCTCTCCTATGGCGTCGTCACCATCCACTCGGTCCCGAAGCGATCCTGCACGATGCCGAAGCGGCCTCCCCAGAACGCCTTCCCGAGCGGCATCGTGGTAACTCCACCCGCGCCCAGCGCGGCAAAGACACGCTCTCCTTCGGCAGCATCGGGGACGTCCAGCGCGAGCGAGATGTTGCCCTCCTCCGGATCGACGCTTTTACTCTTGCCGCCGTCAGAGGCCATGAACGCGACGCCTGGCGCCTCGAACTTGGCGTGCATGATCTTGTTGGCCGAGGCGGGGTCAACCGCGTACTCGCTTGGCAATTCGGTGTTGCGCGTCAGCTCGTAGCTCCCGCCTAGCACGCTCCGGTAGAATTGGAGCGCCTCCTCGCAGCGGCCATAGAAGAAAATGTACGGTGTCAGTTGCATGTGCGTACTCCTCTGGCCGCGTATTCCCAAAAACGGCGTCTCTTTAGGCAGCGCCGGGATACCAGCGTGCAAAGGGCACCCGCTCCCCAGCGCGGTGAAGGGCAAGTGCCGAATCAAACAAGGCCAGCTCCTCGCCCGGTGAGTGAACGGCGGAGCGCGCCGCGATCCCTGCTTCGCCGGCCAGATACGCCGCGAGCCCAACCCGCTGGCAACGGCGATACCCCGCGCCTTTCGGATATGCAGCCGAGAGCCCGACCGCAGTGAGCCCGGCGTCTGTGCAGGCATCGACGAACCGATGCTCCGCGATCGTGACCTGCAGGAGCTGCGGCCGCGTCTCCGCGCGTAGATCGTCGAAGGTCACCGCATCACCAAACTCTCGTGCAAGTGACCGGCGAGCATTCGCCGCTGCAACGTCGATGGTTCGACTCAGATAAAGCGCTCCAAACGCGCCCCTTGGATTCCATCTTCCTCCCATGCGCTTGGCGTACGCCGTGGAGGTGGGATCGACCCACGCGGGATCGCAAACGCGGTAGTACGCGCCGCCGCGCGTGACGCGGCGAAACTTCACGCGACGCTATAGGCGAAGGCGCGATCGAGCATGTCCAGCACGGAAACGGCACCGCGCTCGGCAATCGCCGCTAGGATCGTGCGCCCTTGCAGACCCGGGAGCGGGCTGCGAACAATTTGCGGGAGGCGCTCCGGCTTGAAGCGGCGCTCAAGCGTGGCGGCGAGGCTTGCAATGCGTTCGACGTCCGCGATTCTCGCCGGAGGGACCCCTCTGGCGAACCAATCGTCGATAGCCTGACGGGTCACGCGGAAGAGCCGACCTAGCTCGGTCTTGCTCAGACCAAAGGTATGGGCGACGCTTGCGAGCGCCCGGGCGCCTTTGTTCCGGTAGGCACGCTCGAACGCCCGATCCACGGCCGCGCGGTTGAGCTTCAGGCGCACGCCCCGGTCCAAGACGACGGCATATTTCACCAGCTCATTCTAGCGCAAGCACAACGCAAGCGCAAGGGAAACGCAAGCTTCCACGAGGCACTTGCGGGGGCGGCGTTGCCACGCAGTAAGCAGGCAAGATGCTCGCACTGGGTTACTCCGCGGCCATGCACGGGATCGACGGCTACGTCGTGCGCGTCGAGGCCGACGCCTCGCCGGGTACGCCGTCCTTCGTGCTCGTCGGCCTCCCCGACCGCGCACTGGGCGAGTCCCGCGAGCGCGTGCGCGCCGCCGTCGCCAACTCCGGCTTCCGCTATCCCGCGGGTCGCTTGATCGTCAACCTCGCCCCCGCCGACATCCGCAAGCAGGGCCCCGGCTTCGATCTCGCCTTGGCTTGCGCACTGCTGGCCATCGACGAGCAGATCGAGCGCGCGCTGCTGGCGGAGTTCGTCGTCATCGGGGAGCTGGCGCTGGACGGCACGGCGCAAGCCGTCACCGGCGTCCTGCCGATGGTGCTGGGCGCACGCGCTTGCGGCTTCACGAAGATCGTGCTGCCGGAGGCCAACTTCGAAGAGGCGGCGCTGGTCGAGGGGATGGAGCTGTACCCGGCGCGCACGCTCAGCGATGCCGTCGCCGTCTTCTGCGGCCACGGCGCGAAGTACCGGCGCACCGCCGGCGCGCCGCCCGCCGCCGGCGAGACATGCTTCGCGCACGACTTTGCCGACGTGCGCGGTCAAGAGGGTGCCAAACGCGCGCTGGAGATCGCCGCCGCCGGCGGTCACAACGTGCTGCTGGTCGGCCCGCCCGGCTGCGGCAAGACCATGCTCTCGCGCTGTCTGCCTTCCATTCTGCCGTCGCTGACCAACGACGAGGCGCTCGAAGTCACCAAGCTCTACAGCGTCAGCGGACTGCTCGCCAGCGGTACCGGGCTGGTGCGGGCACGCCCCTTCCGCATGCCGCACCACACCGTGACGCAGGTCGCGCTCGCCGGCGGCGGCTCACCTCCGCGGCCAGGCGAGATCAGCCTGGCCCACCACGGCGTGTTGATGCTGGACGAGTTGCTGGAGTTCGGCCGCGCCACCATCGAAGCGCTCCGCCAGCCGCTGGAAGAAGGCGCCATCACCGTGTCACGCGCCAGCGGCACCTTCACCTTTCCGGCGCGCTTCATGCTGATCTGCAGCGCCAACCCCTGCCCCTGCGGCTACCGCGGCGACCCGTTGCGCGAGTGCCGCTGCGACGGCGCCACCGTGGCGCGTTATGCCTCCAAGCTCTCGGGGCCGCTGCTCGACCGGCTCGACTTGCAGATAGATGTGCCGCGCGTCCCGCTCGACGACCTCATGCGGCGCAACCCCGCCGAGCCGTCGAGCGCGGTGCGCGCCCGCGTCGAAGAGGCACGTGCGCGTCAACAGGCACGCTATGCGGGCTGCGGCATCTACGCCAACGCGCAACTTCCCAGCGCGCTATCCGCTCAGCACTGCAAACTCGACACCGCAGGCACGGCGCTGCTGCGCGCCGCCGTGGGGGCGAAACGCCTCTCCGCGCGCGGTTACGATCGCATCCTGCGAGTGGCGCGTACGATCGCGGATCTCGCCGGCTCGCAAGCCATCGACGCGGGACACGTCGGTGAGGCGATCCAATACCGCTCCCTCGAGCGCCTCTCCGCGAAGGCGGCTTGACGTTTCAAACTCTGACAGGGTGGCGTGAGAGGCTGACCGAAGGAGCGGCCTCAAACAGATTGTCGCTCGTTCGTATCGTATGGTATCCTGAACCCATCGGCGTCGTCCCTGCATCCGGGTGTGAGTCGAGCGGAGCACGGGACGGTTAAATCCGATACGGCGTAGTCCGGGGAGACGACCGTATGGCAACCGAGCCGCCATTAGACGCCGACGCATGCCTGCGCCTCTTGCTGTCACACCTCCCCGCGGCCCTCTGGACCACCGACGCCGACTTACGCATCACGTCCACATGCGGCTCGGCGCTCGAGCACTTGGGCCTGGCATCTGAAGGCGCCATCGGCCGCGGCATCCACGAATATCTGGGGCCGGACGAATCCAGCGCAACCATCATCGCCATGCACCGCTCCGCACTAGCGGGGCAAGCGGCCTCCGGCAGCGTGCAGCGTGCCGAACGTAACCTGCAATGCCGCGTGCAGCCGCTCTTCGCGGCCGGCGGCGGCGTGACCGGCACCGTTGGCCTCGCCTTCGAAGGCACCACGACGGAGCGCGCGCGCCGGCGCGAGTCGGCACTCACCACCCTGTGGCGGCTCGTCGGCCGCCAAGACCTGGATCATCGCACCCTCTCGCATGCCATCCTCGTCGAAGGTGGACGCGCTCTTGGACTGGAGCGCGGCAGCGTGGTGCACGTCGACGGCGATCTGTGCGCGATCGACTATCTAGAGAACTTCGGCGACCCCGCGCTCTACGCCGGCCTGCCGCTCAGGGAATCGGCGGCGCAACTCGTACTCGAACAGGGTCGCACGTTTTCCTCCATGGACCTGCAAACGGTGGAGCGCGCGCGCGCCCGGCGGGCCGTCACCGCCCATCATCTGCGTACCTACATCGGCGCGAGCTTCCGCGTCGGCAGACGCAACTACGTGCTCTCGTTCGCCTCGTCCGCGCCGCGCGCCACGCCGTTCGACGAAGAGGACCACACCTACGTCGAGCTGCTCGCGGGCTTCTTTTCACGCCACCTGCTGACGCGCCAACAACAGGAGTGGATCGTTGAGCTGGCATCCATCGATCCGCTGACGGGACTGCCCAACCGCACCTACTTCTCACGCTACATCTCAGACCGCGTGGCAAACGGAGCCGACACCGACGCGCGCGTCGCCGTGCTCGCCATCGGTCTGGACCGCTTCAAGCACGTCAACAGCTCGCTTGGGCACAGCACCGGTGATCGCATCTTGCTGGAGACCGGATCGCGGCTGCGCGGCATCCTGAGCGACGACACCGTCCTGGCCCGCTTGGGTGACGACGAGTTCGCGGCACTCCTACCGCACCCCAGCACGCGTTATGCCGTGGAATACGCGGCGCGGCGCATCTGCAGGACGCTGGCGGAACCCTACGTCGTGGGAGAGGAGCAAGTGCATCTGTCCGCTAGCGTGGGCGCGGTCATCTCCAACGGTCACATCGATGCCGAGGAGTTGCTGCTGCAGGCCGACGTCGCCATGCACCGCGCCAAGGACGACGGGCGCAACCGCTTCCGCTTCTACAGCGACGCCTTGGCCGCGCAAGTCTCACGCAGACGCCACTTGGAGACGGGACTGCGTAGAGCCCTCGAAGCGCAGGAGTTCACCCTGGTCTATCAGCCGTTTGTGAACCTCGTCTCGCACGCCGTCGTAGGCGCGGAGGCGCTCATCCGTTGGAACCGGCCAGGCATCGGCGTGGCGGCTCCGGCCGAGTTCATCGGTCTGGCGGAGGAGTCCGGCTTGATCATTCCCATCGGTGCGTGGGCGCTGGCGACGGCGTGCCTGCAGGCCAAACGCTGGAACGACGCGGGCAAAGCACTGCGCGTGACCGTCAACATCTCCGCACGCCAACTGCAGGACCCGCAGTTTCTCTCCGATCTGGACGACGTGCTCGGCGAGACCGGCGCCGACCCCACGACCATTGGACTGGAGGTCACGGAGAGCGTCGCAATCACCGATCTGTTGACCACGCGGCGCGTGCTCCAACACTGCCGCGATCTTGGACTGCGCATCGCGCTGGACGATTTTGGAACCAGCTACTCCTCGCTGGCCTATATCCGCGAGCTCCCGATCGACATGCTCAAAGTGGATCGCCGCTTCGTGGAGGGGCTCCCAACCGACCGGACCGCCGCCGCGATCGCACGCGCCATCATCGCTTTCAGCACGAGCCTGGGCTTCGACACGCTGGCCGAAGGCATCGAGACCGAAGAACAGGAGAGTTGGCTCGCGCGCGAAGGCTGCCGGATCGCGCAAGGCTTTCTCTTCGCAAAACCGATGGCGGTGGACGCCTTCGAACAATGGCTGGAGCGGTGGCCGCATCGAAGCACCCTGGTATGACGCAGACGTTGACCCACCGCTTACCCTTCGACGCGCACGCGATGCTGGAGTATTGGCACCGCGATCCACAGGATGCCGTGGACGTGGTCGAAGGCACGACCTACCGGCGCGTGGTGGCGGTCAACGGTAATCGCGCCGCGCTCGACGTGCTGCTCGCGGACGGTGAGATCGCGCTGCGCGTGGCCGCGTGGGAGCACACTCCCCACGCGCGCGACCGCAGTGCCGTGAGCGAGGTGGCCTCCAACATGGTGGGGGCGCAGGTGGACCTGGCGGCGTTTGCACGCGCCGTGGCACCGGATCCAACGATGGCCGCGCTCGAGCGGCGCTTTCACGGCGTCAAAGTTCCGCAGACGCCTACGCCCTTCGACGCGCTGCTATGGGCGATTCTCGGCCAGCAGATCAGCACCGCCTTCGCGCACGCGCTCAAACGCCGCCTAGCCACGGGCTTCGGCCAACCGCTGGCGGTGCGGGGCCAACAGCGCCTGGCCTTGCCGTCGCCCGAACAGTTGGCGCCGCTGGATCCGGAGGCGCTGGCAACCATCGGTGCCACGCGCGCGAAGTCGCGCGCGATCGTGCTGGCCGCACGCGCCGTGGTGGAAGGCACGCTGGACTTCGAGGCGCTGCGAACCTTGGAGACCGAGTCGCTCATCGCGCACCTCTGCCACTTGCGCGGCGTGGGGCGCTGGACGGCGGAGTACGTCGCCATGCGCGGATTCGCGCGCACCGATAGCCTGCCCGCCGGCGACGTAGCGCTCCAGCGCGCGGCCGGCCTCGCCTACGGCGCGCGCTACACCGCACCCGATGCCCTGCGCAGCCTCGCTAAACGCTGGCGCGGTTGGGAATCATACGCTACGTTCTATCTCTGGCGCACGCTCTCCAAGCCGGTGGGCTAGGCCGCTAGCGTGGGCCCCGTACGGGAGGAAAAGCGCATGAACCGAGTCGAGGGCAAGGTGGCGATCGTCACCGGCGGCGCCATGGGCATCGGGAAGGCTTGCTCGCTGATGCTCGCGCGCGAAGGCGCGCGCGTGGTGGTGAGCGACGTGGACGAGCGCAGCGGACAGCAAGCGGCACGTGAGGCGGCGGCGATCTCGGAGAGCAGCTTCGTCATGCACGACGTCTCATCCGAGACGGCCTGGGAGGCGGTGGTCGAGCAGACGCTCGCGCGCTTCGGACGGCTGGACATCGTGGTGAACAGCGCCGGCATCGCGACGACAGGCAACGTCGAGGAGGCCACGCTGGAGAGCTGGCGTCATCTGATGTCGATCAACGCCGACGGTGTCTTCCTCGGAGTCAAGCACGGCATCCGCGCGATGAAGGCCTTTGGGGGCGGCTCGATCGTCAACCTCTCCTCCATTCTGGGCCTCGTGGGCGACCCCGGGCTGGCGGCCTACTGCGCCAGCAAAGGCGCGGTACGCCTGCTCACGAAATCGGCGGCGCTCTACTGCGCACGCGCCGGCTACCGCATCCGCGTCAATTCGATCCACCCAGCGTACATCGTGACGCCGATGGTGGAGCACTTCTTTAGCCAGCAGAGCGACCCCGTGGCGGCACGCAAAGCCGTGGAGGCACTACACCCGGTAGGGCACCTCGGCGAGGCCGACGACATCGCCTCCGGCGTCCTCTACCTGGCCTCCGACGAATCGCGCTTCGTCACCGGCACGGAACTCGTCATCGACGGAGCCTACACCGCGCAATAGCCGGCCCGCTCCGGCAAATGGTCGAGGGGAACGCGCAGGGAATACGGCGCGCATGGAGCGCCTGCTGCACGGAATCGACGCCCTCTTGCTCGGCAAGAGCGACGAGGCGCGCGCTAGTTTCGAAAGCCTGGTCCACGATACGGAGGATCCGCTCGCTCAGCGTCTGCTCAGCCTCGTCAAGCTGTTGGGCCGCCGCGACCGTCTGCAGGCAACCTACCTCGCCACGCTGCGACACGAGATCGGGAACCCGCTCTCCGTGGCCCAGGCTACGCTCGAAGGTATCGTCGACGGGGTGATGGACCCGCAGCGCGAACGCCTGCGCGGCGTGCTGGCCTCCGTGCAGGCTGCAAGCGCTCTGCTCAACGACATGGCGCTCAAGCCTCAGGCCGTCGAGGAGCTGCTGCCGATCCGCTTGGAGACGTTCAACATTTGCGCACTGATGAACGATCAAGCGCAATCCGTCAGCGGCGCCGCCCGCGCCAAGGGCATCGAGCTGATCTACCGGCAGTGCGGCGTGGCCCAGCGTGGCGAGTGCATGTACTTCCACGGCGACGCCCGGCGCGTAGGCCAGATCCTGCAGAACGTGCTGCTCAACGCCGTGCGCTACACGCCCGCCGGGGGAACGATCGAGTTCACCTGCGACAACCCCGAGGACGATCTCGTCGTCACGATCACCGATACCGGCCCCGGCATTCCGGACACCGACTTGCCGCACGTCTTCGAGCAAGGCTACCGGGGCGAACGCGCGCATCCGGCCCAAGGCTCGGGTCTGGGCCTGGCCGTCGTCGCCGATCTGCTGGCAAAGTTGGGCGGATCGGCGCGCGTGGCATCCGGCGAAGGCAAGGGGACGACCTTCATCATCTCGCTCCCCGCCGCACGCTTGGAGCGCACGCCCGGAGGCGTCTCCTAAGCCCCTTCACGCCGTCTTCGCGAGCCCCCCTCAGCACTCTGGTATGCCTCTATCCAATGACGCACGCGGGAGTCCCACGGGGGTAGTCACCATGGCGACGGGACATGTCGCACTCTTCGACAGCGCCGCTCAGGACGCCGGCGCCTGGCTCAACGACATCATGATCGAACTCGAGTGGAGCGACCGCCATCTGGCGCTGCAGGCGTTGCGCGGCACGCTGCACGCCGTGCGCGATCACCTGCCGCTGGAATTATCGGCACATCTTGCCTCCCAGCTTCCTACGCTGATCCGTGGCATCTACTTCGAGGGCTGGCAACCCGGCCACACGCCGCTGCGCGACCGCAACCGTGCCAACTTTCTGCTGCGCGCCGGCGAAGACATCACGCAGGACGTGGACGACGACGAGCTGGCCGCGATCGTCGGCGCGGTGCTGCGCGTGCTCGAGCAACGCGTCTCCGAAGGTGAAGCCTCCAAGGTGCTCGAGGCGTTGCCGAAGTCGATCCGCGAGCTGCTCGGAGACTAAGCGCGCGTCTCCAAGCGCGCCACGACCATCCCCTCGGCCGGATCGTAGCGCACGGAGAACCCGAGCCGGCGGCAGACCTCCTGCATCACGAGATTCTCCTGCATGATGTAGCCGACCAGCGCGCCCCAGCGCTCCGTGCGCGCGATCTCGATGAGGCGCGTCAGTAGCTCGCTGCCGAGCCCGCGATGTTGATATCCATCGCTCACGAGCACGGCGAATTCGGCTCCGTCCTCATCGTGCAGACGCACCAGCGAGCCCACGCCCACGATCGCGCCATCCCCCGCCGCAGCATTGGTCCGCTCCGCCACCAGCGTCATCTCGCGATCGTAATCGATAAAGCACATGCGGCTGAGCTGCTCGTGTGCCACCCGCTCCCCCAGCGTTGGGATGCCGCCGTAGCGCAGATGCACGCTGTGTTCCGAGAGCGTTCGATGGAAGGTGCTGGTCGCGGGCTCGTCCTCCGGACGGATCGGGCGGATGCGCACCCGTTCGCCGTTCTGCAGCGCCCACGCCCAGACGTAGCGCTCGGGAAAGGCGCGGATCACCGGGCGCGGCAGCTCCGCGTCCGCCACGGCACCGTCGTGCAGCACAATCCGTGCGTCCAGCGCAACGGCACCGGCGCTTGAGACCAGCAGCGGATTGACGTCGATCTCACGAATGCGCGGACGATCGACGACCAGTTGCGAGAAGCGCACTACCAGCGCCTCCAGCGCGGACAGGTCGATTGGCGCAGCGCCGTTCGCGCGCGCCAGCACACGGTAGATGCGCGTGCGCTCCAGCATGCGTCGCGCGAGCGTGGTGGTCAGCGGGGGCAGCGCGATGGCGCGATCGGCAACCACCTCTACCAGGCTTCCCCCCAGTGCAAACGCGATGACCGGTCCGAACTGCGCGTCGACGCTGCTGCCGATCATCACTTCGTAACCGCTCTGGCTCACCATCGGCTGCACGCTGACCCCTTCGAACGCCGCCCCCGTGCGTTCCGCGATCTCGCCGTAGGCGCTGCGCACGCCCGCGGCGGTGGTAACGTTGAGCCGCACGCCGCCGGCACGAGCTTTGTGCGTCACGCTGGTCGAGTTCAGCTTCACGACGACGGGATAGCCTAGCTGCTCGGCAGCGGAAACCGCGTCGTCGGCGGTGGCGGCAAGCAGCGTTGGCGTCACCGGAATGCCGTAGGCTGCAAGGACGCGTTTGGATTCGATCTCCGTCAGCAGCGTACGGCCCTGCGCGCGCACCGCCGCCAGCACCTCGTCGGCGCGCGAGCGGCTCTCTGCGCCGACTTCGCTTGGGTGCAGCGGCTCCGGCGTCTCGTAGAGCGCGGCGATGGCTTGGCGGCGTTTCCAGAGATAGTTGAACATCCGCGCCGCCGTATCGGCGTAGGCCAGGTGCGGAATGCCGGATTCCTTGAGAATCGCGGCCCCCGGTTCGATCGTCGCACCACCCATCCAACTCGCCAAGACCGGCTTCCCCGGCACGTGCGCAAAAGGGGTCAAGCGCTGCGCCACCGTGCCCGCCCGGGTCATCCCCTGCGGCGCGAAGATCACCAACAGACCGTCGGCGCCGGGATCGCGTGCCACGAGGTCGACCGCGCGCGCATAGCGCTCCGCGTCGGCATCGCCTAGCAAGTCGACGGGATTGCCGTGGCTCCAGTGAGCGGGCAGCAGCGCATTCAGTCCCGCTAGCGTCTGCGCAGCCAGCGCCGCCAGCTCGCCACCGCCGGAGATCAGCGCGTCGGTCGCCAGAACCGCCGGACCGCCCGCATTGGTGACGATGGCGAGCCGCCGTCCCGCCGGCGGCGGCTGCTTGGAGAGAATGTCGGCCATCATGAAGAGCTCGTCGATGCGGTCGACGCGCAGCACACCGCAGCGCCGGAAGGCGGCGTCCAAGACGTCGTCGCTGCCGGTCAGCGCTCCGGTATGGGAGGCGGCCGCCTTCGCCGCCTCGCCCGTACGCCCAGACTTGATGACGATGATCGGCTTCGCGCGCGCGACGGCGCGGGCGGCGGAGAGAAACGCCGCGGCATCGCCTACTGACTCCATCGCCAGCAGGATGCTGCTGGTCTGCTGATCGTCTCCAAGATAGGCGATGATGTCGCCCCAGCCCACGTCGAGCATCGTGCCGATCGAGATGAACTTGCTGAAACCGACGTTGGCCTCCAGACTCCAGTCCAGGATCGCCGTGCACAGCGCGCCGCTCTGACTCACGAAGGCCACTCGCCCCGGCAGCGCGCCTCCGCCTGCAAACGTCGCGTTGAGGCCGCGCACGGGATCCATCACGCCCACGCAGTTCGGGCCGATAATCCGCATTCTGCCGCGCCGCGCCTCCTCTGCGACACGCTGCTCCAGCTCCACGCCGGTGGCGCCGGTTTCGCTGAAGCCGGCCGAGATGATGACGGCGGCGCGCACCCCGTGATCGGCGCAATCGCGCACCACCTCCGGGACGCTCGCCGCAGGCGTGGCGATGACGGCGAGATCCACGACGCCGGGAACATCACCCAAGGAACGGTAGGCCTTGATCCCAAGCACCTGCTCGTGCGCGGGATTGACGGGATAGACGGTGCCGCCGAACGGGCGCTCGATCATGTTGCGCAGCAGCGTGCGCCCCACGCTCCCCTCACGATCGCTCGCGCCGATCACGGCGACGCCGCGCGGCTCGAAGACCGCACCCAGTCCAGAGCGTCTGCCCATCGCGGAGGCCCTCCCTTCGCGCCGTACCGCGCTAGAGCGTGGCGATCGCCTCCGCGAACGCGCTCAAGAGCATATCGATCTCGGCATCTTCGATCACGAGCGGCGGCGCGATGCGCAGCACCGTGCCGTGCGTATCCTTCGCCAGGACGCCGCGCTCGCGCAGCGCGTTGGCCAGCGGGCGCGCGGGGCCGTATAGATCGACGCCGAGCAACAGGCCGCGGCCGCGCACCTCGCGCGCGCGGCTACCGGCAGCGGCACGCAGGCCCTCGCTCAAACGCGCGCCGGCACGCCGCGCGCGTTCGGCTAGGTGCTCGTCGACCAACACGTCGAGTGCCGCTTCGCCTACGGCGCAGGCCAACGGATTACCGCCGAAGGTGCTGCCGTGGTCACCTGGGCCGAACAGCAGCATCAGCTCGCGCGAAGCAAGCGCCGCCGAGACGGGATAGAGACCGCCGCCCAGAGCCTTGCCCACGATCAAGATGTCCGGCACCACGCCCTCGTGGTCGCACGCGAAGAGATCGCCCGTGCGTCCAAAGCCCGTCTGAATCTCGTCGGCTACGAAGAGCACGCGCTGCTCGCTGCACAACTCGCGTACCGCGCGCAGATAACCCTCGGGCGGGACGACCACGCCACCTTCGCCTTGGATCGGCTCCAAGAGCACCGCGCAGGTCTGCGGACCAATCGCCTCGCGCAGCGCATCGATGTCGCCGAACGTGACGCGATCGAAGTTCGGAGTAAAAGGTCCGAAATCGGCGCGATACTGCTCCTCGCTAGAGAAACCGATCACCGTGGTGGTGCGGCCGTGGAAGTTGTTGCGGGCCACGACGATGCGCGCTTGCCCCGCGGGGATGCCCTTCACGCGATAACCCCAGCGACGCGCGAGCTTGATCGCGGTCTCGACGGCTTCGACGCCGGTGTTCACCGGTAACGCCATCTCCTGGCGGCAGACCGCAGTCAGCCGCTCCAGAAACGAGGCAAAGCGATCGTGACGCAACGCGCGCGAGGTGAGCGCAATGCGCCCGGCCTGTTCGACCAGCGCGGCCACGATGCGCGGATGGCGATGACCCTGGTTGACCGCCGAGTAGGCACTGATGCAATCCAGATAGCGGCGTCCCTCGACGTCGTAGAGCCAGACTCCCTCGCCGTGGGAGATCACCACGTCGAGTGGGGCATAGTTGTGTGCACCGAGCCGCTGCTCGGTTTCAATGAACGCTGACGCGCTCTGCGCCGTAATCATGATGTCACCTTTTACGGCTACGTTCCGCATGACGCGAAGAAGGGCCTGGTCGCCTGCGGCGCGCACTTGAAACAGCGGCGGCATGCATGCGCGATGAACTAGCAGAGTTTTCACGCCTGTGGAACGGCGAGCGCTACTTCGAAGCACACGAAGTCTTGGAGGAGCGCTGGCACCGCACGGGTGACCCGCAGGAGCGCGCCCTCATCCAATGCGCGGCAGCGCTGCTCCACCTGCAACGCGGCAACCTCGCCGGCGCAGCCAAACTCTTGCGCGCCGCCGCGCAGCCCATTGGCGAACTCGCGGCGCGCGAGCACGCTGCGGCGGCTCTGGCGGCCTGGGTTGGCGCCGCAGCACGCTCCACGGCACTCGACGCCCCCGGCCTGCTGAAACGGCGTCCACCACTGCATCTGCACGCGCGCGAGCGCGAACCGGGGAGCCTCAACCCCAACACAGAAGGGGACGCGCATCATGCGTAATCCGGACGTCAACGAGACCCTCGATAGCTGGAGCATCCTGCATCGCCTCTACGGCTTCGACCGGCGCCGCTGGGCAGCGCTGCCAGCCGAGCGGCGTACCGCCGTGACGCGGGAGGCGCAGGCTTACCTCGCCGGGCTGGCCGAGGACCCCGACCACGATCTCGCGCCGGTGCAGGTGCTGGGCACGAAGGGCGACCTTATGCTGGTGCACTACGCGCGCGATTTCGAGGAGTTGGCGCGGACGGAGATGTGCGTCGACGCGCTGGCGCTCAACGACTACCTGACGCCGCGCTCCTCCTACGTCTCGGTGCTCGAGTTGGGTCTCTATGACGCCAGCGCCAAGATCCACGCCCAACTGCGCGAGCGCGAGCTCAAGCCGTACTCACCGGCCTGGCACCAAGCCTTCGACGAGCTCATGGCGCAACAAGCGGATGGCGCCGCGACGCGCCTATGGGGGCGGATCCCCCGCCGCCGCTTCTACTGCTTCTATCCGATGGACAAGCGGCGCGGCGAACACGTGAACTGGTACGCGCTCTCGTACGAAGAGCGTCAGGCCCTGATGCGCGA
>SCRI01000039.1 GCA_004298675.1 bacterium | reverse complement strand
GCACGACATCGGGATGATCGTCGTCCCGGAGGCCATCGTACTGAAAGCCGGCCCCCTGACGGACGACGAGCGCATGACGGTGCAACGACATGCCGCGGTTGGCGAGCAGTTCCTGTCCCGGCTGACCGGGAGCCACATGCATGCGGTCGCGCTTGCGGTCGGGGCACACCACGAGCGGTATGACGGCTTGGGCTACCCGCGGGGCTTGCAGGGCGAGGCGATTCCCCGCCCGGCACGAATCATCGCGATCTGCGACGCTTACGACGCGATGACCTCGCCGCGGCCGTATCGCCCGGTTATCGTGCAAAACGAGGCGCTCTCAGAGCTACTGGCAAACGCCGGTGGACAATTCGACCCTACGCTCGTCGCCGTGTTCCTACATGCTCGCTGCTGGCAGCTCGACGACGGGCTTGAGCACATCCAAGATGATGACACCTGAGAGCAGAAGTGAACGCGGCGACCCGGCCTCTGCGACGCACGCCGTGTCATGTATACGGCTCTTCGATCATCGTCCGTACGACCGATGGGTTGACGATATACACGTCGTGGCCGCTCCGCGCGATAAGACCTGACCGTTCGAGTGCTCCAAGTTGAGCCGTAAAGGTTTCACGTGTCGTCGCCACCATATCGGCGAAGTCGCGGTGGCGCAGCGTCACATCCAAGCGTCGTCCTTGTTCTTCAAGGCGCAAGAGTAATCGGAGAATGCGATGGGATACGGGGTGAAACGTTACCTCCATCACGAAATCCAAGAGCTTCATGTAATCTTCTAATGCAATGCGGGCAATACGCGTCGCCATGGCAGCGTCCCTGAGCATCACGTCGAGGATCGCGCTACTCGGGATCTCGACGACCGTCAGCGGCTCGAGAGCCGCAGCACTCACGAGCCGCGGAGATCCGGCCACGACGGCGGGCAGGCCCAGACTCTGGCCTGGCCCCTCGAGTTTGACGATCAGGCGGCGGCCGCCAACGTTCTCACGAAACCATACTGCGGAGCCCGCTTCGATGAGCATGACGCTCGTTGCGGGATCCCCTTGCTCGAAGATGAGCGCGTCTTTGCGGTGCTGCCGCTTCTTTCCGGAAGCAAGCAGGTTACTCCCCACAGCCGGCGGGCAACAGGAAATGAGCTCACTGTCTTCCAGGCGCTTCCCGCTCTCTTGCGTCCTATCCGCCATCAAGCGATACCTCCTAAGTTGACGGACCCATTGCGCTTTTCGTTCTCAGGCGCCGGAAAGGAGGCCGATGTAAGCGTCAGCCACGTGCCAGCCGCGAATCCAATCAAGATTGTCCGACGAAGGTGGCGAGGCGTATGAGGCGCTACGGCCACGTCATGGGCGGGAGACGAGTTTAGCTCGTTCCTTCGGCGAAGCGTTCGATGCCCGACCTGTTCCCGGCATTACTCGTGACCAACACGTGCCTCCGGCAGGCCTTTCGCACTCCGCGCGCGGCACGCCGCCGCACGGCGGCGGCGCACGACGAATGCTACGACAACGAGCGCACCTACCGCAGCAGCCGCGACCACAGAGAAGCGGCGTGCGCCTGTCAGTACAAGTGCCGTGAGTGAGAACCCGGTCGCGGCAAGCACGAACGGGGTCGCGCAGCAGACAAGGGCCGCCGCTGCCGCGCCGAGCGCTACAAGCCAGTCGAACGGCGACTCTGATCTCACGACTACGCCTCGAGGTCGATTCGGGTGCAGGCGGCGATGTGTGCGGCGTTCTCGCCGACGACGGCCTGCGCCAACTCGAGGATCTTGCGGATGCGGCGGTCCGTGATCCGGTAGATGATGCTGCGCCCTTGGCGCTCAGTATCGACGTAGCCGCACCATTTGAGGCAGGCCAAGTGGTTGCTCACCCGGCTCTGGCTCATGCCCAGATGCTCGACAATCTCGCCCACCGAGCGCGGGCCGTCGATGAGGAAGCGCACGATGCGCAGGCGCGTTGGATCGGCCAGCCCGCTCATGAACTTGGCGTAGAGCAGGTCCGCCGACTCCTCGGGCTCCGGCGAGAGACCTGGACGAATACGCAGCTTAGCCATTTGACATGACGATATATCATGTATCCATGAACTGTCAAGCGTACGACGCGGTCGTCATCGGTGCCGGGATGGGCAGTCCGCCTTCGAGGAGCTCGTAGGCGCCATGCCGGCGAGAATGGCGCACTGATCGGCGGGCGGGTCACGCGAGAGCGCGGAGATCAGACGCGGGGCCACGGACTTGCTATCGGCGGTTCTTCGCGAACGTGGCATCATCGATTGCGACGTTCGTCCGATAGTCGCTCAGGTCGGCCTCCCCGATGGCGGAAAAGTGTGGTATCCGGATGTCGGCCGATTGACGAATAACCATGTCAAAGCCGTCCTCATTGGAATATTGCTGCGACATCGTGATGACACCGCCATTGTAGTAACGCCACTCCATTTGGTCGATGTGCCAGGTCGTGGGATCGACCATGACGCGTTCATGATCGATCATTCCGCGCACGCGCTGAACGAGCGTCAGCACGATGTCGGGATGGCCGCTTACGATGGCCTGTCCGGAATATGAGACTTGGAAGCGCTGATACCAATCCGAGGGGTCACCAATGTCCCCGTAAACGCGCTCGAAGCCCTTGGCATAGAAAGGCACGTGGTCGAAGATCACTTCATACTTGCCCGGCCGCTCGAAGTAGACCTGGCCCTTGAGTGCCGGCGCAAGAAATGGAAAACTCCTCATACGGATCTTCACGTTAACGTGTGCGCGATATGTCTGTAAGTCGGGCTCGCGCTCGATGAGGCGCTGCACGATCTCTTGAGCATCCGTAGTGCGTATCGCTCCCGGACTCGCGTCAGTCTGTGCTATACTTGCCGCCCGTGCGCCGGCACTCGGCAAAAGTAGCAAGAGGAGCGTCAGAAGAGAGCGGACGCTCTTTACCACGCGAACTTGCGTGTCCGTTCGAGTCGACGCTTCGCGCGCATGGAGAGCACGTCCAGGCTTTGCCGTGTTGTCCTCGGTCACCGCGGAGGCAGCCACTTCATCCGTGTAGACGCCAAGAATCTTGTCCAGTCCAGCAAGGGAGAGGGCAGCGCGTATATCCGAGCGCGTCGTGACGAGTCGAAGCGTGCCACCCGCGTTCCTCAGCGTTCGCAAGATTGTGATGATGGATGTGGTCGCTTCATTCTGCCACTCACCCACCCGGTCGAGGTTGATGATGTGGTGCATGCGACCGGCTTTCACATGCCCGTCAAAAGTGGTCTTGACCCTGAGGAGACACTGCCGATCGATCGTCTCCGGCAGGTCTGTGAGAACCCAGCGGACTACCCGAGTAATCAATTGCGCTCCTTATGTCTCGTACGAGCAGGATAGCGCAACGTGCCTCACTCTTCGGTAGTCAGGCTTACAAACCGCGCTCGATTCGCGCGCATGCCGGGTTGTCGGACGAGTCTAGGCGTGGCTGCGATCGGAGAAGACGCGCCGCCAGATCTGCCAGAGGGCGAACGTGGTGATCGGCAGGCCGATGACTAAGATCCAGAAGCCCACCATGACCGTGGTTTCGCCCACCAGAAAACCGCCGCAGACCGAGTAGACCAGCGACGTCGCCGCCAGTTCGAAGCGCTTGAAGCCGTTCGACACCAGGCCGTCGTCGTGCCGTGCCTGGGCGATGATCATGCTCGGCGACACAGCCGCATTCTGGATGATCGACGCGATGCGCCCGTTCTTGTCGATGATGACCAGCGGCTCGCTGTGGTCGATCAGGGCGTCACTGGCGCCCACCTGCCGATCTCCGGCAACGGTGACGTGATCGCTACCGTGCACGCTCGATATTCCCAGTTGCGCGAGCAGCTTTCCCACGACGCGCGGCTCACCCGCCAGGAATGTCCACTGGGGGCCAACCGCCCCGTACTTGTGCGCATACGCCTGCAAGACGCTCGGCGTGTCGTTGTTCGGGTCGATCGTCACCTCGACGAAGTGGAATCTCTTGGGGGACAGGGTGGACGCAATCGAGACGAACTTGCGGGTGATCACCGGGCAGATATCGGTGCAGCGCGCGTAGATGACGGTAAGCAGCGTCGTCTTACCGCGAAAGTCCGAGAACTGCACCGGCTGGTCGTGCTGATCGACGAGAGGTACGTCAGGCAGCTTGTCTCCTACCTCGAGAAAGCGGGTCACGCTGGGAAATGCCTGTCCAACGGCATAACGGGTGCCGGGGTCCAGGTCCTCGAGCGTCCACGGAGAGGTCGTGGTTTTTAGGTACGCGTCGAACTGCTCGCCGGGATGGAGATGAGCGCCCTGCGGTATGCGGTAGGCGCGCGTCTGCGCGGGGAGCATCTGCGCAACCGCGTCGTTCCGCACGATCGCTTGGTTCGCGGAGGTCTGCGCCAGCACGATACCGTGCATCGGTATGAGCGGCTGCAGCGGGGCCGCGCTTGCGGCGGCGAGGCTTGCGCCGAACAGTACGGCGCCTAGGAAGAACGCGTGGATGCGGAACGGCTTCATCGCCCCTCTAGTATACGGCAGCGCGTACGTGCATGGCGCCGAGGCGCCGCTCCATGGAACGAAATTTTCGCTCTGCGGAGGAGAGCGCGCGCGGATTGGCGTCGCCGGCGGGATCGTCGCCGCGGCGATGGCGGCCCTGGTCTCCCAGCTGTACCCTCAGCAGTCAGGTCGGCCGACGCGTGCGTTCAAGAAACTTCCGCGGCAAAGTGCAGATCGTGACGTTCGTCTTTCCGTACTGCACGACGTATTGCCCCATCATCGCGGCCCACTTCGTGAGATTCGAGCGCGCGCTTCAGGGCGCGGGGCTTGCCGATCGCGTCCAGTTGCTGGCCTTCAATGTCGATCCGGGCGGCAGCGGGCCCGGGCAGATGCGCGCCTTCCAGCGCGAGTATGGCTGGAATCCCCGCGACCTTCGCGCGCGCATGCCGACTACGATATCGTCTTCGTGGATGTGCTCAAGCTGTCGTCGAGCTGCCAGTAGCGAGCACGCAGGATGTCACTCCATCGCCACGCGGCTCCGTAAGCCCAACATCGCGAGCAGCAGGAGTACGAGGCCGAAGCCGGTGGTGACTTCCATGAGCGGCATATTTGTCTGGAGATACATGCCGTAGTACAGCACGAGTCCGCCGATGACGGCGGTAGTTACGCCGAAGATCGAGCGGCGGAACAGCAGCGCGAGTACCATGAGCGTCACGGAGCCGCTCAAGAGAGCCTTGCCGTAGTCATCGAGGATAGCGACCCAAGCTGGGAGGTGGGTAGCCGATGGCGCGCTTCCTCCCGCTCCGGCCATCCCTGTCATGGCACCCATACCATGCGTCGCGGTGTTCGCGCCTGCTGCGGCAGCGGCTCCCACGATGCCGAGCGGCACGGCGAACATCGCAACGGAGCAGGCGATGGCGCCGCAGACGCCGAGAGCGCAGCAAGCGGAAGCAATCTTTGGGATTCGCACGGTCGGCCTCCTACGCCTGAGCGGCAACATGCGGACGGGGCGCCAGTCCTAGAACCAGCAACGCACCGATGACCATCGCAGCCGCAGCAATAAGAAAGATCAGGGTGTAGCTGCCGGCGCTGCCAAATCGCAGCATGGCGCCGAAGACGCCAAGTGAGACGGCGCGCCCCATGTTATGGGAGAAGTTGAAGAGGCCGCCGGCTTCGCCCGCCGATTCCTCCGGCACGTGGGTGAGCGCGGACACCGCCGTGGGCGCCAAGGGCAGCGCCATACCGACGCCTTCGATGACCATAATCGTGGCCAGCGCGAGCGGCGAGATCGACGGCCCCAGGAGTGCGAGCAAGATGAAAGCCGCGACCATGATCGTGAAGCCGGTGACCCACGGGGTCACCGCGCCGAAGTGATCCGTGAGCCAACCGCCCCAGACACCGACGACGATCGCCGTGATTGCCAACGGTAACAGTACATTAGAAGCTTGCAAAGCGCTGTAGCCGCCCACGTACTGAAGCTCGAGCGGAACGAACATCATCGCTGAGAACATGCCGACGCAGACCAGGAACGTGCCGGCGTTTCCCAGGACGAACGGACGAATGCGGTACAGGCTCATGTCGAAGAGCGGTTGCTTCTCGGTTCGCTGATTGAACCAAAGAACCGCGAGACCGACGATGAACAGTCCGTAGAGCATGAGCGCCATCGCGCCCATCGTCGCGCCGATCGCCTTGGAGAGGCCGGAGGCCATCGTATCCATCGCTGAGCCCGAAGCGGCAAGCGCGACGACCAGCGCCGAGAACGCCACGATGAACGAAAGCGATCCCACCCAATCGAAGCGACCCTCGCCGCTACGCGGAAGCTCTTCTAAGGCGAAGGCGCCCCAAATCCATACCAGCGCCGCGATTGGGGCAGTTACCCAGAAGATCGAAGGCCAGCCCCAGTATGCGCTGAGGTAACCGCCCACTACCGGGCCGCCCACCGTGCCGGAGAGCAGCGCCGCTCGCCAGGTTCCGAGGGCCAGGCCCGTTCGTTCGCGGATCTGCGCGCTGATGAAGACGATCGAGACCAAGATGATGCCGCCGCCGAGGCCCTGCAGCGTATGCAACGCGACGAGGCCGGCGATATTCGGCGCGTATCCCGTGAACGCTGATGTGACCGCGTAAAGGCCCAGTCCCCAGAGGAAGACGCGCCGTTGCCCGTACGCATCTCCTAGTTTCCCGGCGACCGGCATGACGACCGCGTACGGTACGAGGTACGAAATGACCACATAGACGAGATCGAAGTTGCCGCCATGGAACGATTGCACGATCTTCGGCAAGGGCACGTTCACGATGCCGGCGCTGAGGTTCGAGAGGAACGTTGCAATCGACGTGATTGCGACGATGGTAAACGGGGAGACATTGCTCTTCATGACGCCGTCCCCTTGACGAGTCGCCCGGCGAAGGAGTTGAACAACACGGTCGTAACGCTGGCAGCCATGGCCACCATCGCCCAGGCAGGGTAGAGCAAGCCGCTGGCGGCGAT